>JBFWNG010000005.1:0-285288 GCA_050251195.1 Oligoflexales bacterium
AATCAATTCCGATAATAGAAACTTGCATGTGGTCCTCCGCATTGAATTAGTTAATAGAAGCAGTTCATTAACTATGGCTCATAGAAGCCGGTTTTTCAAATGCGGCTGGACCATCCCATTATGCTCACGCCAACGAATCTAAGGAGAATTAAGAGAATTAAGGGGACAGTCGAACGCCCAATTATTAGGAGAATTAAGGGGACAGTCGAACGCCCAATAATTAGGGAATTAAGGGGACAGTCGAACGCCCAATAATTCAGGAGCCGCTGAATATTCCGGATTTAAGTGTCCCGTGAAAGTGGCAGCAGGGGTAGACAGCGGTGTTGGGCATGAGAAGGGTGCCGGGGGAAAGGACGGAGTTGCAGCCGGTTTGGGCGGAATCGCCGACAATGGCGCCGAGCTTTTTGAGGCCGGTGGCGACGACTTGGTCGGTGATGGGGTGTCTGACTTTGACTAAGCCGTGATTGACTTTGACGTTGGCGAGTTTTGTGCCGGCGCCGAGATTGACGTTGTTGCCGAGGATGGAATCGCCGACGTAGGCGAAGTGGGCGGCTTTGGCGTTGGGAAAAAAGATGGAATTCTTCACTTCGGTGGCATGGCCGACGACGGCTTTTGCGCCGATGTAGCATTGTCCTCTCAGGAAAGCCCCGTGTCTCACCTCTGCGCCTGCACCTATATAGGTGGGGCCCTGGATAAAGCAAAAGGGACCGACTTCTGCGCCTTCTTCCACGAAGACGGGGCCCTCGATTTGCGCCTGGGGGGAAACCTTGCCAAGCACGACAGGGCCTTTTCCGGCTCCCTTGCGGTCTAAGAAATCCTTCATCCATTTTTTATATTTTTCGCCCATGAACGCGAAGGGGTCTGCCAACAGATCTTGGCTAATCTCCAAAACGCTGTCTTTGTTAATGAGAAGATCGAGGGTTATCGGGCTGATCATGGTTGTCCCCGGTCGTTAAAGTAAGCCCTCGCATTAAAGAGCAAGGAAATATTTGCCGATCAATGGAGTAAGCACATTGAAATGTGATTAGCACATCTAGCACTATGCTGGAATAATTTTTTAAGAGGTTTTCAATGGTGGATATGAATCGATTTAAAGCTAGCGTGAAGCAGTGGATCAAAGATCATCCCGCCGGAACAACTTCTGAACTACGCGACTTCTGCGAAGAGCAGATTCCACCCCATAAATTCACTTCATGTAATTGGCTTATTGATCAGACAATCGACTGGTACAAACATATCTTGCACAATAGAGAACACCAGGCGGTGCTCTCCGACGACAGTTGGGATGAGGTAGATTAATTCTATTGTTTATTGTTAAGAAGAGTTCTGATCCGGTCAAATTCGCTTTCAGGTACGATATCGAGTACATCCAAGTCTTGAAACCCTAAGTCCGTTATCCAGTTCACATTGAGCATTTCCGGCAAAGTGGAGACCACTTCCGTCCCGTCTTCGTGCTCGTAGAACTCATAAGCCTCGATAATCTTCCCGGTACGGGACATTTGATAATAGTGATAGCCATCGCCGTTCACCATTCGGCCGTCGCGCGAGTCTCCTGTCCAATATTCCTTCGCAAAAACAATATCTTGGGATACCATGTCGGCCTCCTTCATGCCACATTCCTGGTATCGGCAGAAAAAATAGGGAAGTTGATAATATAATTGAAAATAGTAGGAATATTAGCTATTTGCATAAATAGGATGCCCGGTGCGCCTTCGGCGCCGGGGTGGCGAATAGCGTCCTTAGAGACGAAAGACTCCTTTGGGATTACGAACTGAGCCCATGGCCAAATCGGTTAAATCGGAATGTCGGCAGAGACTCGTTCTCTGGAGTAAACATGCTCCAAATGACGAACACAGCTTTGCCGCGGACGTAGGACAAGGGAACGGGACCCCAGATGCGTGAGTCCGTGGAATTATCGCGGTTGTCGCCGCTGACGAAGACACTATCTTTGGGCACAACGAAATCCTCGCCTGCAGGCCAGTTTTCTGTAAAAGTCTTGTGCGAGAGGTCGTTTTGCATGACCCAATGCTCTTTGCCGTCAAGGGTTTCCCGGAACAGAATTTTGATGTTGGCTTCGTCTTTTATGTCGGAGAGTATGGATCTATCCGCATTTGCATCTGTGCGAGGTTGAGGTTGGTCGTTGATGTAGAGAATATCATTCACGAAACGAATTCTGTCGCCGGCCACGCCGACAACCCGCTTAACATAGTCAATGCTGGGATCTTTGGGGAATCGAAAGACAATTATATCGCCTCGCTGTGGCGTCCCCCATTCCCAGAGCACGACGTCCGTAAACGGCAATTTGAGGTTGTAGGAAAGCTTGTTCGCAAGGAGACGGTCACCCACCTTAATGGTCGGTTCCATGGAAGCCGTAGGGACATGGTAGGGGGAGGCTATTGACCACCGGAAACACAGGATTGCAAAGATGAGAATCGCGATCGATCTCAGGTTTTCGGGGCTCCAGAAACTGGGGGCATTTTTTTCCGTCATCAGGCTGCCTTTAGTAAATTTAGTAAAAAGATAAAAAAGAACTATTTCGAAAGGTTTACCATAAATTATTTGGACGGAAACCTCAATTGCGTTTCTGGTGAGATCCTTCGCTGCGCTCAGGATGACGGTTTGCGCTCAGGATGACGGCCCGCGCGGGTGTCGCTCAGGATGACGGTTTGCGCTCAGGATGACGGCCCACGCCGGTGTCGTTCAGTTTGCGCTCCGGATGACGGCCCACGCGGTGTCGCTCGGTTTGCGCTCAGGATGACGGTCAAATATCCGATAACAAGGTTATGTTCAAGACCATGAGAAATGGCGTTTTATTCCTATTGTTCGCTCATGCGAGCCAAGGCTTGGCATTTTCTGCGAACAAGGTCTTCTTCGAGAGGCTGCAAAGCGGACGATGCCGCATTTCGATCGCTTACACGGTGCCGGCTTTGAAAGAATTTCGAGAGGCGCAGATTGAGTATGCAAGCCAGAAAGAGGCTGAGGATATCTATTGGAAGCTCGTTTCGGGCGCCGATTTCTACTTTTCTTCAGCAGGAACCTTGCGTTTTGAGACGCCGCAATCGAAACCCGAAAGATGGTGATCCACTACGTCCACTACACTTGCTTGACTTTGTCGAGAGCCGGAGCGGAGACTGTCGCGCCGATTCTGCTGATAACGTCGCTTGCCAAAGTAGCAGCAATTTGACCACACTTTTCCAACGCTAAGCCGTTACAAATTCCATATAAGAATCCTGACGCAAACATGTCGCCGGCAGCGGTCGTATCAACAACTTGGGTTGGCACGGGGCTTACTTTTATCCGGCGATCCTTCTCGCCAACAATGGCGCCTCGCGCTCCGAGTTTCACGACGGCTACGGAGCCCGCGGCAGTAATCCTATTGACGACTTCGGCCGGAGCACATTCGAAGAGAATTTTGGCTTCCTCTTCGTTTGCAAAGACGATATCGACGAGATCAATGAGTTCTATGAATTTTTCTCTGAATCGTTTCACGACAAATGGATCGGCGAGGTCAAAGGATACAAGCGTTCCGCTCTCCTTTGCCAAATTTATGGCTTGTTGAATGGCCCCTTTTTGACCGTCGGTATCCCACTGGTATCCGCAGAAGTGGAACACTTTTGATCGAGTTATTTCGTCCGCAGGAACCAGCGATTCCGTGAACAAGCGGCTGGCGCCAAGATGTGTGTTCATTGTGCGCTCGCCGTCGGGAGTGATGAGAACCACGCATGAACCTGTGGGCTCTTGGTGGTTAAGGATTTTGTTGTCGATGCCCAATAATTTCATTCGATTCAGAATCTGATGAGAGAATTCGTCCTTTCCTACCATTCCTGCGAAGAATGTCTTCATGCCCAGGCTGGCAAGTGTTCGAATTGCATTAAGCGACGACCCGCCGAGTTCGTGAGTTTTTTCCTTATTTTGGAAGTAGGACAGAATCTCACGTTGGCGCTCGGATTCGACGAGATGCATCACGCCTTTAGTCAAGCCAAGCGTTTTTAAGTCGCTTTCTTCAACTTGAATGAGAATGTCGATGAGGGCGTTACATATAGTCGATACGTGATATTTTCGCATGCAAAGGGGTCCTTTTTAAAACTCCTTTTTAATGGGGGGTGTCCCAGAAAGTCAATAGATTGTTGAGGATCTAGGCGGTTTTCTTGTCCTGGGCGGACGGTGATTGGACATCGTCGTTAATGACAAATATTGCCCGTAAAGTGCGAGATCGAGTTGCAACAGATGCTTTCACCGGAATGACGAAAGCAACGTCAAAGACGTTTGGTCCCTTTTTGTGAAGCATGAAAGAGTGAACTCCTGTTCCGGAGAAGGCCTCAGTTATGGACAGAGAGAGAGCCTCGATTTTTTTAGGGGATTGAATTTCCATCGAGACGACAACTTTGTGTCCGTCAGAGCCCAACGATGCGGTGCGGTCGCTGGCGGCATTGAAGCTGAAGTGTTGGGCTATGTTGTGGATCAGACTTGCTGTGAATCCTGAGAGGCCGAAGTATGTTTGCCAATCGGCGTCGGCAGCTTTTTCAACAACGGGTTTGATTGCAACAGTCGCGAATTTTGATCCCCAGCCCAACATATCCTCTGCTTTAACGGACGTTGCGGCGCGGCCAAATTGCGAGAAAATAACGAACAACGATTCGCTTGCAAGATGATCTGTCGGATCAATAACGCACGAGAGATAGGTGACGTCGCGCTCTTGCGGATACGGTATTTTCCCTTCAACATTCTGTTCGATCATAACGATGCGTTCGCGCGAAGGCGCTTGCGATTGGTCGTGCTGCGCACTTTCAGAATTCTTCGTCAACGCGCTTAATTGCGCGCTTGCATTATTAATTGCAAGCGAACAACATCGACACACGAGTCGTGCGAGTCCCGAAAGTTTCTCGATGTTTTGAAAAAAACGAACCACTTCGCTCTCTAAAAATGAGTCCTATTTTGGTTTAAGGGCCATCTATGTTTTCGGAATAACTCTAATAAAATTGAGTCGCTATAGCGGGGATTTCAAAATTGTAGGTTGGTTTTTTTCCAAAAATCGTGGACGTACTGATAGGCGGAAAAATAAGAAACGAGCAGGGCAATCCATGCCGTTACCATGCCGACACCGTGAAAGCTGCCGACATTGATGAAAAGGCAGAAGAGACTTAAGTCGAGAATCGCGGTCTTAAGCTTTCCCAAATCGGTGACATCAATGGAAAAGCCTTCTTCTTTTGCCGCAAGCCTAATTCCTGATATGGCAATTTCGCGACAAAGAAACAATATAGCAAGGAAAGTAGGAAGATTCCCTCGATTTGACAAGAGGACAATGACGGCCGTCGTAAGGAGCTTGTCCGCAACCGGGTCAAGAACTTTGCCCAACTTGCTCACGGAATTATATTTCCGTGCGAAGTAACCGTCAAAGAAATCGGTAACAGCGCCAATTGCAAACAATATCGCGCTAAAAATGTCAAAAAATTGAATGTCGAGCGGGTAACAGATCATGAGGAGCGGAATGACTGCTATTCTAACGAGAGTAAGTTTGTTGGGAATATTTCTAATCCCAGTATCTTTGTAGTCTTCCATTACCCCTAGTCCATTGTCTATCTTTAATATTTAACAATTTTTTGTGATTTTAGCACCTTCAAAAAACATTACTTCAGTATCGATCCAATAAGGCTTAGCGTCAGGTTCGCATTCATGTTGTTTTGGGCTAGGAGGCCGGTTGTTGCCTGAATGAGGATATTGTTGTGCGCCATTTTACTTACTTCCTGGGCGTAGTCCGTGTCCGCGATCTTGGATTTGGCGGCGGCGATGTTCTCTGCGAATACGTCGTTATAGTCCAGGGCTCTATTGAGCCTTTCCTGCATTGCGCCAAACACCGCCCGGTGCATGTTTAAGCGGTCAAGTGCCATGTCGTATACAGTTGTGAACTCCTCGTCGTCGGGGACCATAAGATCTTGCGCGTCTTCGAAACTGATCCCGTCTTCTCCCGCGCTTCCTAGGAGGTCGAGTGCGCTTCGAAGGCCCAAGCCGTCTGTCGTTGCCACAACGGATTTGAAATCGTCAAATCGTAACGAGTTGACGTCGGTATCGGCGTTTTCGTCGGAGTGCATAGAGTCCCCGACGTGGAATATGAGCGATTCCGGCGCGCGTTCGCTTTCGCCGTTGAGCAGAGGGATTCCGTTAAACTCTGTCGTTTCAGAAATCCGGTTTATTTCGTTCATGAGGGCTTCGTATTCAACAAACAAGAATTTGCGTTCATTGTCGGTAAGGGTAGTGCTTGCTGCGGAAACGTTGATTTCTTTGAGGCGCATGACGATATTGTTGACTTCGGAGAGGCCAGCCTCCGCGGTTTGCAAGAGAGACACCGCGTCGTTGATATTGCGTTTTGAAGCCGAAAGGCCTCGAAGCTTGAATTCAAGACCCTCTGCCAGTGCGCGCTCCGAGGGTCGAGGATCTGATGATGTGAAAACCTGCCCACTGCTCAATTTCTCAAGAGAGTCATTGTACTCTTTGCGAGCCTTGTCCAAATGTTTGGTCAATGAGTCGCTGATTACTTTGTTGTTAATTATAAACGCCATTAACCTGTCCTACCCAAATCCTGTGGGAGTTCGTCTTCGGCATTTGTGGTGTCAGTCGATTCAGCCGAAAGCGGGCTACCCAGAATCTCAAGGGTCTTCGTTGAGCTCTTGAGAGTCTGAAGATTTCGCGCCAAGTCAGCCTTGCTAAACGACATTGGTTGCGGCGCATTCGCCTTATTGGCGTTCGCCAATCCAAACTCATATGTCGCTCTTAGTGCCGAAGAGAGATGGTCTGTGACCGAAGCATGCCGCTCGACTGTGCCAACCATTTCGACAACGCCTTTGAGCATTTTGCAGCAATAGCTGATGTCATAGTAATTCTTGGATAAGAGCTTGCTCATCCGATCGCTAAATAGAGTGAGCTGATTGCTCTCGATGCTGACCGTCGAACCAAGCTCGTTTTCTTGGGCGAGCAAAGTTTCTTGTTTGCGGAGCATCTTATGAAACTCGGTACTTCCCTTATCAATGTTGCGCAACTGAACAAGGTGAGTGCTGATTTCTCGATTGAAGTTCAGGATCTCTGCCATAGCCATATTAGACGTAGATATCGCATTGGAGTGGTTTGAGCCAAAGTCGTTTACTGCGGCGACAGCCGTTTCGACCGATTTTTGACCAATAATAAGTTGGGCAGAAGCCTGATCCGCTTCCTGTTGTATTGTCATGAGTAGGTCAGTGATCGAACGCGTTGCAGAACTTGACCTTGCGGCGAGCTTTCGCACCTCTTCTGCGACGACGGCAAAACCCTGGCCTTGTTCCCCCGCTCTTGCGGCTTCGATGGACGCATTGAGAGCGAGAAGGTTTGTTTGTTCCGCGATATCATCGATGACGTCGGTAATGTTGACAATCGCTTCGGCTCTTTCTGATAGGCCGCTCACAAGTTTCGATGCCTTCGAAACGTTGGATCGAGACTCCGATATGGCGGACGAAAGCGATTTTATCGACTCGTAACCTATGTTGGCGTCTTCGGAGATGCGACGTAGTTGGGCGACCAACGATTCGGACTTCTTAACGGCGAGTCGATCAAAGCTCAGAGTGTCCTTCACCTGCTTAAAGAGCTGCACTTGACATTCGTTTATCTTGTCGACAATGTTCTTAACTTTGTCCTGGGTTTCGCGCCATGCGCGGAGCTTATTATTGAACGTGTTCCAATTTAGTTTAGTCGCTCCCACGAAGTCGCTGTTGTTTCTAAAGACGTCGATGACTTTGCGAAGGCTCTGATCTATGGTGAAAATATCGTTTTTGACTTGAGTTATCTCTTTATAGATAATGTTGTTGTTCATGGAAATGTGAAGCAACTCGTCGCTGTGATTCGCGAGATGTTCTTTCGACGCGAACAAAGCAGGGTCCACGCTGGGTAGATGCCGGTAAATGTCTTCCGTAGCCTTCGTGATTTCCCCGACTATCTCTTGCAGGTACTCATTTGTCATTCGTTGCGAACTTAGAGGAAGCGACGTTCGTCCCGTTCTTCCAAGTTTGACTGCATTTGGCTTGTTGCTCACGGCGAAGGCGAGAACGATCGTCGCGAAAAGCAATAGATTGCTTACGAAGAGCCACAGGACGCCCATATGCTCGACCAAATAGCCGTTGTCCATGATTTTTTGAAAGGTTTGATCGATAAGTCCTATCAGAACTTGGTCCGATTCTGGCACTTCTTTGCTATAGTTCTTGATATAGTTTTCCAATGACTCGAGACTGTGCGTGTTCGAAAATCCCCACAGACCGCCAAACTGAATATCTGTAAGAAAAGATATGTTGAGTAAGCAAAGCACCGCCGCAACCGAAAAGAGGAAATGTTTGATTGAAAATGGCTTTTGCATTAGTCCCCCGGATTTTACAGAAAATGCTAAACGCTTTATCGACCAACAGGCACAGACATTTAGTTTTTCCGGGTGGCCTAGCAGGGGTTCGGGTGAATGCGGCAATTGACTGGATTACAAAAAAGCGTCGTTTTCCCAGTAAAGGAAATGGGGTGCGCGCGCGTTTCCCGAGCTTGCTCTTCGGTTTTGGCAATGGGACTTCAGACTGAGTTGGGTAACTGATAGAATATATAGGTACTGTTGAAGAATTTCGGAAAGAGAGCTCCCATGGCCAGCGCCGTAGAAATCGATTCCATAGCTTTTCTCAAATACCTTCCGGCTGATTCCATTGCGGAATTGCGGAGTCGATTTTCCGTCTTGGAGCTTCCGGCCAATACAATTTTTATTCGGAGCGGCGAGACTGTAGACTTTCTCTATCTTGTTATCTCAGGACAAGTTGAGGTTTATACGGACATTTTGTGCACCGATCACCTGAGCACGTTGTTTTCGGGCGACACGATCGGCGAGATGTCGTTGGTAGAGGACAAGAGAAGCTCGAGTGCGACTTTAAAGTCGTCAAGTCAAGGGGCGAAACTGGGCATGATTCCGTTTTTGGACATAAGAAAATACGTCCTCGATCGGCCCGACCGCGCCAGCGGATTTTATCGCGGAATATCTGAACTCCTGTCGCAAAGGCTAAGGGAAACCAACAAGAAGGCCAAGGCGAACTTGAGCATTGGGATCAAGGTTATCAGCGAAATCCTCGGCGAACCTTTCGTCAATCGCGTTTTGAAGTCCGACGATCCGCCCAAAATCGACGCCGACAGCATGGAAAAGCTCCTGAATTTCATTCCATCCTTAGACAACGCTATCGAAAATCCGCCTGTGAGAATTGAATCGGCGCTTCTTTCTTCGATCAAATTCGAGGTAGGGCGCACACCGAGTCTTGGCGGCGAAAGCCTCAAGCAGGTGTTTAAAAATCTGCGTGTGGTTGCGGAATTCTTAAAAAATATCGAGCGGGCTATGTCGAGAAAGACGCTCAAGCCTATCGGCGAGTAAGATTACCTCAAAACCTTTAGAGGTTCTTTTACGGGACTTGCTTCTCCGAATCTCAAAAACGAATCAATGATATACGCGTCGCTGGTCGTCGAGCCACTGGCCGAATCAGAGGACGGCTTAAGGGTTAGATTGCTCATGTTGATGACGAGATGCAGTTTTTCTGTGACGCCGTTCAATGTCACCTTCTCGGTTCGCCAATACCCCCGATTGTCGCCGGTATTGCCGAATAAATCTTTGCCCGTTTCGTGGACAAGAATACCTTCGAGTAGTTCATTATTGTTGGACGGATCTAGAATCCGGTATCTTACGTCTCGTCCGAATTCCCTTATGAATGCATTGACGTCATAGTAAATGGATTCATCGGTTAAGGTTCGTGGGCTGCCGTCACAGTTTGTCAACGAAATTTCATATGTTACAAATTGATTCGGTTCGTCATTTTTAATGTAGTCGGTGAGGAGCTTGGCAACGGTTTTTCCGGCTGCTTCGTTACAGCCGTTAGAGTCGGAGTCAGGGTTTCCCGGACCGTCAGTATTGGGGTTGCTTGTGTTGCCCTCTTGAGTCTCGGGTGTACCCTCTTCACCCACCGGCGATTTTCTTACTCGCTCGGGCCCTGAGAAATTAGAGCGGTTCTTGCAGCTTGCTGATACAACAGCAACACTCAAGCCTAGCCAGAAAAGCCCAATTTGGTAATTCATGGTAAACCTCTTCTTAGGGGATATCGGAGGGATCTTTTGTGACTTTAGAAAAACTGAGTTCGAGATCCACTTGCTAATTTTCTAAATTTCCGAAAAACTAATAAGACAAAGTTCAAAACAAAAAGAAGCCCAGCAAAAGACCTAGGGAGGAACAATGAAGGTTTACGTCCGAAGATCCATAGTCGCAGCAATCATTGCTTTTTTGGCTCAAAGTTGCAAAACGTCCAAATCAAATTCGAGTTTTAAGGACGAAGGCTCTGCTCCGTCGGCATATAGATTGCCTGATGCGATAAGCCCTGAAGAAAATCTTAAGTTATGGACAAAATATTGCGTCGTGGATCCGGCGACCGCCGAGTCTAATGAAGTGGGAATGATTCCTGATCCCAACTACAACGACCCGCTCGTAAAGCAGGCGGCGCAAAATCTGTCTCGCGTGAATAGACTTAGTTTTTCCCTTTATTCCATTATCAACGTTAAACACATCAACCGCAAACATAAGCCGGCAAACGTTAGCAGCCAGGCCCACGATTTTGTGACTTATTTGTGCGGAGAATTTAGAGACCGAGCTACTATGATCGAGTCGAAACTCGCCTGGGTAAGCAGGATGAACTATCTGCCGAACAAACCAGGTTCGGAAAATACCCCGAACTTCGATCCTAAGAAAGACGAGTGGGCACAGATGACGGCACAGATGTATCAGCCGTATTATGAGTTCACCGAGCAGCTCTTTCAAGCGAGAGTTCCCGGAGAAAAAATAGACCTTGGTGTTCGCACGCGAAGGGGAGAGGTCAAGAAAATTGATCGGCCGATTCCGCCGCTAACGGTTTGCGAAAATCGATATATTTTCGCAAACTATGTTAGCAAAAAAAAGCAATTTCAGTCGTTGGAAGACTTTGATCGGGGCTACGCGCCTTTCAAGCAAGCTAACTGCGGTCCCAACGAGCTTGACTACTACTTGGACTTTCGCGGCGACTCCAACATCAAGCCAAACTCACCTGAAGGCAACGGCATGATCTGGTATTCCCGCAGTATCGCGTTGCAGTGCTATACGACGACCAGATCAGTGGCGGATTTGCCGGAAGCGGAGCGAAAGGCTCTACAAACAAAGGGAGAAATCACGAAACAACATACGTTGCTTAAGAACGAAGATTGTATCAAGTATTACCGAGAGCCGTTTAAGCACAGATGGCTTGCGTCGCGATCGGCATTGGGCGCGTGGGTTTTGTACGGCAACGAGCACGTCGACGCTTTCTATCGGGGTGACGGTGGAAGCGGCAAGAACCTTCGGATCATTCCACCGATTACGAGCCCGCTGACAGCTCCGTCCGGGGTTTCTGCAATCAACGTCGAGCATAACTTGGCCGGGCTTGTTCCAGCGAAAATGCTAAGCGGCGCCAACAATGCTTGGCTTGCGCCCGACATGGGCCTCATGGATTATGCGAATCAGCAAGAGAGTGCGACGGGAGCGCAGGAAAACATATCAAAGGCGTTTATCTACAAGCGACTCAGTGGCGCCGTCGATACCCACACCGATTGGTACAGCTCGGGATACAACGACCAACTCAACCAGGAAAAACCTCGAGATTGTTACGTTGATCCCAATTCGGAAAAGTGCCAAGCCTATTCGCCTTTTGTTGCGTCAAGCTATGAAATGAGCCAGTCCAACAACTTTACGGCCCCTGGTCTGACTGTTCCCGCGTTCGATCCCAAAGCTGAAGAGTTTAAGCACATCATGTTGGTTTTCAAAATTCATAAGAACAACTGGTATACTTCGGAGGATATTAGCAAAGGGCGCAATATCGACTTCGACCGGATGTGGTTCGACGAAACATCGTTAGGGAATACGGATTTGGCTAAAAGTGAGAAAGGTTGGGACCGCTTGGGAACATCGCTTGAAGCGGAACACCACACCATCCTTTACCTGGCGAATCTCTGCACGAGCGGAAAAATCCGCAATGAGGGCGAGGAATGTTATCCGGAGGGCGAAGGCGAAGGTGTGGTCGAGCCTGTTACGGACTAACAGCAGGGTGGGGCCGGTAATCCCAACTTCGAAACGCTCTACCACTATTCATAGACCTCTGCGTATGCCTGTGGCTAAGGGTGAGCGTGAACCTATTCGCACCTTGGAAGGTCTTCTAGTCCAAGGCTAAAAATTTATTGCCCCTAAGTCAATGTTTTTCCTAGAAATATACTCTTGTAAGCTTTTGGGACCTGTTGCTTTTTTAAGCACCCTTTGGTAAGTACGCCGGTACTTTCTTTTTGGATTTGCCCCTTTCCAGACAATGAATTCGTTAGGCGATAAAAGGCTTTGATGCTACAGGAACACGACAGCGATAGCCCAAAGAACGCGAACAAGGCGATGCGCCTGGATCGCCGCAAGGTCCTTGTTGCGGAGGATGCGCCGGACTTGCAGGTTCTAACCAGGTTTTACCTGGAAAGGAACGGCGCCCAAGTGACGATGTGTGAAGACGGAAATGCCGTAACGGAGATCGCCTTTGACAGCGATTTTGATTGCATCCTCATGGACATTCAGATGCCTCGAAAGAGTGGCTTTGAAGCGACCAAGGACCTGAGATCGCGTGGATACAAAGGAAAGATTGTAGCTATGACCGCGCACGCCTTCCCTGGCGAGCGGGAGAAATATCTGGACGCCGGTTTTGACGGATTTCTGACGAAGCCTGTGCTTGAATCTGAAATCATCGATGCCGTGCATCTCCAATCCCAAAAGGTCAAGTCCATCTACGAGGACGATCCCATTGTAAAAATGGCGGGCGACATGTTTATGAAAGGTCTTCCCGACAAGTTTGATCGGCTGAAAAACAATATTGAAAGCCGCGACTGGGACAGCTTGGTTCGTACAAGTCATCAGATCAAAGGATCCAGCAGCTCTTTCGGTTTTTTGGAAATGTCAGCAACGGCCGAGGCATTGGAAAACGAAGCCCGAGGCGACAGAAATGTTCGCGTGGCAGAGGTTCTGGTTGCTGCGTTGGAAAAATTAGCAGCGCCCCATATGAGACCCTAACGATTTCGCACCAGGGTCTGGCCTATTCCTTAAAAGAATTGGGATCAATCTCGTACTTTTTGAGGAGTCGATAGATCGCTGGACGATACTGATCGGAGATCCGGGCCGCCTCAGCAATGTTGCCCTTGGTAAAAATAAGCAACTCTTCAATGTAATTTTTTTCGAACTGTTCTTTCGCATTGCAATAGGACAACGGCTTCTTTTCAGCTTCCGCGTTAACATGCGCTCCCTTTGTTCTGCTGGCGCCGCCCGCTACGGGAAGAATGTCCTCTATCCGAAGTTCGTTCTTCTCGCTCAAAAGCACTGCGCGTTCCACGGCATTGGCTAGCTCGCGAACGTTTCCTGGCCATGGGTAAAGTCTCAGTTTTGCCATCAAACTTAAAGTCGGAAGGTGCATCGACTTGTTAAATTTCTTGTTGGCGTTAACGATAAAGTTTTTTACGAGATCTGGGATATCGCTTGATCGTAGTTTCAACGAAGGGAGTTCCAACGTGACGACGGACAATCGATAAAAGAGGTCCATTCGGAACTTGCCTGTCATCATGTCCTTATGCAGGTCTCGATTTGTGGCCGCGATAACTCGGGTGTTGACCTGGATGGGATGACAGGAGCCGACAGGCGTAATCTCACGTTCTTGAAGAACGCGGAGCAGCTTCGCTTGCAGCGCATGGGGCATCTCGCCTATTTCGTCTAAGAATAGCGTCCCGTTATGGCAAGTTTCAAAGAAACCCTTTCTGTCTTTCGAGGACCCGGTGTAGGCACCGCGGGTACTACCAAAAAGCTCCGCCTCCAAAAGGTGTTCGGAAATGGCTGCACAGTTTAGGGCAATGAATGGGCCGGTCTCTTTACGCGACGACAAGTTATGAACCGCGCGAGCAACTAGTTCTTTGCCCGTGCCCGATTCCCCGCTAATGAGTGCTGTGACGTCTGTCGGAGCAATTTTGGCTATTTGCTGGAAAACCTTTTGCATCGCGGGGCTGTTTCCAATGATGCCGAGCTCTGCAAAATTTACGGATGTTTCAGGAGCGTCGCCTTCGTTTCTCAATAACTCTGAAAACTTTTGTACTATGGCATCGGGGTGATCGGACTTAACGAGAAATCCCGAAGCGCCTTCGCTCAAAGCCGCTACGGCAATGTCAATGGAGCCATGCCCTGTGAGCATAATAACTTTGGTGAAGGGAGTCGTCTTAACGATGCGAGGGATGTTGCCGACGGCCGTTGTTGCGCCGAGATAGTTGTCGAGAAGTATGGCGTCGTAATGCCTGTTTTGAACCATCTCCAGAACTTGATCAATCGAGCCTGCTTGTTCTACCAAATACCCCTTTTGCTCAAGTTTCTTTTGATACAGATACCGAATGTTTTCGTCATCATCGACAACGAGGACTCTTTCTCGTTTCTGTCTCTGCTTAGACTCGGAAACCAAATCGCTTATGAGGGTTTTCAATATATAGCTCCAGGTTTTATCGATTCATAAGAAAATCATTAATAGGTAGGCTCAAGATTTTGATTATTAATAAAAGTATATGAAAAGTCAACATCAATCACCTTGGGGACAGGGGAAATGTTTAAGGGGAGGACAAGATAAGAGGGCAGGGCATGTATTTGGGGTTGGAGGAAATTTAGGACATTGTTGGGAGAAGGTGAACATTTTGGGGCCAAATTGCGGGGAAGCCGCTGAAATGACGTATCGGACGGCTGGCCAATATTGGCCGCGATATTGCAATGGAGAATTTGAATCTAGAATGGCTAACCCAATACAAGGAGAATATTTCCCATGCACGGGATCAAACACGTGAATACTCACGCGCAAGGACAGGGGCCGTCTAAGTCGGAGGCGAGAATCGTGCTCATTGACGATTGTCCTCATTTTTGTCGCATTATGGAGGCAGCCGCAAAAAGACAGGGCCTCTATCTTAAGGCGTACTCCTCACTGGCGGATATGTATACGATTGCTAATTTAAAAAACTTTGATCTCGCGCTGATCGACTACCATCTGGATTCTTTTTGTGGTCTCGAAATCGCCGAATACGTGGATATTTTCTTTCAGGACCTTCCGGTTGTCATCGTCAGCGGTGACGACGTACCGCGCAAGAAACCATGGCCCGAAAGCGTTAAAGGCTTTCTCACAAAGAGTCTTGGGGCGCAGGAAATACTGCAACGGGCATTGGCGATAGGGGAGAAGTGCCGCCTCTATCAAATGCTCGAGCGCGGCACCATTGCAGGTAATGCTATCTGATTTGGTTACAACTAGAAATGCCGCAAGATCTGGCTTCGCCGTAAGCCCGGCACTGGCTGATGGCGTTATTCATAGCCTCAGACTGAGAAGAACCAAAGCCTGTGAAGGATCTGCCGGTGTTATCGTAGGCCGAACATTGCCACGATTCTTGAAAATCGGTTGATTGTCCCAGGTGCCTGGTTTCGCCGAAAATCACGGTGCTCAAACTCAACGTTAAAAACATTAATATAGTTTTCATAAGACCTCCTATTCGCAGAGGTCTTTTATTAAAAGCTAGATACAATGTCAAGGGAGGGCAGCCAGCTTTCACAAAGCGGAAACCTTGGGGTCTTACTTCTTCAGTTCTTCAACGGCCTTGGCGATCTCTTGCTCGGTGAGCCTCTTAAATCGACGGGGCGGCATTTTTTTCAAGTCATGTTCTTGGAGCGTAAGCCTCTCTATAGCGAGGTCTTTTTCTTCGCGCGGCATGGAGTCGAGTTTGTCGATGTTGAATTTTGCCCGGGTAATTTTCGGATTGAGGTTATCGTTGTGACATTGGCGGCACGCATTAATGAGGATGGCTTTACCGTTCAGTCCGTCCTTCACCATGAAACCCATATCCCGTAAGCCGGCGTCTAAGAAGACCTCTCGGATATCAGCCAGTTCGCCCTGCGGGCTAGCCATATAGTTCTTGTATGCCTTAGTCATGGCTGCCAGTTTGTTGGGGTCTGTCACCTTAACATTATGATACGGGACGGGTATTACCTGTCCGGCGACTGCCTTTTCGTAAAGGTTAGTCCAGGTTTCGCTTTTTCCGCCGTCCTCGCTCTCCTGGAGGATCTTCTTAGTCTTAAATTCGTTGGGTTGGTCGCCGAATCCTGCGTCCCTGACGAAGTCTTCAAGCTCGGCGGGATCCGAATCACTGATGGTTGAACCAGGTACGCCCGCGTATTCTTCGTTCTCATTATGGGCACTCTGGTAGTCCGCTATGAGGGATTTTCCGCCGTCTCGATTGTCCCTGAAGAAATGGGTCCAAGGGTTCCGCAATTCCTGCATGCGCAGCATTTTCTCCGAATCAGGTCCGCCCGGCTGATGGCATTGCTTGCAATCAAGAATGGTGTTTTCCAGATCGAGGTCTTCGTAGATGGAGTACTCAACCCAATTCTTTTCGATAGCCGGCGTCAGAAGATCTTTGTTGGTGCACCCAGTGGCATTGCAAGCTTGCTTGAAATTTACAATGAAGAACGCGAGGTCTCCCGAGTTGGCGTCTCGCGAGATGACTTCCGCAAATTGTTCGCCGCGCTGAAATCCCATAAGAACAAAGTCATCCTTGTTCTCTTTGATCGGGCTAAAAATAATCGCCCTTGGATTGATGGCGGAAGTAAAACGAGAGACCAAAGAACTCGAATGCCCCGAAAATACAAAGTTAGGATTGCCGTCTTTGCCGTTGCCGTCACCTTTGAAGTCGATTCCCAAAGCTTTTTGAAGGTCCTTCAAACCGGCAAGTTTTGGGGGAGTAGAAGAACAGAAAACTTTGCGTACGCGGTCTTCACCTTTTCGGCTGCAAATAACCTTCAGTTGCGCTTCGCCGCTGGGCAAATCATGCAAGACGTCGTCCTCGGTGAGCGCCGCTTCTTGTTTTGAGTCGGCGCCGGCTTCTCCAGAGCGATTAGCTTTAAATTCACTTGAGCCGTTTGTGGAAAAATATTGCTTGCAGCTTTGCGCAAACGTCATGAGCGCGATAAGAATATAGATTCGCATTTCCTAAATCCTTTTTGTGGACCTATTGTATATCGGAATATTTGCATATTTATGTAATTTTTCGCCAAAAGATCGCAAAGCGCAAGAATGCTTCAACAATAACCGGGTTGTTATGCTCGGCACAATTTTTGCTCGCCGAACCGTGATGGTATGGGACTGCATCCGATCAACGGACTCACTGACGAAAGGAACTACCAATGGCTTCAACAGAATTTGCCCGGGAAGAAAGAAAACGACGCTCTAAGGAACCCGAAGGAATGGAGTTTGATGACCCAATTGACCTTCTCAAGAGTCAACACCGAGAAGTTGAACAGTTGTTTCAGCAAATAGAGGATACGGGTAGCAATGCGTTTAAAACCAAACGGAAATTATTTGAGACTTTGGCCGATCAAATACTTCTCCATGCAGAAATAGAGGAGAAGCTCTTCTATCCGAGAATTAAAGAAGTCGATAAGGACATGGCTCTCGAGGCCGTCGAAGAGCATGCTGCCGTAAAGGACTTAATCAAAAAGATGCGAAAACTCGAGGATCGCGACGAATCCTTCAACGCTAAAGTTAAATTTCTAAAAGAGCTTATTCAGCATCACGTTGAGGAAGAGGAAGAGGAGATTTTTCCGATGTGGTACGACGAAATGGATGAGGAAACCCAGGAAGACGCTGGAACTGAGATTCTCGAGTATGCGCGAAAAGCAATGGAAAAATCTAAAAATCAGCGGGGAAAATAATGTTAAAGGACATATGCAACACCAACGTGTACACGATTAGCCCAACGAGTTCCGTAGCAGAGGCAGCGAAAATGATGTACGAAAAGCACGTCGGAATTTTGTTTATAGTAGAAAGCCTCAAAAACGGCAAACCCATCGGAATCATTTCGGATCGAGACATTATCACCAAAGTTATAGCTAAAGACAGGCCGATCGCTACGACTGTTCGGGAAGTGATGTCAACTGAATTAATTCTGGCTCGAGAATCCGACGGCGTGCAGGACACCATAGCGAAGATGAGACAGAGGGGCATTCGCCGTATTGGCGTGGTTGGCGAAGACGATCAACTCTTCGGCGTGCTCTCTGCCGACGATTTATATGAGATGTTATCGAAAGAGTTTAATGAGCTCGCATCGATAAGCCATCGGCAAATCGCCAATGAATCGACGGGGTACGAAGTTGTGGTCGCTTGACGAGTGACATTCCGCGCCGGTTAGGCTACGATGCGTTGAATTAGCAACGCTCTTAGCCCGACAGGTGGAATGAATTTATCGCAAGCCGACGTTCTTTTTCTGGATTGTCAGACAACTGGTGCGGCGCCGCCCAAAGCTCGGGTCATAGAGCTAGGATGGTGCTTTTCGCGCGGGTGCAACGATAGTCGTCCCACGCAATCGTCTTTGATCGCGCTACCGGCCGACTGCGAGATCCCCAATAGCATTACAAGAATAACAGGGATTACCCGCGAAGACTTAGCGGAGGCGCCGTCGGAGGATGACGCCTGGGGTCTCGTTTGGCAATCAGCAGCCCATAGCGTTAAACGTGACGTTCCCCGAATTATCCATTACGCTCGGTTTGAACGAACATTCCTTCAGTCCCAAATCGAGCAAACAGAGGACGTGTTCTGTACTTACGAAATCGCGCGACGAATCTATCCTGATCTGCCCTCACGCAGTTTGCGCGCAGTAAGCGGTTTTTTGGGGCATGGGCACAGTTCGCTCAAGCGTTCGGCAGATCATGTCGATGCAACCCGGATTATTTGGAAACACATCTGCGCGAAGCTGGAGACCGAATTCGGCATTTTTTCCTTTGACGACCTTAGGCATTTTTTGAACGAGGCGCCCCCCAAAGCAGCAAAAAAGAGTTATCAAATTTTGGCGGCTACGAGGCTGGCTCTGCCGGCAAGTCCGGGAATTTATCGCTTTTTGAATGCGAAGTCGGACCTCCTGTACGTTGGCAAAGCGAAGTCGCTCCGATCAAGAGTCAACAGTTACTTTCGAGGGCAGAAAACCAAGGGTTTCAGGCTCAATGAGCTTCTTTCCCAAGTGACGGAGATCCATTACACAGAAACTTCTTCCGCATTGGAGGCCGCCATCGTTGAAAACGATTCGATAAAGAACGGCAATCCTCCTTACAATCGAGCGCTTAAGGTTGAGCGCCGTCAAATCGGTTTTTGTAGTGAACGCCTAAAGCCCATGACAGCCGCTGCATCGAAGTGTTGGGGGCCGTTTCCGTCGCTCAGCTTTGTCGAACGTGTTTGTGCATTTTTCGAAGCGGTGGAAACAGACAGCGTACCTACGGTTGAATTTGAGGACATTTCCGATGAGCTCATGCGGGAAGCTATTGCCTATTATCGGCAGACGATATTGGGGACGGCGGAGCCGAATTGGAGACGAAATCTCGTGAGAGCGTGGGGCGCCAGCATAAAGAAAGAACGCATGACCCGGAATCAGCCCCCGGAAGAGTTGGAAGAAGAAGTGGAAAGTCCCGAAGGCGAACTGTCGGCTGAGGACATCGCCTCTCATATAGCGAGGTGTTTCGCTGCTTTCGCGCGGCGCGTCCATCGGGCGCGGTGGCTGAGAAGGCTGCTGCAATGTGACGTGTTGTACGAGGAGGCAGGCAAGTCGCGGGTTGCGCACGTAAGACGTGGTATCGTGACATTTAGTTCCGGCAAAGAGCATAAGCGGGAGGAATTGGACGCGCTCGAAAACATCGATGGGATTTTCGACGTCGCTGTTTATGATCGCATGCAGGTCTTGTTTGCGGAAATGCGGAGACTGCTGAAGGGCGGCAACAGCCTTCAGCTCGTGTTGCCCGAAGGGCGGGTAATTCAGGCCAGACAGCTGCGCAAATTTATGTTCCCAAGTGATTTTGATGAAGAAGATTAAAATATCCATAACAGACTTCGCCCTGCCGCTTGTTCGCAAAGGTAGCTTGTCCCGGGAAGGGTCTCTCTTTGGGATGGATATCGGAGTGCAGATCCACAAGATGATTCAGTCCGAACGTGGAAAAAGCGGCACCTATAAGCGTGAGGTGCCGATGAAGCACTCCTTCGCGACGAAGCGTTTTTGCTTTGAGGTCTCCGGCAGAGCGGACGGCGTGGACTATATAGAGCCTCTTGTCGTCGAGGAAATAAAATCAACTTCGAACATCGCTTCTTTGGCGGAAGAGATTCAGGCAGACGAACAGCACCCCTATCGCCTCCAGGCTTTGACCTATGTCTACATTCTGCGCGAGGCGACGGGCTCTGACGTGATTGCCAATCTGCTCCTCGTTTCTGTAAAGGGAGATAGGCAAATCAGCATTCCCCTCCGCCTGGATTCATCGTATTCCGACTGGCTCGAACAAAGATTGGCCCAGCTTGAAATTAAAGAACGCCTTCGGCAATCGCAAATACGGCGACGCAAAGGAGTCGGAAGCACCATGCAATTTCCGTTTCGTAGGCTTCGTTTGCATCAAGAGGATTTGGTGAGGTCAACAACCGACGTCGTCACCGGCGGTGGACAGGCGATGTTTCAGGCACCCACGGGGATCGGCAAGACCATTGCGGTCCTCTTCCCCGCGCTGCAAAACTCTCTGCAGAGAGGCGGTCGGTCCATCTACGTAACTCCAAAGAACAAACAGTTTGATGTGGTTAAAGAGGCGGTACAGAGAATTGAGCCTACGTCTCGCGCGTTGAAAACGCAGATATTAACGGCAAAGGCAAAGTTATGCCGCAAGGAGAGGGTTGATTGCAACGCCGAGTATTGTGAATATGCGCGCAATTACTATGACAAATTTCACGACAACAAACTCGACAGCTCGCTTATGAAGTATGCAGTTGTGGACCAAGACGTTCTGCTCGACTTGGCCGAGAAATTTGAAGTTTGCCCTTATTATCTTCAGATGGACGTCTTGGCGAACGCCGACCTCGTTGTCGGGGATTACAATCACGTTTTCTCGCCGCGCGGAATTCTAAAGGCGCAAATTCAAGATTTGCCAAGCAAGGAACGACCAAACTTGCTTGTCGACGAAGCGCATAACCTCTACGAACGCGCCATGGATTATTATTCGCCCGCATTGCTTCTTTCCCACTTCGACGCGGCAAAGGCTTGGGAGGGCTTTTCGGATCAAAAGCTCAAGCGCAGGTTCAAAACTTGGCTCACCAAAGCGCTGCACGCCGTGACGAGTTACCGGCCCGCTCATGGTCAGTCAGCGACGGTTACTCTCGACGAGAAGGGTTTTTCGGCTCTCTATGCGAAGTTTTACGACCTGGTTCTGCAATATTCCTTGGATTCGGGGGAGTTTTCGGAGTCCGATCCAGTGATTGAGCTCTTCTTTCGCTGGGCAGAATTTGTTGCAGTCTTGGAGATTTCCGGAAAGGAAACTCTGGCGACGTACATCATCGAAAAGGAAGGCGAACGCCTCAAACTCCTTTGCTGCAATCCAGCGCCGCACATAACGAACTGCCTTAGAGAGTATGGATCTTCGATTCTGTTTTCGGCGACTCTTAAGCCATTTGAATTTTTCAGACGAATATCAGGGGTGTCGGACGAGGTTGTGATGAAGGAATTTGCCACGCCGTTTCCCGACGAGAATAGAAAGGTAATTGTCATTCCCCAGGTGGCGACAACTTATACGAAGCGGGAAAAACATTACGGCAGAATCGCGGAAGCAATGTCGAGAATCGCCGCCGTTCAGCCGGGCAATTACATCGCGTTTTTTCCTAGCTACGCTTTTTTGGAGAGCGTCCGCCGGTTGTTTTGGCTACCGGGAGCCGACATTTTGGTCCAATCCCGCGACATGACGAAAGAGCAATATGATGAAATTGCGCTTCGCCTGATGAGTTCGGATCAAGATTGTTTCGTCCTCGCGGTGCAGGGAGGATCTCTTTCCGAAGGCGTCGATTTTAATACCCCGCATCTAAAAGGCGCCTTTGTGGTAGGTCCAGCGGTTCCTTCGCTCAGTTTTGAACGGGAATTGTTGAGAAGGTACTACGACGAAAAGTTCGGCGAAGGCTTTTCCTATGCTTATATCTATCCCGCGATGACGCGGTCGATCCAAGCTTCGGGGCGGGTTATTCGCAGCGACGACAAACGCGGACTTATCGTTTTGATGGACGAGCGTTTTACCAAGAAGCCCTATACCGAAAGTCTGCCTAGGTTTTGGTACAAGGAGACGGTCGCGGAGCTTGTATCCCAAAGCATCCTTCGAGAAGTCTCGGAATTTTGGCAGTTTAACCCTTTCGATACGCTATAAAGGATCTGGTTAGCTCTGCGCTAAGTGGCGAGAACAACAGCCATAACCCTTCATTTGTGAAAAAGCCTTAAGTCGTCCCCGGGCAACGCCGAAACGTTTATATCGATTTAACTTGTAGCAGGTCAGTTATGAAAAGGCATGCTTTGAGAGTAGCAATGATGACGCTTGGCGCGGTTTTTGTGAGCTGCGCTGTGGGCAAGGCACCGCCAAAACCGCCTAAACTCGATCCTAACGCCGAAGAGGCAGCGGGTGAGGGTGAAGAAATGGACTCGAACAGCGCCGAGCAAATCGAACAGGAATTTGACGTCAACGTTATCGAAAAAAATAGTGTTAGCTTTAACGGTATGAATAGTGTCTTCACGCAGGAAATTTCGCTCGACGCGATGAAAGAATCGAGCGCCTTGGATTTCGTTCAGGTTGACCGCGAGATGATCGCGCGAACATACAAACAAGGTGCTGCCGGCATTCCGTATGATGACACTTATACTCAGGGACAGTATACCGGCCTCTTAGACGTCTTGTTTGTGGTTGATAATTCTTCTGGGATGACCGATGAGCAGGACTTACTGAAAGGTGAGTGGAGTTCGGTGATCTCTTCAATTTCCGGAGCCGATTATAGAGTGGCTGTGACGACGACTGATTCTTCAGAAAGTTGCGTTCGTGCCATTATCCAAAAGGGCGATTCCTTGGCTTCGAGCAAGTTCTCAGCGGCGATTGATGCGGGTAATGACGGATCAGCAACAGAACGAGGCATCTATCGGGCAAAACAGGCGTTGAGTTGTTCGACGGCAAACTGGGTTCGCCCGGGGTCGTTTTTGGCGATCGTTTTCTTCTCTACCGAAGACAACTGCAGCGATGACGAATGCTACGGAGAGAGTGTTTCTCAGCCTTCGTACTTGACAAGCTATCTTGCAAATACCATGGGACGGACCAGCGGGACGGACTACAAGTTCTATGGACTCTATTGGAAGCCGACGAGCTCTTCTTGCTCCAACGGTGTTGACAAAGCCAACATTTACGATAGCCTGGTAGCTTCGAGCGGCGGTTTCGCCGGAAGCATTTGTTCGACCTCCTTCGGTCCGACCATCGATTCAATGTCGTCCGACTGGAGCAAAAAACTGAAGTCGCAAATTGCGCTGAAAGATATTCCAGACGCAGGTAGCCTTGTCATTAAAGTAAATGGAAGCGTCTCCTCTGGATACACTCTTAATGGCAACGTCGTTACGTTCAATCCAAAACCGGTGATAGGCGCAAGCATTCAAGCGACGTACAAAACCGGCGCTGGAGCGCAGTTGCAGGCCTTTGATTTGGGTGCGGATCCCGCTTTGGAAACCGTTAAGGTGATGGTAAATGGAGCTGAGGCTGCTAGTACCACCTACACGATAGATTCGGCTGCCCAAAAAATAACTTTTACGTCGGCCCCACCTCCCAGTGCCGACATTCAGGCCACATTTCGACGCAACGTAGCTCTTAAAAAGGAGTTTGATATCGGACTTAAAGTTGCCCAGGCAACGCTCAAAGTATCCGTTAATGCGGTGGATACCGCAGATTATACCTTTGATGCGGCTACCGGGAAAATTACTTTTAATGCAGCTCCGCCTGATGCTTCCACAGTGAAAGCGCAATTTGTAAGACATATTAGCCCAATCCTGGACTACACGATTAACGGTGCGGTGAGTATCGAAGAAGTTGTTGACATGGGTTCTGGGGCGAACGTCACCTATGCATTCGAGGGCATGAAGCTCTCGGTAGACGCAGCGGAATATTCTTTCGAACGAAAAATCTCGGTAAAGTATAAAGACGCTACATCTAACACAGCGGAGATTGTTCTTCCCCACACTCCAATTGAGGACTCCCTAAAAGTTTCGACAGATGAAATGTGCTCGCTTGGCAGCGGAATCACACTGGACGGTAACAAACTCCTTATCGATTGCGATATCAACGGAGACGGTCTCTTTGAAATTGAATACGACTATCACCCTGCAAAAGAGGTCAACTTGAGTTTTACCGTCAACGAGGTATCGCAACCTGATGAGGGTAAATGGACGGTCTCCGTTAACGGTTCCGCTACAGAGGACTTCACGAGGAAAGACAACGTGATCACTCTTGCTCGGCAGCCAGACGTAGACAGCAAGATACTTATTTCCTTCGAACCAACGGAATGATCTCGCTTGGCCTTTCCGTTGGGAAAGGCTAAACTCCCAAACTAAAGACCGGGAGTTTATAGCGAATGGATCAGCTTTTCAGCTTGTTGTCTTACGTTGTTGATGTTTTTCTCCACCTTGACGTGCATATTGCCTCAATTGTCGCATCTATGGGACCTTGGGTTTACCTTTTCCTCTTTCTCATCTTATTCTGCGAAACAGGTTTGGTGGTGACGCCGTTTCTTCCTGGCGATTCCTTGCTCTTTGCCATTGGGGCGGTTAGCGCTCTGCCCGATTCCACCCTCAATATTTACGTTATGACGCTGACGTTGTTTGTGGCTGCAGTTTCAGGCGATGCGGTAAACTACTTCATAGGCGGCAAAGTTGGTCCAAAGGTTTTTACGCGAGAGAGTTCACTTCTCTTCAACAAGAAGCATTTGAATTATGCTCAGAGGTTCTATGAAAAGCACGGTGGCAAAACGATCATTCTTGCGCGTTTCGTTCCTATTGCCCGCACTTTCGCGCCTTTTGTTGCCGGCATCGGTAGAATGAAATATCGTAAGTTTGCCTTTTACAACTTCATCGGAGCGGCGTTGTGGGTCGTCCCCTTTGTAACGGCCGGCTATCTTGTCGGAAATATGCCGGCCGTGAAGGACAACTTTCACATTCTTATCGTGGCTATCATATTCATATCCGTCATGCCCGGCGTCATAGAATGGGTGAGGGTCCAGAGGGCTCAGCGCGTGAGCAGTCTGCAGCGGGAATGAGAGACTGCTCAGATTTCTACTTTTACCTAACAAGCTTGATTCAATGAAGATCATTAGCGATTTGGTCTGCGCGCCAATTCTTTGCAAGCTTTTGTCTTCTCCCTCAAGACTGTTGTGATGATATCCGAAGGACAAATTGAAGGAATCGTAACAGTTAGTCGAAGGGCTGTTCGTACTGCCGTGCGGATAGACTTAGGAGACCAGATGAATCAACGCAAGAGCCTGAGGCAGCCGCTTCAAATCGATCTTTCCAAGCATTTGTTTACGGCCGACGAAAAGCCAGTCCGTTGCCTGGGTGTTGATGCATCGTCCGAAGGAATTGGCATCGTCGGGTTTCAAGAGATTCCCCAAGGCAGCCAGCTTGTTCTCGTGATCAACAATAAGCTGATTTCCCTAGAGGTGATTTGGTGTCGACCCGACACCGTCCGCAAGGGGATATACCATGTAGGATTGGAGCGGACAGATGACTCCGTGGATATCGTTGCGGAACTTGAGACCGCTCGGCTTATAAAGAAGGTTCAACCATTCCAGTTTCCGTCTGTGGGTAAGAAGTAAGTCAGGTCGTCCGACCCAGTAGACTGATCACGATCAAGATCGCGTTGACGTTGACGGCCAGCGTAGGCTTTTACGTGGGCGTGGGCGTGGGCGTGACCAGTCCCTCCTAAGGCAAAAGCTGCTCTGCAAATGGACGCTGTCAACTGTTTCGACATCAAAGGAACGCTTTTTTTGCCTGCGTATTTCTATGTAACCTAATGATTTAAAAAGAATAAATCAGATCATGAATCTAAAGGATCAGGTCAGGTCTAGGGTTTGCAATAAGGCAACCGTCTTGCAGATAATGGAGTGCCTTTATGTTTATTAAGCAACTCGGTTTATTGCCACTGTTGGCGGTTGTTGGGCTGGCCGTTTCTTGTGTCGGGAAGCGAAAACTACTCGAACAAGAAGACAACGGAAGTATCATTTTCAACGTCGAGGGAGTCGAAAAGCTCGATCCTCAGACGCAACAGTTCCACGTTGAGGTCGTAAGACTTGAGACAGTGGATTCGTTAGTGGGCCAGGTCGAGCGTACTTCGGATTTCGAGATTCAAGGCGAAATCGTCATGACGGACATCAATCTTGGACCAAAAGAATTTAAGCTTTCCGTTATAGCGAAAGACGCATCAGGTAAGGCTTTCTATTCTGGATCCGGCAAGCACGTCGTGGAACCTGGAACGCAGAAGTTGAGCCAACCCATTGCACTTAAGAAAGTAGAGTTTGCAGGTCAGTTGATCAGCGTTCAGGCGAAGCTGTCGCTTACGTTGGGCAGCGGTTCGACAACAACGACACCCAAAGAGATTGTTTTGTCGGATGCAGCGAAGGCTGTTCTGGCAAAGGGTAAGTGTGCAAGCTGTCATAATCCCGATAACGAGGACAACGAAAAAATTTACCTCGATAAATTTCCTTTCACGTCGGATAAGAAAGGCCTGACTTCTTTGGAAAAGGTTGTCGAAGCGGTGGCAAAAGCAATTGATCCCGCTCTGGATCCCAAGGACGATGTGGAAGATATGCCGAAAGGCGATGCGACTCTTGACGCAACCGATATTGCAACCTTCACGACTTGGTACAAGAGCCTGAGCGCCCCTGTAACGACTACCCCGGTGGGAGACATTTCGGCGCTGCCTATCGATCTTGTTGAGATAACATGGAAGGCTGAGAAGTACGACTTCCTCGTTGGGAAAGCCGCCTTGACACAAGTTAGCCCCGGGATATTCGAAGGTCCTGTCGCCAATGTTCCGGCGGGCGAAAACATCTTAGCAACCGTCACTGTGAGCAACGGCGGCCAGGCTTATGCGAAGGATTTACCCCTTGCGCTGTCTAAAGTGGAGCAGGGCAAAGCGCTCGATTACCAAGCGCAAATCGCAAAGCCGCAAACTTCAGTTAGTATCGACGTGGTCATCGAGTAATCAATTTTTATCCGAAGAGGCCGCGCGGTTATCCGCGCGGCCTCTTCTCATTTCAGACCTTTTTTTGTGTATCATTAACCCACCTTAACGAATGGTAATCTCAAGAGAAAAAAGAAAAACTCACCTTTGCTCCTAGGTCATCCGAAATAGATTATGTGTACGCTAGTTTTTCTCAACGACTAAGGGGGTATAAATGAAAAAGCAGGTAATGACAGCATTTGCAGCGCTAGTGTTGGTTGGATGCGGTAGCGCAGATTTGCTGAATCTCAGAGGTGGAAAGTCAGATAGCAAAGAATTTTCTTTGGGACAGGCCTCAGCCAAATCAACAGCAGCAGTAGGTAACATCGCAGTGATTGACTCGACGGAATTGGACTGGCAAACCGTACTTTCCAACTCGATAAAAACATCTGCTTCTTCTTCACTGTTTATCTCGGGTTCAATTGAATGCGGCTTATTCACGCAGACAAAAGTTGCTAGTAAGGGCGGAAAAAAAGAATCCTCAACAGCTTCGGCAACAGTGCAAATGCGAGTTTTAGTCGATGGAAAGCTAGCTGATCCAGGAGAGATTACCTTCTGTAGCAGGGCGCAAACGCTAACTGCTACCTTTCAAGGCCTTTTGACGGACGCCGACGGCAACTCATGCTTGACGACTGACCTTGTGACTGGAGCAACGATAATTGACGAAGAATGCTTAAGACCAGAAGAAGTGGAGCTCATTCTCAGCACAATGAACGCAAACGCATTCAACTTCGTAGGTTTGGCAGGTCAAGGTACGCACAAAGTCGAGTTTCAAGCGAAGATTTCAAGTTCTACTTCAACCACTTCAGGCGGAACTGCAAGCGCAATGGCGACCATTGGTAAAGGTGCGGTGCTCATGGAATCAGTTCGCCTGAGAAAAGGTGATCCGATTTTGCAATAATTGTGGGATGTATCTCTTTATCCCTAGGCTTTTAGCAGGCAAACCTATCGCGGCCCAAGTCAAACGTGACTTGGGCCCTTTCCGTTTTACGAAACAGAAGAAAAAATGATTCGTGGGCGTCTTTTTGCATTGTTGTGGGCGCGTTTTTTCAAAGAAAAATAAAACGTATCCTTCGCAATAGCGGAGGCCTTCAACAATGAAAAAGGAGTTACATATGATGACGTTCGCGAAAACAATGCTTACCCTAGGAGCGGTGTCCACCCTAGCCGCAAGTCCTGTATATGCAAACAAGAGGTTCGAACAAAACGAAGATACTTGTAAGGAAGTAAAGCAAAGGCTACTTGAGGGACAAGCTGATCTATCGATTGATATAGTGGCTGTTTCTAAAGACAAGAAGAAGGCTTTTGCCGTTGGTAAGGAGTTTGTAAGAGACGAGGAGACGGGAAACCTAATGGTGAACCATATGGTGTGGGTCGTAAAGGGAACGGAGCTTGATATTATCGCTAAGTTTGAACTAAGCGACTTTCAAGACTTCAATAGCGCAGAATATACAAGCCACTCTATAGGCCTCGACAGAAAGCAAAGAAAAATGATTGTGCAGGTGTCCGATAATTCTGAATCGGGGCAGTTTAGGACGTACTCTATTAACGTCAAGACTCTCAAAATGAAAGAGATCGAAGGGGAGCAGGAGCTCATAGACCTTCCAGACGACGATTGTGAAACCACCGGAAGCACCATAACCCCGGACAAAGCCCAAGGTGAGGAAGAAAAAGGCGAAAAAGGTCAAACCGAGCAAGGCCAAGCTCAGCAAAGCCAAGGCGAACAAAGCCAAAGTGAGCAAGGCCAGGCTCAGCAAAGCCAAGGTGAGCAAGGTCAGGCTCAACAAAGCCAAGGCGAGCAAAGCCAAAGTGAGCAAGGTCAGGCTCAGCAAAGCCAAGGCGAACAAAGCCAAGGTGAGCAAAGCCAAGGTGAGCAAGGTCAGGCTCAGCAAAGCCAAGGCGAACAAAGCCAAGGTGAGCAAAGCCAAGGTGAGCAAAGCCAAGGTGAACAAAGCCAAGGTGAACAAAGCCAAGGTGAACAAAGCCAAGGTGAGCAACTTTGAGGAAAATGAGCGCGTAACTTAGCAAAGGTTATAAGTTAATCGCATGAATTTACTTTCGGGGAAAGAGCCGCATTCACATGCGGCTTTTTTTTCGGCTGGACACAGGTTTGCAAAATTTTGTGTAGATTCGAAAAAGATATGTGCCCAATAACTTGGCGAATATATAGCGTATATTCGTCAAAGTTAAGAAGTTCGCGAGAGAAACCGATAAGTATTTTGTATACGGCATCAACAACTTAATAAATCAGAACCTAGTGGGGTTTTTATGTTTTACGGTCAAAGCATCAGATTGGCTCTTATCAGCGCGGTGGGATTACTTGCACTTAATACTCTCGGTTGTAATGAAGCTGAGTTTTCGCGAAAGTCTTTCGATCTTTCCGCTGGCAGCGACGCTTCTAAGGTTCGTCAAGGCGAAGATAAAACGGCGGGCATTGAGGACGAAGGACAAGATGAAAGTTCTGATGGAAAAGTAGTCGCCGATATCCCAGTGCTTTGGCCGCCCAACCATAAAATGGTTCTTGTGTCCTTGGCTCCATCTGTTGAAGGGGACTCTTGTTCCATTAAGTCCGTTTCTTCGAACGAAGCCGATTCGGGTCTCGGTGTAGAGGATGTTGAAGTGGATTACGAAATTGTCGGTGATTTGCAGGTTAATTTGCGTTCTGAGCGATTCGGCGACGGAGACGGAAGAGTCTACGAAGTTTCTCTGGAGTGCTCGAATTCAAAGGGCGAGGCTTATAGCGAGGTGGTGAAGGTCGAGTGTCCACACGATATGGGGAACTGACGAACGGGATCATTAGGGGCGCCATAAACAGACGCCCCTTTATCATTTAAAAAAATATCTTCCGCCCAAGGCGATTCCGAGGTCAAAATCGGTTTCCGGCAGGATGTCCAAGGTGAGGGCTAACTCGGCAAATATTTCAAGGGGCATATCGTCAAACGTAAAGTCGAGTCCGAAAGGTACCCTTGCTCCTACAATGTTGTCGTCATCATCATCATTTGCTTTAGCTCCCTTGCCATTTTTCCTATCGTCGTCTCTATGGATAAAACGGCCGCCGACACCGTAGTGGAGACTCATGGCCGCCGCCTTTTCTCGAAAAACGTCCTTTTTGTGCAAGAGGTAGTCGGCGTGCACGTAGAGATAGTCGTCAATATCCCAGCCTAAAGCGCCGTCCCACGCATTAAGCGGGCTTACATAGTTCTTGAATGTAATACCCGTAGGTTCGAAAAGGATAATGCCGAGTCCTAAGTTGCCGCCTGTCCTGCCAAAAGCCGCTGATGAGTTGAAACAACAGAACATCGTTATGCCAAGAACAAGATACGAAAATTGTCGCAACAACATCATGTATAGCCTTTTATTAAGCGGGACATTTGATCACAATCACCGGCACGTTAGACGTTCTTAAGACCTGCTGGGTAACGCTGCCGCCCACGAGCGCAGCGAGTCTTCCCGCCTTGGCAGTTACCATAACCATATCGGCGGAAACTTTCTTGGAACCTTTCACAATAAGGTCGGATACCGGGTTCCACTCTATCGCGAGAGAGGCAGATCCCTTGACGCCTTTCCTTTTTAACCGTGCCTTGATTTTTTCAAGTTTGGCCTGAACCTGTTGGCGATACTTCACCATCTGGACGTCTTGATCGTCTATCTTGAGATCATAAACTGGATCGGGAATGTGCAATACGTGAAGCGAGGCCTTCCATTCCTTGGCATACTTTATTGCGTGTTCAAGGGCCTTTTCCCCTGAACTGGAAAGGTCGTGCGCAAACAACAGCGATTTAGGCGTCCCCTTGGGAATCTGTGAATTCTCGCTGAACACGAGTAAATCAGTTTTCGCATAGTGTACCAACGTTTCGGCGAAACTCCCTAGAGTGAAAATATTGCGCCCCTGTCGCGCATATGTTGCGACAAGCGTGAGATCCGCTCTGATTTTGTCCAAATATGAAGCGAGTTTTTTTGCGGCAGAGGTTAGCGATACATCCGCTTGAGTCAGGACAGATGTTGTAGCTTGGCTAAGATCCATGGCTTTTAAAGCCTTTTGGAGAATTGTCTTGGGATACTTGCTAAAGCGGGTCTTCTCCGGAACGTCAAAGGCCGTGGACAGAGCGAGCTCGCGCGGCGATGCCACGAATACGGCTTCAACCCTTTCCGCAGACTTCGAGACCGCCCGCAACAAGGCCAGGCCTTTCTTCTGCAGTTTTTTGTTGTCGTCGAACGGGTTAAATGCCCACGCAAATCTCATGCGCAACTCCCTTCAATATCGTCCCCACATTATCATGGAACCACACAACGCTTAACTTGTTTTTGAACACCGTTGAGCGCTGAGGATGGTTGTGATTCCCAAAAATTGATGTGTTAGAACCTTGGGTCCCACTTGCAAGTGGTAGGTGTCTTGACGCCATTTTCAATTGCGATTGTTCCGAAGTAGCCTGGACGAAACTGAAATTCATGGCGAAGGTCGGTCTTTCCTTTCGATGATTTGCAAAAGTAACTGCCGTCCGGGTCGTTCTGTCCGGGAACTTTGGTGAACACCATATCGCAGTGATCGAGAAGAGTTGTCACTTTTGATCCGTCCGGGCGCGTTCTGGTTGCCTTCGCAAAGGAGAATGCGTCGAAAATATCGGAATAATGTGGCGTTCCAAAATCCTTGCGGTGCTCAATCGTAAGGCTCTTGTCTTCGGACTCACACGTGAAGCCTTTTGTTACGTAATCAAGGACAACTTTGTCCTGGGACCTTTCGACGATATTGAAATAGAACGAGAGGAGAGAGATGCATTCATTTGTGCCATCGCCTTCAGAGATCTTAAGCTCAAACCCTTTCTCGGTAGCGGCGGCATCGGTAACGCACTGAAGTCCGTTTTTGATGGCGTCCAGAACGAGTTCCTGCGACGTTGTTTTGAAAACCAAAACATGCAACTCCCTGTCCGAGACTTCTGTGATTTGAAACAACGCCGGCGCAGATCCCATCATGCTGACACATTCTTCTGCGGAGAATTCGTCTTTAACGGTGATAATAATTGACGCGCCGTTGCGTTGGATGCGGTTTGAGCAGGGCAAGAAAGATAGGTAGTAAGCTATTTTTTCGTAGTACGCTTCTTCGCTCAAATCAATATGCGAAAGAGTCGCCGATGTCCGCATATTTGTTCCACAAGAAGTAAAAACGCAGGAAAAAAGAAAAAGGAATGACAAAAGAACCTTCATTATTACTCCTGGTGCAGTGGCTGCAAAACCCTGGCATTGAGTCATGCATGAATGCGGGCTAATTTGGATATACTCAACAATTATTAGAAAGGCAACGGAAGAACCGCCACGATTGCGTGGCGGTTGCAAAAAGTGTTAGCTTGCAACGGCGTTACTTGACTTGTCAGCCGTCTTGACTTTGACGGTTTTTGATTCATTCTCTTTTCTGTCGCCAAGAAGCTTACTGAAGAATCCGCCTTTGCCTTCGCCTATCTTGACCTTTTGTGGTTTTGACTCGCTGGCTCGCGGCACGGCAATTGTGAGGACGCCGTTTTGGTAATCAGCTTCAACGTCGGCGGTGTTGATGCCTTCGGGAAGCGTTATGGCGCGTTCAAATTTGCCGTATCGACATTCGATGATCCGGGACCGTCCTTCCCCTCGATCGGTCTCGTGTTTACGCTCTCCTGATACCACCAGCTGGTTGCCTTGAACTTCGATATTAATATCTTTCTTGTCAATGCCTGGGACGTCGAAACTCATGACGTAATGATTGTCTGTTTCCTCAACGTCAACCATAGGGGTAAAGATGCGACTCTCGTCGAAGGTGCGGAGACCACCACCGGTCATGGCTTCGTTCATAAACTCGTCCATTTGCCGCAGCAGGGGCCTAAACGAACCAAAGCTTGTTATAGGCCGATCTCTATCCATGTCTCGCCAAAGTTCTGGGTAATTCATACTCGTATCCTCCTTTCATTCTGCAGGGTTTTTGTTAGCGCCACCCACGTTAATCATTTGCGGCATCCCGTGCAGAGCAAAAATAAGGCCAAAATGCAGGCTGTCAAGACGTGATGTTTGATCATAAGATGCTAATAATACGTGAGAAACACGACGGTAGAAACCTGGGAAACTCCGGTGCAAGTCCATCTAAGGATACAGCGCGCCTATGCCGATAATGTGGAGTGGTATTTTTCTCCTCTTTCCCGGTGCACGACTGCATTGAGGCCATACGAGGACGGACACGGACAAGCTTATGGCACTAAAAAATCTATTGGCGCTCATCCTTGCCTTCGCAACACTGGGATGCAAGGAAACGTTTTACTACAATTCCTCAGACTACAAGGTGGACCAAACAGACCGCGATGTGGAGTTCTCGGAAGAGGAGGTTCAGGCGATTTGGGCCAAGCTGAAAGCTCGGATAGAATCCGGTGAAAATGTCGACGGTACGGTTCGGGCACTCATCAAAATCGCGAGATCGCGTCTGGTGGAAGACAATCCTCTTCAATCATTCAAACTCGACGATTCCAGACGATCTCAGCTGAAAGACAAGCGCGATTTTTATCTCGCACAAACCACGGCGGCATTGAACGCCTATAAATTTGTAGACGGGTGCGACGGCCTCCTTTTCACGTCGCTCCTTCGCTCTTCGGGATACGATGTTGATCTATATCAAGCACAACAGAAGGGAGTGCCTGGCAAGTGGCACCGGAATGCAACGCAGGACTGTTTGCAGACGGGACAAAGCGAAAGTACGATTAGTCGCGACATGCTTTTGGGTTTAGTGACGGCATTCTTGCACACGGAGGATGAACAGGGGATAGGGGACTTGATCGCTTATGCTGACGAAAACAACGATATCATGGGTGACGCAAGTTCGAAGGAAGAACAGCTTTCGAGAACCCTCGTAACGCCAAGCCTCAAAGGTCTCTTTTACGAAATCCAATATCGGCTCACGGGAATTGATAACGATTTGCGCGGATACATTCCCGATTTTGACAAGGATCTAACCGGCTTCGAAGCTCATTTACAGGGCTTAAGAATTCTCCTACGTGGATCGCTTTACGAAGGGCTGCTCGACGAAGATATTGAAGTATTGCAGACGCAGTTAGCCAAGAATCCCGACAACGTCGTTTTCATGATGACGCTTCGTGCCTTCACGACTGGTGACATGAACGAAGCAGCCGATCTTCTTTTGGATCCTACGCTATTCCCAAATGATCGATTGCCTTCTTCTTCCGATCGATGCGAAGCATATATCTGGCAGCGAGACCAGAACTCATCGGATTGGCAGCCTTGTGCCAGCGAAGGGAAGACTCATGCAGGCGTCGATTTACTTTTTGCGGCGACCTACATATTGGGACTATTTTAGGCGAACGAAAGGTGTGCATTGCCAAGTTTTATTTTATATTTTGTAGCTTTTCTTTTCGCCTTGGAGGCGAGTGCCAAGTCTCCGAAGAAAAAGGACGTGAAGAAGGATTGGAAGCAGCACCGAAATTCTGTTTACTACTCGCTGGGCATTCCTCATCCGATTGAAGTCGGATACGGAAGGGCGATCGGTGAGGGCAAATCCCTGGGATTGGCCGTTGGGCAAATTGCTAGGAATCTCAGGCCTGGCAAAGGCATGTCTGACCTCCGTGCGAGCATGACTCACGCTGAAATGAGATATCTTGCCACCCCTAAAGCTCAGCGACCGCCATTTTGGGGCGTTTCGTTGGGCTACCAGAAGCTTTCGCTTAGCGGTACTAAGCATACAAACTTGAACTATCAAGAGATAGAGGTTCCCGTCGATCTAAAGGCCCGCGTAGAAGTCGAAGCTTTTTACTGGACTCCTCAAGCGGGGATGCATTGGGAATGGGAAAGCGGCTTCTTTTATAATTTTGTCGTGGGAGTACAGATACCCTTCTATGCCAAGTCGAGGGTTAAAGCGAAGTTCTCGGAAGACCCTATTTTAGACGAGGCAGTAAAATCGACGGAAAGCTACCAGAAGCTCGAAGGTGACGTTGAGCACCTTGCAGAAAGATACGGTCGGCTAGCGATTGTCCTGATCAAGCTAGTTGAGATCGGTTGGGAATTTTAGTCTCGTTTTGAGTCCGCCAAAGCGGCGCGCATCAAGGAATCCAAACATTTAGATCTGGCACAGAGCTTGCGATAGCGGGTCCGTTTCCTCTTTTGGATACCTTATGAAAAACATGCTATGCCTGGCGCTTTCTTTGATCGCCGTTGGTGCTCAGTCACAGGAGGGACAGTCCTGTTTCGCCTCAAACGGTAAGACAAGTTACGAAGGCTATAACGTTGAAGCTGCGGTGGATCACTGCATAGAACGTTCCCATAAGGACCGCCAACACCTATGTGGATGGGGAGTAAGATGTAGCGAGGGTATAAGCATTTGCACCGTCCACAACGGCCTTCAAGGATATAATGGGAGCTCGGTCGAGGCGGTTATTCAAAGATGTGAGCAGTTTTCGCCGGCGAAACGCGAGCATCTATGTGCTCGGGACGTGAGATGCGAGGGCGATATTGCGGTTTGCGCCGCATCGAACGGAATCTATAATTTTAGCGGAGGTTGGATTGACGCTGCGGTGCGAAGATGCGTCAGAAACTCCGCGCTGGAGCATCAGTATCTATGCAGGGAAACTGCGAATTGCTCTTTGTAGGACGATTTGAGAAAACAATGGCAAGTCGGACCTATCCTCGGCTATAATGCCTCAAGTTTTTTCAAAATCTGAGGGATAGATGGCAAGAACATTGCCGATATTCTTATTCCTGCTTGCATTCACCGGATGTAGGAAGGAAGAGAAAGGTTTAGCTCCAAGGCGGCAGCCACTTCAAAGTCCGCAACCACAGGCTCCGGTTGGGTCGCCTGGCGGAGGCCAGCCGTCAGCCGACGCAACGGGAATCCCTTTAGGAAAAAATAATAAGAAATATTGCTTTATCGGCGACACCGGGACCGGAGAAAAAAAGCAACTGGATGTAGCCAGTGCTTTACAGCAGCAGGGCTGCGGCATGATTTTTCATACCGGTGACATCATTTATGATCAGGGAATAAAAAATAAGGACGATCCTGAGTTCATAGCGAAGTTTTGGGATCCTTACAAAAAAATTCTAGAAGAAGATAAAGTCCCGTTCTACATGGTTGCGGGCAACCACGATTGGGAGAGCCCCGGTACGGCGGATGCTTGGAAAGAAGTCGCCAAAGCGCATCCCGACGTTATTTATTATCCACACTATTGGTACGCAACATGGCTAAACCGTGAAAAGACAGCCTGTTTGTTTGTATTCGACACGCAGGTGGATGCGGCAAAACAAGAAGAGTTTTTTGAGAAGGAGAAGGGAAATTTTGCGGGGTGTAGGTTTTCGATTGCGATGGGCCACCACCCTTATGCGGGAGCAAGAAAGACTTTAAAGGCCGAAGGTGAGTTTAAAAAGATGATTGAGAAGAGCATCCTCGGGCATTTTGATCTCTACATAAGCGGCCATATGCATCAGCTTGAAGATGTCGGCGTTTTAAACAATTCGGGGACGCGGCAACTGATTTCGGGCGCCGGGGCGCGCCTGCACGATCTTGACGACAAACCTGGAGATTGGGCCGAGGTAGCTTTAGGGTATCTGGTACTAGTTGAATCAGGGACTAGTGAAATGAAATATCAGTTTGTCGATGTGAACAATAAACCGTTGCGCGAAGCGACATACAAAGGAGTGGGATTACGATGATGAGAAGCGATATGCCGCGTTGTTGGTTCAAAGGTTTGTTGATTGGCTTATGGTTTTGCGCAACGGGTTTGTTCGCAGCCACGAATGACGGGCTCACTATTCATCGGTCCAAGAACTTAGCGCCGACCGCTGCCTACAAGTGGGTCGATATTCTTCTGGAGGCGTCGGGACGAGAGGTTGATCGCGTCGGAGCGCGTCCCACAATTTTGTCGCGTTCCATGGCAGTAGTATTGACCGCCATGTATGACGCCTGGGCTGCGTACGATGACAAAGCGATTGGAACCAGATTGGGCGACCAACTCCGAAGACCGAAAGATGAACGGACTTTGAAGAACAAGGAGATCGCGATAGCATACGCCGCATACCGAACCCTTCTTGATATATACGGAGACGCTGACGAAAAGTGGATTCGAGGTCAAATGAAGGCTATGGGCTACAACCCCGATGAAAGAACGGAAGATAAGACCCGAGCAGAAGGTGTAGGAAATGTTGCCGCCGCTGCGGTCATCGAATATCGCCACCATGACGGAGCCAATCAACTCGGTGACGAGCCGGGTTCAGCGGGAGAACCTTATTCGGACTACACGTTTTATCGACCGCTGAATACGCCTGATCTCTTTTTGAACAAATTAACATGGCTCCCCATTCCATTCGTCAGGGCGAATGGCGAAACCTTCAGTCCGGGATTTTTGACGGCACATTGGTATCGGGTAAAGCCTTTCGCCCTTGAATCGTCCAAGCAGTTCCGAGCGCCGCCCCCGCCACAATGGGACTCGGCCAAAATAAAGAAGGAAATCGAAGAAGCCGTCGCGGTTAACTCCGCTCTGACAATTGAACAAAAAGCTATTGTTGAGTTCATGCGCGATGGACCGCGTTCCACTGGACAATCAGGACATTGGCTTTTGTTCGCTCAAGATGTATCGAGAAGGGACAAGTACAATCTCGACCAAGACGTGAAACTTTTTTTCGCGATCGGCAATATCTCTTTTGACGGTTTTATCGCCTGTTGGGAGACGAAGCGATTTTACGACACGGGAAGACCATACTGGTTCGTGCGACTTCAGAAGAAAGACCAAGTTGTGCGAGGTTGGGCGGGGCCCGGCAATGGCGTGAAGAGTATAAAAGCTGAAGAGTGGCTTCCATACTCACCCGCAGTCTTTCGAACGCCACCTTTCCCCGGTTACACATCGGGGCATGCAACAGTGAGCGGGGCGGCCGCAAAAATCTTAGAACTCTACACTGGGAGCGATCGTTTCAACGCTGTGGAGGTTAGAAGCGCTGGCGATCTTACCGAAAAGGAATTCACAGTTCAGCAAATGCAGGCAGTGGATGGTAGTCCCGACGGAAAGGCGACAACAAAAGAGGTGAGACTGCCTCTTCCTACCTTCACTGCGACATCGGAGATGGCGGCGGTATCGCGACTATGGGGCGGCTATCATATCCGCACGGACAATGAAGCAGGTTTGGATATGGGACGGAAAATTGCAGTCTACAGTTGGCCCATTTACCAGGCTTATTTCAACGGAGAGAAAAAAATCAGTTTGCGCTGATAACTTCGTCGGATCTGTTGGCACATCCTTTGCTTTCTCCTCAGCTTGGAGAAAGCATTATGAGAATTGCCCAAGTTTCACCTCTTTACGAAAGCGTGCCGCCTAAGCTCTACGGCGGAACAGAACGTATTGTATCTTACCTCACGGAACAGCTCGTCGAGCAAGGACACGAAGTGACTCTGTTTGCTTCCGGTGACTCGGAGACTTCGGCTACGCTTGTTCCGATTAGCGCGGCGGGCCTACGGTTGAACCCAAAAATTGCCGATCCGATTGCCTTGCACGTTGCAATGGTTGAATTTGTGGCAAAGCTCGAAAACAACTTTGACGTTATCCATTTCCATATAGAGTATCTCCATTTTCCTGTTTCCAGACGCGCTGACTATAGTCATGTGACAACTCTGCATGGTCGGCTCGACCTTCCAGAGATCGGTGTACTGTTGCGTGAATACCGGGAGATACCAGTGGTGTCGATATCAGACAACCAGAGGCGACCAGTTAACGATTACCCGAACTGGGTAGGAACGGTCTATCACGGCTTGCCACCCGACAAATACCGGCTCAATACGACTCCGGAGGGATATTTTGCGTTCCTAGGCAGAATCTCGCCCGACAAAGGTATCGAATCTGCAGTAAGAATTGCTCAGAGGAGCGGAAGGCGTCTTAAGGTCGCCGCGAAGGTCGACAAGAACGATAGGGAATATTATGAATCGATAAGATCGATTTTTGACGCTCCAGGTATTGAGTTTGTCGGCGAGATATCGGATGCGGAGAAACAGGAGTTTTTGGGCAACGCCGCGGCTTTGGTATTTCCGATTCAGTGGCCGGAGCCATTCGGAATTGTAATGATTGAAGCTCTTGCTTGTGGGACTCCAGTTATTGCTTTCCCTAACGGCTCGGTTCCGGAGATCCTTGAAAACGGGAAGACGGGATTTATCGTGGGTTCGGAGGAGCAAGCGGTGTTGGCCGCGGATAGGCTTTATCGGATAGATCGCGCAACCTGCCGTAAGGAATTTGATTTGAGATTCACCTCTGCGCGCATGGCCAGGGATTATGTTCGCATTTACAACAAAGTCATATTAGCGAGTGGTTATAGGTCTAGCGGCATCTCCGCGTAGGATTAACTCATGAACAAGTACGCTAACGACGGATTTAACGAGCAATTACTTAACAGTTCATATCTTGCCGAAAAATCAATTCGAGTTCTCAAACACGACGAGACTTTTGGAATCTTTGATCGTTATGGGGACATTCAGCAGCGTCCCGACGGCGAACAGGGTTTATTCCATGCGGGCACGCGGTTTTTGTCCCGTTCGGAACTATTCATAAACAAGAAGAAACCTCTTTTGCTCAGTTCCTATATCAACGAAGACAACGCGGCACTTCACGTTGACTTTACCAATCCCGAGTTTCCCAATATACCGAGCGGCGCCCTGCACATGACGAGAACTATATTCTTGTGGAATGCGGTCAAGAATGAAGCGATAAACCTCTTTAACTATTTGGACTGCGAAGTTGCTGTTCAGATCGACCTGTATTGTGAGGCCGACTATTGCGACATTTTTGAGATCCGAGGTCATAATCGGCAGCGACGGGGCTCTCTAGCAGAGCCTGATACAACAGGAGGAATTCTCACGTTGCGATACCTGGGTCTTGACGACATCGCACGCTATACATCTATTCAGATTACGCCGGGGGTTTGTGAGATCCACTATCCTCTCATTACGAAGACCATCGTTATTCCCGCTAAAGGGTGCGCCGTTATGGAAACACATACAAGTGTGGCTCTGGAAAACGGCAAGCTTCAAGCAAAACCTTCAGCGTGTTCCAGCGCGTATCAGAAAGCCAAATCTGAGATTGAACGCCGGCGGGAGGAAGATGCAATTGTTACAACCGACAATGAGCAGTTCAATGAATGGATTGGTCGTTCTCTTGCGGATATTCACCTTCTTAACACCGATACAAAATGGGGGCGATACCCCTATGCCGGAGTGCCGTGGTTTAGCGCTCCATTTGGCCGGGACGGTATCATTACAGCGTTGGAGATGCTATGGATCAATCCCAATCTTGCCAGATCGGTCTTGCATTTTTTGGCTGAAACTCAGGGCACCGAAGTCGATCCGGAGAACGACTGCGAGCCCGGTAAAATTATCCATGAAACTCGCCAAGGAGAAATGGCAAACCTGCGCGAAATTGCATTTGGCAAGTACTATGGCTCGGTGGACTCGACGCCACTTTTTATCCTGCTTGCAAGCGCGTATTACGAACGAACTGGCGATGTGACTTTTGCGAAATCAATTTGGCCGAATGTGAAAGCGGCGATTAATTGGGTTAATCAATACGGAGATTTGGATAAAGACGGCTTTGTCGAATACCACCGCCATTCTAAAACAGGATTGATTCATCAGGGGTGGAAGGATTCCAACAACTCTGTTTTTCACGAAAACGGTGACCTGGCAGATGCGCCGATCTCCTTGTGCGAAGTTCAAGCCTATCTGTATGCGGGCCTCACAGGCGCAGCAAATCTAGCCAAGATTTTTGACGAGTTGGATTTTGCAGAGGCTTTGGGGTTGCAAGCCGAATTGTTGAGAAGAAACTTTCAGGCGCGATTCTGGCTCGAGGACATGGGGTGTTTTGCTTTAGCCCTTGATCGGGATAAGAAGCCTTGCAGGGTTCGGAGCTCCAACGCGGGACAGACGCTCTTCGGCAAGATTGCTAATAAGGATCAGGCGCGACAGATCGCGGATCTGATGCTGTCGGAAACCATGTTTTCAGGGTGGGGCGTAAGAACAATTGGAGAGGGGGAGGCTCTCTACAATCCTATGTCATACCACAACGGAACAATTTGGCCGCATGACAATGCATTGATAGGCGCCGGTTTGGCAAAATATGGCTTCAAGGATCACTGCGTAAAGATCCTCAACGGGCTTTTTGATGCCAGCAATCGCATGGACTTCTATCGGCTACCTGAGCTTTTTTGCGGATTCACGCGAAGCCCGGGAAGACATCCCATCTTGTATCCAATGTCTTGCGCTCCGCAGGCTTGGGCGGCGGGTTCCATTTTTATGCTTTTGGGAGCTTGCCTTGGAATAGAGATCAACGCGACAGAGGACCATGTGGCTTTCAAACATCCCAAACTCCCGAGCTTCTTGAACAGCGTTACCATAAAAAACCTAAAAATAAACGAGTTTGCGTCCGTTGACATGGAATTTATTAATCATGGTGAGGATGTCGGCGTCAACATCCTCAAGCGACGCGATCCTGCACATGTCATCATTGTGAAATAGTCAAAACTATGGCGCACATGTTGCTTATTCCTCTTTTAGAGAAACTTGAGAGGAGAAGTATACCATGAAAATATCTGATATAATGACACCCAGCACGGCCTTAGTAACTCCCGAGGACAACATTAAAGACGCATGTGAAAAGATGAGCATCGAAGACGTCGGATTCTTACCTGTCTGCGATGGTGAGAAAATAAGAGGCGTAATCACGGATCGTGACGTTGCCATTCGCGGCGTCGCAAAAAATTATAATCCCAATGACTGCAAGGTCAGGGACATCATGAGCCCCGACGTTATCTATGTTTTCGAAGATCAGGACAGCGAAGAGGCTTTGCGACTCATGGAGGAGCAACAGATTCGTCGACTTGTTGTCCTCAGTCGCAATAAGAAATTGGTCGGTGTTTTATCCCTGGGAGATGTATCGACGCGTTTTCGTGATCAAAAACGAGTCGGGAAGACATTGGAAGGCATTTCCATGCCAGGTGGGCAACACGCAGTTTGATGCGTCAGAGCGAGAAGCCGTGACAGGGCCTCGGTAAATGTTGAATCGGCGCTGCGTCAACTACCCGGAACACGTTCCGCGGTTTGCGGAGCGAATCGGTTCCGGGGTTCCGTTGCTGCGGATCTGATCGGTCTTCTCCTTGCTATATGGCGACTGGAATTCATAGTTGACCGCATTGTGACTTCAGGAGTTTCTGGAACTACCTGTTTACCCTGCAATATTTGCCATCTGGAAAAGTTGGGACGTAAGAAGCAGAACTCTCCACTTATTAAGTGATACCCCAACAATGGGAAAGTTTTATCTTTTGAAAGGAGAAAGTATGCTTAAAGTTCTTTCAACGGCGATTCTTGTTCTTGGATCGGCTAACGCGTTGGCGGCAGGAGAGGGTTCTCTCGGATTGCGTTGCTATTCACTTCCGGAAAACGAGCCTCTGTCTATTTCTTTGTTCTATTCGGAATTTGAACCTGGCGTATACGCACCTTCGTATGCAGAAGTTCTTTCCAACATGACAGACGTTTCTCAGACATGCGTGACAGGTCCTAACCGAACTGGCAATGAATCTGGTGATCTTTTGCAAATAGTAGGAGCAGCAAACGAATGTGGAGCAACGGAAGGTTCTATTGTTTTTAACCAACTCAATGAAATTGAGGGAACCCGCCAAAGTACTCCTGAAGGTGACAAATTTCAGGGTCAATTTGTATACAGCCACAGCAGCAGCGGTGACGGTGTCGTAACGCTTGATTGCAATATCTTGCCGATTTCTAAGTAATAGCGAATGGGGCGTAGCGGGGGGATTCCTTCGCTACGCGCCGTCTGCGCTTTATTCAAGGAAGCGTTTTCAGATAAGGGTCTCCGCGATAGTCAAATATCACGGTGCCAAGGTCTCGCTCAATGTCTTGTTCCCACGGCCACTGCGCTTTCTTTTGAAACTTTGCCTTGGCCATTCCAGTTGTCGTTTTCACTCCAAGCAGATTGTGATCGAACCTTTTGACGTCGGTTAAGGTAACGAATCCGTTATTTCCGATGGGTACTTGTTGGTTGAAGGGTTTGAAACTCAAAAATACCCGCCCAAGTGCGCCGCGACTGTAGCCGTACGTGATATTCTTGCCTTCCAACAATTCTCCGCCGACGCGAATATTGTCTGAGTTGGCTGACGCGAGAAGAAAATGATCGTCGCTCAGTCCGGAATTTGAGGGAACTGTCGCGATGTAGCCCGCAAGCGGCAATCGGTTGCCGTAGTGCACAGAGGCAGTTCCAAGAGTTTGAATCTCGTGCGTTTCGCCGCCGATTGTGATCGTTCCCCCGTATTCAACTTCGAGGTAATCAGTTGCTACAAGATCGGTTACAAATAGACCGAGCGATCCTGTGCCTAGACCGAAAGACTTCGGTCGGACTTCCAGATCAAAGAATATGGTGGCGCCGTCGTCAGTGCGAACGTGGCCGCCAATCCAGTTCTTGCTGCGCCCAAGAGCATTTTGATTGCTGTCAGCCAACGATGCTCTTTCTGTCGCGAAGGGCCTCCACTTTTCTTTGGGGGCCTCATAGCTGATTCCTTTGAATTCGCTGTGTGCGTCTTGATAATACGCCCGCAACGCCATTTTCCCCGTATCGTCGCTTCGGATGAGGTCCAAACCTACAATACGACCATCTTCTAGAGCGAACCAATGATAGGAGCAGGTGTATGGTGTAGAGTTGGCGTCCCTGTCGGGCGCGACAAAATTGTCTTCAAGGATTCCAGGTATACCTTCTGTCTTCGACGAATTGGTATTGACGACTTTGCACGATGCTATAGCGAAAACGCTAAGAGCAAGAAAATACGTTGATTTTTGTAGTATAGCCATAAACTCCTCTTTTTTGCTTGATGTAGAAATAATACCAAAGAAACAGTTTTTTTGGCAGCTGTTTGCCATGACTATAAATTTTCGAGACGTTGCTCCGGTCCAAGGTCACTATGTTGTGCATTAACTTAACACAAAGGAGAGATTGGATGAAAAGATTGATGATGAACAAGATGTTTTTGGAATTGGTTTGTACGGGAATCTTGGTTTTAGGAAACATTCCCGGGGGAAATGCGTTTGGAGCTGCCGGTTACGATGATGATGGAGTGCGCCGCATTTACCCTACGACAGGAAAGCAAGTAGAAATTGAGTATTCAAAGAGACATAAAAATGGTGACCGATACAACGGCAATCACAAATACGTAAACTATGAAGTAACGGGATACTTTCTTACCTCTGAGGCGGAGAAACTGGAACTAAAGACCGACGGCCCCAACCACGGTGACTGCGAGGAACTTCCGCGATGTGTGTGGCTCGAACCAAGCTTTGAAATGGACGGTGGAAGAGCATACTTGAACGCCGAGTACCCGCATCCGGAAAGCCACGACTTTCTGCCTTGCCCAAGTTGTCAAACCATTGGCGGCAAGTTGAACAACAAGTGGGTCGGGTATAAGGTTATCGCATACTACGACGCTGACGGATTGCGTACGATCGAGCAGTGGGTTGATCCAGACGGACTTGATAGTACTGGTAAACCGGCGAACAATTGGATTCTCACATTAAAAGAAACCGACAAAGGACAGTTAACCCCGTATCCCAAGAGAAAATTGCCCTTGGAGGGAGACGGCCTTGAAGCGGAGATTAGAGTGCACCACGGTCACGATACCGAGATGAAATTCGGAAAGATTTCGGAAATAGTGCAGCCTAACCAATAACGGTGTTGTAGTGGCGTGCGAGTGGATTCCATTCGAATGCGGGTCCAGTCGCATGTCCTAAAGACTCAAAATTGATTGAGCTTGCTAAATCCTGATTCACATGTCATATTTCTCGCAAATATCATTTTGAGGGAAAAATGTCTCATTTTAAGGTGGCAATCGCTTCTGCTGCATTAGTTTCCACATATACTTTGGCGAGACCTGTGCCCACAAAAGCCGAGGCGGGGGATGCCGCAGTGAAACGGATGGATCTATCACGCCCCGGTGACGTCGCGCCGGAGTTTGATTTTTCAGGACAAATTCGATTTGCGGGATGTTCCGGATCAGTCGTAAGTTTTGGTCAACCGAAAACGGCGAATGCTGTGGCTCTGACGAACGGCCACTGTATCGGAATGATGGGGGGCGATCCCAATGCAGTGATTGTGAATAGGCCTTATGCGTCGTCTGCAAATATATATTACAATGCGGAAGAAACTGTGCGGGCTAAAACAACCAAGATCTTGTATGGGATCATACAGCCCCATGACATTGCATTTTTGGAACTCGATAAAACATATGAGGAACTTGAAAAACTGGGAATTCGTTCGCGCCTCGTTTCCCCTGCAATGGCAACAGTAGGAACAACGATTGTCCTGGCGAGCGGTTACTGGGATTCAGTTGCAACATGTGACGTCGAGGCCATCATCTTTGAAATACGAGAAGATAAATGGGTAAACTCGAACTCCTATAAATACCATTGCGATGCACAGCATGGCACGTCTGGCTCGCCGTTGATCAACGCTGAGACGGGCGAAGTTGTCGGAGCAAACTACACCGGCAACGACGACGGCGAAGAGTGCACGTACAACAATCCCTGCGAAGTCGATGAGAATGGCAATATTAACGTTGACCAAGGCGCAAACTACGGTGATCAAGTCTATAAGATAATGACTTGCCTCAACGCGTCAAAGGACATCGACCTGCAAGTAGCAGGCTGCTCCCTACCTAAGTAATCATCACAAATAAGAACAAGAATCAGAAGCAACGGGGACCTTCGTCCCCATACTCCTGCTGCATTACTCCTACGCCAGCCGTTACATTTTCCAATACCGTTCGACCCTCATATATTGGGCGTTCGACTGTCCCCATAATTAATTATTGGGCGTTCGACTGTCCCCACAAACCTTATACGGTAATAGTGGGGACAGGAGCGTGTCCCCCACATTAATTATTGGGCGTTCGACTGTCCCCATTTCTATTGGGGCGTAATTCCAGATTGTTTTCCAATCACTGATGTATTTTTGGAGGTGACTCATGTGGCCGAAGTATGCATGAAACCGAATCAGCGTTCCAGATGCTTTTAGACACTATTCGAGTCGCATTTAGTAAACTCCATGATGTGAAACTAGGGATAATTCTCTAAGATCTCGAAAATTAACTAGATATTGTTATTGGGACAGTCGAACGCCCAATAATTGGTTGGGGGGACAGGTTGGTGTCCCGTGATTAATTGGAGGGACAGTCGGACGCCCAATAATTGGTTGAGGGGACGGGTTGGTGTCCCGTGATTAATTGAGGGGATGGTCGAAGTCTGGAATTTGGAGAGGGGAGGTTCGGGAGGGGTGGAATTCGGGGTTAGGCTGTGAGGTTGCTTGACTGGCGGCCGTATAGGTCTAGAAGCTGGAGGCGGGCTGCCTTCAGACGGGTGGTCATGACCTGTGAGAACCGCTTCATGAGGTCAAAGCCCAGCGCGTTGTCTTCTTCGCATTTTTCCTTGAGACATTGTGCGTCGAGGGCAATGGTTTCCACGTCTGTCAATGCGCGGGCGTCAAATACCCATTCGTAAGGTGGAAACAGCCAGGACCAGCCGACAACTTCGCCGCCGTGCAACGTCTGGAGAACCACTGGGGGCAGACCGGGTTGACTTGACTCGATGGCGACACGACCGTCCATTATCAAAAAGAAATAATCGGAGAGTTCGCCCTCCCGCCCAAGCATTTCGTTTGGCTTGTAACTCTTGGTAATCGAGCAACTAGCGATCGTTCCGATATATTCGGGTTTCATTCGTGAGCAGAAACGGTGACCGGCTAAGAGTTCTCTCATGGTGTTATTCATTGTTCTTTCCTCTCGCGTGGCGATGGGAACCTAGATCAAGAAGCTGTGCCTGCAATCCGCTGCCTTTCGAGTTCGGCGATTATTTTTCTCGTTCTACCGACAGCGTCCGGATTGAGAGAAATGCTGTCGATGCCGCATTTTACCAGAAATTCCGCGAATTCGGGATAATCGCTTGGAGCTTGCCCGCAAATTCCGATCTTGATGTTCTTTGCATGTGCGGTTTCGATTGCATGCAATATCATCCGCTTTACCGCTTCGTTGCGTTCGTCGAAGAGGTCGGCCATTATCTCCGAGTCGCGATCGACGCCAAGCACGAGTTGAGTCAAGTCATTGGATCCGATAGAAAAACCGTCAAAGAGCTCAGCAAATTGATCCGCAAGGATGACGTTCGACGGTACTTCGCACATAACATGAACTTCAAGGCCGTCTTGCCCGCGCTTGAGACCGTTTTTCTCCATCTCGGCTAAAACTTTGGCGCCTTCCTCTACCGTTCTGCAAAACGGAACCATTGCCTGGACATTCGTGAGACCCATCTCGCTCCGAACCTTTGCAAGAGCTTGGCACTCAAGAGCGAAGCCTCTCCGATAACGAGCGTTGTAATAACGACTAGCGCCGCGAAATCCTATCATCGGATTGTCTTCCTTAGGTTCATAAGGCGCTCCTCCAATGAGATGCGCGTACTCGTTTGTTTTGAAATCACTAAAGCGCACAATAACAGGCTTAGGATAGAATGCTGCTCCAATCATTGCAATACCCTCGGCGAGCTTGTCGACGAAGTATTGGCCTTTATCTGTATAACCTGCAGTTAGTTCCTCAATTGCCGGATCTATAGAAGACGAGGTCGAAAGAAGTGCGAGCGGGTGGATTTTAATGTACTGAGCGATAATGAACTCCATTCGTGCCAGTCCAACGCCGTCGTTGGGAATAAATGACAATTGAAACGCTTGTTCGGGATGAGCTACGTTAAGCATAATCTCTGTCGAGGAAATTTCAGAGCCGTTTAGAGAGAGACGCTCCACGTCAAAGGGAAGAATTCCCTCATAAACCCGACCAGCATCGCCTTCGGCGCAAGATACCGTTACCTCTATTCCCTGCGCTAGAACTTCTGTAGCGTTCCGAGTTCCAACCACCGCCGGCAAACCGAGTTCCCGGCTAACAATCGCAGCATGACACGTCCTTCCGCCCCGATTGGTGACAATGGCCGAAGCCTTGGTCATAAGAGGCTCCCAATCGGGATCCGTCTTGTCAGTTACCAAAATCTCGCCTTTTCTTAGCTTGGGAAGTTCCGACAAATCATTAATAATGCAAACCTTGCCAGAGGCAATCTTTTGTCCAACGGCTGCCCCTTCCACGATCGGCCTTGCTTTGATCTTTAGTTTGTAAATTTCTCTTGCGTCATCGCGCCGATTCGCGTGCACCGTTTCTGGACGCGCCTGCAAAATGTAAAGTTCGTGGGTTAGTCCGTCCTTGGCCCACTCGATATCCATAGGCGTGAAACGATCGCGCTTACGCGAATAGTGGGTTTCGATCGCAATTGCCCATTTGGCGAGTTGAAGGATCTCATCGTCGGTGATAGCAAACTTACGTTGTTGACCTTCTGAAACCTCCTGAATCTTCGTTTGCTCGTCACCGTCGGTCGCATAGACAAGCTTTTGATTTTTCGATCCGAGGTTTTTTCTTAAAATTGGTCTGAATTGATTTTTGATCAAAGGTTTGAAAACATAAAATTCGTCGGGCGTAACTGCGCCCTGCACAATGCTTTCGCCCAGGCCGTAGGCTGCATTGATCAGAACCGCATCGCGAAAGCCAGTTTCAGTGTCTATAGTGAACATAACGCCGGAGACCGCGAGGTCGGAGCGGACCATTCTTTGAATGCCCACGGAGAGCGAAATGGCTTCGTTCGCAAAACCCCGGTCCATACGATAGGAGATCGCTCTGTCGGTGAACAGAGATGCAAAGCATTGCCTAACCGATTCCAACACTCGAACAGAGCCGCGTATATTGAGGAATGTTTCTTGCTGGCCCGCAAAGGAAGCCTCCGGAAGATCCTCCGCCGTGGCGCTACTGCGCACTGCGACGTCGAGTCTGTCAACGGCTGAATCTTCGCTAAGTTGCTCATAAGCCGTCTCGATTGCCATGATAAGAGGCTGCGGCAGAGGGGTGATCATAATGAGGTCACGAATTTTAGAGCCGCGCCGAGCAAGGTCGGTGACATCGCCTGGTACTAATCCCGACAGCAATTCTTTAATCTGGTGGTCCAGGTCGTTTTTGGTCATGAATTCGCGGTATCCCTCAGTCGTGACGGCGAACCCGTTCGGTATTCTAATCCCATGCTCGTTGAGTTCTCGAAACATCTCCCCGAGCGAGGCATTCTTACCTCCGACAAGCTTAATGTCGTTCATTGTGATATCGCGAAACCATACAATCATGTTCCGCTTGTTTGAGTTGTGATTCATCAATTTCTCCTGATGCAAAGCAGAGCTATCGATGCAGAATTTGTTCCACCCTGGGTGATGATCTAATCGTGACAGGCCAAATTTTGTATATTTTATGACCGCCATAACCCACTGAACCACCTCGACAAATATAGGAGGAGTTATCTCTTGATAGACTCAAACCGATAGGATTCTTGTGTATGTTTCTGTGCACAAACTTAGAGGAATAGAGGTGTTCTATGAAAAATGTTTGGATCAAGATTGGGCTGCCATGGCTGATCCTGCTTCTTTTGGCGGGTTGTTCGCGATCGGCTTTCACTACCAAGGAAAAATCGAAGCCAAGCCCGGAACAAGTTGACGAGGACGTCACGAAAAGTGGCTCTGATTCGGAAGAAATTGTCGAGGAAGAAGAGCAGGAAAGCATCGAGAAATGCGCGGTAGCGGTCGGCAATGAAAACCAAGATGTCGTGTCCGTATCGCAAGGAGACATCGACGCCAGCGAGATTGCCGAGGGATCTGTTCTACTGGTGCGGATTCAGGGTCAGGCGGACATAAACATAGCGTCCTCCGAGTTTCCGGAGCTCAGCGGTGTTTGTTTGGACGCACGAGGAGAGGCTGATGCCAATATAGTCATAGATGGCAACCTCGACACTTTGTTTTACTTGGGACGAGGTAATGCTGACGTGACGGTTGACTTCCAGGAGGCGGGGAACCTCGCAAACGCGGAGTGGGATGTGTCGGGCAGCAGCACTTTGTCTTTGCTCGGAGCTCAGCTTGATTGCGATACACTAACAGTGGAAAAAAGTGGCTCTTCACAGGTTGAATGCAATGGAAGTTAGTTTAGTGCCCAGAAACAAGGCGGTCGTCTTCGGGAGTGCTTGCTTGGGCACTCCCCGTATTTAGAGAAACAAAAAATTGCGATCCTTTGCCCGCGACACTCGATACTCGGATTTTTCCACCTAATTTCTCGATCAATAATTTGCTGAGGTACAGACCTATCCCAGTGCCTCCATACTTCCGAGTGGTGCTGTTTTCTGCTTGAGCGAAGGGTTTGAAAAGCTTGTTCAGCTGCTCTTTTGTCATCCCGATCCCTGTATCTTCTATAATGAACTGTAGCGATGTTTTTTCTGAATCGGGATCCTCGCGCGCGCGAGTGATAAGTTTCACGTAGCCTTGATCTGTAAATTTAATCGCATTTGATACAATGTTAAGGAGAACTTGTTTCAGCCGAGTCGGGTCTGTTACGATCACTGTAGGTATGATACCGTGGTATTCCGCCAACAGGGAAATACCCTTAGCTTTTGCCGAACTTTCCAGTAGCTGGAGCGTATCCTCGACGATGTGGCATGGGGAACACTGCAGGGCTTCCATTGTAAGCTCTCCTGACTCCACTTTCGATAGGTCGAGGATGTCGTTAACCACGCTGAGAAGATGCTTCACGTTGCGTTTGATAGCGTCGAGGGCAGGTCCCAGATCCGCTGGCGGAGGTTGTCCTTCCAATACCTGTGAAAATCCCATGATGACGTTTGCTGGGTTGCGAATTTCATGGCTCACGCTTGCAAAAAACCGATCCTTGGCATTCTTTGCAGCCTCTATTCTTGAAATGTTGTCGCTGATCTGACGCAGCGGTGGACCCATCAATCTATGAATTAAGAAGACCCCTAACCCAATCGTGAGCAGCGCGACAGTCCCGGACACTGTCGCAGCCCACACGAAGGGTTCTCGAAGCTCGTCCATATTGATTTTTGCCACGATACCCATTTTGAGATCGGGAACAGGTTGGTACGCTGCGAGAACGGGCTCTCCTTCGTGATCTACGCCTTCCATGATTCCCGATTTGCCTGATAATGCGAGACGCATGAATTCAGCGCTTTTGTCGTTCCAGGAAACCTTTGCGGTCATCTCTTTCCTTCCGCCCTTTGAAAGATAAAGAAATATTTCGTTGCCGACTTGGTCGCCTAGAAGATATTCGCCTGTGCGACCAAAGCCGGTGTAGTGTTTTTGCGCGTCCAGGATTTGGCTTAGCGTCGCTGCCCTGGCGCCATGGGGATGGTCATGTTGACTGTGGATCGCGTCGAAACGAGCCACGGCTCCAATGAAGTCAGCATGCGTTGAAGCGATTTCCACGAGTTGTTGTTTGCGTTGATCGAAGGTGACTCGATAGTAAATTGCGCTCACCATTAAGGCCACAAAGAATGCGGCGGTGCCCACAGCTATAACAGTTCGTATCAAAATCCTGCTTCGGTAGTCCAAATGCGACGTACCCGTACCTTCGTTAGCCCCGTCAGGCGGATAAAACATCGGAGGATCCCACAGCGACTAGATATTTAGGAGTCCGGCTCATAAAGACCTTGTTCCCTTAGTACCAGATGCCTCATTTAACTCCAATAGAAAAAGAAAGCCAAACGTCTCCGGCGGTCAAACTCAAACATCAAGGTAGCTCTTGGGAAACGAAGTCATCAGGGCAAACCTAACAGTGAGACGCTAGTTTGAACCAAAGAACGTTAAAGATCTTTGCGAATTCCCGCATGTTCTGCAGACCCGATGGCTTTTTGAAATAAAAACTCGCTCCCTTCTCGTAACATTCACAAATATCTTTATGAATGTCACCATTTGAAAACACACAGACCGGTATCCCGCGGAGGTGGTCAGACGACTTAATCTCTGCAAGAACCTCTTGTCCGTCTTTTCCTGGCATTCGAAGATCTAAGAGAATGACCTTAGGAAGAGAAGTCTGGGTGGAGTGGAGAACATTGAGTGCCTCGTCTCCGCTCCCGGCAGTCACGATATGCAATGAAGGATCTACCATCCTAAAGACGAGTCGCATGAGCTGGAGCTGGTCCTCTGCGTCATCAACTATCAAGATGTGGGGCCTCAATAACATTTCCTCCTGAGTTGCGAGGATACGTGAAATGAAAAGTACTTCCCTTTCCTAAGGTGGAAGTAACCCATATTTTTCCCCCAGACAACCCAATTACCTTTTTGCAATACGCAAGCCCAATTCCCGTACCCGGGTATGCAGAATCGCTGTGAACCCGCCTAAACATCTCGAAAATTCGGTCCCTGTATTCTTTGGCAATGCCAATACCGTTGTCTTCTACTGAAAACTCGAAATAGTCGGGCATAGTTTTACAGGAAATGGCAATCGTTGGGATGCGGTCCGCGTGACGGTAGGTGAGTGCATTGCGGATAAGGTTGCTGAACACACCCTCGAGGTACGTTGGATTGCCGAAGACTATAGGCAACGATTCAACCTGCAAAATCGCGTCGCTCGCGCTTATTTCTTCATGTAAGAGATCAATCACCAATCGTACGGTTTCGTTGAGGTCGACTTCTTCGGGAATGTTGCCGGCAACGTTAGCTCTGGCGACTTCCAGGAGGTCACCGATCAAGTGGACTGCCTTCTTAGAGTTTTTGCGAACAAATCGGATGGCCTCGTCAACTTCTATTTCCCGCTGCGACGGAAGATGCATGTCCAACACGTCAATCCAGCTTTCCATTGATTTGATGGGCGCTCTCAAGTCGTGCGCGGCCACACCGGCAAACTGTTCGAGCTCTGCATTGGAAGTGGATAGATCAACGTTGGCTTTTTCAAGACTTGCCGTGCGTTCTTTAACCTTCGACTCGAGTTCTTCATTTGCGGCGCGCAAGGCAAGTTCGTATTCGCGGCGATTAGCTTCTAAGTGTTTTCTCTCGCTGATGTCATGGATGAATGCATTGAAATTATGTCGTTTGCCTTCACGAATGGCGGATATCGTGAGCTCGACGGGGAATTCGTTTCCGTTCTGATGCAGTGCGGTGATTTCTACCCTTCTGTTTAGAAATGGGCCGTAACCCGCCTCAAGAAACCTTTGCATGCCCTTCAGGTGCGCTTCCCTTAAATGTACTGGTATGATAGTTTCAACGATGGGCTTGCCGATCACGCTAGCCCTGCTCCAACCAAAGAGCGCCTCAGCTTGGAAATTCCATTCAACAATCATTCCTTCCTGATTTATGGCCACAAACGCGTCATAAGCCGTATCTATAATCATTCGATTGCGACGTTCGCTTGCGGTTAGAGCGCTTTCCGCCTTCTCTCGTTTAAACGCTTCCCCGAGCTGTGTTCCGACGTGGGTCATAACCTGGATGAGGTCTACATCTGGCTCTAACACGGTAGCGGCGAAAAACTCTAGCACTCCAAATACCTCACCGTCACCAAGGATGGGCAGGCCGAACCCGGCTCGTATCCCTATGTCGCCGGCAACTTCTGCTCTCGGTGCGCTATCGTCCCCCAATATATCAGTAATCCACACAGGCCTTTTGCTGGCGAGGACTCTCTGCGGTAAAGCGTCACCCTCAACATCGAGGCGTTCCGAGCTGATTTTTTGAAAAAAAGCATATTTTATCGGGTCATCAAGGTGCCAAATTTCCGAGGAAACAAGTTCTTTTTTATCTAACTGTCCTCCTGTTAGAAGGTAAGCGTGTCCGATAGGCCAATTCGTGATAGAGCAGATTTCGTCCACGCACAGTTTCAATAGATCTTTCGAATTTCTATTGGCTGCCGCGGCTACAATCTGCAATAACTTAACGAAGCGATTTTTTCGCCGCAACTCTTCCGTTTTTTGAGCGAAGTTCTGTTGAACTAATTGTCGCTGCCCCGTAACAACGAGGAAAAATGCGCCTAGGCACGCTGTGAAAAATAATCCCACCGCCTGCAGCGCCCAAGATTCCCAATCTCTCCTTTCGAAGTATTCCTCCGGCGGAAAGGTCTTTAGCGTGAGCGTCTGTCCGGCGATTTCGATTTTTCTGACTTCTGCGCCCAAATGATCGGGAACTTTGTCCAACCGAGCATCGTATTCAGGTGTACCAATTGTGAACAAAGATTGTTGGGACAGTGGAGCGTTGTCGTCGCGCAATTCAAAATCGATTTCTACTGTCTTCGTATGTCGAAGAGCGTTCTGCACGACATCTTCCACCCGAAGAACCACGCCGACAAACCCAGAAACGGGTCGATCCGTAGGGTCCGGCACATCGCCGCTATTTTCATAGACTGGTTCGAAAACGATGTATCCTAATCCTTCTTTTTGAATGACGAGATTAACTCGTGAAGTTGCGGCGGGAGTTCCCGTTTTCCGCGCCTTGTCGACAGCCGCAGCTCTTTCGCGCTCTGACAGAATGTCGAACCCGAAGGCGTGTTCGTTGCCCTTTAATGGTTCGATATAACGAGCGACAACATACCGAGGACGATTAGCCGCAGGTACCAATTCTCCGCCGTCACCAAGCTCGGTGATACGAAATGGCACTTTGAGGGAGAGACTTGCATCTGCCTCAAAGGCGGATCGGTCGCTTTCAGACACGACGGGAAACCAAGCTAACGCCAGAATGCTGGGGCGCGATGCTAGAAGGCTGTGCGCAAGCGTGTGAAACTCATCCTGCGTCAATTGAGGGAATGTATTAAAGACGCTCTGGAGAGAGTGGAGTGTGTTCAAATAGCCGTCAAAAGAAAGCATAATCGCCGACACGAGATCGGAAGTTCTTCCTTCAAACTCTTGATGCAATCTTTCCTGTTGCGCTCTTCTTGTCGTGAACGAGAAAAAACTTATGACGCCAAACGCGAGCAATAAGGGTACTGTAACGGCCGTTCGCCGATCAATCCAAAGCCCCTTGCGTCTGCCGAACCAAATCAATACGAGAGGAGTTACCACAATAACACCCAATGCGTCCCCAGCCCACCATGTCCACCAGCTAATGAAAAAACTGGTGCCCACTAAGAAGTCGGAAACCCAAAGAGTGGAAACCCCAATAGAGGGGCTGATAATACAACTTAGAACGGCTATTAAAAAAAATTTCACGACATGATTCACAGTCGTGAATGGATTTGCCACTTCCACAAATCTCCGGATCAGGTATTCGCCACATAGTGCTTGAAGTGCCGCACCTAAACCGATGATGCAGGAAACAGCGAATGCCTCAGGCGCGGACGGAGCAGGCTGAACAGCAGAGAGAGAGACCCAACTGTTCATCGCGAAGGAACCAAGCCAGACACCTGGCCATACGTGGGGCCCGAGGAGCAACAAAGAGGAAAGGGCAATGCCGGCAGGAGGAAAGCTGGCTGATGCATAGCCGGGAGGGATTGCAAGGAGAAGAGCCATTCTTCCCGAGACAAGATAAACCAAAGCAACAAGGATAATTTGGCTGATCTTGCTTCGACGCACGGCAGTTAATAAGTTTACGAAACGCCAGCGCGCTCGTCCCATATTTGATTAGGACCTCCCGAGCCCCAAAAGCAATTTTTAGGCCATGCAGGCGAAGCTCTTTGGTAATTTGGCGAAAGTTTAGAAAGACCAAAATTTAGAATGAGTTCTCAAAACACGCCTTACCGGCAGACATTGGACCAGAAGTGAAATATAATTATGGGACATACCGAAAACAAAATCGTTTCTTTCTGGGACCATTGTTATGTCGCGACTTTTGCTGTTTCTGCTCATGGGTTGTACTCTCGTTGCCAAGGATCCGCCTACCAAATCCGACAAAGGTGCCGCAGACCAAAAGATTGAGCTGGAGCTTACGCGCAGCCTGACCAACATAGGGCAGGCCGTGGGTCAACTCACGAGAATAATCGACCTGATCGATAGTGTTGATGCATTAGAGGACAAGAGGTCTACACCATCCGGATCAGATGCCTTTACTCTGCTCGCCAAGACTATGAGTGAAGTGGGAGTGGCTTCTGTAACGACAAACGACAAGGGCGGATTTTGGGGGGAAATGCCAAGTTTAGGAGGTAAGGAATACAACTCAAAGGTTTCCTTCTTATTTGATGGCCAATATGCCGGTCGGGTGGAGGTGAAAACCCTTGGGATTCATGCGGTACATCCGGCGAACGGAGAAAACGCCTTTAAGGTCTTCTCTGCAGAAGACGGAGAACAAAGCCAGCGCATGCTGTTGGACTTAACCGAAGTCGTCAATTTTGAGCGTCTGCTTACAGGGGCCGTCGCAGCGACGAAAAGAAAGTTCACGTCGGGTAATGTAGAGATTATCCGAGGCGAAACTACGAAAGTTCGGTGTGAAAATCTGAAGTGGATTGGAGGAAAGGATATTCGAGAGCTGGCACAGCTAGAGTTTGAAGTAGATGGAAAAGAGATCAAGAATCTGGTGATCGAAGGGCGTGTTCTAGAAACTGTCACTTTGAAAGAACTCGGCCATCTAAGCTACCAGATTGGTTCAGACGGCGAGGCGCTGATCAAATTTGTCGACAATAACGGTAACGCGATTATAATTTCACCTTTAGAAAAGTCGCGCGAGTTATGAGGCTGGTTTTGACCGCAGTTTTGGCATTCATGATGCTGGGTTGTCAAACCTATGAAACGCAGGTCAGCCCAAAGCAAGCCGCTATAAGACACATCAATCAACAACAATACGAGGAGGCGATATCAATTCTGGTGCCTCTTGTGAACGAAGAACCCGACAACGCGGAACTACGAATTCTCTTGGCTAGCTCCTATGTTGGAAGTGCGGGATTCGACGTTATCGAAAGTTTTGGCTTCTTCATCAAATTTGTGAACGACCTTAATGAAGAAGGAACGAAGCTTCAAGACCGACAAGTACCGAAGAAAACGTTCGATTCGCTCCTAGTGGGATTCATGGCGGACTATGTGGAGGTTCTGGAACAGATATCTAAAATCCCCTATCTTCTGGACGATGAAAAGAGAAACCAAATCAATGAAGCTCTGATTCACCTTCAGTCTATTCCCAGAGAGTCGGATTTTTTCTTGCGGGCGCGCTTTTACTCAGCGTATCTCAATGTGTTTCAGTATCTAAATTTTATTCGGGATGCTATTCCAGATTTTTCTTCAAATAAAAAATCAAACTTTAGAGGCTTTGTATGTAAGGTTAATATCGCCGTTCTGGTGCAAAATATGGATAAATCGTCCGGCTACCTTATTCAAGGTTTAGAGGACGCACGGGTGGCGCTTGAATCCCGAAAGAAACCCTTGCCGAACGCGCTCAACGCGGCGGCCACAACGGCAAAATCACTGCAAGACGTTATTCGAACATACCAGGTCGATGCGTTGAGCTCATTAGCGACAAGTGCGATAAATGAACTTAAACCAGGTCTTTGCAATTAGTCTTACTTTCGGTGCAACGGCGGCTCTTGCGGAAGAGCCTTTGCTAAGGCACTCCATTCTCGATAGTCAAAGCGTAATACAGTTTCAAACGCAAGGTGTATGCGGAGCCTTGGAATTGACTCCCAATGCCATATACTGCTCCCCTACGTCTTTTCTTAAGGAAGATGACGGGCGCATCGGCCTTGGCCTGTTTGGCGAAGCCAACGAGCAGGCATTTAAAACTGCTTACAAGGTGATGGAAAATGAGATTAAAGCCAGCGACATTGAGAAGTTGTTCCGCTCCGAAAACTTTCAAACTGTTTCTGTGCACGGACAGACCGAAGCGATATACTATCAAACTCGGCTCTCGTATTCGCCGCTTCATGCAATAGGGGCCGTGCTTATTGATAATCCGGCGCTCCCGGTTGTACAATTCGAAGGGATGAAGCAAAGCGTTCTTCGCCTGACACAGAATTTCTTGTTGGGATATGGGAGCCAATCGTCCAAGTACTTTGCTGTTTTGTCACCCGAAGTGTTCTACCACGAACGAAAGTTCTTCTATGCAGATTTTGATATTGTATCCATACCTGCTCAAACGAAGGGTCTCGTATCGAAGAAGAAGGATAATAGCGTAGAGGTTGATTTCACCGCAGGGTTGGTTCCCAAACAGAATTTTCTTCCTGGATTTGGACTTCGAATGCAAAATATGACCAGAACCGCTACCTGCAGAGACTGCCGAGACTCAGTTTTCGGCCTTGAACGCTTGGTACGAGCAAGATCGGAATTAAGCTTCTATCTGCCCATGCGGCATAAATTTGGAGGTTCTATCCTCGGCGTTGCGACTCCATTCTTCGGCTTGTTCAAAAAACATGACAAGATCGGCTCAGCGCTTTCGTACGTGTATAAGATAGGCGGCCTGGAGTCATTCTTTTCCTTTTCCAGTATTAAGTCCTCTTTCGGATTTGTGTTTAGACCCAAAGTCTTGGATCTCGGAATAGTCTATACGGACGAGAAGCAGGATAATTCGATCAGTTTAGCACGCAAGAAAAACACGTTTATTTATCTGGGGTATGCCTATTAAGCGCTTCATAGCATTTTTGCTGAGTGTTCTTCTGGCTTCAACCGCCCATGGCCTTGACTACCAGTCGAAATACGATAACCTCATTCAGGAAGAACGGGCTAACAATGAAGAGGCAGCCGAGACATTTGCCAGCGGAACCGCCGCTTTAGTAATCGGCCTCTACGGGTATTACAACGATCAGCGCGGTGTTTCTACTAAGGTGATCTATAGTCTTATGCAAACAACGGGTGTAGTCTTGCTTAGCGAATCCGTTCGGGAGGTTTATTCCCCAAGTCTACTCTTGGCCCAGGATAGATATTTCCGAGAAAAGGGAGAAATCAGTTATCTTCGTTTCAAAAAGGGTGTCGTGCGCGTCACGGCGAGAGCGGAGCGGGCTAAGTACACTCAGCTGGCGTATACGAGTGCTATTTTGTCCGGGCTGTATTCTTACAACGGGTATCGAGAGCGCAATCAGATCGACGCGATAAAGAACGTGTTCTACTTCCTCAGTTTTAACTTTTTTCTCGTGTCCGGTTTTAGCTTCTACCAAGCTTACTTTGTTGATCCGCTGACCGCATACAACAACGGCTACATACCCAGCAACGTCGCGTTGAGCGTCTTTCCCATTCCGCAAATTACGATTCAGTTTTAGGAAACGGGTTGTCTTTCGGCGAAAATTCGGTGTAGGATTTTCCGATGCAGCTGACTTACTTCAACATTACAGGCTACGAGGACCGACAGATCCCTTGTTTGCTCCACGAACCGGAAGACGCCCTCGAGCATCTCGTCGTCATGGTCCCGGGAGGCGGATATCCTTGCGACAGGCCCTTGTTTTACTATCCCACGGATATGTTTCTCGCCAAGAAAATGCGGGTGCTACACATAAACAACGACAATAGTCGGAATGAAGAATTCAGGGCATATTGGGACAGAGGTGAGAGGGAAAAGATCAATGCCTGGAGAGAAGCAGAGGGAAAATCTATTGCGGCCTTCATCGCTTCTAAATACCGTTGCCCCATAACACTGATGGGTATGTCGAACGGGACGCGAATCATGACCCACATTCTCGATCAAGCGAAAGCCGTACAATCGATTTGGCTCAGTGCATCATTGAACGAGCGTTGGGACTACCTGTCACACAATGCAGACGATATTGTCATTATGGGGTCTGAGGACAGTTGTTACGAACGCGGCAAACCTTATTTGCCCAAACAGACCTTGGTTATTCCAGGCGGCAATCACTCACTCGAATTGGGCGATGACGTTGTGGCAAGCCTCGATGTTTTAAAGAGCATTCTTCTTCACATCGCCGGAAAAATCCTCATAAAAGATAACTTTACCAAACGTTCCTAATAAGTTAAAATTTAAAGAGAAAATAAGATAAATCCTACGCAGAGTTAGAAGCTGTTTCGAAGTCTCTTCAGCCTTGTTCTGATTTGCATCTTTGCCTCGTTTCAAACCGTTCAGGCACAGGACGTTGCGCCTGGAAAACTCCAAATTATTATCAGCCCCAAGCCGGCGGACGACGAGAACGTGGCGGCTTGGAAAAAGTCTTGCGAGCATTTCGGCGATGCATTTTCTCTTTCGGGTCAGGACGGGGAGATCAAGTTTGGTCTCGTGACGGAATTTTCTTGTTACCTCAACACCAAACTGCTCGTCGGCGAAAAAATGGACAATGCAGATTGGATCTTGACGATGGAAGACTCGACTGAGGAAGTCTTTATCAACCTATTCTATCGTCCGGGCGGAACAGGCAAACGAATCATGGAAGCCAGCTATGCGATGAATTCGTCCGAAAAAACGATAATGGCTTTGAGCGACCAAAGGGTCGCGCGTGACATCGCTCGAATGCTTTTAGACCTAGTCCCTCTCACGGGGACAATTAATCTTGCCGAGGCTAGTTCCGGTTATCTGACCCCCTCGCAAAAACTCTTCCCGTTGCCGGAAGAAATAGCGATTTACCGCCTGTCCTACAATGTCAAGGCCCACAGATGGCTGTCCTATGTCGTCGCTAAAGCAAAAAAGGGCACAGCGAAACAAGATAGCTACAAAGTCAGTTACAACGAAGTTCTCCAGCCTTCAGAGAGAACGCTGTGGTTCCAAGACGCCAAGGGGAAGGGAAAAAACTTTTCAGCCATTGAACCCCAACTCAATAGCTCTTTACAGCGATACGGACTCGTTCCAAACTTTCTGTCCAAGATTTTCACGGATTCTTTGGCGAAGGGATACGCCGGCCTCCGCTACGGATTTCCCGTCGGCAATTCGGATCCGCTGCTTTCAAAAACTCGCATGGTGGGAATACTCGCAGAGATTCGCGGTGGCCCCGCTGAAGGCGTGCGCTGGTACTGGGATTTTGCTCCCAACGTGAAGGCTGACGTGGACGGCGCTGAATCAAGCTACACTTGGAGCCGGGTTTCCTTTGGTTGGTCGTTCGGTTTTAATCCCAACTTCATTCTCAGTCGAATCGACGTCCAGCCCCGTCTCGGGTTGATGGACTTTGACGCGAAACTGCCCATCACAGCCGAGGACGGGACGGTGACCCAAGAGCGGTTTCGCCTGAAAAACGCTATGAGCCTTGGCTTGGGAGGAGGGGCCGAATGGATGTCACCCCTATTTCTTACCCGTCTTTGGGCTAACACCGATACGTCCTTTGACAAGAAGGCCTCCGTTCGAACGATGCGCGCGGGCCTTGATATCTTCATAGATTTCATGCGCTTCAGCAATTTTCTGGAGTCCTCGCTTATAGCCTTTTTCGCGGCGGAAAGTATTAATTTGAAAAAGGAATCCGAAAACACGATCCAGGGCATTAGCTACTCGCTTGCTTTTGCGGGTTTCGGATTCACGGTAACATGGTAAAACTGGACAAAGGTTCCCTAAATATGTTAACAACCCGGCAGCAACCTATTTGGACGATCTCCTCGATCTGCGTGCCCAGCCAGATTGCTGACCTTTGGTCTTTACAAAATCCTTATTCATAGAAAATTGCACGCCGCTATCTATAAACCGCTCTCATTGTAGGGCGAACTAGCGTTTTTGGCTTTTGCCATTGAGCGCGGAAAGACTTTTATGACCCAAGTTTCTTTTGATCAATTCAACCTGCCAAAGCCGCTGATTTCCTCGCTCGTGCGCATGAATTTCACGACGCCGACGCCCGTTCAAGAAGCGACCCTGACACCCGCTTTGGAAGGTCGCGATATCCTAGCGACGGCGCAAACGGGGACGGGAAAGACGGGAGCATTTGGAATTCCCACCCTGGCCACCATATACTCAAATCCAGGTACAACGGCTTTAGTCCTCGCCCCGACGCGTGAGCTTGCCGCACAAATCCTCAAGGTTTTCCTTCAAATGAGTAAGGGTACCAAGCTCAAGGGCGCGCTACTCGTGGGTGGAGAGTCGTTTACCCGCCAGGTTTATCAAATACGCAGTAATGTCGATTTCATTATCGCGACGCCGGGACGCCTCAACGACCATTTGCAACAGGGGACCGTGGACCTTTCACGCGTAGGAATTTTCGTGCTGGACGAGGTGGATCGCATGTTGGACATGGGGTTCGCGCCTCAGATTAAGCAAGTTCTCAACCATGTTCCAACGGAGCGGCAGACGCTTCTCTTTTCGGCGACGCTTCCAGACGAGGTGATGAAACTTGTGAACGGAATGCTGAAGGACCCTGTGAAAGTGACTATCGGTTCAGCGTCAGTTCCAGCTGCTCAGATTGACGAACAGATGACTCGCACTTCACAAGACGGCAAGATCGGCCTTCTCCTCGAGGAGCTTGGCAAGAGAGCCGGCAAAGTTCTCATTTTCGTAAGAACGAAGTCCCGCACGGATCGGCTTGCTAAGACATTGATCAACAAGGGTTTTAGCGCCGTCTTCATGCACGGCGGCCGGAGCAACGGTCAGCGTTCGGACGCCCTGAAGAAATACAGAGCCGGGTCACATCGGATCATGGTGGCAACAGACGTCGCCGGAAGGGGTATCGATGTGGCCGACATCGAACAAGTCATTAACTACGATGTTCCGGCAACCCGCGAGGATTATATCCACCGCATAGGGAGAACGGCCAGGATCGGCAACACCGGGATAGCATTGACCTTTGTGACGGATGAGGATGATCAAGCCGAGTACATCGTTACCGGCAAAAAGAAGGCAGCCGCGCCTGCCAATCGATTCCGCCCTCGAGCAAATAGAAACGGCTTCAGAGGCCGCCGCAGACGCTAATAAAAAAAGGCCAGTAATCTGGCCTTTTTTTTAATAATTTCAACAAGATAAAATTGACTAGTCAATTGTATCGTCGCTTATTCCGATACGATTCTCATGAATCGTATCTCTACCAATAGTGAAACCCAACTCTACCCTTTACCCCGCAATGGCAAATGGGGTTACATCGATGCGTCGGGAACGTGGATTATCGCCCCCCAATTCGACGCAGCCTGCCATTTTACCCAAGACATTGCTCTCGTGAAACATAGCGGAAAAATTGCCTTCATTGATCGGCGGGGTCTGCCGGTCTCGGAGACTTCCTATTTGGACAGCCTCGGTTTTTGGAACGGACTTGCTCCGGTCCTCGTAAAAACCTACGAAGGCGGCAAGTGGGGCGTGATCGACCTGACAATGAACTTCATTATCGAACCTCGCTTTGAATTCGTGGGCTCCTTCTTCGAAGGAGTTATGAGAGCCTGCGAAGAAGGCAGCTGGGGATATCTTGACGAACAAGGACAATGGGCATTGCGCCCGAAATATGACTGGGCCGGAGATTTTATCGACGGTCTTGCCCGCGTGCAAACCATCGAACGCGGCATTTTGACGAGATTCATCAATCGCGACTTTTCGTATGCGTTCGAAGGCGTCTTTGAAAATGCCGAAGACTTTTCCGACGGCATTGCTCCTGTCTTCGAAAAGGACAAGTGGGGCCTTTTGGACGCGAACGGTAAGATGCTCGTCAACTACAAATTCCTCAACGTGGGCGATCACAAAGAGGGTTGGACACCCGTTGAGTTGAGACCGAACGAATGGGGTTTTATTAATCGAGCTAACGAACTTTTATGCGAGCAGACTTTCTCCGCGGCAGGTTCGTTTTGTGAGGGCTTGGCCCCGGTATGCGTCGGGGAACTATGGGGCTTTATCAACACGTCTGGCGCGATGGCCATAGGACCGCGCTTTGACCATGTTCAAGAGTTTGTAAATGCTTTGGCGTTGTTTCGCCAAGGGCAGCATGTGGGGTACATCAACAAAGAGGGTCAGACTGTAGCTCAGGCCACCTGAACCAACTTGGAGAAGAACAAATGGATCGACGACATTTCATCAGATTTGGTTCCCTTGCAGCTGGTTCGTTCGCTATGTGGCAATGTGCGGACGGGGGCAAAAGAAAAGGCCGTCCAGGTTCAGCTGACGAAGAAATCGCCCGCGACTATTACACCAAAGAAGCTCCGGGACCCTGGGCCGGCAAAGAAGCTACCCATGTTCCAGCACTGACGATGGCTCCCGGCAAGCTTATCGTTAGAACGGACCATGAAATGACGGCAGAGCACTATATTTCGCGTCATCAGTTGAGAAGCGAGACGGACCAAATATTAGTAGATCGGGTGTTAAAACCCGAAGACACTCCAGAAAGCACTTTCTCTATTGAAAAGCCGCCAGGGGCACTCCTGTATGCGTACTCAATCTGCAGCAAGCACGGGATATGGAGACAAAGTTACACGATTGACTCGATGGAAGAAGGATTCTTGCAGTTGCAGCAACAAAGGCCGTACACGCAAGAAGAACCCGGACCATGGGCGGGTAAAGAAAAGTCGCATGTTCCTGCGCTCGTCAGCTCGACAGATCTCGGCAACGGAATCTATCGGGTTGAAATGAAGACAGAACACGTGATGGAGCAGGAACACTATATCTGTCGCCAAGAAATTCGCGACAAACAGGGTACGGTTATTGCGCAAAACACGTTTGTGGGGGGAGAGGACGCAGAAGCAAAAAGCGTTTTTGAAATCCCACTATCGCCAAGCGGTATGGATTTGTTTTCAACTTGTACTTTGCACGGAATTTGGATGTCCTTCCTTAGCTTCGATACGGCAGCGAATGTGTATACGCTCGACAAACCGGGTCCTGCCGGGGCACCTGCCGCACATATTCCCTCGGGCGCTCCCCAGTACGATCCTAACGCGCTTGGGCGTTATGACGTTGTTGTAACCAATACGCACGACATGGTCGCCGGTACGCACTTCATTTACAAGCATCAGGTCCGAAGCGGAGAAGGAACGCTTATCGGCGAGAACCAACTTGATCCGGCGGTAAACACAACCGCAAGTTCTGTTTTCAACGGATCACTTTTCAAGAGCGGAATTGGAGAGTTTCATCTCTACGCCTACTGTAATTTGCATGGCGTTTGGAAGGCCGTGTTGGGGTTTGAGCAAGCTAACTTCATCTACACCACAACGCCTGGGCCAAACGGTGGAGCTGCAGCAAACCATATTCCAGTCGTCACCGTATCTGCAGACGCGATCTCGGTATCTACGCCTCATGTGATGACCCCCGAACATTATATTGCTAAGCATCAAATTCGCGACGGCAAAGGCAAACTGCTTTTTGAAAAGAACTTTTCCTCGTCCAACACGGAGGCTAAGTCTTCGTTCGCGAAAAAGGACGCGCAGGGTGCTTTGAACGCTTATTCGTTCTGCAATATGCACGGAATCTGGAAGGCCTCATTTACTGCTTAAGGTATGATTCTTGATATTCGCAAGTTCCAGGGAGGGTAGGTTTTGACCGTGACGATGGCTTGGATACTTCTTGTGATCGCAGGACTCTTCGAAGTGGCTTGGGCCATCGGGCTCAAGTATACAGAGGGATTGACCAAGCCGGTGCCTACCTTGCTGACCTTGTTAGCCCTCATTGTAAGTATGTACCTGCTTTCTCGAGCTGCGCAATGGCTCCCCATTGGAACGGCGTACGCGGTTTGGGTTGGGATCGGCGCACTTGGTTCTGTGCTTCTCGGCATTTTTCTTTTCGATGAATCCGCCTCTTTTGCGCGCCTCGCATTTCTGGCTCTTCTTTTGATCTCGATCATCGGACTCAAAATCACGAGCAACACCTGATTTTCCTCCTTTTATCTGTCCCGATAGGCGCATTCCTTGCATCTTAGTCTACAGTTGTTCCCGATGCCGCTTTTGGCCCAGGAAATCCTTTTAATAAGATGAGGTTGATATGCAAGGTTCCGTGCAGATCCAATTTGACGGTCTCGCTGCTTCAGACGCGGTCTATAATCGCATACTCGACAAAATAGACCACCTCGAGCGCGTATTTCCGAGAATAGTCGACGGTAGAGTCGTCGTAAAGCGCATCAATGAGCGCCACAAAAAAGGCAACATCTTTCGAGTCAACATCGAACTCAACGTTCCCCGCGACCGCCTCGTCATTAGCCACGAGCCCGGCAATAAACTTGCCCATTCCGACGTTTATGTCGCGATCCGGGATTCCTTCGACGCGATGGAGCGTGTTCTGCAGGACTATGCCCGCAAAATGAACGGGCAGACCAAACACCACGAGGAACCCTTAGTTGAGGGACGCGTCGTTCGTGTTTTTCCTTATGACGGTTATGGTTTCATTGCCACGTCCGATGAGCGCGAAGTTTACTTCGACGCCAACGCCGTTGTTGACGGTGAATTCGAAAAAATGGAAGTGGGTAATCGGGTACGCTTCTTCGAGCAATTAGGAGAGAAAGGACCTCAGGCTTCTACAGTGCATATGTAGGCAATTTTCATGCGGCCGTTATCCCGAACGGCCGCGCGATGAATAGGTCCCGGCGCGGTGGCGCCGGGTAAGGGGGCTTATTCAATTTTGGTTGCGGTATAGTCGACCAAGTAATCCCCAAGGCCGGTACGTTCGCCGGAATGATTTTCCCGTTTGAATGCTTCGTAGCTTATATCCGTTCCATCCGGACCTTGGCCAAAGATGAATGATCCGTCCTCGTTTTCGGTAATACCGAAATAGTTTTCGTCTCCCTTTTGCGAACGGTTGAATTTCGCGCCTTCGTTAACAGAGCGGCGAGTGTAAGCAGCTATGATTGAATCGTCGCTGCGTAAGACTAGTCCGGTATAGGCGGTGGCTTCGGGCGCCTCGACTGCGGCACGTTCATCGTACGCTTCCTCGTCCGTTAGAACGATGTTGTATCGTTCAATCTTGGGGGCTTGGTCGTCCGTCGCATAGAGAGCGGTTCGTTGTGTGCAGATAAAGTAACCGTCCTTGTCTCCTTTGCAATCCGCCTCGTCTTCGTTGAATTTATAGTCCTCTAGCCTTGACGCTGAATTTGCGACCAATTGTTTGGTAGCGTCATTAGCCATGTTGCCCATCGCAGCGAAGTTGAAGGAATCAAAAACGAGACGAATGCCAATATCTGCTTCGACCGTGGGTGCGCACTCTTCGCATTCTTCCGCTTGGGCTTCGATTTCAGCTTTTTGCTCTTCGGTAAGCTCCGCGTTGATGGGAGTGGAAAGAGGAATTTGTATGGCGCAGCCGGAAAATTTAAACGTAACCGGCTCCGCATCGGCGGCTTCCCCTGCGACAATACCGTCTTCGGTATCCGTACGATATGTGACGCCGTTTAGTTGTGACGTCCCCGTTACCTCGACGAGTTGGAGCCCATTTATTTCCTTACACATTCCTACCTGGATTTTTGTGTATTCGCCTGGATGGATGGCAACAGGCTCCGCGTTGAGCGCGTCTTCGAATTCTTTGAGATCCGATACTTCGACCATGCAGTCTGCGCTCGTTTCGCCCTCACAATTGTATATAGCTGATTTCGGACCATCCCAGTCATCGACTGCGCCGGTCGCGATGGAGATGTCAGATATCGATAAGCGAATCGAGGTGGGAGTGAAGCTTTGCATCAAGGACGTGTCGTCCAATGGATCGACCAGATTTGCAAACCTACTGCGCAGATCGGTTTCTTCGGGTACTGGCAAACGAAGAATTTGGGGCTGAATAGTTACAGTCTCTTCATCTTCCTCTTCTTCCTTCTTCTTGCAACCGATATTAAGAGTAAGCGCTACCATGGCGAGAAGGAAAACAAATCTTTCTGTCCTCATACGTTCGATATCCTTATATAGATGGTAAATCTCATTTTAGCAGGAGTCTCCGCAAGCGCTCGATCCTGTCGTCTTGATAAAAGGCGGCATTGGTTGCCTACATGCGGAAACATTTGTGAAATATGGAGGATTTCTGCAGGATACCAATCTGTCGCAACAAGCAACTTGACCGCGCGGGGTGGCATGTGGGTTGCACATCGGATTGAGCAATTTTGCAACAAACAATCTTTCAAGGGGGAATTATGAAAATAAAGACAATAGGATCTATGCTTTTCGCGTTATTGGTAAGCGCAAGCGCTCCTGCGGCACCAGTCCTTGACCTTGGGGCAAATCATCCTACAAATTTCGAACGAGATCGCGCTAGGGATCGAGATCGTTTTGTACTGCAATTTGACGACGAACAATTTACCGGCGCTAGTACGATTCGCCTCAAAGAGGAAATCCTCGATCAATACGACATTCGGCCCAATCAGCTAAGACGCGCAGATTTGGACCAGGTCGTTGTCTTTGCTAAGTCTCGTCGCGGCAACGGCAGAGTCTCGCTACAAGTTGGAAACAGGGAAACACGTTTGTATCGTGTGGAAGGTGGAAATTTTGGTAGCGATAACTTTGCGTCGTACGATCGCATAATATTGGAGAACCCTAGTCGCCACGGTTTCTCAGGAGGCGTATGGCAATTGCATTTTGAGGGTAATATCAAGATCAGACAAGTTATCGTTCGAGTGGACGGCGGTTGGCGCAACCTGCTTCTCGAAGGCGAAGAATAAAGGATCTTCTTCAGCGGGAGCGGATAGTTCCCGCTGACCTTAGCCGATCAGCGCTTAACAAACTGAAGTACAATGTCGCCGTCAGATTCAACCTTGAGGTTTTGGACGTCGTTACCAGCATTCATGGAGTAGGACCACGGAGCCAGAGCAAGATTTATGATGCCAAGCGCACCACGAATCTTCTGTGGAACATGACGCCAAAACTTTAAGAGGGGCCATTGGAGGTCCCATGTGACCACCTCATATTTTTGAACCGCCATCTTGTCGAGGCGAGAACACAAATCACGGATTTCTTGAGCGCTGTAGCAGTGCATGAAGAACACAGCCTAGCCCTGAAATTCTTCTTTATAGATAGATTCTGTTTTAAACTCGTCTCGAGGAGCGCTCGCCACAGGCATGGAAAGCGTGAATATGCCTCCGGGCTTTAAGACCCGTTGAACCTCCTTAACGGCGGCCAGAGTTCCTTCTCTTTCTTTGATATGCTCCAAGACGGAGACGGAGTAAACGTGATCAAGGCTATTGTCCGGGATCGACCTCAATTGCGTAGCGTCCTCGACGCGAAGAGTCACCTTGCCCTTGCCGATCTTGTTGGCAATTTGCGCTATCGTCCTAAATTCGTCGACGGCGACGGGCCAAATGTCCGTAAGCGCAAAATTCCCCGACCGCTCATCTGCTAAAAATATTCCGAACATTTTTGGGGATCCGAGATCAAGTATACTTGACGTGGAGGACGATGCGGGCATGAGTCTATAAACGCTCAAGAACTCCGGATATCGGGACCAATTTTCAACGGGTTGGAGGATGAATCCCAAACTTCTTTTAAGGCCCGCGGTTCGGACTCCGCCCTGGAGCAAATTGAGGATCCCGTATTTTGCCCCAACAAAAAATATCCGTAAAAAAAACTTGTAGTCCTTCATTTAACGCATCCAGATTGCTATTTCACGCCGAATGGCCGGAAAATACCGATTTACTCATCGGGGATGCCAAAATGCAAGGGGAAGAGAGAAGCCCGGAACCGGGGATGGCACCGGGCATGGCAGGGGCACGGGCCCACGTCGCTGTGCGACTAGGCATGTGGTCGCGTTGTGACGCTCTAGAATCCCTGTTCTTCAATTTTAACAAGCTTCACGGTTGGATCGCCAATTGAGGGGAAGTGAACGATGCCTCGGACACTGGTCCATTGTGGGTTAGTGCCGCGGAATTCGAGCACGTGGATGACGAGAACGTCTTCGTCACAGCCCGCAAATCCACATCCGCCGGCAATTGAGATGGAGTAAGTTGCGCCATCCTGAAGTTCTGTAATAGCGTTGTCCTTGATTTTTTGGATCTCTGCTTGCACGGCTGCGTCGTTCTTGAAGAGCGTAACGGCTGGTTCATCAGAGGGTTGAGCAAAAGCGCTGGCTGACAGGGTTAACGATAAGAGGGCGGTTGCTAAAAATTTCATCGCAAATTCTCCTTTATGTGTGATGCGAAAAAAATCGTCCTAAACAATGGGGTTTCGGAATAACATACGTTTTTTGGCGTGACAAGGATTGGCCGGCCGGTTTAATAACAAGGACCCTGCTCGGACAGACACGGTTAGGCGTCGCTTTTCGGATTCTAAATTATACGGAGATCAAACTGATGAAAGACTTGAAATTTGGTTCGTGGAGCTTGCTGAACGAATTTCGCGCATTTGCGCTCAAAGGTAATGTTGTCGACCTTGCTATTGGTGTCATTATCGGCGCGGCATTTGCAAAAATTATCGACTCGCTTGTGAAACACATCATTATGCCGACGATCAGTTTGGTCTTGCCTTCGGATACGAGTTACCTGAGTTGGAAAATTGCCGTTGACGGCAAAGAGATTCCCTACGGTTTGTTCTTAGGGGAAGTGGTCAACTTTCTTTTCGTGTCGGGGGCATTGTTTCTTTTTGTCGTGAAGTTCTTGGGATGGATCGGAAACTTGAGAGGGAAGAATGCACTTCCAGAGCAAATCAAACCCATAACTCGAGATCAGGAATTGTTGTCAGAGATCCGGGATCTGCTGAGGGCTGATCTTGCGCGCAAATAGTATTGTGTTTACAATACCATAGAAATATTTTTATTCGGAGAGCCCATGAACCGTAGAATCGTAGCGCTGCTCGCTGTCCTCGGCTTGATCACCCATTGTAGAGCTAGGACCTCGAGTTCCACAAAAGACGGTCCCACGAATCCCAACATATCCTGCGACGACGGTTTCGAGCTTGCGTATTTCTCCCTTAGACCGATGAGCTGGACGCCCACCGCTGATCAGCTAGATCTTCCCGAGCCCGGAGAAGTGTTGCAGCCAAACGAGGCAAATAGCTTTCGTCTAGAGCTTTGTTTGAACCAGGGAACTGCCGAAGTTCAAATGAAAGGCATCTCTTACATTCGAATAGCGCATGGCGGTCATATGCTCGTGTCCGCGAAAGTTCCAGAATCGGTTCCTGCAACAGGGTTGGCAGAGGCGGTTTTCGGTCAAGAGGACGTACTCAATTTGGATATTCCGCCGGCAGCTTCCTCTCCGGGATTTCGACTCATTGGGAAGAACGTTGGAGGCAAAGCATTCGTTTTATATTACATCTACGATAAAGGACAGAATGGCCAAATAAACGTTTGGGGCAAAGGTTACCAAGTGGGGCTTTTTGAATATGGCGACGTCATGACGGAGGGACAGTGCGATATTGGGGAAAACTCAGTTACCTCCGAATTTACAATTGGTACAGCGAGATTTGAAACGACGGCGTGCTTGCGGCCTGGGGGCGGGGATACCTTCGCCTACCGATTCCTCAGGATTAGCGTTCAAGATAGCAACGAGGTTCTCACCCCGGCCCAACGTCAGCCTGTCGTTATTGACAAGGAAGTTAAACCAACGGCGCCAGATACTGTCAGCGGAGGTGCCGCTATTGGTAAGTTTCTCTATTTTTTCGGGCACCATAATTCATGTGACGCCTTTAGTTGGGATCTCGGTCACGTAGCGTACGCATTCCGATCTGCATCGACCTTTACCATGAACAATGCGACGTGCACGGACAAATACTATAATGCGCCGGGAATTGAGCCGATTCACGGTGATCCCATTGCCCGTGTTCGCTATGGACACAACGATTGGCAGGTAACCGATACCGGCGAAATGCGGCATTATCTCACCTGCGCAATGTCCGCTCAAAATTGCCAATGAGGGGGAGCTTTCCGTGAGCGGTTTGGATCATGTTCATGGTGAGCTCACGATCATGATCACATTCACGCTCATGCTGACGTAAATCTTTACGTCAAGGTTTGGAAAGCTTCGTTCCTAGGGTGCTGAAGGATCTAATCGGCAGCCGTTAAGCGCCGAGAGGACCTCCTCGTCGTTCTCACCTAATGAGAATACAACGCTACCTTGTAGGCTGGTTTTGTTGAACCTGATTTGAAGGAGATGCCCCGGGCCAACGCCCGTATCTGCACCTTCAAAGGTAAAGGTTTCCTGTCGCGTCGGAGAGTCGATGAGGGTGACTTCGGTTAGAGGAACTTCGACCATTGTGTCGTTGTCAAAAAAAGCAGCGGTCTCCTTGTCAAGATCAACATAGATCGTCCACTCTTCAACTCCTCCTACGTTCTCACAAATAAAATTTTGTGCAGACTCTTTTGCGGCGGCTCCTTGCGAGAGCAGTGTTGTTGCCATGATAATTTCAAGAATTCTTCGTTTCATATTTTTTCTCCTCTTACGTTACCGCTCATGACTACAACGACCGATCGACGAAAACAACGGACATCATGTGATGTCAGTAAGTCAAAGTGACATAGAAATATCGAAGTGGTTGCGAAAAGTTACCGCGGGATGCGTCAAATTGTTACTTTTTGCTGATAACAAAAATTTACTGGTTGGTTGGAAGGGGCGTCCTATAGGGAAATCAATAGTTGGCACGTAACATGCAGGAGTAAAGTCAACTATTACCCAAAGGATGGAGAAATATATATGAAGATTGCGTCAGTAATAACAGCAGGGATGATTTGTTTTGCGAGCGTGGGATTCGCAACATCACAGGAGCAGAGCGTTCACAAAGCCGCTCTTGAGAAGTTTGCATTGAGTGATGAAGTGACGAATTGGGAAGATGTTTTGGGAGACGAACTAAATAACGCCCTTGATGCGGTTTCTGAACCACAGGTTTCAACTATCGAAATGGACTGTTCGAATTTTTCACAGTACATTTCATGTGTTCACGTTGTATCAGTTTTTGAAACCTTTAATAGCATCACAGGCAAGATTCTCGGACGCGTTGTCGCAAAATACCTTGTCGAGACAACCGAAGGTTCTGTCGATAAAGCATCGGAAATAAGTGTTGTCGGTAAGCTTGTGAGGGACAAGCAACTTGACTACCGTTTGGATCCGAGAGTTAAAGAAGTTGCCGCAAAGGCGTTCGCCGAAAGCAAGGTGGTGGCAACTTGGGAACACGACACGGACGAGGAACTTGGTGAGCGCGACATGGGATGGGACAACATGACACAGCCTGTGGCTCAAGTGATCGAAAAGGATTGCTTTGCTGACGGAGCTTGCATCTACTTCGTGTCCGTTGTTGAAACGTTTGACAACGATGCAGGTCAAATTGTTGCCAGGATAGTTGGCAAGTATGCTGTTCATACCGATACACACGTTCACGACGTAAGAGAATTGTCCATAACTGGATCAATCAACTAAATGCCTCTTAAACCCGGCGCGATGCGCCGGGCTATTCTGCTCTTATGAGACCTGCCATGCGGGCCCCCTCCACCACTTTCTTGTCTATTAAAGAGTATCCCGCTTACTTAGATCTCAAACGCTCCAATAGTCGAGGTTAAGGCAAAAGAGTTCTTCCTCGTGGGACGGCTCGACAACCTTCAATGCATGGGCAATCGCTTCGTTGAAATGGTTGTGCAACTTTGTAGCGTCGGCTCGGCTCAGAGCAAACAATGCGGAGTAATGAATCCCGTCGTAGGGACGGACTCCTAAATGCCGCATTGCTTGGTTGCGCCAACTTGTCTGATTGATGCTTGATAGAGGGGACTCCTTCGGAAGATGGATGGACGCGCCCTTAACAGTCCATAAGTTGCCTTTCGACTCGACAAGCCCTATAGCCGCGAGATCGCGAAGCGTTCGCTCCACAAGCAGAGTCGGAAGGTCCAGTCGTTGAGCAATGGCTGGTGGCTTTTGATACCCCGGGACCGCGGTGAGGGTATGGACGGCGGCATAGTGCCATGACGAGTAATATATCGCTTCTTTGAGTCCCGCACTCAGATTCATCTCCTGGGCTGACCGGCTCACAAGCTGCTTGCTTTCTGTTCTAGCTGTTTTGAGACGTTTCTCAATTCGTTTCTTGAGAACGAGCGTTGCGGCTCTTTCTAGGTTCATGAGGTCCAGGAAAAAATCTGTTCGAGCATCGTCTAGGTTCCAAAAGGCGCACAACCCAGCTCCGTGGTCAAGCGTCAGCTGGACAGATGAGTTCAAGGCTTGAGAAAGAAAGGATTTGCCGCAACCGGCCGCGTTGGCAAGGGCGGAACGGTAGCCTTTAATGTGAGTGTTCTCTTCAATTTTTTTTAGAATGAAAGATTTATAATCTTCAAATTGGTAGATGTCCATTCCGCGCTTCCATGGTGTCTGTGGAAGTGTAGCATCTGCTCATTATTTATTACATTTGTAATTAGATCCTGGCACTTTCGCGGCAGGGTCTAACCAGGGAGGGCGATGGATCTCAACGGGTTGCCACTAGACCAAGTTCCGCTTCCTTTAAGTGTTTGGCTGCAGCGTTCCTACTCCATCTGACGTTCGATAGCGACGTCGGCAACGGGCAAGATTATTATTGCGGATATTTAACAACAAAAACCTTGAGCGGATTCCTCAGCGTTTTTCCGTGGTTTGCAGATTGTTGGTATTCGCCACGACGAAGCAAGCGGCTTGGCAACCGCCTTGCAATAGAGAAGATGCCGGACGTCAAAAGCCGGTAGCCGTAACAGGCTAAGGTGAGTTGAGGGGACGTTTCTTTGGAAAAGGGAGTAGTTAGCTAGGGTAAAACTTAGAAAACGAAACGGAATCTGAGGATCTCGGTTGTACTTCTTACGAAGTACGAAACTCTCAACTCACCCCATTTTTTTGCCGCTACGGCAAATTTCTACGCTGTTCTAAAGACGCAGATCGACGTTACAGCAAATAAGCGAGCATGGTACCTGGCAGCCGGATTCTGCATATGTTTTCCAAATCTATCTGAGTTCTATTCTCATTGTCTTAAAGCGTTCCAAATCGGCAGGCGAAATATTTGCAAAAGGGACGTAAGACTGGGCCCTTTGTCCTCGTGGAGCCGACTTGAAAAGCGCGACATAAAATACGACATCCGTAATTTGTTGAATACCGCCGCGCCCGACAAAAGCCTGGCTATTGGCTATATCTTGAAGTTTGCTGCTAAGTTCGAATGACATGTTAATGCTTTCTTGGTGAGTGCCAAAAAAGCCATAACTTGCGATATGATGCCGCTCCGCGTCGGCAGGTCCAAATTGCATGTAGAATTTCAGATGGTCGTAGGGCATAGCTTCTGGAGGTTCGGGAAATCCTTTGAAGGCAATAGCTAGACGCCGAGAGCTATCTTTAAAATGTCGAATCCGCTGGAGAAGCTGTTCCTTTTCGGCGCCCGCGGATAGTTGGAGAGAAAGGGTATGATTAGATTCGTCAAGAATGACGGATATTAAATTGGAGTCGACTAAGATCGGGGTGGACGACTTTCTTGGTCTTGGTATTTCAACCAAGTTCTGGGTGATGGGGACTGCAAGCTGGTCATACTTGACGGCCTTTCCCAAGAAGTCCATTTTCCTTAGGTTTAAAACGGATGCTACCGTGTGGGTCTTAGGCTGGTTATCAAGGTCGAAGAATGTATACAGCTCGTAGTTTTTCCAGCCTTCGGCGTCTGATTCAGGTTCGACGATGGTGGGTTCGAATTTATGGAATTGCATCCAGGTTTCCCATACACGATCGAGGTTGCAGTGATGCATCCAGAAGATGGGATCTAGGGCGGACACGGGTACGTGCGCCATGGTGCCGCCAATATAGTTGTGGGCATGATTGTGCGGAGCACCTTCGAGTTCCCCATAGGCACGCTCCGTGCCTTTTCTCTGGCCGGACGCTTCTCCGCTCGTAAACACATGAAACGAATCAATTTCGACAATTTTGGCGATGGCGCTCTTTGAAGCCCAGCTCGGATCCATAGGTTCGGGTGGTATATTCCGCTCGATAACGGGGTCGTCCCAGCGGGTGCCATCTAAAATGGGGTTTTCACTCACAATGTCCATAATACGGATATCTTCGCCGTTTCCCTTGTCGGGGAAAGACCAATCCCAGTAGGGAAGGGCGAAATCATGTTCTATGTCGACGAGTAGGGTGGCGTGTTCTTTACTGAGCGCGGGAACAGGAACCCCTTTCGCAAAAATGAGATTTTCGACGGATTCGCCCCTGAGGTGCGCGCGGAGCTGCTTAGCAAAATAGTCTACCGTGTTTTCGAAGTAATATAGATAGACCCTGTGCCAAGGAAGAAAGAAATGGTTGCCGTGCGGGCAAGCCTTTCGGTGTTGTTCTGATATTCCTTTCCAACCGATATTGCCGTAGGCTGGATCGTCCGGCGCAATTTTTTTCATTACTTCGATTGCCGCCGTTAAATAGACGATGTCGGGACTTTCGGAATTGAGTTCCCAAATATTCTTGCGAACTCTGGAGGGAGCGTTTGCGCCGCTGGTTTCGCTGCTGATGTTTTTGTTGCTCGTCTCCTCACTGTCAACCTCTTTCCCGTCCTCATTCTCGTCCCCTGGAGGTTCTGTTGCGAATCGAGTCAGTATCGTTTTCTTCTTGATAGGTTTACAGGCGGCGATATAGGTCCCAAGAAGTCCTAGAAGATATTTTACGAAGTTTCTTCGAGTGGATACTTGCATACCGTCCCAAGGCAAACGAGGTCAAACCTCTCTCGTCATTTTGAATGCTACCATCAATTTTAGGTTAGTTTCTCTAAAACGGCGATCAAAATTTCTAAAGTGACGTTGGTGCGGTTGTCGGCAAGATCGTAGTTCCGCTCGATGCGTTTTCAACGGCTATGGGTTCTGTGATGGCTTGGGCCTGTCCAAGCTTGAGGAATGAATTCACGGTATAACTAGGTCCTGGCGGGGTGGAGGGATCTGAACTCGTCGGGATGAGAACCCAATCGCCAATGTTGACTTCAAAAATAGCCTTTGGAGAATTTGCAGTCGTTTTAATTCCTGCAGTGCGGTTATGCCCTCTTCCTTCACCTACTTTACCAAACATGTCCTTGCCTGAAACGTGTTCAAGAGAACCGCTTGCGATTTGAGAACTGGAGACCGAATCTTTGATGACATACGTAAGGACAAGATCGGTTCCACCCGAATACCAAGCGTCGAGATCGAACAGTATTTCGCCTTCGATCGGCCAAGCTTTGCCCGCGCAGTCCTCAAGGGCGACCTCGTATCTGATGGTTTGGGGCCCTGCGCCGACTTTAACGTTCTTAGTAAGGAGAGTTACTTTAGCAATACCGTGTTCTGCACCACAGGACTTGTCAAATTGACCGTTGGCCGCGGAAAACTGGCTTTCCTTGTCTTTGCAGCCGACCCAGAACAAACAAGAGGCAATGAAACCAATCATTATTTTTGCGTCAAACCTAAGCATAAGCCCTCGCTGTTGCAGACCTTCTAACCACCTATCGGACATTTCTCAAAAAGGTTTAGGGAAAAGCAAAAAAACGGGTGAGCTATAAGTGTCGGGGACGACTGAAGATTTTCTTCAAATAATGTTTATCTTCAAGCCTATCATAAAGTAGAATTGGTTCTAGAACAAATATCAAAGAATGGTGAACTTCATGACGCTCATACCCGTCGATAGCTCGGCGCTTGCAAAACTCATGTCCACTTCCATAGCACCAGTGTTTTTAATTACGGGTGTTACTGCCATTCTCAACACTATGTCGTTGCGATACGGGCGCATTATCGACCGCATTCGTCAAATCCTCCGTGAGGGTCCAAAACTCTATCTCAAAGAAACAGGAGCAGAGTACATGCACCGGGAATTGCGCTCTCTTTACCAACGAGCTAGACTTTTGCGATTGGCGATTATCTTAGAGGGGCTGTCTATATTTGGAATTGCCTTAACGATCGTCTTGTTGTTTGTGTCGTTAAACATTCAACTGAACACCTACTATGTTCCGCAGTTTCTTTTTCTGATGTCGCTCGTACTGGCCATAGCGGGAACTATTTTGTTCGTTAAAGACTTTGCCGTGTCGCTGGCGCTTATCGAAATGGACATGCAACTCCGTTCGGACGTCGAAATTCAGGATGTCAAAACAGAATCAGTGTTTAAGATGCTGGATTGAGACAGGAGCGGTCGCAACCGCCCCATAGTGTAACAATTGCCGAGATCTCCACGGCCGCTGTGCTCCTTAATGTGCAGCTGCTCCTTCGTCTTTTTGTTCTTCCAATGTGTCCTTAATGTATGCTCTGGTTTCAGCTCGCCTGAGGACTTTCTCAATATCCGTGATCCACTTGTCTTCGACGATCGTCACAACGGCGGAACTATTGGGTTCGAGAGCGCTTCGGATGTTGTCGATGTTTTCTCTGGAAATGCCGACCCGTTCACCGGTTAACCAACCTATAAGCCCGCCGGTTCCGGCACCCGCCACGAGTCCGCCGACTGGACCCATTGCAAGAGTTCCTATGATACCGCCAGCTACAGCGCCCCAGCCTGCATTGCGTTGCTGCGTGTTGCGAACTGTCACGCGACCTTCCTTGTCTTTCTCCACGATCGCGAATGCGTCAATCCCAATGACCTTTGCTTTTTTGAGTTCCTCAAGATCTTTATAGGCTTTTTCTGCTCCTGTAGTGGTGTTGTAAACGCCGACTAAGATCGAGCGGGGAGCCTCGGCAGCGGAAAGAATGCTCGACATAGTCAGAAAAACAATTGAAGAGAAGCGAAATAAACTATTCATGATTTCTCCTTTCATAAGGGTGGCGTGGTTTGTGCCCCTGATGAAGAAAATGGGGCGCAACAAATCTTTTTTTGCATTTACCGTGCCCGCAGTTGGTAAAACCAATAGACCGTCGCGATTGGTCAGCACTATCCGTTGGTTGGGCTGTCTTCAGGCCATGAATTTTCTAAGGTAAAGCAGGCTTCAACCGATGTACTAACATTCTCATCAGCCCTTATTTTTTAAAGAAAGCGAGATCTCATGCACAGCAACCAAAACGAGAAAAAACCTTCCTTTCGCTTAGGTCTAAGTCTCAGAACCCTCACTGTCGTAACAGTCACGCTGGCGGCGACGATGGGCCTTCTTATGTTGTTTTCTCAAACCATCGTGAAGAAGGGGTTTGAGACGGTGGAGAATCGAGACGCGATGATCAATATCAATCGTCTTCGCGATGCTTTTGCCATGCAGATGGAAAACGTCGAGGTCAAGATCATTGACTGGTCGATGTGGGATGACGCATATGTCTACATGCAAGACGGCAATGCTGCGTTTGAAAAGTCTAGCTTAGCTATCAGCTCATTGATGGGGATGAAATTTGAGTTGTTTGTTTGGCGTTTGCCTGACGGCAAGTTGAGATGGGGAAGAGTATTTGATCTGGAAAACGAGAAAGACCTGCCGCTCGACCCGAAAATTGAAGAATTCTTTAGCGCCAATGGTCCTCTCTTCGCCTTTAAAAACGAGGAAGATATAAAAACGGGAATTGTCGATATACCTACACTTGGGCCGACCTTCATTTCAGTTCAGCCCGTATTGACGAGTGAAAGCAAGGGACCTATTGTAGGGTCTCTCATCGCTGGACGAGCCATCAATAAGACCATGATCGAGAGATTGATGAAGCTTACTCACCTCGACTTGGTCTTAAAAACCCCAGAAGAGGCGAAGACTGATCCAAGTTTTTCGAGCGTGATTTCGAAGCTTCAAACCCTTGACGATATGGTTATCAACCCCGTGGACGAGGCAACGATTGCTGGTTTCACTATGTTCCAGGATTTGTTCGATAAACCCATTGCTTATGTCGAAATGCGAACGCCAAGGGAGATCCACGCCCAAGGCAAAACCACGATTAATTCATTTTTCGTTGCCCTTAGTCTTGCCGGCTTGGTCTTTGGCATTGTTGTTCTCTTTACTTTGCAGCGCAGTGTTGTATCACGGGTGACAAAACTTGCTTCGGCGTTGGGCAATATTCGTCGGAGTTCTGATCTGAGGCTCAGGGTACCGCAATCAGGAAATGACGAAATCTCCGACCTTTCCCTTACAACTAATGAAATGTTGGCTTCTATTGAAATTGGACAACAAGCGATTTCCGCTCGAAACCATGACATGAAATTAATATTGGACAATGCCGAGCAGGGATTCATCAACGTTGCGCTCGATGGAACAATAGTGGGAGAACGTTCTGCGGTTGTTGATCGCTGGCTTGGTATACCCATGCCAAAGATGAAGGTGTGGGACTATGTGAACAAAGGGAACGCTAAGCAAGCCAACCTTTTTAGATTGGGGTGGGATCAACTTCTCGACGGCTTCATGCCGTTTGAAGTTGTGGCCGACCAAATGCCGAATCGAATCACTATAGGAGAAGACAAGTTTCAGATAACTCTGCGGCCTGTAACGCGAGACCAAAAGCTGGAAAGTATACTGGTGGTTGTGAGCAACATCACGGAAGCGGTAAAGGCAGAGGAGAAGGAACGTGAGCAAAAGGAAACAATGAAGGTCGTTCAAAATATCATCGTCGATAAAAACGCGGTATCTGAATTCTTTGAAGAAACAAGAAAAGGCGTTGAGGTTCTCGTACACAAACGAGCGACATTGTCCCGTCCGACATTGTTGCGACTTCTTCACACGCTGAAGGGCAACGCGGCTCAGCAGGGTCTTGAGACCTTTGCCCATCTTTGTCACGACTTGGAATCCAAAATGCTTGAAGACGCAGACGGCGAAATCTCACCGGAGAAATTCGCGGAAGTAAGCCTCGCCTGGCAAGACGTTGAAGTGCGCTTCACTTCCTTGCTTGAAAACTCAAGCCATGCCCGTCTCGAGGTCGACCGAAACGAGCTCGAAAGTACGATTACGATGGTAAAGAACAAGGCGCCTCACGAGAATATTTCCCAAGCGCTTATGTCGTGGCAGCTTGAGCCGGTCGGCATCCGCCTTCATAGGCTTGGAAGAATAGCAGAAGGATTGGGTAAGCGTCTTGGCAAGGGTGACCTGAACATTCAAATCAACGACCACGGAATAAAATTAGACAAGGACGGGTTGGGTGAGTTTTGGGGAATCATGGTCCACGTTATTCGCAATGCTATCGACCATGGCCTAGAAACTCCTGAAGAGCGAATGGACAAGGACAAGTCGCCCAACGGATCAGTAGTTCTTGCGGCGCGAGCTCAGGGCGACGCCCTAGAGATTGCGATCACAGATGACGGTAAGGGCATTGACTGGGCCAGAGTGCAAACAAAAGCTCGCGAGCGGAACCTTCCGGCCGAAACCAAGAAGGATCTTGCCAACGCGCTTTTTGCCGATGGCGTTTCGACCAAGGATGAGGTTACGGACATTTCCGGCCGGGGTGTAGGTATGGCTGCCGTGAAGCAGATGACCGAGCAATTAGGCGGAGAAATCAAAGTAGATTCCGAGAAGGACAAAGGAACAACCTTTAGTTTCATTTTTCCAAGTACGGCGGTGAAATTTTCGGTACCTAACCTTACGATGTTCAAGAAAGCCAGTTAGGCCGCTGTCGGCCTGAATTTAACGGAACGTTCCCTAATAAGATGGAGCGTTCCGGGCAGTAGAGATTTGCACCAAGTCTATCCGAACCCTAATAAGATAACGACAACCCCTCCTGGTTCCACGCTATAAAAGTTGAATTTAATTTCAAATACGATATTTTGACATCGTTCTTTCCGTCATAAAGGAGAATCACGGATGGAAATCATAGATATCAGTGCTTCCCAATTTAGAAACAGTCCTTATACATGTCTCGATACAGTCCGCCAAGCTGGGCCATTTTGTATGGTAGAGCCAAACGGCTTTCTTGGTGTCACGCGTTACAAAGACGTTCTTGCTGTGCTGAAAAATCCGCAAGTGTATTCTTCAGCCGGCCTAGAGCGGGTGTTTCCGCCTCTAAAAGGTGCGGAGCTTTTTACGCGCAATTCCGTCCTGCTCGGTAGCGATCCTCCCAGCCACACCAGAGTACGTCGCCTCGTTCAACGCTCTTTTACCATAAAGGAAATGGCGGGATGGGAACCTAAAATCGAGAAACTAACGAGTGCCTTGATAAATAAATTGGTCTCAAAACCGACATTTGATCTCATAAATGAATTGGCTATGCCACTACCCGTAACGGTGATCTCTGAGCTCCTCGGCGTTGATCAAGGTATGCAGCAGGATTTTAAACGGTGGTCGGATGATTTGGTGAGCGTTCGAACGGTCCAAGTAGCGCCTCCTTCCGAGTGGAAGGATCGTAGGGAAAAAGAGATCGTTAAGAGTTGTGATGAGTTTCGTGAGTATTTCGAGAGTGTGATAGCGCAGCGCAGAAGCGATAAAACCGGCTCCGACCTCATCTCAACCATGGTGCGAGCAAGCGAGGATGACGACGTTTTGAAGCCAGACGAAGTATTGGGGTTGGCGAGACTGATGCTAGTCGCTGGCAATGAAACCACGACCAACCTTATTGGCAATGCAGTTACTGCCTTGTTAAATCATCCAAGCCAATGGCGGGATTTGGTCAACAATCCATCTCTTGCCGATGCAGTGATCGAGGAAACGTTGCGATGGGATCCTCCCGTTATTCATGTCACACGCCGCGTTGCCCAAAATACTGAACTCGCTGGAATGTCCATTGCTGAAGGTACGATAGTAGCGCCGCTCCTTGCCTCGGCGAATCGCGATCCCGAGAAGTTTGAGGAACCCGACCGCTTTGACATCTATCGCAACTCCCGCGAGCATCTGGCTTTCGGAGCCGGAGTTCACGTATGTATTGGTGCCGCGCTATCACGCATGGAGGCGCGGATTGCATTGAGGCAGCTGGCAGAAAAAGTCAGCAACTTGGCGTTGGGTCCAGGTGAGGCAGATCGTCTCGAGGCATTGGCATTTCGTGGTCACCGGTCGTTGCCGCTTTGTCGCGGCAATGTTGGCGATACCCACTAGAACGTTGTTGAAAGGAACTTTTGGGTTAGTTTTGGATCGGCCTTTTTGTAAAGGAACTTCGAGAGCGCTGTGAATGAACCGAAAATGGATCTGGCAGTTGAGGCGTTCTCAACCTTTATTCCGAAGTGTTCATTTATTTTTGAAACTATCTCCAGCGCATCAAGGCTATCCAGAGGAAGCGCACCAGGCCCATTAATCAGGGGTTCGTCGTTATTGATGTCGCTGACAGTCACGTTCTTTACGTCACAGGCCTTGATGACCATTTCTTTGAGTTTTTCTCGCAGCAAGTCCTCGTTCATGAGCGGCTCCATCGAAATTTAAGAAGACCAATACAAAAACAAACAACAGCGAATCCGGCTAGAACAAGGCATTCTTGCAGGACCTCGGAAAGACCGTCCGCCCTCAAGAAGACCGACTGATAAGCCTCGAGCCCCCAGTGCAAAGGCGATAACATGGCGAGGGATTGCATGGCTGAAGGCATCGCAAATCTGGGTATCATGACGCCGCCTATAACCGCCAAAATGACGATGGATAAAGATCCGAATCCTGCCGCTTGTTCGCTTGTCTTGGTCATTGTAGAAATAAGTAGAGCATATCCCAGCGCTGCTAAACTGCAGGATACTGTAACGAGTACGAGCGCGGCGTTGATCTCGCCAATCTCAAATTGTACGCCGTTGAGAAGCGGGGCTGCTAGAACGCCGACTGTGAGCATGCAAATGAATTGCAGCAGATTTACAAATAAGTATGGCAACATTTTCCCCGCCAAAATCACGCTTTTTCGCACTGGATAGCTTAAAATTCTATCCGTAATGCCGCTTTCTCGATCGCGAAAAATGCTGTTTGAAATAGGTACGACAATAAAAAACATTGCAAATAAAGTCCAGGCAGGCACGGTCTGTTGTACGGGGTTAGGAACAATTGTCCCTTCTTCCACCTCTTGGACGTAGTCGAGGATATTTATAAACTTAGGTTTAATTTGGCCGTGGCTTACGTCTTCAATTTGCTGCGACAATTTCTCGAGAGTTATGTCGTGGAATGCTCTGCTCAGTTCGAGGAGAAAGACTTTGCGATAGGAGTTATCAAGTACCTTGGAGAATTTGACTTTGATCTTGTCGGTGAAAAGCTCGCTTTGAGGACGATTCAAGTCTTTGAGTACCGTAGAATCAACTTTCGGAATCCATATGTCGATATGTCTTTCTTGTTTATCGTCGCCTAGAGCGGAAGCGGCTTTTACTCCTTCCTCAAACTGGAGTTTGTAGCCCTCACTTTCGAAGTGGGATTTGATTTGATCGGAAATTTCGCTTGTTTCCTCTACTTGGATTCTTAACGACAGGTTCTTTCCCATCTTGTCAAAGTAGATATCGGTTAAGGCCAGCGTTAGAAGCATTATCAGGGCTGCTGGCATGATGAATAACAAGGCCAGAGCGCGTTTGTCGCGCCATAACACGAGAATTTCCTGCCACATCACCGCAAAAACCAACTGCATTTTTCCTCACCTATCCCGAAGCGACGGACCCGTCAGGTTCGCGAATACTTCTTCCAAGGAATCTTTGTTCTTTGAATATTCATGAAGTAACGATTGCTTGTCCGTGTCCACCAATATTCGGCCATGGTCCATAATGGCGATTCGATCACAGAGCTTTTCCACTTCCTCAAGATAATGAGATGTATAGACGAGCGTTAGACCTTTTTGCTTCAGCTCAAGTAGCTTGTCAAAGATCAAACGTCGAGACTGCTGATCGACGCCTGTCGTCGGCTCGTCCAAAATAAGAAGCTCCGGGTCGCCGAGCAGAGCAACGGCTAGATTAAGACGTCGTTTCATACCGCCGGAAAATTGCATGACCGCTTTCCTTCGAGAACCGCTCAGGGACACTGTTTCAAGCACCTCGTCGATCTTGGTTTTGATGTTCTTGACTTTGGCGAGTTTAGCAAAGAAGCGCAGGTTTTGCTCAGCGGTAAGGGTCAAGTATAGGGCAATATCTTGGGGGACATAGCCGATCTTTCTTTTGTCGAAATTAGCTGATTCAATATTTTTGCCAAACACTTTGATGCCAGAGTTTTGCTTCTTTATCAGACCCGCCAACAAATTTAGGAATGTGGTTTTTCCGGCGCCGTTCGGACCTAGTAAAGCGAAAAAGGAACCGGTGGGGATGTTCAAGTTGAAGTTGTTAAGCGCATGAGTCTTAGCAGTTTTATACAAGAAGTTTAGATTAGAAACTTCGACGGCATTTGTCATAGACAACGCTCTTGAAGAAAGAGATAGAATTGCTTCTCTGAGTTTGAAATGTTTCGCAATATCTCCCCGAGTTTTGGGAAATTACCGATCTCGCGTTTTTTACACGTTCGGGCTGCTTCTGTCCCAAAATGTCGCCATTGGTCGCCCACTTCTTCGATCATCATGGAGGCCTCAGCGAGTTCGGGACTTGCTAGAATCCGACCGCTTTCTTGCAGAAAGCTGGCATAAAGATAGCGAAATCCGGCTCCGCCCGTGCCAACCTCTTCCTGCATGCGGACAATGCTCGCTAAATATTGGTAGAGTGTGTCTTCGTCTTTTATTTTGTCGGGCCACACTGCAAGCTGCTGTCCAAGAAAGTTTATGCCGCGAACGCCCAAATAGGGGACGCGAGGGCCCAACATGCTGCGGCATGTTTGACGTATGCCCGCTTTGATCGCGGATTTCAGGTTTGCGCTCGTTTCGGTAGCGTCCTTCGGATAATAAATAAGCCCTCGTGGCGCCAAGGGACCGCGCGAAAAGCGCGCCCTATTTATCGCTTCTTTTTGGCAGGTGACTGTTTCTTCCAGACAAGGGTCACTTACTCTGTAAGCGCCAGCCTCGTCCTTGCCGAAGACGATAATGTTGTGGGCGTTGAAGTGGAATCGAAATCGCCTAGGTACATAGGGCAACCAGAATATGTTGGTTTGGATGCCTACCGATTGGTCGCGATCTGCGAGTTGGTCTAAACGACGTATTCCAGATTCTTTCCAGAGAAAGCGTTCCTTGCTATAGGAGATCCCCAGCCGCTTGCAGGTTTTTTGAAAAATAGTTCCGGGAAAGGATCTAAAGCTGATCAAGGGCAACCCCATGACCTTTACAAAGGGCGCATAAACAAAAAACAGGCCGCTGCCGATGCCCAAACACATTGCTTCGGAAATTGAAACGCCGATGTTATTGAGGAGCGAACTGGTCACCCCGGATTCACAATGGGCCGCATGAAAATGCTTAAAGCTTCCATCGGGCATCGTCGGGTCTAAGGTCATATTGTATCTCTTTTTGGTGTTGCCCGAAGTGTTTCCAAGGAAATGTTAAAGAAGTCAGCGTACTTTTTTAATGTTTTTTCGGGCATCGTGGAGAATTTTTTCGGCCGTAAATGCTGACGAACCTGCCAGGTCCAAAGTCCAACATTGCTGGCGAGGTTCTTGGGTTCAAGCAAATAAAGTTCGAGATAATATGCAAGCGGGCTTAGCTCGCCGCTGACGACTTTACGGTATGTTGCTTCGATTTTCTTTTCTATCGACTGCCAGGCGACGTCCATGACTTCACGTTCAACTGAATCACCATTAGACGTGTAACCGACAACATCGCCGTTTTCACTTCGGCCATAGCGTAGCTTTCTCAGTCCCTCGTAGTTTTGGTCGTTGTCTTGAGGTATTTCAAACGCCTTCATCGCCGTCTATCACTGTGAGGTAAAAGTATGAGACTGAAAATCGCGAACTTTCAGGCACAAAGCAGAGGATCTTTTGTCCGTGCTCCAGCTTTCCAGATGTCATCAATCCTTCAAGGGAGATAAATATTGAGGCGGATCCCACATTGCCCTTTTCAGTTAGATTGGTGAACCATTTCTCATAAGGTATCTCGAAGCCGATTCTCGTGAGCCCGTCATAAACACGCGGTTTGAAATACTTGGAGGAGTAATGAGGCACAAAAAAATCAATGTCTGAAGGCTTTAACTCCCTCTTTTCGGCTATTTTTGCGAAGGCTTTGCAAATGACGTATTCCACAATATGCTCATTGAGCAATTGTACATCCTGGGCGATGTTCATCACGCCCGTGGAAGAAAGGTGGTTGCGATCAACGTCGAGCCAACTTTGAGTCGAGCCGTCGTTTTTCTTAAGGCAGCCGGCGTACATGCAGGTCGGCATTTCATTAGCATACGAGATAGAGTCAATCCATTCTATTTTCAGGCTGGGGCGATTCTTGTTTGGGCGTCCTTGCAACAGCAAAGCAGCGGCACCGTCTGACAGCATCCATCTCAAGAAGTGCTGGCCAAAACCCTGATTAGGCTCCGCTTCCACGAGTTCGTCTGTCGGTTCTTTCGAGTTTAGAAAGTTTTCGGAACGCAAGTACTTGGACGCTATTTCCGAGCCCGTGACGACTGCCTGCTTGTCAGGATTTGCTTGCAGATAGAGATAGGCATATTTTAGCGCGCCGACTGAACTCCCGCACACACCCGATACGCTGAGAACTTCGCAAGGATCGATGCCCAACTCGCCGTGGACCATTGCAGCATGCGAAGGGAAAAGTTGATCGGGACCAGACGTGCCGCAAGCTAGAAGATCGACTTCATTTCCTTGAAGATCATTTTTTGCCAGCAGTCCGCGTACAGCGACCGCGGAGAGTTCGGAATTAGAGTGAGTTGGTTTTCCCGTTTCACGATTAATGGCGTAATATCGGGCTTCAATGCCGTTATTTCTTAAGACAAGCCTTCGAGCTTTTGTAGCCGAACCGGGAACGACTCCCAACACGTTTTCAATTTGATCATTGAAAACCGGTTCATTCGGCAAAAAAACGTTGATGCCGTTCACGTATACCATGGGGCGCCTTCTCCAAATTTGAAACTTACGGCCAAGCGACTAAACTGGTTGTGTACAATGCGATAGAAACGGTTCGCAAAAAACAATCTCAGAATCGGCAAAACCAAAAGTAGCGCGACGATCAAACTGATGAGATTTAAGCGAAAGCCCATTTGTAAAACTTTCGAAAAAATGGGGGTGCGCGTGCCGTGTAAGATACGTGCCCAAATCCCAAACAATTTTCGCGCAAGGATTTCCATAATTACTGTATTGACCATGCTCTCTATTTTGTTCGCACGAACACTCATGGGTGCCGGTAGTTCCGGCGTACCATGATTAACTTTGTCCTTGATATCGCTTACGAATTTATCATACGCTTTTTGATCGATTCCCGCCTCACGAAATTTTAAGAATTGCTTTTTTCCTTTAATAAGCCATGCGGGGGTCGTAATAAATGAAACCCACGGAGGTGAAGAATCTTCTAGCGTTGTTATGTCTCGCAATTCAGCGCCGAGGCGATCAAGGTATTTCTTTATGTCTGCAGCCGCGCTTAACCACATATTGCGGCATGTCAAGACTAAATGAACGGGGGTGTTTCTTAAAAATTCTGCGTCAGGGGATTTCAGAAAACCCTGAATTGGTAGTGAAGGGGACAAAAACCAAACTTGAGCCAACAAGAAAACCGTGTCATAATCCTGACCGCTCAAGGCAAAAGGCTTTAATTTGCAAGGTTGTCCGAGAATACAGCGCTGAAATACCGCGAAGAAATCTCGGAAGCCCCATGGAAACGGGAAACGCTCCTCAGGGATGAGCTGTAACGTGTCAACCGTCCCTGTCGACGAAAGATTTTCTTCTAAAAGGGACGCTGCGTGCTGGGTTTGCCCTGTCTGCGAATAGTAGATAACAAGATATTTCTTCAATTTCCCTTCCGCAAAGATCATAATTATCGATATTGTATGTCCCATATTAACGAAACTTGGATATTAAACCAATGAAGAAAACGCATATCTCTGGCTGGGGCTGTATTTCCGCCATCGGTTCTAACATTCAAGAGTCGGAGAGTAGCTTTTTCGCCCCTGGCAATCTGCCGCAGGAACACGGATTGCCGTCTTCGGATACATTTCGCTCGCGGTTACCTGAAGAGGGTCCAGGACTGAGGGTAGGCCGACTTTTGAACAGGGCGATTGAAGAGGCTTTGACCAGCGCGCAATTGTCGCTTGACGACAGAAAAAAATACAAAATCGGTGTCTGCTTGGGGACAACGTCTGCTTTTAGTTTTGGGAACGAAAAATTCCTTTCGGATTTTTTTAATAACCAGTGTCCCGACCTAATCGAAGAGGAGAATTTCCTTACAAAAAGTTTGGCGGAGAAGATTGCCGGAAAGTACTCCTTCGTTGGGCCGCATTTGACTATCAACAACGCCTGCACGTCCGGGGCGGACGCACTTGGAATAGGCAAGCTCTGGCTTGATCAAGGCGCTTGCGACATTGTTTTGGCCGGCGGTGTCGACGTGATTCCAAAACATATTGTTGAGGGATTCGACTCTTTGCAACTCCGGTCGCCGGAGTTGGCAAGGCCGTTTGATAAGAATCGTTGTGGTTTAAACTTGGGAGAGGGGGCCGGGATCTTGGTTCTCGAGAACCAAGATATCGCAGTTGCGCGGCGTCAGGAACCGCTTGGCTACTTGCTTGGCGTTGGGATGGCAAGCGATCATTACCATCCCAGTAGCCCGGATCCCAGCGGGTTTGGCTTGGAGTTGGCCATTCGCAGATGTCTGCAATCTGCGCGAATTCTCCCCAACCATGTCGCCTTTCTCAATGCCCATGGCACGGCGACTCGCACCAATGACCTGACGGAGGCCCGAGTTTTTAAGGGAATGTTTGAGAAGGCGCAGATAGTTTCCACCAAGGGCTACACAGGGCACACGCTAGCGGCGGCTGGGGCGCTCGAAGCCATTTTTACTTTGATGTTTCTTCGACGGAAACTTGTTCCGGCCACTCGCGGATTTGCAGAAGCGGACCCGGAACTTGGTCTGGCACCGACGCAGTCGACAACGGGCGTGGAAAGCAACTTCGCGATTTCTACGTCGCTCGGTTTTGGGGGCTCTAACACAGCTCTTGTGATCGAAGGTTGTGATGCAAACTAGCATCTTAGGGATAGGCTGCATATCGCCTAGCGGCACATCTGTTGAATCGATTTGTGATGCCCTTGTCGAGGGGCGTCGGCCGGTTGTAAGTTTTGAATCAATTCTGTATCGCCACAAGACCTACCAGGTGCCAAATCTGCAATGCGTCCCATTTGATTTGGAAGGACCTGCATCTGCCCATCGCAGGGCAAGCCTTCTTGCCAAGATGTCCGTTTTCGCGACTACGTCGGCTTTAAGCGATGCCAATCTGCGACCTGGCCAAGATCGAAGATGGGGTGTTATTGTTGCGAGCGGGTATGGACCTGAGAGCTGTTCATCAAAGAACTTTATGCGCATCTATGCAACGTCCGACGGTGCGTCTCCCACTCTTTTCACCAATTCCGTTCACAACTCCGTTGCATCAACGCTTTTACGAAACTTGGCGTTTACTGGTCCTGCGGTGAGTATTGCGGATCACGGCAACCTTGTAGACGGAGGACTAACCCTCGCTCACCTGTGGCTGGCACAAGAACTTGTCGAATACGTCATACTGGTATTTGGCGAGGAGAACTGTCCATTCAGAAATTATTTTGAATTGTCTCGCTGGGAAAAACTGGGGAGGAGCATACCGCAGCAAGACGAAACCCGTCGCATTCCTTCGGAAGGTTGCGTTTGCTTGATCTTAGGACCTGAGCGTCTATCATCCAGGTATCCAAAGCTCCGTTTTGCTATGTCGGAAACAAGTGGCGCGAATATCGACGCTAGAATTTTTCTCGACGGCCGTCCTCTGTCAGAAAAACTTTCGCTGCAGCTTCAGCGCCGACAGGCGCGTGTAAGTGTGGCGGATGTTCTCGGTTCAACGCCCATTGCAAGCGTTTTCGACCTTGCGATTGCCTGCCAATTGGAGTGATTTGTCCGAGCGAAGTCTGGTTTTTCCTTGAAGAATTCTCTGGACGAGGTAAAATCGCAGGTCATGGTCTTTTAGGAGGTTTTATGAAGGTAACCACGTGTTTTTTAATCACTATTTCTCTTTTGTGTTCGGGTTCTGCCTGGGCGGCTGACAACTTGTTTAAGTTCCCTGTCAAGGATGTTCTAGCTCGTCCTGAAGCTCAAAGGTTGTCCGACGTAAAATTTTACTTCGGCGATACCAAGCATCCTGAGGCCGAAACAAAATTCGGGCAAGACGAGACGAACAAGAAGACCAATGCTTTTAACAAGACAGAAAGAACAGCTTGTGAATGGGTTATGCTTTCCGCATTGCAGCAATTGTACAAGAAAGCTAAATCCCTAGGGGCTAATGCGGTTGTGAATATTAAGTCCAATTTTAAGGGGATTGAATACAAGAGTGAGACAGAATATGAATGCGGAGTCGGAGCGCTCATGGCTGGGGTGGCGCTAAAAGCCGATTTTATCTACGTTAAGTCCAAATAGTTGACGAGTAATTTCTCCGTATAGAAGAGGTAGGAAAGTTGGGCCGCATATTTGAGACGCGCAAAGCTACAATGTTTGCTCGCTGGAACAAGATGGCGAAGCTGTTCACTCGGATCAGTCGCGATATTGCCATTGCAGTGAAGTCCGGCGGTCCCGATCCTGCTCACAATCCGACCCTCCGTCGAGTCCTGCAAAACGCTCGCGCGGCGAACATGCCGAAGGACAAGGTTGAGGCGGCCATCAAACGCGCCACCGGACAAGATCAGCAAGACTACGCAGTCGTGCTCTATGAAGGCTATGCGCCCCACGGAATTCCAATCCTGGTAGAAACCGCTACTGACAACGTTACTCGCACCGTTGCCAATATTCGAAGTTGCTTCAAGAAGGGCGGCGGGAATATGGGCAACACGGGAAGCGTTGGCTTTATGTTCAAGCACATGGGGGTATTCCGCCTCAATCCTGAGGGCATCGATGCGGATGCGCTCGAACTCGAACTTATCGACCACGGCCTGGAGGAAATGGGCGAGGGAATAGGCGAGAAGGGCGAAAAACAGCTTATCGTCCGCTGCGCGTTCCACGATTTTGGCCAACTCCAAGCCGCAATTGAAACCAAGGGAATTCATCCGATTTCTGCTGAATCAGAGTACGTTGCCAATGACCTGGTACAACTTCCTGAGGACAAAGCAACGGAAGTGCTAGAGCTCGTCGACTCCTTGGAACAGGACGACGACGTGCAGCGTGTATTCCATAACTTAGGATAACGGTCCGTTTCGGACCAAACTCAAACGATACGCTCCAAATTCTTTTGGAGCGTTTTTATTTCTCCTCGCACCCGGACCACCCACCTGTCCCCCCAATCAATTATTGGGCGTTCGACTGTCCCCTTAATTACCCCCGGACCACCCACCTGTCCCCCTAATCAATTATTGGGCGTTCGACTGTCCCCCTTATTATCTCACCAAGAGTTGTCCGACAATAGTGTTTCTACTTCTTAGGATACTCCCTCCTGCAAGTGGTGAGTTATGGTTCCCAATATTAAGCATCGAATTTGAACGCAGACAGATATGCCTCAGCCAGTCTTTTAGAAAATAGCTGACAAATCTTCAAAAAATAGGGGGACAGTCGAACGCCCAATAATTAATTGAGGGGACACTCAGGTGTCCCTTGGGGGAATCTTCAACAAATGGAGGGACAGTCGAACGCCCAATAATTGATTGGGGGGACGGGTGGGTGGCACTGATTTGGAAGTATTGACAATGGAGTTTGGAAGGCCTAGATTGGCGGCCTATGGATCGACAAAGAATGCTGGATCTTCTCATACGACAACACGACTGGCCTGGACAGTATACGTTCAAGTTCGTGGTGTATGAGGAAGACGAAGCTGAGCTCGATGCTTTGCTTGAGGGGTTTCAGACGACGAAGAGGCGTTCAGCAACCGGCAAATATGTCAGTTTTACTTCCAAAAAATGGTTTTTGCGGGCTGAGGAGGTCATGGAAGTTTATGACGAAGTCGGACAAATTCGTCGGCTTATCTCACTCTGACCTTAGTAATCCCGATTTCAGTTTGTACTCTTCAAAGAGATTCTTCGCTAGTGTGAGCTGGTCCGCGTCGTCGTTGGTTTGGCTTGCGGCTAAGGCCAGCGAGTATTTCAAATAGAGGTGCCCTGCGTCCACGTATTGCTTTTGCTGCGTGGTTAAACCGCTGAGGTAGGGGTCCGTGTCCGTGGAGCGAAAAAAATCTAGCAATTGACCCAGTCTGTTTCCGGTCAGCCACACATCAGCCTCGGCCTTTTCATTTCCGATCGTACGAGGCGTCAGATAAGAGAAAACGGGTTTGTCGAGAGTGTTGACGGGAAAGTCCTTAAATTTGTCCTTGTGAAGTGTGAGATTGCCCACGTAAAAGCCATAGGGGAAAGACGTAACGACTTTCGGAAACAGGCTTACAAAGAAATTTTTCCTTTCCTGTGTCAAAAATTGATCGCTGTAGGGTTGCATCGAAACGAAAATCTCGGCTGCCCCCATTTTGCCTTCGTCGTTGCCATTTCCGCGGCGCAGAATTTTTTGCTCCAGGTCAAGCGGATCCAGACGGCTCTCCTTATTGTATCCAACTAAGGCAAGAACAGGCTTCGCCGTGTCGAAGTTTCCTCGCCAAATCACCACTTGCGGAAAAGCGGCAAGCATCGTACGGGCGATTATCCCGAAACCTGCCTCTGTTAATTGGTAGAGAGGCAACCACTGAACAAAAATTCCGTCGTCGTTGAGGTGGTTCTTGATGGAAGCAAAATGTTCTAGAGAATATAGAGTGCCCGTGGAGGCTCCCCAGGGATCGAATAGGTCGCTAATGATTGCGTCGTACCTTTTTGAATCGGCGGCCAGGAAACTTCTTCCGTCTTCCTCGCAGACTGTTGCTCTAGGGTCGTCAAAGAGTCCATTCAGATAAGGGCCAAAATACTCTTTGGCTACCTGGGTTACTTCGGGCACCAATTCGGCGACGACAAGTTCTTTAAGAGGATGTTGCAGAGTTGCGCCAGCGGTAATACCCGTGCCTAGACCTAGAACAAAGACGGAATCTACATTCTTAGCTAAGAAGAGCGGCAGTTCACCTTGGCGACGTTCGGACGCAAGCGCACCAATTCCCCCCAAAGTATAAAAATTGTTGAGCCTGACGAACAGATCCCTTGCCTGCCGGTTGGCGTCGATTGGCGTGTTCGTTTCAGCTACAGCGACAACCCCGTGAGGACCGTGGAGTATGTCCAGGATCTTCTCATCATTTTCGTGATGATAAGTCGGAACCTTGCTCGAGAGAAAAACTATTCCCGATACACCAGCAACGGTCAGTACGGTCGGAAATAGCCTCTTGATTAAAGCAACCTTCCCTCCGATGACGAGCGCGCCGACCCCATAGAAAGACGCCACAATAGAGACGGCAATGGGATGAGGCAAGCGAGAAAGTAACAACCCTCCGGCAAGAACTCCGAAAATTCCTCCCACCGTATTAAGCCCCAAAATCTTTCCAACGCGTCGTCCCGCCTCCTCGTGGCCCGTTCGATCCGATTGCAATAAGAACGGCAATACCATCCCCAGCAGAACAACGGGGAACAACACGACACCACCAGCTAAGCCGAACAAAGAAAAAATATACTGGGTCCAATCTTTGCCTTGGTAAATAAAACTCAAACCGTCCGTTAAATAATGAAATAAATAAGGAGTAAGTGCGGAAAAAGCAGCAATGGCCCAGAGCAGTTTGCGCAAGTTTGGCAGCGCGTTATTACGCCCTAATTTTGTCGCAAGGGGAGCGCCTAGAGCAAGACCCGCCAAGAATGTGACAAGTACTATGGCGAACGAATAAACGCAGTTAATGGTCACGAGCGAGAACATCTGATGCCAGAGGGACTCCAGTGCGAGCGCCCCAAATCCCGAAAGAAAAGCGAGAAAACCGAAAGACTTCGGAATAACCAACGCCGTACTCGGCCGCAGAGCCTCCAATTGTCGCTCATTTATCGCGACGTCATACGCATTGCTCCTATCCCACAGAAAGGCGCACATCGCCAACGCGACATTAATGCCAAGTGCGACGCCATATGCCCCGCTATATCCCAGCAACGGGGGAAGGTAAAATGCGCCTAGAACCGCCCCGACAATAGCTCCTCCAGTATTCCATGCATAGAGTTTCTGTTCCGCGTTTTGTACCCTTCCTCCCTGGTTAGCAATCACACCCACGAGTACGGGAAGTGTTCCTCCCATGAAGAACGATGGCAGCCAAACGAAGAACCCGGCGACCAAAAATTTGGCGATGGAATACCAGGCAGAATTAATAGGAAATATTTCCAACGTCGGCGACAAAAGCGAATAGAAGTTTTGATAGAATAAAACAAAAACACATCCGCCGAGCGCGATCCCCAGCTCAAAAATCCCGTACGTCCGCAGTCGACAATGTCGATCGCGAAGAAATTTAGCAAAGCAGAGATTGCCGCAGGCCAGTCCAAAGAAAAACGCCGACAGAACGACGGCACTGGTTGTCGCCGAATTTCCCAAGACAAAACTCAAATGCTTGATCCAGAGCATTTCGTAGATAAGAGAGGAAACGCCTGACAGCAAAGTCAAAACAACCAAATAAAGCCATAGACGGTTTTGCATAATATCCTTTGATGAAGGTGGCCGATCCTATCACGAAGTGGTGCCGTCACCAAGAACTATAAGCCACTGTAATAGCACGAGGTTTATGGGGAGTTCTCTCTAGACCCATGATGAGAAATGCAGTAAGATATTAAGACTCATTGAATCAGCAAATATGAAGAGGATATGCATGAAATTTATCGCATCTGCCCTTCCTCGCTTCTCAGAAAAATTGTTGAGCGGCGTATTATCGTGTCTTTTGCTTGTTTCGTGTGTGACGAAGTCAAGCGAATCCGAAAGCATGGACGCAAGTGCTCAGATAAAAACTGTCAGGGTGTTTTCTAGTGCTCGCATCGACGTTGACAACCGAGATGTGTTTAAGACAGTTGCCTTCCCGCCATTGACGGAAGATTTTTCTCAGATCGAACTCGAGCTCACCCTTGGATGTCCCGACAATCTTTGCGATTGGTGGGACCGACCCGGCGCCATAAGCATCGTTACCGACGACCAACATCCCCAAAAAGAAATTGAGATCCTTCGCTTCATGACTCCATACCGCGTAGGCGGAACCTGGTCGATTGACGTTACTCATTTAAGGCCAATACTCAAGGACAGCGTTAAGTTCAAGGTTCACATAACAACAGGAGTGAAAGAAGGGCATGAGAACGGCAACGGCTGGCTCGTCTCTGTTAAGACAAAAATGAAGCGCGGCACTCCCGAGAGTCGTCCTATTGCGGTGGTGCCGATGATACCAAGTCAGTTTGTGGAATATGGAAATCCCTTGGCAGGTTCATCGATACATAGGATTGTAGGGGTCCCTCCTGGCGTTGCGTTTAGCAAGGCGCGTGCTTTTACGACTATCACTGGCCATGGTCAAGGCAACAGGTTTAACTGTGCTGAATTCTGTGACCGAAAGCATTACATATCCATTGGAAACCAAACAGCCGAAACACGGATTGCTCGTTTTGATTGCAAAAATAATCCCATAAATAACCAGTATGGGAACTGGGAAGGAGATAGAGAGGGTGGATGGTGTCCCGGAGACATCGTCAAACCCTGGACTGTGGATATACAAGACGGCCTTATTGGGGCAGGTGGGGCATTCCAATTCAAGTATTTCCCTGAGCCTTACCACAATACCTGCCGGCCGGGCGTTGGCAACTGCACGGGATGCGCTCAGAAAGAAAACCCAACATGTGAATTTAATGGCGGCACGCACACGCTGCCGCGCTGGTGGGTATCGTCCTATCTTGTGCTGTACGAATGATCTGACAGCGTAACACCTCTTCTCGACTGCGGATTGAGTGCGGCAGACCTTTCCCATTCCTCGGCAACTCTTACCCCTCATTTCGGCATTGAAAGCGTGATATGCTGCTCATATGCCCAACATTTTTGACATCTCGATGTTTATGCCCCACGGGCACTGCTATTTGTGGCAGCCAGGCCTCTTGTGGTTGCACGTCATATCGAACTCCATTGTAACGTTTGCTTATCTTTCTATTCCAGCGGCTCTTCTCGTCCTCCTGCGCAACCGCAGGGACATCGAGTTTCAATGGATTTATGTGCTCTTCGCCGCATTTATATTGCTCTGCGGCTCAACACATTTGATGGACATAGTTACTGTTTGGATTCCGACGTACTGGCTCGACGGTGGTCTTCGAGCTTTAACGGCAGGTGTGTCAGTTTTCACTGCAATAGAGCTTTGGCGCCTGTTGCCGCGGGCGGCGGCACTGCCTAGTACGAAGCAGTTAGCCCAAATCAATCAAGATTTAAAGCAACAAATCGAGGTTAGGATACGCTCTGAACAGAAGCTTCATGATCTCCATCTCAATCTTGAAAAGATCGTCGATGACCGGACGAAGGAATTGGAAGCCGCGAATGCCGCATTGAAGGCAGAGATTGAAGAGAGAAAGGTTACCGAAGAAAAACTTCGTGAACAACGCGAATGGTTCGGCGCAACCCTTTCGAGCGTCGGCGACGGCGTGATTGCTACCAATGCTCGTGGCCAGATCGAGTTCATAAACCCCGTTGCACAGTCAATGACCGGATGGCAGGAAAGCCATGCAATCGGTAAACAACTTTCAGATATTTTTGATATCAGAAACGATGAGACCGGCGAAAAAATTGAGGTTCCCCATTTCATTGTTCCGGACGACGGGGCTGTCGTCGGTCTCGCTAATAACACCATCTTATATTCCCGAAACGGTGGTGAATTTTACATCGAGATCACTCTCGCTCCGATAAGAGCTTCGGAAGAGAAGCTTGTGGGGCAGCTACTGATTTTCCACGACATTGCGGAGCACCGAAAATCGAAAGTACTCGAGTCGCGCCTTGCTGCGTTGGTCGAGTCGTCAACGGACGCGATAATCGGCACAGACCTCGCTGGGACCATTACCAGCTGGAACGCAGGCGCGAAGGGGACTTTTGGATATACCGTGGACGAAGTGAGGGGCAAGCCTATTTCGATATTGTCCCCTCAGGAGCAGGAAGGCGATCTTACGACCGTTTTGAGCAATATCAGAGCGGGTAAGAAGGTAGAGGCCTACGATACGGAACGGATTCGAAAGGACGGGCGCCGGATATTTGTTTCTCTTTCCATATCGCCGATTATCGACCAACGGGGTCTTGTTATCGGGAGCTCCGAGGTTGTCAGGGATATATCCGACAAGAAAGTTGTCGAACAACACCGCAAGGAATATGAACGCAAGATTGAGAACGCGAACCGCGAATTGATGCGTTCCAACGAGGATCTTGAGCAGTTCTCCTATCTGGCTTCCCATGACTTGCAAGAGCCCCTCCGTAAACTTTCAAGTTTCAGCCAACTTCTTGCCGAAGAATACAGTGTGAAGCTCGACGGCGACGCTTTGGAATATCTTGGCTTCATTAGCGACGGCGCCATGCGAATGCAAAGGCTTATTGACGATTTGCTCGAACTTTCTCGAGCCGGAGCGACGGATCAGCGCAAGAAGCACATTTCGTTGGAACCAATCTTGACGGAGGTCTTGAACAATCTCGAATTACAAATTTCTGAACAAGGAGCTACCATAACCGTAGAAGGTCTTCCCACTATCCATGCTGACTCTTCGGATATGATTAGGTTGTTTCAGAATTTGATAGTCAATGCTCTTAAATATCGCTCCGAGGATCCTCCGGTCGTTTCGATATCCTGCAAAAGAGAGTTGTCGGATTGGGTCTTTTGCGTTCGCGACAACGGTATAGGTATTGACCCCAAGTATTTGGAAAACATCTTCATCATCTTCAAGCGCCTGCACGGTCATAAGAAGTATCCCGGAACGGGTGTCGGTTTGGCCATTTGCAAGAAGATCGTGGAGAGATCCGGCGGTCGCATTTGGGCGGAATCATCCGGCCATGGCGGTACCTCCTTCTTTTTTACTTGGCCAATAAAGGATCGCGATTAGTATGCCCAACACCATCAAGAAAACATCAAGATCTATCTTGCTTGTTGACGACGACGTCAGCGATAAGGTCCTCATTCAAAAGATTTTGAAAGAGTGCGATAGCAAAATTACTCTGCATCACGTTGAAGACGGAGAAAAGGCCATGCGTTTTCTGCGCCAGAAGGACCCATATCAAGACGTCGAACGACCTGACCTGGTACTCCTCGACCTCAATTTGCCACGAAAAGAGGGCGGTGAGGTGCTGTTAGAAATCCGTTCCGATCCCGACCTCACCGCCCTCCCGGTGGTCATACTGTCTACCTCTAAGGCTCCAGCTGACATCCGCAACTGCTATGCGCTACATGCCAATGCCTTTGTTTCCAAACCCGGAGACCTCAACCAATTCCGTTCCGCGGTCGAAGGACTTCATTCCTTTTGGTTCTCCGTCGCAAAGCTCCCATCGGATTGAGACCACCAGCTTCTGACCTCATGTCAACAGCAGCAGACAAAATACGCTCGGGACCTAGCTTCTTGTGCATAAACTGTCGTACCCCCCCATCCATTATGTTTTCATCCGTGCGCGTCGTTCCGCTAATCAGGAGCATGGGCATGCGATTAAAGAATGCCCCTAAGTAATTGCCGATTTCTACGCCGTTCATAGCTCCTAGATCATAGTCGACAATAGCCACATCATAGTTACCTAGGAGAGCCACAAACCCCAACTCCTCTAGAGACGCATAGTAATCGAGTTCGATCTGAAACTTTGACGCATAGTGTTGCATGACGTAACCAAATGACCTGTCATCGTCGATCAAAACTATCCGTCCGGTTTTTGATCTTGCTGCTGTTGACATAACTCCTCCTTATACTGGGGCTAGAGAGTCATCTCTTGCCCTATATAATATATCGCTAATGCCTCGTCGTTTCTTGAGGCCCTGGGGAGGACTAGGTTGCGGCTTGCTGACTATAAGCCTCTGATTTGTATGGTGTAAATGATACTCGTTACGATCAAATCTGGCGAAAAAGTATGTTTTGGAAGGGTCTAAGCTTTACGACTTTGCCAGTTACGGCTGTTGGTGGACTTGTAGTTGTTGAGCAAATCATTTTTGGCGTTCGCAAATTGACTCGCCAAGCGCGTCTCCAACTCCTTGGCCTTGTCCATATGGTTCTCTTGAGCATGCCGTTCTATAGCCTCGCAGGTGGCGGCGAGTTCGCGAGCGCCTATATTGAGGCATGTACCTTTGAGCTTGTGTGCATGGCGCGTCAAGTCTTTGGAGTTTTCGGCGCTGATCGAAGAAGCAATATTGGCAATCAGGGGTGGAGCGAACTCTAAAAACATCTCAATGAGTTTGTCGACGAATTCCATTGTGGAGGGATCGTTCGGATCCAGGCCGCTGAAAAATTCGTTGATCACCTTGGAGTCGATAGGAGAATTTCCTCCGGTAAAATCCGAATGACTAAGCCACCGCTCGAAGGCCGTCCTCAAGTCATCCAGAACAATGGGTTTGACAAGCACGGCGTCCATGCCTGCTTCGAGGCACTTAACGGAGTAATCCGGTAGGGCATTTGCCGTGAGCGCGATGATGGGTATGTCCTTTTTCGCAAGATCTAAACCTCTGATGGACATCGTCGCATCAAACCCGTCCATTTCGGGCATTTGACAGTCCATTAGGATCAGAGCATAGGATCCGCGCTCAATTGCATCGACCGCTTCTCTTCCGTTGCTTACCATGTCTGATTCATATCCAAGCCGTGCAACCATCTTAGCCGCTACTTGCTGGTTGATAGCGCTGTCGTCAGCAATGAGGACCCTGCGGCGGGATTTGAAATCCTTAGGCGTGTCCCGCTTATTGCTGATGACGATTTCATTTTGCTTTTGCACTTGCTGACGTACTTGCTCGCTCATGAATATTTGAGCAATCTGCTCGTACAATGCCGACTGCTTCAAGGGCATTTTCAATCCATAGACATTAGGGATATTGCTAAACGAGTCGGCAGACCCGGCGGTAGGCGGAAGCAATACCAGGACTGGTATAGCTCTGCTTCCTGATTTGCGTCGGATGTCTTTGAGCCAGATATAGCCGGAATCTCCATCGAGTGTCGAAGTCCCGTCCAATAGAATGAGATCGAAATTTTCTCCTTCACTTTCGGCAGCCAAAAAATGCGTACGCGCATCGTCTCCGTTTTTGACGACTTCGGATCGCAACCCTCGGAGACGTAGTTGTTCTCTTAAAATATTGGCTTTGTTATCACTATCAAAAACCATCAAGACTCTCTTGTCCCGCAGGTCTTCACGCGCTCGTTTCGCCGTTGCCAGCCTTTCTAACTTCACGGTGTACCAGAACAATGACCCTTTCCCAACCTGGCTGTCGACACCTATCTGCCCGCCCATCATTTCAACAAGTCGCTTACAGATCGCTAGTCCGAGGCCCGTGCCGCTCATTGGCTTTGACGAAGAATCTTTGACCTGGTTAAAGGGCTGGAACAAGTTTTGACGATTCTCGGAGCTTATGCCGCAACCGGTATCTTGGATTTCGATGAGTATTTCAACGCAATTCTTTTCCGCTCCAGCATCAGGAGAATCGACCAACTTCACATGAACAATGACCTCACCGGTTTCAGTAAATTTTAGGGCATTGTTTATCAGGTTCCCTAAAATTTGTCGCAGGCGCGAAGCGTCACCTATGAGCGCCGCGGGCAGTGTTGGATGAATAATGTTGCCTAAGGTTAGACCCTTCGTGTAGGCCATTTCCGCATAGAGATCCAGAGTCTCCTCTATTACCTGACGGATGTTGAACACTCCCGATTCCAGCTGCACTTTGCCGGCTTCTACTTTCGAGAGATCCAGAATGTCGTTGATAATGTTCATGAGAACCTGACACGATTTACGGATCGTGCTTACGTATTGACTCTGTTCAGGCGACAGATCCGTCTCAGCTAGCAAGCTGGTCATTCCTATGACCCCGTTCATAGGAGTCCGTATCTCGTGGCTCATATGAGCGAGGAAATCAGACTTATGTTGGGAGGCAACTCGTGCGGCTTCCTGATTAGCCAGGGCTTGCCGCAGAAGTGACGAGCGTCCTATGGCATAGGACACAGTTTTGAGAATATTGTGCTTCCTGAGTTCTGTTTTGGGCAGATAATCCTGAGCACCTGCCTTGACTGCGTTGATTGCTATGAACTCGTTGTTTACCCCGCTCAGAATGATGACCGGAATGTTGGGGTGTTTCGCGTGCAGTTTGTTAAAGGTTTCCAGCCCGTGACTATCCGAAACGTTGAGGTCCATTAGGATAGCGTCAAATTCCGCGTTTTCGAGAATTTTTAGAGCTCCTCCGATACTGTCAATAGCTTCCAGATAAATGTGATCAAAGTATAGATTCTCCCCCGCAAGTTGACGCTGCAACAGCAGTACGTCCGCGGAGTCATCCTCGATAGCGAGCAATTTTACGTTGCTAGGTCTTTTCTGAAAATCCAATTTCTTGCCTCCAAGGGAAGTCCCTCATCTCTCTATAAAGAGATCGGCACCCCTCTAAGTAAAAATAAAGAGACAGCCTTCAAGGGTACGTAAAGACTGGCAAAATAAGACAAATTAAAATCGTCCGCAAAAATCCCGAGGAGATATTTAAGGAGACCTTCTATTTGCGGGGAGTATCGATATGGCGCTATTAGAGCGCGAACGCTACACGATCACGTTGGATGATGATCCGACCGTGCACCTCATTATCCAACAAGCAACCGGAATCACCTCCTTGCCGTTCACGTCGGCAGATGCTCTCATAGCGAGGACCGATCACTACTCTCCAGTGGCGGTATTTATCGATATCTTTCTTGCCGAGGACGTCAACGGCCTGGAGGTGATACCTGAGATCCGAAAAAGATGGGATTGCCCGATCATAGTCATAACGGCTAACGCCGCCGTTCATCATATCGGTCAAGCGCTTGCTCTCGGCGCTCACGATTTTCTAGTCAAACCCTTTCAACGACACGAGTTGCAAGCTCGCTTATTGGCCCGCATAGGCGAGGCTGCGGAACGCGCTGGAAAGTCCGATATATTTATTGGGGACGTTATATGGACCCCCAAACGACGCCTCTTACAAAGGAAGAATCAAGAGTGCGCCTTGACGCCATATGAGGCACTGATTTTCGAAACGCTTGTGCATGCGAACGGTATGGTCATGAGCAAGGGCGAACTGATGGCCAAAGTATGGGGAAACATTAAAGTCAACGAAGGCGCTCTCGACAAAAAGATCTTTCTTATTCGAAAATCTCTTCGTTATCTTGGTTCTAGCCTCGAAATCCGTGCGGAATACGGCAAAGGCCTCTACCTCTTTGTGCCTAAGAAGAAGCAGAAACCTTTCATAGGCCCAGTCTTAAAAACCGTCTCCTGATCTAAAAAAATTCCAAAAAAAACAGATATATTGCCGTTGCAAGTCCCGAATGCCATGCGTCTTTTTGATGGTGTTTCATTTCCGCCCGGTGGGGGCCGATAAGTTCAAAGAGCTAGTGAAACGTCAACAAGGGGACAAAGCCATGAAAACAAACCTCATTTGCCTTGCTAGTTTTCTGTTGGTTATCGGTTGCGGATCGAGCACCTTTCAAAAGAAAGAAAGCAGAACATCCGGAACTGACAGCACAGCCTCTTCCGGCAATTTAGAAAATGGAAAAGACGATGGTACACTAAGTGAAGAAGATAGTAAGACCGACGAGAACAAAACAGCCGAAAATAGTGAAGTTGACGCTCTTTGCGCTCGAATGGATCCTGCAGCAACTGCGCTAAAAGGCGGAGACGGCTCTGAAAGCAAACTAGAGATCAAATGCGAGTATCGCTCAAAAACCGAAGACGGTCAGGTCGAAGAGCGTGAAAAATTCGAACAAAAAGAAGAAACGAAGAACTAAGTTAGAGCACAAACTCACAGGGGGCCGCCCATTGCCCCCAATCTCTCACCATTTACTTTCTCGAAACTAACCAAGAAATCATTTGCCACCGTTTCTTGTCGCTGCTAGACTTGCGCAAAATTACTATTCGCGAGTCATTATGAAACGACGGACATTCCTCGCTTCAGGCGTATTAGGTTTGCCTGGGCTTATGTTAACGCGCAATCTTATTGCCAAAGCCTGGGATCAAACGGAGGATCTCGGAGTTGCATCGGGGGAACCTACAGCAAGTTCCGTGGTCATTTGGACGTGCGTACCTGCGCAATTCGGTTCTGCCCAAGGCGCCCGGTCATTGGAGGTGACGTGGGAAGTCGCGCTATCCCAGGACTTTCGGGATATAGTGGCATCGGGAGTTCTGACGGCTTCCGAGGCTTCTGATTACACCGTCAAGACCCAAGTTGAAGGACTTCAACCCTATACCCGGTATTACTATCGCTTTGCGACGACAACAGGATACAAAAGTGTCGTAGGGATCACGCAGACCATGCCCGACAACGACACTATGATCGACAAACTTCGGTTTGCTTCTGTTTCCTGCCAGGATTTCACTTTAGGTTACTTCACTGTCTTTCAAGCCATTCTCAACGACCAAGTTGATTTCGTTGTACATTTAGGCGATGCGATATACGAAAAGAGCGGAGCTGCTTACCAAGGAGGCGCCGTGCGCACGGATAAAATCGGCGGCGGCAAAGCAACGACTTTGGAGCACTATCGACAAAAATATCGCCTCTATCTCACAGATCCCTACTACAAGGAATTGCGACGTACCGTTCCAATTATTTGTTTGTCGGATGACCACGAAGTGTTCAACAACTGGGGTGGGGGAACTCTGGATAGTGCCGGATCCGCAAGAAAGATTGCAGGACTCAGAGCATTTCACGAGTTCATGCCGAGCCCATTTGCGCCTTCAACTGATGCAACGCCCACGAAAGTCTTTCGCAAACTTTCTGCAGGTTCACTCGTAGACTTCGTCATAACGGATCAAAGACAATATCGTAACGGGCCGTGCAAGCTCGCCAGTTTGCCCCCTTGTACACGCGATTCCGGCGATCATACGATGTTGGGTACAGCACAGAGAGATTGGTTTTTCAATACTTTGGGCGAATCTACGGCGCGGTGGCGAATTCTGCTGAGCGGTCTAGTGACAACGCCCATAGGGTTGACCTTGCCGTTCGGATTGAATTCCAAGGCGCTCGGTGTCTTTAGCAAGCCGGAAGAAAGCTTTGCCGGAGTCTATTTTAATACTGACAGTTGGGACGGGTATCGGCACGAGAGAAAAGCCATTTGCGACTTTGTGGCGGATAACAACATCAAGAATCTCATCATATCGTCAGGCGATATTCATAACTATTACGCGGGAGACCTTCTGAGGGATGAATCCAAAGGGGAAAAGATAGCAACGGAATTCGTCACCGCCAGCATAACGTCTAACGGTATCAGCGATCTTGTGGGTCATGACCTCAACGCGATTTTGTCGCCCGTGTTGTTGAAGGTTAATCCCCATCTCAAGTTCTGTAACGTTACCAGGCACGGGTATACGCGTTTTGAAGTGAGCGAAGCTGGGGTTGACGTCTCATTTGTTGCCGTTGACACAATAAAAAAGCCGACCGCTTCGGCCGGCTCCATTGCAAACTTTAAAGTCCTGCCCGACTAAGCGTCTAGGGACAAGGATTGATGATGCGGAAAGGTCGAAATACTTCTCTCCGGTCAAAGGACCGCAATTCTTGTCCTTGAGTCCAAACAGCTTGCGAAAATCCGGAGTCAAAGTCCACGCGACCAGCGGGGCTCGACTGGCAGGTTGCCCTATTGATGAACGTCAATTCGACGGAGTGGTCGTCGATGCGTTTCCATTTCCAGTAACCGTTTGCTTCTGGCTCACAGGTATTTTGGTAAAGTGCGTAGCCGCGAGCGAAGCTAATCCAGGAGGAGCATTCGTCGGTAACCCGCTCGTAAGTCTTTTGAGCTATCTCTGACGCTCTTGCGTTTTCGCTTATGCGGGAGGCATTATTGCCAACTCCGCATGACGCTATCATAACCGCGAATGCCACTAACCCAAGAATATTTCTCATTGGTTGACTCCTTAGAAGGTGATCTATTGCCGTTCGCGACCATCGCGAAGGGATAATTTTATAAAACTTATCTTCGGGCAGAGTCAACCTTCTAATAGTTGAGAAAAATCATCCGTCCATGTTACGATTTTAGCTAAATAATTCAGGAGTAAAACAATGATGCGAACAATGTTGGTATCAGCAGCTCTTTTATTGACCGTGATGGGAAACGCTTCGGCCATTGACTGTTTCAAGGAAACAGGAACTTTCACGGGCGGAGGATCACAGTATTCGAATGTTGATCCTGAGGAAGCCTACGATGTTGAAGTAACTATCGGTCCCAACTCGTACGCCTACAGTCGTACCTACGCCGCCAACCTCAAAGAGTCAGGCAAGCTTGAATTCATTTGTCATGAGGATGGCACCATGGAATGGGTCGGTGTCGCCAACGGTCGTGGCAAGTGGGGCGTTTCGGGGGAGTACGAACTCGACGGTCAAGGAGCGAACTATCGAAGCGTCGTCTCTCTCTCTGTGCAAAACGGCAGGACCTACCTTATTATGCGCAACGTCTTTGACGACGGTATTATCGTTCGCTATGGGGAATATGGACGAAAGTAGTATGTCATCCTGACGAGGAATCGTACAATCTTTTGTCAAAAATCTCGATCGAGATTGACGAGTTTCACCGTAACGTCGCCTTCATAGGGGATATTGACGACCGCTGCTATTCGTAAGCTTACGCGTTGGTTGCCTTCCCAGTATCGCACTTTGCGGGCGACGATGAATTTATACTTACAAGATTTTTCGTCTTGCGACCGACATTCTTTTTGTAGGTTGATAGTCGCGAGAGTGACGACTTCGATGAAGCCATACTTCTGTTTTAGACTCTGTTCGATTTCCGCGACGCGGTCAAACCGCTCAAAAGCTTCTGCCGCAATGTGTTTGGCGGACATGAAGGAGTTGAACTGCGACACGGGTTTGATGCGCGCGCTGTTGCTGCATCCGGGCCAAAGGAAATTGATGTCCTTTTCGTAATCGCAGGGATTGCCCCACCGCGGATCAGCGTTCGGGAAATTAATCTGCGAGGATATCTTGAATTGATCGTCGTCAATCCCAATCACGCGCAAATATTCGTGCAATATTATGTGGGACGACGCCAACGAACTGTTGAAAAGCTTTTGCCACGATTCTTCGTGCAACATAATCTTTTTGCCGTTGGGGCTCTTGGGATCTGGTTCTACCTTCGCGTCGACCTTGTTGCCTTTGTTGTCGAGGAAGTCTTTTTGTACAACTTGGACCGGCGTCAATTTGACGGCTTCCTTGAGTAAAGGAAGTTTGTCTCGATTGAAATCAGCAATCCATTGATCATCTGGTAAATGCGACAAATAGCTGAGGGCGGTGTAGGCTCGTTTTGCGAACTCACCGGCAACGATATTGCCGCCGTTGCCCACCCGGTCGTCCACAGGAACTTGGGCTGCAATGGTCCTGCTATTTTTGGCCGGATAATGAGGCTCGTTGTAACTTTGGGGATTGGAGAAACTCCCATTGTCAGACGAATTGGTGACGCACGCGGTCATGCCCACTAACCCATAGAGCACCGTAAGGAAGATAGATTTGGCCCTCACGATAGGATTCATTTTGGTGACCTCCTCGGCCTAAAAAATTGAACCGCTAATGTGTACACAACGGACCTCTTGCCCGGATTCTTGGGAGCAAAAGTATCACAGAACTCGTTAATTTTCTGTTCGAACTCGTCGAGCTGGTTCGGGTCGATAGCAAGCGTTATGGCATTAAAGAATCGTTCTTCCACAGGGTCATGTTCCAGAGATTTGGACGCTAGTTCGAGGTTTTGTAAGTGGTACTTTCGTACGGCCATAGAGGATCCTTCGCCCCCGACCTTAACTAGATCATAGGCGCGCGTTATGGTATCGCCCTTGATTTCAATGAGGCCGAGCCTATGGAGCCGACTGATTGCCGCTTTGACCTCGACGTTCGAGAGACCCAGTTGCTCGCCAATGAAGTCTTCGTCGTGATTTTTTTCCCGTGTTTGTATGAGGCGCATAATAGCGATATGATACCAATCTGATATAAGACGCCATTGGTCTTCTTTCAGTTGGCGAATTGTCAGTTCCTGTTCGGACTTTTCTGATTTTTCAGTGCGTCGTGTTGGCCGGATTCCAAGATCTTTCAGGAATTGTTCTGTCTCTGCCGGGCTGAATCCAAGTTTTGATGCAATTTGCTTCGCGGCACGCCGAGATAATGCCCGCTTTTCGTGCAACAAATCCGTCATTACCGTTTTGGTAAGGCCCAAGTCGGCAGCATACGATCGAATAGAGTAGGAAGGATTGGTTTCCTTTCTACGCGCATATTCATCCGCTAACCAAGTCTTGGTTACTTTTATCTTTTTACCAGCAGCCTTCATCCTCTTTCCCTAGACTGTCTCAAGGCCCTTATCGGAAGGTATTAGAAGAACTATAGAAAACGATCGCCTTATAGCAAAAAAACCACTAAATATCGCCTATAAAAGTCCGATAGGGGGCGTGAGAGGTCAATATGAGACACACAATTCTTACTTTAATATTTTCGATTCTTCCAGTTTTCGTAACGACAAGCTTTGCGGCAAATGTCGCCGACGACCGCGTAGGCAACGGGGGCAACTTCGTTGTTGGCGAATTTGTCAAACGTGCGATGACTATCGCAGTGTATCTCGAAAAGGCGCCGGAAGCTGCCGAGGCCCTGGGAATTAATAAGAAAGATCTTAAGCAAATTCAAAGCGTGATAGGTAACTTGCCTGTGTCGGTTGGCAACAATCTAAAGTCTGATACGGTGGTCGTGTCAGACAAGAGCGGGCAGAAAGCTATTTTGATCAATGAAGGAGAATGGGTCACCAGATTTCATGACCCATACGGTTTCTATGACAAAATTCTTCTGACCTATATGGAAGCGTCAGACATAAAAGCCGACGCGCTGAAGATATCCCAGCAACTCAATTTTCTTTTGAGCGATCCTCGGCTCGGGAGTCCTTGTGACAGCAATCTCGCCAAAGGCAACGATTTCCTCTGGGCCTCCTGTGCGAAAGATCTCATAAGCCTCAAGGATCGTACCTTTTACAAAGAGACACCACCTGGGATAATCGCTGTCCAGGTTTTTGAGAGCTTCGACCAGGTCCAAGATGTCCTCAAGAACTTCAAGAAAGACTACAACGGTGTACGTCCCACCAACGAAACCGAAGCGCACCTCATTAAGGCGGAATGCGAAATGACAATTCGTGCTAGAGAACGAAACTGTGTTTACAAGTATCTTGTCGTGCGCAATTATGCCCTGTCACAAAACAAAGTGGATATAGTGAAGTCAAACATTGCCGCTAAGGTTATCGTTCCGGATAAAGGCAAAGTGCAGATTAAGCTCCTTAATCTAAATACGGATCTCTAAAATCATTCCCGCCGGAATTTGTCTGTCGTCTAATTAGCTGTGTAACCTATGAATAATATGAGGTTACTTCGGCGTTCTTGTTTCCCTTGTTCCTGTCCCCGATAAGAAGTTTGTAGTGGCACATATCTTTGGGAGTGACCCGTGACTAAGGCTCTTTACTTCACAATTTTAACTGCCCTTCTACCAGCTTGCAGTCCCAACCCGGCGCGCAAGGACAGGAGGGTCGTGGATCCCGCTGTCCTACCGGATCAATCCAGTGCGGGGGACACGGTTAGTAACCCTGAAGAAGAAAAAGCAGCCTCTGAAAATCCAACCGTGGAGGTTCCTGAAGGTGCGACGGTGAACTATACGGAGCACGTATCCCTGATCATAGAAGCGGCCTGTTTAGGCGCTGGTTGCCACACGTCGCCTGGTGCGGCAAGCGTTAATCTGGATAGTTATCAAAACGTGATGACTTTCTTTGACGCCTCTATTAACGCCATTAACGCTGGCAGAATGCCCATTGGGCGGACGGTGAGCCCGGAAGACCTGGTCGTGTTGGAAGCTTGGAAGAAAGCAGGATTCCCGGAAAACGCCGACAGCACTCCAGCACCTGAAACGACCAAGCTACCGATTAGTTTTGCAAGGGATATACAACCGATTATGGCTGTTTCGTGTTTGGGAGCTGATTGTCATTCAAGACCGTCGCCTAAGAAAGGCGTTGCTCTCGAAACGGCGGCTGACCTTCAGCAGAATTTCGAGGATGCGATGGACGAAATCGCCGACGGTAAGATGCCCATAGGTGGCAAGCCTGATATTTCGCAGGAGCAGCTTGCAAAGATCCGGGAGTGGCAACAAGCGGGTTTTCCTGACTGATTTTTTCAGCATCAAACAAAAACTTTGAGATCGTTCCACACCAGGACGATCTCTTTTATTTTCTGACCGCCGATTTCGATCTCTTTGGACATGCCGTTGGCGATGCCTCCACAACGCTCGTAAAAGCGTACTGTGGGGTTATTGGCGATGACCCAGCAATAACCCTTCCTGAATTGTTTGTGATAGAGATCGGCAAATCCCCGCTTGAGGAGCTCGTAGCCCACAGCCTTCCCCTTGAACCTTTCGAACAAATAGATAGCGCCAAGTTCTCCGTAGTTTCCTAGTTCTTCGTCGCGGGCCCCGTTGAAGGCAGCGAATCCGACAATTCCCTTTTCGGTGTCGGCAACATAGGTAATGTCGTCTTCTTCTTTCAACCCTTCGGCCCATCGATTCATTCGGCCCTTAAAAGACAGAGGAAGTTGATCGAGATAGCTTTGCGGGAGAATGTTTCTGTAAGCTTCTCGCCAGGAATTGAGATGCACGTTGGCTATTTCGGGGGCGTCTTCGGGCTTGGCGCGCCGAACGGATATTGCAATATCGTTCATGATGGTCTCGTCGAGGTTAATTCACGGACGAGTCTAGGGGACACGATGCATTTTTGCAATATCCTTGGTCTGCTTATTGCGAAATACAGTAAATCGGATAGGAGGTGCTGCATGAACCCGATGGGGCGTCTCCAAGCCAAGTATGATCCAACGTTCCAATTTGGCCCATTGCACCGTTGCCTGCTCCTGATGACCAGTCAGAGCATGTATTGGCCATCCTCATTCCCATTCCGTCCGTACCTGTCCAAACGGGTCCGGATTTCATGTTGCCCGATTCATCATATTTGACCGGACTCGCCAATGAACCGTCCCAGAGGTCGGTAGAATCGACGGCGACGGTTTCGTCTCTCATATTAAGGACAGGTAGATAAATACTCATGCGATTCCTTGCGTCCATCGAGGCGGTTGATGCGATGGCCATCCAACTGCCTGGCAAACTTACGGCGCCGGCTACGTTTTGGCATACGATGTCCATGCCTGCGAGGCCGCCCTGGCTGCCGGCGACCGCCGCGCTTGTAACAAATATTCTATGATAGTCCTGCGTTCCGCCCTTCGAACGGGCTCCGCGGAAGACTGCTGTGTCGCTCTTTAGCTCGTTGGCACCGTTGTAGACACAAACCCTGTAGGATCGCCATTCGCCGACCCCGCCCGAATCGGTAAAGGGATAGTCGGAGTTCGGGCTTACGCTCGGTTGCGAATACACTACCGATCCCGAAAAACAATCAGGAGGCGGGTAAGTCGAGTAGTCTCTGCGGACCTCAAACCGCGCGAAGTACGATAAGTCGTTGGGCGTCGTTACGGTGATTGAAACGTCCCCCATAGACGGTCCTGATGCCGCTTTGATCTGGGGCGAATCCGCGCCAAATCTTTCGAGACAATACAGGCCAAAGGTTGTTGTCGAACATGCCGGAGCGCCGTTTGAAATCCAACCATTGTTCGTCATGGTGGACGACCCGGCTTGGCCGTTTCCGCTCATGTTGGTGTAGTCGCCACAGGTTTGACCTGCCGCATAGGTACCGGACGGAGTAGATCCGGTAAGCGCTTGTTTTGAAATACCCGCGCCAAATTGATCATAGCCAATAGAGTTCTGAATATTGCCGTCCCATAGGTCGCCTTGATCTGTAGCAACGAGTTGGCCGAGCATATTGCGAACTTCCCCAAGGATGGGAATGTCACGCGCGTTTCGACCTGGCATGGAAAGAAGGGCGCGCCAGTCACCAGGCAAAGCAGCGTTGGAGGCTTGGCTTTGGCAAATGCTGTTTGCCGAAGCGGAACCGCCGAGGTTACCATTAAACGTACCGGACGTTATGAATATTCTGTGATTGTAAGGACGTGTCCACATGGCAAAACTCGCTGCTCCCAGGTTCTGATAGTTCCCGGCGTTGTCGCGTCCGATGACGCAGAGTTTCACCGGACCACCTGGAAGAAAGCTGATGTCGTCCATTATTTGGATAGCCGTAGATCGTTCAGCGCTATAATCTGTTGGCGATGTGCAATCAATAGACCCGTCGTCAATTTTGTATTTGTAAAAATAAACTTCGGAGCCGCCGATAGATATGGACAGGCTGTTGACCGGGTTTGTGCCAGCTGGGCTGCCGAAGATATTGGCCATCGGCGGCACAATGTCCTTCATCAAGGTTGTATTTGCTTGAATAGCGTAATTGCCTACAGCGTTCGAATGGTCAGCGAAGAACGTGATGCTTGGATTATCACCTAAGGAACTAAGGTCGATGTTTGTGGTCCACGACCCTCCCGAGCAATTGGCACTGCCGTCAACGGGACCAGGACCGTCTATAAGAACCATCCGGCCGTCTTCAGAGCACGCTCCACTGAACATATAGGAATACTGGTTGCTCATGTTGATGGGAGCCGCTCCCATAAAACTCACCGTTGGCAAAGCTGTGTTCTTGGTCAAGGACACGCTGGCTTGTGATGCCGGATTGCCTGAGGTGTCAAATATGTCTGCCGTCACAGAAACCGATCCTTCGCCTTGCGAAGTATAATCCATTGGTATGAACCACGCCCCTGCGGAACACGGCACTGATGTGTTAATTGCTCCGCCGATCGTGACAGGTTGGCCATCCTCAGAACAGGTTCCGGATAGTGGATAGTTAGTCACGTTCGTCACGTTAATCGGAGAACCACTCGTGATCGATACCGTCGGCGGTATTGTATCCTTGTTGAACATATTTGAAGCTTGAAGCGCCAGGTTTCCTGCTAAGTCCGTGTGATCTGCGTAAACACTGTTTGCGCCCTGTATCATAGTGCTGGCGTTGATCATTTTGGACCACAAGCCTGCCGAGCAAGTTGAAGTGCCGTTAGCGGCGCCACTAAGCGTGATTAACCTTCCTTCTTCCGAGCACGTACCTGTAATCGTGTAGCTCGAAACGTTCGCTAAGCTAATTATCGGACCTCCGGCGATTGTCACTGACGGTGGAGCGCTGTCCTTTGTAAAGGTTTGCGATGCTTGCGTAGCATTGTTGCCGGCGGCGTCGGTAGTATCGGCGGTAACAGAGAAAGTGACTTCACCGACAGAAGTGTAATTCATGACGATGCCCCAGGCGTGAGCAGCGCATGTGGTTGTGTCCGTGATCGGACCCCCTAGATTCACTGTTGCACCGTTTTCCGAGCACGTACCGGTAACGCTGAATGAAGCCGCGTTCATCAAATTTATCATTGGGCCGGCATTGACTGTCACGGTCGGGGGTGCTGTGTCCTTTGTTAAGCTCCTGCTGGCGGTGCCAATGTTGCCCGCTATGTCGGCCATTGAAGCGGTCACTGCAATCGCTCCGTCGGGTCTGCTGCTGTAGTTCACAGTCGTCGACCACATACTTGCTGTACAAGGTGCGGTTGTTGATACTGCGCCGCCTATCGTCACCGTTCCCGTGTCCGTACAACTTCCGTTCAAAATATATCCGGAAGCAGTACTAGAATTTATGATTGCTGAGCTTGTAATCGCCAAAACCGGAGGTATAGTTTCCTTCGTCAAGGTAGTCGAACCTTGCGAAGTGTTGCCCGCAACATCCGTGTGGCTTACGGTGACGCCTACGGACCCTTCGGGCTGGGAACCATAGTTGACGTTAGTTGACCATGTTCCGTTCACGCACATTGCGGAACCGCTTGCTGCGCCTGTGATAATGACCAAACGCCCCGAGTCCGAGCATGTTCCGGAAAGCGGATAAGCATTTTTGTTGACGTTGTTTATATAGGCGGAACTGTTCACGGTTATATTGGGAACAACCGTGTCCTTGATGATATTTCGCATCACTTGTATCGCTTGAGCGCCTTGTGCACTGCTGTGGTCTATAGTAATGGCTAAAGGGCCGTCCGGAATATTAGTGAAACTCAACATTGTTGTCCACGCTCCCGCATTACAGGTCGTCACATAGGTGACAGGACCGCCGATTTGGACGGGACGCGTATCTTCCGAACAGTTGCCGCTGAGAGTTACGTTATATGCGTTTGTTAGGTTTATCGAAAACGGGTTCAGTGTGAGGGTCGGTAAGTACCCGTAGGAAAGTACCGGCGCCGACACTTGGGAATAGGTTATAACCCCTAAAGGATCGATACATGATAGTCTTCCATAATAATACGTTGGCGAAGTATTATTGGTTGGCAGGCTGAGGCCGAGATTAGTTAGAACTCCGGAGACCTGCGCGCCAGTCATATTGGCATTTTTGCTGAGATACGCGCGGCAACCGAAGGTAGCGTTAATTGAAAACTGCTCGTTTGCCGTAAGTGTCATGGTTTTGTTGGTCGTGGAATAATTCATGGTGAGGGTTATGGCGGGCACTTTTACCGCCGCTGACCAAGGTGATTCTCCCAGACGCCCGTTTTCGTCGCTGCAACGGACTTGTCCGACAACAGATATCGCTGAAAGATCAGAAATAACGAATTCACTGCTTAAGTTGGCTCCAGTGTCCGCTACGAGACCGTAGTATACATCTTTCGATTTACGCAATTCGACTTTGCAATCCTTAAGCGCGAATTTGGACGTTTGTTTTGCGGCAACAGATACTTTGCGCGACCCCGTAGTGTAAGTCAAAGTCGGCGCTGCAATTTCAATATTGGGGAGGGCTTCTGCCTTAACGATAACCTCTTGCTCCACGACCCCTGCGGTGCTTACCACCGTAACGTTAGACGCGTTCCGGATAGGTTCTTCGACAGGTTTTTCGACTTTTTCTGCGATCTGGATGGCCATTATTATGACTTGATAGGCGCCAAAGAAGCGCGTGTCAAACGCCACGACGCCGTTCTCAATGCGTAAGGAACTAAACGGCAAAATCCCGCCTACAAGTTTGCTGCCTTCGGTATCCCAGACGTGGTAGAGAATCGCCAGATTTTCCAATGCAGATCCCTGCAGGCGCAAAGAAGCGGAAGGTACGGGAAGCTGAATCGTGAACGGCTGCATCGCGGCCGCCTTTGACTCCGTCGGACGGATAATAACGCCGCTGCCGGCGACCTCGACCGAGTTGCCCGTAAGATCAAGCTCATTCAATACAGTATCTTCCAGGGACGCGGATTTTTCTATCGTGATTCCCGTAGAAACGCTCAGGGCGCCAGGAGGGAAGCTTACGGAAGTTCCCGCGAGATCCACATCGCTACCTGCTTCGATGGTTTGGGTAGCGGTCGATTCAAAATCAATTTCCGCAGTAACGCGACCGTCTTCAATTTGAGTAGGTGCTACCGACTTCACCGCAGCTGTGCCGCTCACTTTACCCGCAGAATCGAAAATGCTGTTAAAACACGAGGACAGGAAGGGCAGGACCAAAGCTGCCGTTAATAACCGAACATTCGATAGGTTTATTTTTTTCATGCACCCGTCATTCGTCATTATTTGGATGCTATCGGGACGGGAGAAGAAAACGTTAAACCGGTTGAGAAAAATATTGAAAAATGATGAAAAAACAGTCGGTTGTGAAAGATCGGTTCGCGACAACTTGGGCCGATCAAAATGGCAAACGGCTCGAAAATAAAATAAGGCCAGAGTTCTCCCTCCGGCCTCGTGGAATCCTCGTATGTCCCGCGCTATGCGCCTACGGGCATCTCAATTAGCGTTGATCGGCAAAATCCGACAGGTAAGGCTGCTTTCACCTGCATTACCGCCGACGTCGTACTTAAGAACAGCGTCAAATTTTTCTCCGGTAGGCGTTGTTTCCCGTGTGCCCTCGATTTCGCTCAGTTGCTTAACAGAAGTTGGACCTTCAAAGGCTCCGCAACCGTCAGGGGTTTTCCACAATCGGATGGGCATGTCGGATTGATCTGCCGTGCGGTTGGCGCCCATCACGCACGTTTGCGATACGACAGGATCAACGTCGTAGATTTCGATATAACTTGGCCTGAACAAACCTGGTTCTTGATGCTGCTTATAAAATATCGACACGGATCTGGTTGGACCTTCCGGCGCCGAAAAACAGCGAACGCCGAGGTAGGATTGTTCTGCTGCACTTGCATTTATAGAACCAATCAGGGCCGCCAGGGCCAGAAATTTACGCATGCTTCTCTCCTTTTGCTGAAAAAATAGATCGATACGATAAATCGGTCTATTCTGCGTGTTCGGCTCGGCGCTGTAAATTTCTTTTTTCGAAAGGTAGTTGACGAGCTGGCATTGCTCGGTCAGAGCCAGACAGTTCCGAGTATCTCTTGAGCAAAGAGCCTTCTTCCTATATAGAAAAGCGGCCCCATTTTTGGAGAATTTATGTTCGTCAAAGGCATCCAACACATCCTTATCCAGGCTAAAGACTTCGAGAAGTCGCTGACGTTTTATCAAGCGTTGTTAGGGAAACCTGAACTTGTGGCTCGGAAAAAAGACGAATCGCATGCTGTTTTTCAGCAAGGCTCGTTTAAGCTCATTCTCCATTCAACGTTTGATAATTTTCTGGACCAGATCAAGCCCCGAGGGGCTGGTATCGAGATGCAGCTTCAGGTGTCTGACGTCGACGGGTTCTATAAACATTGCGTTGGGCAGGGTCTAACCGGGGAGCACCAGCCTGAAAACCGCGGCACCGTACGTTTGTTCCATGTTCACGATCCCGACGGTTATGAGTGGGAATTCGCGCAAAACATCGAATAAAACGGGTTCTCGCATAAGGTATCTATAGACCTCTGACGCTTTCGCCCGCCCAGGGTCTAAAAAGCGATATTTCCCCTGCCAACAAGGGTTTGGCCATTTTTATGCGTCGGGCGACTGCCTTTAAGTTATTAAAATTACAGCTATAACAACGCAATCCTCATAAATCATTAAGGTTTGATCAAAACTACCGATCTGATTGAAGAGTACCCTTTAGGACTATTTATGACCTATTCGTCATTGGCAATGCTATTGATCTCCTTCGTGGCCTTTTTGCAGGGCTGTGATGGCGGTCTTCAAGTCGATACCAAGGGCGTGCAGGGGGTTGCCGGTGCTCCTGAGGACGAGAGTGACTTTTACGTCACAAAAGTTTTTCCCAATAATGCCAAGCCCGATGACGTTATCTTAATCCTTGGAAACGGATTTACGAAAGATCTAGCTCTAACTTTGGACGGTAAAAGTGTTCCAGTAACCATCGTTGACGGCGGTATTGGTCGTTTCTCGTTGCCTAACCTCGACAAACGAGGGTTAGTGCAAGGTGAAGTGGCTCTGCTTGACGAGTCCAGAGGTTTTGAACTCTTTGTGCACGATAACGAATTGGATCTACCTTCTTATTCCGGCAAGGCTGAAGAATTCTGCAAGGGGTCCAAATTTATTAACTCCGATGGAGATATTGTTGAAGGAACGCGGACTTGTGTGGACGCTGAACCTTGCGAGAAAGACGGCCAATTTAATTGTATAGCTTCAGAAGATTTCCGCGCGGCGGAAATGTCAAAGGTTGTTCCCCAAGTTATTGCTTCCGGAGTCACTATCGCTGGAGTAGCGGGCGTTGCTGTAAATGCTTCGCTCATGTGTAGCGCGGACGGTCAAGTGGGGTGCGTCACGACGGCACAATTTGCGGCCGCCGACATGGCGAACGCGATTGGAACCAATATAAAGAACGGCGTCTCGATTGCCGGCATTGCTGGTTCGTTGGTAGAAGAGTCGCACTCCGCTTGTGCGGCCGACGGCTCCGTGGGTTGCGTGACCGTGGCGGCATACAAATCCGCTGATATGAGTATTGCCATTGCTAGCAATATAAAATTGGGCGCCACGATTGCTGGCGTTGCTGGTTCAGTGAGTGAAGAATCGCATAGCAATTGTACTTTAGACGGCGCAACGGGTTGCATCACAACCGCAGCATACAAAGCGGCTGATATGGCGGCAGTCCTTGCAAACAACATTAGTTTGGGAACCACAATCGCCGGTGTTGCGGGTTCTGTTGTGGCGGAGTCACACAGCAACTGCTCGGCTGACGGTTCGGTGGGATGTATTACGACGGGAGGCTACAAATCTGCGGACATGACCGCCGCTGTAGCGACCAATATCAAGGCAGGAACGACGATAGCCGGTGTCGCAGGTTCGGCAACAGCGGAATCGCATAGCGACTGTACCGCCGACGGCTCCGTGGGTTGTATTACTGTCGCCGGATTCAAATCAGCGGATATGAGCGTTGCTGTCGCAGGAAATATCAAAACGGGCATTACAATTGCTGGTGTTGGGGGTTCTGTAACAGCTGAGTCGCATAGCGATTGTACTGCCGACGGCATTGTCGGTTGCGTAACTGTGGCAGGATTTAAGTCAGCGGACATGAGCGCCGCTGTTCTTGGGAATATCAAAGCGGGTGTCACTATTGCTGGTGTAGCAGGTGCTGTAATGGCAGAATCGCACAGCGATTGTTCGGCAGACGGCGTGACAGGTTGCGTGACGACCGCGGGTTATATGTCTGCAGATATGGCGGTTGCGGTTGCGAGTAATATCAAAACTGGTGTAACCATTGCCGGTGTCGCAGGTTCCGTCACGGCAGAGTCCCATCTCGCTTGTGCCGCCGACGGTGACGTGGGTTGTATCACGACCGCAAGTTATAAATCAGCAGATATGGCGGTCGCTGTTGCCACGAACATCAAGTCTGGCGTTACCATCGCCGGTGTTGCAGGTTCCGTCACGGGAGAATCTCATAGTGCGTGTGCTGCAGACGGCGACGTAGGGTGTATTACGACGGCAAGTTACAGGTCGGCGGACATGGCGGTTGCTGTTGGTGCAAACATCAAGTCTGGTATCACTATCGCCGGCGTTCCAGGATCTTTGGCAGGGGAATCGCACATCAACTGTTCGGCGGACGGAGTGACAGGTTGTATAACAACAGCCAGTTATAAGTCGGCGGATATGAGTGCCGCTGTCGCAACCAACATAAAATCTGGGGTGACGATTGCGGGTGTGGCGGGTTCTGTAACAGCGGAATCGCATAGTAACTGTTCCGCAGACGGCGTGACAGGTTGTGTGACGACATCTAGCTTCAAGTCAGCGGACATGAGTGCTGCTGTTGCAAGCAATATCAAGTCGGGATCCACCATCGCCGGTATTGCGGGTTCGATAACGGGCGAATCTCATAACGCATGTTCGTCCGATGCGGAAGTAGGTTGTATCACTGTCGGAGCTTTCAAAGCAGCAGATATGAGTGCTGCTGTTGCCGGCAATATTAAATCAGGTGTAACGATCGCCGGTGTTGCAGGTTCCGTCACGGGAGAATCCCATAGTGCTTGTGCTGCAGACGGCGACGTAGGCTGTATTACGACGGCAAGTTATAGGTCAGCGGACATGGCGGTTGCTGTTGGTGCAAACATCAAGTCTGGTATCACTATCGCCGGCATTCCAGGTGCTTTGGCAGGGGAATCCCACATCAACTGTTCGGCAGACGGCGTAACGGGTTGTATAACCACGGCTAGTTATAAGTCGGCAGATATGAGTGCCGCGGTTGGGACTAACATAAAATCTGGGGTGACGATCGCAGGTGTGGCAGGTTCTGTAACAGAGGAATCGCATAGTAACTGTTCCGCGGACGGCGTGACCGGGTGTATTACCACCGCTAGCTATAAATCAGCGGACATGAGTGTTGCCATTGCAACGAACATCAAATCCGGCGCAACAATCGCAGGTGTTGCAGGTTCTGTAACTGCAGAATCGCATAGCTCCTGCGCGGCTGACGGCGATGTTGGTTGCATCACGACGGCTAGCTATAAATCTGCAGATATGGCGGTTGCTGTTGCGACGAATATCAAGTCTGGTGTGACGATTGCCGGTATTGCAGGTTCTGTTACGGCGGAATCGCATAGCAACTGTTCGGCGGACGGCGTGACCGGTTGTGTTACGACCGCCAGCTATAAATCAGCGGATATGAGTGCTGCTGTTGCCGGAAATATTAAGTCCGGAATTACGATCGCTGGTACGGCGGGTTCAATAGGCAACTGCTCTGCAGACGGCGTGACGGGTTGTATAACCACCGCTAGTTACAAGTCAGCGGACATGAGTGCTGCTGTTGCAGGTAATATTAGATCCGGCGTAACCATCGCCGGTACTGCAGGTTCTATTGGCAACTGCTCTGCAGACGGAGTCACAGGTTGCATAACCACCGCAAGCTATAAGTCGGCGGACATGGGTATTGCGATCGCAGGCAATATTAAATCCGGTGCAACGATCGCCGGGGTTGCAGGTTCGGTAACCCAGGAGTCTCACACCAACTGTTCTGCAGACGGCATAACCGGCTGTATAACCACAGCCAGCTACAAGTCAGCGGACATGAGCGTTGCTATCTCAGGTAATATTAAGTCGGGCGCGACCATCGCTGGCATTGCGGGTTCGGTGACCCAAGAATCGCACAGCAACTGTTCTGCAGACGGCGTGACGGGATGTATCACGACCGCAAGTTATAAATCGGCAGATATGAGTGTCGCCATTGCAACCAACATCAAATCGGGAGTTACGATCGCAGGTGTTGCAGGTTCTGTAACTGCAGAGTCTCATAGCTCATGTGCTGCCGACGGCGACGTGGGCTGTGTCACTACAGCAAGTTATAAATCTGCAGATATGGCTGTTGCGGTTGCGACTAATATCAAATCTGGTGCGACTATTGCCGGCATTGCAGGGTCGGTAACGCAAGAATCGCACAGCAATTGTTCCGCAGACGGCATAACAGGTTGTATAACCACGGCAAGTTACAAGTCGGCCGACATGAGTGCTGCTGTTGCAGGCAATATTAAATCCGGCGTAACCATTGCGGGTACAGCAGGTTCAATAGGTAACTGTTCATCAGACGGTGTGACAGGTTGTATAACGACAAGCAGCTACAAGTCTGCGAACATGACCGTCGCTATTGCAACGAATATCAAATCCGGCGTAACGATTGCCGGTGTTGCAGGTTCTGTAACTGCAGAATCGCATAGCAATTGTTCAGCAGACGGGATAACAGGTTGCGTAACAACGGCTAGCTACAAATCAGCCGATATGGCGGCAGCTGTTGCAACAAATATTAAAACCGGTGTGACCATCGCCGGTGTCGCTGGTTCTGTCACCCAGGAATCACATAGCAACTGTGCGGCAGACGGCATAACAGGTTGTATAACTACGGCGAGTTACAAGTCGGCGGACATGAGTGCTGCTGTTGCAGGCAATATTAAATCCGGCATAACCATTGCGGGTACAGCAGGTTCAATTGGTAACTGTTCTTCGGACGGTGTGACAGGTTGTATAACGACAAGCGGCTACAAGTCTGCGAACATGACCGTCGCCATTGCAACGAATATCAAATCCGGCGTAACGATTGCAGGCGTTGCTGGTTCTGTAAACGCAGAATCGCATAGCAATTGTTCAGCAGACGGCATAACAGGTTGCGTAACAACGGCTAGCTACAAATCAGCGGATATGACGGCAGCTGTTGCGACCAACATTAAATCCGGCGTGACCATCGCGGGCGTCGCGGGTTCTGTAACCCAAGAATCGCACGGCAACTGTTCGAGCGACGGCCAGACGGCTTGCGTCGCCACGGCAAGTTATAAAGCGGCCGACATGACTTACGCCATTGGCGGCAATATCAAGTCGGGCGTCACTTTAGCAGGAGTTTCCGGTTCGGCCGTCGTTATTACCGGCGCTTCTGGTACGGCCGACTTGACGACTGCCACTTTCAACACCCAGGTAAAATCTGCTACCGCGTTTGAGTATTGGGACTCAACGGGCGTAAAACACAGTCACGGCGGTGACGCTGATATCGTGGCGGGAAATATCAAGGGATCTATTGACATCTTCGGTACCACGGGTAGCTTTGGCTCCAACTGTACCGGGGACGGTCAAACGGGGTGTATTACGACAAGCACATACAAGTCGGCTGACACAGGCTCCATTACAACATGGGATATCCGGAAGAACAAGACGGTTGCGGGTGTGGCCGGAAGCATCACGTTCTACAAAAACATGAGAGGTTCCTACGACAACACGACGTCCCCGGCGGGTTCCGGTACCGACGTTTACGATACGGTTGACGACCATAACAACGGCGGATCCTTTCCGACGACAGCTCCTGGCGGTTGGGATCAAGCAACAGGCGCAAACTGGATTATGAATCCGAGCAACGACACCAACTCTAATGGTGTTTGCGACGGTTCTGAAGCCTGTATTTTCTTAGATCGAATTACAGGCCTAATGTGGGTGCAAGATGACGACAATACTTATACCTGGTCGGGCGGACAGACACATTGCAACGGATTGAACTATGGCGGCTTTAACGACTGGCGTATGGCTACCCAAAAAGAGATGTGGCAAGCGATGGTAAACGGTATTTGGTCTCAAAAGGCGGCCAACAAGATGAACGTCCAGACGGGATGGTACTGGTCATCGACGACCTTGTCGACCTCAACTAGCGAATCAAGCGGATTAAGGCTCCATACCGGTGACGGGTCCGTGGACCCTAAGTCCACCGATCACAATATATTGTGTTTGCGGCCATAGACGGCTGAATTATTCAGCCGCCTTCCACATACGTCTATTGTTATGAAAGAAAAAATCGGTCACGTATCCCGGATAATTTACGCTTGCCATCGATATCCACTGCATATTGGAATTGAGAGTCCCAGCAGCCCACGCGTGATTCATCCCGGCATTGGCGATGTGTGAGATTCTTGGGCCGACTGCGTCTCGGTAAATCGTTCCTTTTCCGAGAGAGTTGACTCCTTGCGCAGCAGCAAGTTCAAAATTTTCCGTTTGGCTAACCCCGTAGACTTCCGCGAGTCCCGCGGTATTAAGCTTAGTATGCTTTGCATTCACAAACATATCGGCGTCGTCGTGAATGAACGAAGCAATCTGCGTCTCAAACCCGGGTTGTCCGTTCGCGAGAGTAAGACAGGTATTCTTGATCTCGGCAGACGATTTGAAGGGCGGAGGGTCAAAGGAGTTCACGATCACCAAATCTGCTTCCGTGCTGCCAACAGCGGGCCCGGAATTCGAACCGATGCCTGCGATCAAGTCCGGTCGAAGACATCCTAGCGTCACAGCAAGCGCGCCGCCCGATGAAAATCCGACCACGTATATTTGTGCAGGATCGATATTGAGATCGGGATTGGCAAGCAAATTTTCGATGATGGATAGAACATGTCCGGTATGGCCACTGTCGACTTTGTGGTCCTTTCCGTAATAACCCCAGCAACCCGTGAATCGGTTTTCCCATTTGCCGTAGGGCATGAAAACACTGGTTCCAGGGACCTGCGGCAGCGCCACGACCATGCCGTAATAATCAGCAACTCCCGTCCAGTTGCCGTAGACTTGCAAATCAATATTTTTCTGCGCGCAACCGTGGAGATTGACCATCAGCGCTCGACCTTTGCCGAACCTGGGTGCAGTCTTGGGGACGTAGACGCGCAGATTTACATCTGGGATGATGTCGGATTTCCATTCTCCCGGAATCGTCTCAACGGGCGGTGCGGGCACAATGTTTGGTAAAGGCTCGTTGGGTAGAGGATTCGTTGGAGGAAGTGTAGTCGATCCTTCTTCTCCCTCGAGAGAGGTATCTGTATTCGTTCTGCAGGAAATAACGAGGGACAATAACAAGCCAGTCAAAAAGATTCTCATGAAACACCTACACATTTGAAGAAGTAATAAGGGGTATTCTAACATACGCGTGAGCGAATTTGACAAGGACTGGCCCTGGAGTCGAAATTATTGTTGATCGATTTGGTGTTTCGCCAAAAGGTAGACGTAGGATTTAGTCTGCTTTTTACGGTTTCTTCAAAACGAGTCAGCAAGGGGTTGGACAACGGTTGAGTGATGGAAGTACAGCTTCGGGGATGATTGCCGCCCTTGACTTTTCTAGGAAATCAACTAAAGTGGATTTGTATTACTGCTTTTACGGGAGGTGCTTATGAATGTTCTCAAAATCATCGAGGGTGTTGCTTAAGACCGTTTCCCGTTCTATCTCGATCCAGTCTCAATCCATACCCTTGTAAACAACCAATCATCTTAATTTAAACTTATTTTGGAGCCCACATGAGCTTATTGCACATGGGTTGGTCAGAGTATTGGGGAGATTTCCAATCTACGGATCAACATCGAGTTGCGCGAATCACTCATAAGAATCGCGGATCCCTCGTAGGTAGAGGGATCAATGGAACAATAACATGCCTGGTTTCAGGCAAAATGGAATACAACGCGGAATCTGTCGGCGATTTGCCTACGGTTGGTGACTGGTGTCTTGTCGGCGCTCCGTTTCCTGGATCCTCGGGAGAACCAACCGTCATCATTGAACGCCTTTTACCGCGTCGAACCAAGATCTCTCGCATTGCGCCCGGATCTAAATCCGACGAACAAATCCTTGCCGCCAACGTGGACTTTGCATTTATTGTAACGGCTGCGAACCTCGAATTTAATGTCGGTCGATTGCACCGTTACATGTACATTGCGCTGCAAGGCGGCGTGACACCCGTTCTGGTTCTTTCCAAAACAGACTTAAGTCCTTCGCATAGTGAGTTTGTGGAAACGATGAACAAGAGCTTTCCAACAACCCGGGTTATCATTGCAAGTGCTGTAACGAACAACGGGGTGGGGGATATTGCGCAATTGCTCAAACCGGGAATTACCGGGGTGTTCATGGGGTCGTCGGGGGTCGGAAAATCAACGCTCACGAACGTCCTTCTTGGCGGAGAAATTCAAAAAACATCCTCGGTTCGACTGGCTGACGACAAGGGGCGGCATACCACCAGCTCTGGGACTATGTTTTTCACGAATTCGAGCGCCATGATCATCGATACTCCGGGCTTGCGAGAAATACAAATAGCGGGAGTCGAAGAGGACTTGGAAAGCCTTTTCGGAGACGTTGAAGAGATGATTCGGTCGTGTCGCTTTTCCAACTGCGGTCACGGCGACGAACCTGGATGTGCGATCCAGGCGGCGCTTGCCAACGGAACCATCGATAGCGACACGCTGAAGAGGTTTCATAAGATGCGGCGCGAGGCGGAGTTCAACCTGATGCGAACAGATGCGGCATATTGCCGTACCGTGAAGAACCGGTGGAAAAAGTTGAACAAGGATTTAAGAGCGAGGAAAAAACTTGAAAGCAAGCGGTAGGCCCATTTCTTAACTTATCTTAGCGATTTGGTTTAATTATGTACCGGGTCAAAGTTACGCAGGTTTAAAAATAGAACAAATACCTGCAGTTATTGCAATGATTCCTGGCACGAGCATTGCTGAAGAAGTTACGTAATGAACCTTTTTCTTTATTTGGGGGCTATGATGAAATCATTTAAATGGGCAATAATTTTGATGGCAGTGCTTGCAGCGCCTGCAGGAGCGCAGGATTTTGACCGCGGTGACCGAGATCACGAACGGGATGGCGATCATGACCGAGATCACGACCGGGATCGGGATCGAGATCGGGATCGCGACCGGGATCGTGACCGTGATCGCTGCGACCGAGACCGCGATTTCGACTGCGAACGAGATCGAGATCGTGACCTTGATCGCTTGGTTCTTGACTTCTACGACGAACAATTCCAGGGCAGCAACACACTAAAACTCAAACAAGAAATCCGCCGACAATTGGGCATTGATGCGCAAGATCTTAGAGATGAAGATCTGGCTGGCGTGACGCTTGTCGCCAAAACCCGTCAGGGCCAAGGACGTGCGTCTCTTATCGTGGGCCAAAGTGAATCGAGAGCCGCACTTGTGGACGGACGACCTAGAGATTTCGAAGACAACAACATCTCAACATACGACCGAGTGGAGTTGGACAACCCCAATCGTTCAGGAAGAAGCAATGGCGTTTGGCAGATCGACCTTCAAGGTAACTTCAAGGTAAAACGCGTTATATTGCACTTCGACGAGCGATGCGGCCGCCGTTGCTTAGGCGACGGAAGACGCGACTAATCGCGACCAATGAGGAATCCCTGGCTTGCTCGCATGGGTGAGTCGGGGATTTTTCTTTTCCCGTCTTTTCAGAGTTTCCGCGACCTTTTTGTTGAAAGTGGAAGCGCGGAATAATGGAAACGCAGAAGTTGTTCATCCCTAAAGACAGAAAGCGCCCAAAAAATTTTGGGCGCCTATTCGGATTAAAAATTCGAGAATCGCTTAGGAGCTCTTTCTATCTCTGTGGTCATGCGGCATAGATGTACGATTTCTCGTGCTGAGAACTTCCATGACGCTATTGATAACTTCACCGTGCTGCGTTTTGTCGAGGCCAAGTTCCTCGTCGGTCTCCGAAACGCGGAAGTTAGCAAATTTGCTCACTGCCTTGAAGATGATGTAGGTAGCGACAACGCTGAACGCAATCACGGCAATACCGCCAATGATGTTGGCTCTCATTACGTCATGTCCGCCATATAGAAGGCCATTGTTCCCCGCCGGATTGATAGACTTGTCAGCGAAAACGCCTACCAAGATTGTACCCAAAGTACCGCCCACGCCGTGGCATGCGAAAACGTCGAGGGTATCGTCCAATTTGAGTTTCTCTTTGACGAAAATAGCCATGTAATTGCAAATCGCGCCAGTCGCCAAGCCGATCAACATCGCTGAGCCGAAAGAAACAAATCCTGCAGCAGGAGTGATTGCAACCAAGCCTGCGACGGCGCCAACGCAACCACCGAGGGCACTTGGCTTACCTTTGATGAACGTATCTACAACCACCCATGAAGCAGCAGCAGCAGCAGCAGCAAAGAATGTTGTTGCAAAAGCATGAGCTGCAAGGCCGTTGGCGCCTAAGGCTGAACCGGCGTTGAAGCCAAACCAGCCGAACCAGAGCAATGCGGTTCCAAGCATAACAAAGCTGACGTCATACGGGTGGATGTCAGACCTGCCAAAGTCTTTTCGTTTGCCGAGAAGCAGTGCGGCAACAAGGGCTGAATAACCTGCGCTCATATGCACGACGAGACCGCCCGCGAAGTCGAGACCGCCAAGATTTCTAATCCAGCCGCCCACGCCCCATACCCAGTGAGCGATTGGAACGTAGACGACGAGCGACCAAACAGTCAAGAATGCCACCCATGCTTTGAAGTTCAATCGTTCCGCAACGGCGCCCGTGATAAGGGCCGGCGAAATAACGGCGAACATGCATTGGAAGATCATGAATGCCAAATGCGGAATTGTTGCAGCGTAGTCAGCGTTTGGCGCTTGTCCTACGTCCCTTAAGAACAGCCAGTTCAAGTTTCCGATCAGACCGCCCACGTCGCCTGAGAATGCCAAGCTGTAACCGCAGATTCCCCAAAGAAGGCCAATTACCGCCAGTGCGGCAACGTTTTGAAACAAGGTTGATAAAACGTTCTTAGAGCGAACCATGCCGCCGTAAAAGAAGGCTAAAGCTGGCGTCATCAACAATACTAACGCCGCGGACATGAGGACCCATGCGGTGTCTCCAGTGTCGATCGTTGGCATTGCAGCCGCGTCTCCGTCTGCTAAGGCAACGTTTGCTGCCAACAAGGACAACAGTGCAAAACCGCCTGTCGCCGCCTGCCACAACCGGCCCTTTGCGTCGCTGTTTTGGGTGCATGATTTCATAACTAAGCCTCCATTTGTTCTCAAATTGAAATCCAAAGCCACCAAAGAATGAGAGTGGCGACGGTTTAAGTCGGAGACGCGACATCAAACTTTAGTGAAGAAATCGTAACAAGCCAGATCCATTGAGAATATTTTCATAGCTCGCAAAAAATCAGTAGTTTCCAGGCTGTAGGGTAAATCTTACAGCAATTTGACGTTATCTTCGAAGCCTGCGCGTGTCCAATTTTCTTCTAAAGAACTCGTCTTCGATACCGAAGATGAGCCTCATTGAGGGGCCCAATTGGATCGCTTGGAGCGGTGATGGACGATTTTACAGATTTCAGCAAAATAACGGAAAGTGCGGAACCCACGTCCGCAGCAGCTCCTGCGCCCGAGGAGTATCTGGGCACCTTTATTCAAGAACTCAACGAGATTGTACAAAATCTTGAGAGCTCGCTCATTGACCTCGAAACTCAGGCGTCCGACGGGAAAATCATCAACCAAACATTCCGGCTTTTCCATAACCTTAAGGGAAGCTCCGCCAGCATGGGCTTTGACGTTCTCAAAGACCTCGCGCATTTTTCAGAATCCTTATTGGACTTGGCTCGCTCTGGAAAAATGACCATTGAGTCACGGCACGTCGATCTCTTTTTAGAGGCCCTGTCGGCTATCAAGATTACTGCGGAGAAGATTTCGACCACAGGCAAACAAGGTACGGATCGCTACTTCGACGTTCTTCACAAACTCGTTCTGGCGGAGAAAGAAACAAGAGATTCTCTCGACAGTAATAAAGGTCCCAATACGTCGAAAGAAGCTGAAAGTGCGGGCAGTGCGGAAAAAAAGAACACTGATCTCGATCAGATTAAAGTTTCACGCTCCGTCATCGAGCAGATGATGCTCCTGGTGGGCGAGTTCATGCAAATCAAAAACAAAATTAATTGGCTACGGAGCCGCTACAAAGACAGGGAATATTACGACAATTGCCACGAGCTTGAGCAATTCTCGGGTAAGCTTCAGAGAAATATTTTAAAACTGCGTCTTAGCCCCGTGAAGCCAATTTTCCACTCCATGAGGCGGGTGGTTAGATCGACGGCACAACAGGTTGATAAGAAGATCAACTTTGAGATTGGCGGCGAGGATACCTTGTTGGATCGAAGCATTTTGGATGTATTGTCCGATCCGCTGATGCATATCCTTCGCAACGCCATAGACCATGGTATCGAAAAGGATACTGATCGGGTCACCTCAAACAAACCGGAAGTCGGCAACGTTATTCTCAAAGCTAGTTACCGAACGGGCGAAGTTCACATATCCGTCACCGACGACGGTAGGGGTATCGACCCGGCGCGCGTTAAAGCCAAGGCTGTGAAGCTCGGCATCATCTCAGAGTCGCAGGCTCACGCGATGACGCCGCAAGAAGCTTATCAATTGGTGTTTCTCCCCGGATTCTCGGGCGCAGAACAAATTACGGAAACATCCGGACGCGGCGTCGGCATGGACGTAGTTAAGGAGCGGGTAACGTCTATAGGAGGGCAGGTCGACATTCAGACGGAAGTCGGCGCAGGAACATCCTTCACATTGAGACTGCCATTGAGCTTGGCAATTGTGGAATGCCTAGGGTTTCGAGTCGGAAGCCAGACGTATGCTATTCCACAGATGAACGTGGAAGAAGTGTTTTCCTTGACGTCGCCGATAGTTCAATCCAATGTCCGATTACTTGAAAACGGCAATAAGGTCCTCGTTGTTCGCGACTCTGTGGCGCCGATTCTCGACTTACCCAAGATCTTAGAGGAAAAGAGTAAGACCCAACCGGAAGCATTGATTAAAGTAAGGCACGGTAAGTTCCGTTTCATTCTCGAAGTCGATCACATTCTTGGTCCTATGAGTATCGTGAGCCAGCCCCTACCGAGAACTTTTTCTAAAAGAGCGCCGTTTTCCGGCATCACAAAACAAGGTGACGGAAGCTTGTTGTTTCAACTAGACGTCGTAAAACTGTTTAGCTACGTCGAATCGACCTCGACGCGCGTAAGTCGCAAATCAGATCACAACCGCGGCGCCGTTGGGACCGATCAGGAAGGCGCTTTGCTGACGTCAAGCGAAGTAAGGCGAATCCAACAAAAGACGATCGCTTTCAGAAACAACCTCAATTTTTGTCTCCCGGTACAACGTGCAAAGCGCATTGTATTTATCACAAAAGAGGATATTAGCGAAATCGGCGAAGGTGGAAGAAGTTTCATAACTCTTGACGGAAAAACCATTCCGTTGATTTGGATTGAAGAAACGCTATTGCGGCAGAAAAGAATCCGCCGCGACAACTACTCGCTCCTGATTGTGCAGAACGAGAACGAAACCTTTGGGGTGCCAATGGTTGAGTTCAAGGGAATCGAAAGAATGCCGGAAGTCTATGATACCTCAATAGCCGAGTCGGGCATCCTCGGATCAACAGTCATAGGCAAGGATACCTATCTGGCGGTCGATATACCCGGAATGATCAGAATGTTTCAAGGTAAGGAAGTCGTGCGGAAACACAGCCGTACTCAAAACGAGGCGAGACCGATCACGATTCTTTGCGCGGAAGACGACAAATTTTTCGCATCTGAGCTCACTTCTACTCTAAGAGCCGCGGGCTACAATTTGGTGATGTGCGAGGACGGACTGATTGCGAAAAATAAACTGGAAGATCCCGCATTCGTTTCTACCATCGACGCTATAGTAGCGGACATCGAGATGCCAAACCTCACAGGGTTGGCTCTGTGCAGGTGGCTCAAAGGAACCAAACATGCGGCGCATCTGCCCGTCATAGCCTATACTGCGATTACGACAGAAGAAATGCGCGAAAAAATGATGTCTGCCGGAGCTCACGCCTTTATTTCCAAGATGGCTTTGGACGATCTTTCTAAAACGATCCACAAAGTTTTGAAAGGGGACAAGATCGATAACACAAAACCGGAGGTCGTTAAGGTCGCAAAAATCGATCGAATGGTGACGTTCCAGCTAGGTACCCAGTGGTACGCGTTGCCAATGGAAAATATTAAGGAGGTGAGCCCCAAATCTCCGTCAGCGGATATCCCTGGCGCCGATCCTTGGATGCGCAAGGTTACGGCATTTCGAGGGTCCATGGTGCCCGTCTTGGATCTTACAAAATATATCGGCGGCGATCAGGCGGTAAAAACCTTGGAGCAAGCAATTCTTGAAGTTGATAGCTATACCTTGGCCTTGCGCGTCAATAAAATAGGTGAAGTTGTTATAAAGAGTCAGCTGACAGTGGGCGACGGTTTACCGAAAGTTTCTCAAGCCGAAAGTATGTTTACGGAACTTGTAAGCCAAGTCGCAACATATCAGAATCAGATTTTGTTCATATTAAGTCCAAGCAAACTTGCGTCTTTCTGCGTACGCACAGAGGACGAGGGTAAAAAAAGGGAGATGGTAGCATGAGTGCTCTAAAGAAGAAGGAAAATCACGATTCCAACGACGCGTCAGAGATGAATGCGACCGTTAAAGAAGGAAGCGGCGACCTCTTAGGTACCATTACCCAGATGGGTCGATGCTTGGACGCGATGAACGATATCATTCAGAAGGCCAATTTTATCGCCTTAAACGCGTCCATTGAAGCGGCGCGAACGCAGACGCAAAGTGAGAACTTTTCGCTTGTCGCTCAACAGGTTCGACGGCAAGCCGAGCGAACGGAAGAGCTTGCGAACGGCCTCGGCATGGCTGTGGAAGAACTCGAACTTTATGCTCTCAAGGCTATTGCGGTCAATTGTACGGACACGGCGAGCGATCTTATCGATAAATTGGATCGGAATCTATTCGAACGCAACTGTGACGTCCAGGCATGGGCAGGTTTCAAAGAAAACGTTGAATGTGCCCGAGCGCTGTTGAATGAAAAGGACGTTAAGGCCGCTCTTCAACCTAACGATCCAAAAAACGCCAAAATTGTAGCCAGCTGCCAACGTCTTAAGGTTCTCGTGCAAACGTATAACATATACATCGAGTCCATGCTCATCAACAACAAGGGTATCGTCATAGCCACGGCTAAGGACCCCAAACTTATTGGAAGAGACCTAGGCAACGAAGAAGATTTCATAACCGTCATGACCACAAATAAGCCACATGTGACGGAAATGTTTTTTGATCCTTATCTGAAGGAAAGAACCGTCGGATATACCGCGCCCATTCGCGATGAAAATGGGAATGTGATTGGCGGCATAGCGAACCGTTTCAATTGGCATTTCGCCCACGACATTGTGGAAAAAATTCCGCTTGGAAAGAATGGAAAGATTTACGTTATCTCCCAAGACGGAACTGTGATTTGTAGTTCGAATCGCCAGGGCATCTTGATCGATAACCTCACATGGCTTACGGCTGGCGAACAGGCCCTACAATGTAAATCGGGTTACACCATAGAGTGCGCACGCAACGGGCAATTGGCTGCGTGGGGGTACTGTCATACGTTCGGTTACAACTCCTACAAAGGCAAACAATGGTCTGCCTTGATCTATCAACCCGTTAAGATACCGGAAAACAAATTCATCACGGAAACGATTACTCGAGAAGTAGAAGGCAAGAAAGAGGCAGCCCCCGAAACGAACAGAAATCTCGAGCGCATTGCTGACAGAATCCAAGAGCACGTGCGAAGTATCAACACGATCAACAACGAAACGAACATGCTCGCCGTCAACGCCGCCATCCAAGCGGGTGTCGCCGGTGCGGAAGGAGAAGCGTTCTCTGTCATCGCCTCTGAAATAGGCCAACTAGCTCGGCAATCCGAAGAATTTGTTAACGCTATCAACGAGCAAACAAAAGAGTTGAGCCGTTGCGTCCGTTCGACAGTATATACACGCCTTGGCGAAGCGGCTTTCGACACCATCGACAAAGTAGATCGGAATCTTTATGAGCGATTCTGCGATATCCAGGCGTTTGCCTCCTTTAATGAAATGGCCGGATTTCTCAAAGGAACGATAGACGAAAAAGAAGCGTTAGAATTGCTGCGGAAGCTCCATGAAATTTATGAAGTTTACCACGACTTGTTGCTGCTCGACATCGAAGGCAACATTCGCGCGACGGCAAAGCACCGTGAAATCGTCGGACAAAACCAGGGGGATCGCAGCTGGTTTAGAGAGTGTGCCGCAGGGAATGTCGTGGTAACGGATTTCTATAATTCCAAAACAATCAATGACTATACCGTCACTTTTGCGGCACCCGTTCGCGACACCTCCGGAGCTGTCATAGGCGTTATTACCTCACGTTTCAACTGCGCATATGTGTACGACATTCTCAAAGCGACCATCGTCGGGAATAAGGCCGAGGTATTCCTTATCAATTCAAAGGGCCTCGTTATAGGTTCACCGACTCGCGAAGGAATACTGGAAACGTCGTTTTCCCATCTAAAGGCATTTTCTATGCTAAACAGAAACTCATACGGCCACACCTTGGAAGCTGAAAGCAAGGACGGCACAGGACACTTCGCATTTGGTTATGCGAAAACGCAAGGGTACATCAATTATAGGGGTAAGGGTTGGAGCGTGGTCATCCGCCAACCGATCGAAGAAGCCGAGACGGAGCACCTGCGGCTGGTGGCCAATAGTAAAGAAGGGGATTAAGCTTTCATTTACTGAATCCTTAAAGGAATTTCAATGATGAATGCAGTGCCGTCCGTTACGTTGGGGTCTATCCCAATCTTACCTTCATGCGCCTTAATGATTTCACGCACGATATAGAGACCGAGGCCAAGACCATCAGCTTCTCTTTCTTTGAGTCGCTTGAACGCCTCGAAAATCCGCTCTCGGTCTTCTTGAGGAATACCCGGACCATGGTCTCTGACGGTTATGATGGCGCTGTGCGCATCTTTGCGGATGTCAATTTCCAGGGGCCTACTAGGCGCATATTTGGTGGCATTCGAAATAAGATTCATGAGGACTTGTTCCATTTTGAGACGGTCGCATCGCGCCACGATCGATTCCGAACACCTAGCCGTGTAATGGATACGAGCTTCGCTTAAAAGGGGTCTCAAGCGATGAAGAACGTCTCCCGCCATTTCGTCGAGGCGGACCTCTTCGTAGGAAAGCTTAAAGGTCCCCGAAGTAACCCGGGAAACATCGAGCATATTGTCGATCAAGAATGTAAGCCGTTCGAGCTGCCGGGCATCTTCATCGAAAAGATCTGTGAGCCGCGAGGGAGAAAAAGCGGAGTAATTGCCTCTTTCAAGTGCGCGTTTTCGAAATTGGGTTTGCAGTTTGAGCGAAGATAGAGGTGTCTTAAGTTCATGTGACGCCATGGAGAAAAATTGGTCCCGAATCTTGACGGCCAATTCAGCCTTGTTCTTTTCTCCGACAAGATCTTTTGTTCGTTGCTCGATACGGGTTTCGAGGTCCGAAAATGCACCTCGGAGCTTGTCTTCGGCAATTTTCCGTTCTGTTAAATTCTTGGTGACTTTGGCAAAGCCGAGAAGATCACCCTTGCTATCAAAAATGGGTGTAATGACGACGCTTGACCAAAATCTGGCGCCACCCTTTCTTAGCCGCCAACCCTCTTCTTCAAACTTTCCGGTTGTAACCGCTTCACTGAGTTCTTTTTCCGGCTTCCTAGCTCTGATATCTTCAAGAGAATAAAATTTGGCGAAATGCTCCCCAATAATTTCTTCGGACTTGTAGCCCGTGTTGCGCTCTGCTCCTTTGTTCCAGGTTACAATATTTCCCCTGGAATCAAGCATAAAGATAGCGTATTCATCGACGCTCTCAACCAAGAGTCGAAAGCGTTCTTCGCTTTCGCGGAGTTTGGCTTCGGCGATATTTCGTTCGGTCAGATCTTGAATGACGCATGAGTAACCCTTTATGTTCCCGTTCGCATCCCGTATGGCCGTTAGTATAAAATTTCCCCAATATGTGGTGCCGTTTCTTCTGGTCTTTAGAGATTCCTCTTCGAACCTGCCTGTCTCCATGACAATGGCAAGGTCTCGGCGTGGTTTGGAGGCGAAGATGTCTTCGGCGCGGTAAAGTTTGGAAAAATGCCCACCTAAAATCTCTCTGGATTCGAAGCCGGTGATCTTAGCCGCTCCCAAATTCCAATTCGTGACTCTACCGTTGCTGTCCAAAAGAATCAGCGCGTAGTCGCTGACGTTGTCGACCAACAGCCGGTACCGCTCCTGACTTTGTCGAAGGGCTTCTTCGGCTTGCCGCTTCGCGGTGAGGTCTTTCGTTACTTTGACAAAACCGCGAAGGTCAAACGAATCTTCTGTCCGCATCGCGGTAACGGACACGCTCGCCCAAAACATTGTCTTGTTCTTACGAACGCGCCATCCCTCTTCCACGTATCGTCCTTCGTCTGCTGCGACACGCAGTTCCATTTCGGCCTTGCCTTCAAGAATGTCGGAATCAGGGTAGAAGCACGAAACGTGTTGCCCTACTATTTCGTCAGAGCGGTAACCTGTAAGGCGCTCAGCGCCGGAATTCCACGACGTGATCAGACCTGCTTGGTCAAGAGTAATAAGCGAATAGTCGGTGACGTGAGTTATCATCAGACGCATTCGTTCTTCGCTATCTCGCAAAGCGACCTCGGCGTTCTTCCGTTCCGTCAGATCGCGAGTGACTTTGCCGAAACCTAAAAGATCTCCATTTTGGTCCTTGAGTGCTGTGATAACGACGTTGGCCCAGAATTTGGTGCCGTCTTTGCGGACGCGCCATCCTTCCTCCTCGTAGGTGCCGGTCTTTTCAGCAAGCTTGAGTTCTTGGTTGGGGTGATCCCTCTTAATGTCTGGCTCGGTGTAAAATCTCGAGAAATGCGTCCCGATAACGTCAGATGCTTCATAACCTTTGAGGCGCTTTGCTCCCAAGTTCCAAGTTAGGATAACTCCATTGCGGTCGAGCGCGAAAATGGCGTAGTCTTGTACGGCATCCACAAGGAGGCTGAAGATTTTTTTGGATTTGACCAGATCCTTCGCCGAGGTTTTATGGCGCCGTAGGTCTGTTTGCTGAATGTACCCACCTTCCATTGTACCCACTTATGAAAATCTAATTCTTACGCATAATTGCAGAAGTTTCTCTTTGCCACTTACCCCAAGTTTTGGTAAAAGTCCACCATAACTGAACGCTGAAGTATTTTGGAGGCACAATGGGCGCGGAATTCGCTGCGAAAATTCTTGTTGTTGAGGATAGTTTCCATTTGCGGAAGTTAGTAGCTCGAGTATTGAAAATGGACGGTTTTCAAGTGTTCGAAGCGGCCAACGGCCAAGATGCGCTTTCTCTGCTAGAACAGACTCCGGATCTCGATTTGGTGCTTCTGGATCTGTCCATGCCAAATATGGACGGTTTTGAATTTGTGCGTCATTTTAAAGAACGAAAAGGTCCGTCAATTCCAAAAATCGCTGTGGTTTCTGGAATGGAAGATCTTTCTGCTCATGCCAGAGACCTGGGAGTGGACGGTTATATCCGCAAGCCCGTGGACCTCTACAATTTGACCAAAGAGGTGCAACGCCTCATTAGTCCCCCGGCTGCGGACGGCGACCTCAAGCTGCCTGTATAAGTTCTCCTTATCATTCGTAATACCATTTCTTATTGGACCTGCAGAACAGGTGTGCTTAATGTAGGCCGCCTAAATGGACGTACTTTAACAAATAGGAGAAGTTGTATGAAGGTTCCAAGCATTCTGATCTCGTTATTGTTGGGTTTTGGCGTTACTTTTGCCGTCTATGGCGAGAACAAGACCGAAACTGTGCATGAGGAGAGGTTTACGACCGAAATCAATATTGATCAAGTAATATCATGTTATTACCTTCCTCCTGGCGACTTTAACCTAGAAGGCTACATAGTAAATTTCGACGAAACAAAGATTGATTTTGGGAACGTTGATTTGAACCGCCAATTGCGACTCTACGGTTCGAGTTATTCTATTGACGTTCTTCCTCGAGGCAAGGATTGCGGCATCCTCGAAGAATTGAGAGCCCTGAGCAACAACGGCATTCTCAAAGTAGAAGGCACGAAGACTATCGTGAAAGAGGTATACGGAACCAACAAATGCGAAAAACGGTTCATTGCCAGGGTGGCTTTGCAGCTTCCACTGGACATAGAGCTTGACGAATCTCATTGGATGCAACTTGAAACCGGCTTGGACGCTTGTGATCTCAACTCGCCACTGAAAGAAACGGGCCTTGTAAAATTCCATCTGCAAGCATGGTCCCAAATGGGATTGCATTGCGCTCGAATCAACGAAGAGGGCTACAAGCTTGAATTAGAGCCTGCGACGTCAGAGCTATCGTTCCCGCGGACTCTTGTTTCTGAAGAGACTTTTAATTCGGAAGAATCCTGTGAACTGATGAGAGGTACCTTCCTCGCCACATCGCGCCGCCTCGATCCGCAAAACAATGGGGAGAGCTTTCAGGCAACAAGATCGATTCAGGATCAAGAAGTTAATGGTGTCCGCTTGAAGACTCAGGAGCTAAAGGTTCAAATCTACGATCTTACGTTCATCGGCGTAGATTATCTTGTTATCAAATAAATGACCACGGGAGGGGCTGTCCTACCATGGCGCCTCTCCTTATCTTTCCTCCATCATCTCTTGGTTGATTTCCCCATAGCCCGCCAACTATAATAAGATAAGACTCATACAGAGGCGCTATGTCCCGTAACGAAAAATTTTTCGCGGCAGCTTTTTCCATTTTTCTGTGCTGCGCGGTTGTTCTTCCGGTTCGCGAAAACTTCGCCGATCGACCCAGTGACGATTTTCCGTTCTCTTCGTATCCCATGTTTAACGGGGAGGTGCGCGAACACGTGATTGTCAACCACTTCTACGGATTCGATCAAAATGGGCAAAAACACTTGTTGCCGGCGAGGTGGCTCTCCATGGGGGCGTACAACCAAACCAAGTCGCAGCTCCGGGAATACATTAGCTCTGGCCGGTCCAAGAAAGTGTGCGCTCGCATGTTGCGTCGCACCAAAACAAAGTGGAACGGAGAAAGCCCCATAACACACGTTCAATTTGTTTCCGCCACCTATGATACGGACGCATACTTCAGGGGAAACACCGAACCTATCGAAGTCAAGGTAAGGGCAGAATGCATTCTGGGCGCATAACTCGAACGTTGCAGAGATGGAGCGATCAATGGTTTCGTGATGTTCCAACCGCTCGCCTTGCCGTCGTTCGAGTTTTGCTGGGTGCTTACGCACTTCACTATTTGTATGAGCGGTCCGGTCTATTTGAGTCTCTGACAAGGTATAGAAACTTTCTCTTCCAACCTGTGGGGTTAGCGCACTTTCTCACTGGACCCTTGAGCGCAAACGGTCTCTTAGCGGTCTACTGGAGTTCCGTTGCGCTTGGAGTGTGTTTCATCGCAGGTTTGGCGTTTCGCCTGACGGGCCCGCTATTCGCAGTGGGCAGCCTCTTTCTCCTGTCCTATAGAAACTCTTGGCAGATGATTTTCCATACCGAGAACCTCCTTGCTCTGCACGTTCTCATCCTCTCCATCTCACAAGCAGGTGATGCGCTTTCGATCGACGCCCTTTTAGGACATCGGCTTGCCAAAAACTCGTCGAGACAAACTTTGGCTGCCAAATTTTTCCAGAAAAACGGAACGTGCTCGAGCTGGCCGCTTAATTTGATCATCATCGTGACGTCATTGGCATACTTTGTTGCAGGTGTTGCCAAACTAGCGGGACCAGCGGGCGTCGCCTGGATACAAGGTCAAGTGGTTCTGAACCATGTCATCGTAGACGCCTTGAGAAAGGATATCTTGGGTTGGCAACCGAGCGAGGTTGTTGCGTACGTATTAGACTGGAAAGCAGCGTTTTGGTTCTTCGCGATTGGAACGATTATTCTTGAACTTGGAGCGCCTCTTTTCATGCTGGGGCGCCGCCTCCGCTACTTTTGGGTCGTCAACGTCATTGCCATGCACTGGGGCATCTTCGCAATAATGGGCATCACGTTCTATTTCCAAATGTACGGCGTGGCCTATCTCGCATTCTTTCCCCTGGAGAAGCTCGCAGCAGCCCCTCTTCGAATGTTCAAGCGCTTCAGGCATCAGGAGGATTCGTCGGTGGACAATGAAGAAGTTGCGGCGGCGTAGGATAGTTTTGGATTCAACGATGTCCCGTTTTTTCACGTCGTTCGTTCACGGAATGAGAATGTGATTATGTAAAAAATGACTTGGAAGACGCGTTAAAACAACGACTTCTGTTGTGGTTGAAATTTCCTCAAAGGCGGCGCGGTCAATTCTGAGCGAGTTTTGCCGAAGAATTCATGTCGAGCGAAGAACGTGCAAAGGTGAGATCCTTCGCTATGCTCAGGATGACGTTGTGCTCAGGACGAGAATATTAACGCAGGAGGCAAAATGCGTTCGTTGTGCTACTTACCGATAGTGTTGAGTTTGGCGTTTGTAAGCAGTTGTAAGCCGCGATTGAGTTCGACGAAATCTACTACTTGCGGTACTGTTTTTCTTAACAAACTCGACAGTCCGGGCGATTTTGATTGTCTTTCCCGGGAAGTGGAAGTCGCGGGTACAATGCAGCGTGTTATTAAGCTTGCCTATGATCGGCGGTCGGCGAATAAGCAAGTGTATTTCTTTAATACCCAACAATACGAGTACCATTACAATTTCGTGAACGAAAATTTGGGTGTTACGGATACCGAATCGCACTTCAATCAAACCCAGTATTCCGGGCCAGGGGACGATCGTCAATTTGTGCTAGGTTCCCTTGTCTTATATACGGATGTGAAGAATGACGGGTCTTCGTCGCAGAAACTCTTGTTTGAGATGTGGGACGGTGACGAGATTGAGACGCCGTATATGGAAGAAGTTTATCAGAAGGTTAAAGCGGGCATAAATCCAAGCGCGTTTCCTGAATTCTTTTATCATCCGATTAGCGATCACCAGCTAAAACAGGCCCAAGCTGCCAACGGTATAAATATTATCACAACCGAAGAACTTTATGCCGGTCGCGAATTTCTTGCTCTCAATCCCGGAGAAGCTGTCGGATATCTCACCTATGTGAATAACTCCACCCCAGATGCGAGCATACCTTGTACGGATATCACCAACATCGTGGTGTTTGAAAAGGTGCCGAATGATTTAGGGCTTGTGGCCGGCGTCGTCACCGCCACCTTCCAAACTCCGTTGAGTCATATCAACGTGAAGAGTAAGAACCGCGGTACCGCGAACATGTCTCTCAAGAACGCCGGTCAGGTTTTGGCGCCGTATTTCGGTAAGCCGGTACGCCTCAAAGTTGCGGCCGACAAATACGAAATATCAGAACTTCCTGCCGGTCAGGCAGGCAATATCATCAAAGAATTTTGGGCGGGCAGACGTCCGCACCTCAACGGAACGCCGCAAGCCATTTTAAACTCAGAGCTGAAGAATGACTTCACCCATCTCGGAAAGTATCTGAATACGCCGGCTCGAACTAAGCAAGGGCGTTTCTATCCGAACCACCGGATCCCGCGCGGGGACCAACATAAAAGGCTTGTGCAAATTTTCGGCGCCAAGGCTACAAACCTTGGAGTTATTGAGACGCTCTTCAAAAATTTTAGCGGCGTGCAGCAAATTAACCTGATCCATCCGGAAACTCTCGGTATCCCATTCGACTTCTACGAGGAGTTCATGAATACACCGCAAACCGGCTTGGATACGGCTAATCCGGGAGCGAGCGTCACGCCGAACCAGGTGGTGAAAGCAATTCTCGACCGCGGCAATCTTCTTGATCCCAACCAAGAGCACTCCATATGTCAAGTGAAGGGCGATTTGAGCGAGATTCGCGCCGTCATCTCACGCAGCCAAGTTCCACCGCGAATGCTGGCTCTGTTTAAAAAGTACTTGATGGACGACACAACGTCCCCAGTCCATATAAGCAAGACGCCGCGTATTCGCTTGCGAAGCAGCACAAACTCCGAGGACTTGGAAGGATTCACAGGAGCGGGCCTCTACAACTCCGAAGGAGTCTCGTTATACAAGAAGCTTGCAGGCGGAGGCTACGATCGCAACAGCCCCAAACCTTGGGCGAAGATCGAAGCAGATCTTAAGGAAGTTGTGCCGTTCCTCTACTCGAGCGTATGGAACGATCGAGCATTCGAGGAGCGGGAATGGTATTCGATCAATGGTCAGAAGCACCTGACGATTAAAGTGGGTTTGGCATTCCACGCCGCATATCCGGCCAAGGATTTCGACGGCGCTCCAGGGGAAGTTGCCAACGGTGTTATGGTCACCCGAAACATCTACGCACCCGACGAGATTCGAGAAGCGTATATTAACGGCCAACACTACGATCTTGCTATCACGAACCCGCCGACAGTCGAAGAGCTAGAGGAAGTTGGAGAAGATCCAAGTAAGCCATATATTACCGAAGAAATAACGACGCTCAACATGACGTCGGACGATGACTGGTACGATTTCCCGAGATGGTCCTACGGTGTGCTTCGCCGAAGCTCCGTTAAGAACGGCGAACCGGTATTGAAAGACGATCCGGCCGTCACAAATAGCCTAAGCAAGATGGAGATCCGGTCCTTGGCGTTTGTTGGGCAATTTATTTCCGATAGCTTTGCCGACATGCTGGGTTATGACGATCCGACTCCTTTTGCCATCGACATCGAGTGGAAGTTGTTCGGACCAAAACGTCGAATGCTTATCAAACAGGCCAGGCCCTTCGAACTTGCTCCTCGCGAGCAGGGTCAAGGATTAGCGTTGACGGGCGGTTCGGGCAGCAGGACAACCAAGAAGTTCACGTTTGGCCCACGCGTTGAGTTCAAAGGCGTGAAGAAGAAAGCCCCTTAACCTTGTCAGGTACAGGGGCCAGTTCGTTGTCGTTGTTATAAGCTTCCGTCGATCTTAGAAGAACGAATAGACAAGTCGCACACGGTTCATATAACGACCGGCGTCATACTGTGATTGATAAAATCCGTTGTGGTAAAAGTACAGGTTGTTGGCAAGCGACAATTTGTCGGTAACTTTATATTTAACGAATGCGGAAGTAGCAGTTCTTGCGACGGTGCTGTATCCTTCAAGCTCCGAGCCGTTTTCTTCTTCAGCTATAACATATTTTGGTTCGTAATCCGCTAACCAGTCAGCGTCCGCACCTGTTGAAAGCCCTTTGACGGCAGCTAGTTTAAGTTCTGCAACCATGACGGAGTTCAGCTCATAGGTAGGATGACGCTCTTCGGTCGTCTTCTTTTCCTGAGAGGTCAGAGAGAGGTTTTTGTCTTTGATTTCAACTGGTCTCTTGTTGTCGCCGTGATTATATGAAAGCGATCCATAATACTCTCCATAGAGCTTCAAAGCCCCTATTCCGACATTGAGGTCAGGTATAGCCGTAGAATAATAAGCTCCAATGTTACCGTTCTCAGCGGCGGTCCCAAATTTTGGAGCAAAGAAAATGTAAGGCCGAACCTTACCCAAGCTGCCGTCAAGAAGAGTGTACTCGGTCCACGTCCATGGTTGAATCATCTTCACCGTTTCTGCCTGACCTTTTTTCCCATTTTGTGGAACTTTCGTAAAGTTGGCCGAGCCCATGATATCGAGCTTGCCGACAACCGTTCCCAGTTGTAGGCGCGTTTCCAATTTTGGTGTGCGGTTAACAGCTTCGTTTTTGTCGTTGTAATTTTGCTTGGTGGTGTGTCGAACATCGACTTGGCTGTAAGAATTCTCGACGATCGGATTGGACGACTTTTTCGTAGCCGTTACCGCTTGGCCGAATGCTGCTGTTGTAAATGCAGATGCTCCGGCTAACAAAATAGATAGATATCTAAACATGTGGTGTCCCCCTCAAAGTTTTTAGACGCACAAGGCGCTTGTGCAATAGTCGCACCAGCCGTTGAGCTCGGAGTGGGGCGGAATAGGGGCTGCGACATCATTGAGAAAATCGCAAAAACGGGGGATTTACCGAGGAAAGTCCCTCGCTTGGGCGGTATCATTGTGATACCAGTGCGCCAAACTGAGACTGTTCCTTTTTTTACCTTTACAAACCATGTGATAAAATATATCACCCTTCGTGAGGTGAATAGAATGTCCCAAAGCAACAGCGATATATTCCATTACAATGATTGTAGCGCCTTTCTCCGAGCTAAGGCCGAATGGAACAAGAGCAAAAAAGAAAGAGGCTTAAGTGCCAAACAATGGGCCGACCGGCTTGGCTATAGGAGTGCTCAAAGCGTTTCCATGGTCCTCACCGGGGAGAGGCTTCCTAGCCGGGAAATGACACATAAGCTCGCGCAAGATCTTGGTCTTTCCGAGAAGGAAAAACGATATTTCGAGCTTCTCGTCGACTATCAGGCTCTAAAACGACGAGGGAAGGATACCGGTCCGGTAGTTGACCAAATCGATAAGGTCAATCCGCACTTTAGAAATCACCTAAGCGTCGATGACTCCGTGCTCCGGTATGTGGGCGAGTGGTACCATCTCGTCGTCAAACAACTCGTGAACTGTCCGGGTTTTAAAGCCGACCCCAAGTGGATCAAAGAAAGACTCCGTGGAAAAATCACGGAGCATCAGGCCACCCAGGCATTGGTCGCCTTGGAGAAAATTGGACTGATCGAGAAGTGGAAAAAGAGTTATCGAACCAAAGGCGCTATTAAATCGGCTTTCGACGTTCCCAACCCGGTTCTTCGTGGATTCCACAAACAGATGCTTGATAAGGCCAAAGAATCGGTTGACGAACAAGGTGTTGCGGAAAGAGAAATTGTTGCGATTACCATTCAGATGGCTGCGTCCCGCATCGATGAGGCAAAAAACGAGATAAGGTCTTTTCTCGAACGCTTTAACAAGAAATTCTACGATAAAGGCGCCGAAAGCGTGTTCCAACTCAACACCCAGTTATTTTCTCATACAGAAAACAAGGAGCAAATATGAAACTGTTAAACCTAATTGCACTCACGATCTTTGGACTTACGGCTTGTCAGTATGGCAACAACACGTCGAACGACGCCATCAAGGGCGACGAAGGCGGAGACGTCATTGGCAACGCTGATCCCTCGGGCACGGTCTACGGCACGATCTCGCTCGATTTTCCGAAAACAAAACCGAATATGATTGCAAAGATTAGACTGCAAGGCGAGCTACAGGATGCGGCTTCGGATATAGTCGCAGAAAAGAAAATTCTTATTTCGTCCGATTCGACCCAGTTCTCGATAACAGGTCCCGTCACCTATGAGCTGCCGCTCTATGTTGAAGTTATTATTCGCGACGAAGATCAAGAAGGTGGCGACGTGTGTTACATAACAACCGCTGCCTACCCTGCAGCCACGGATACCGAGTATAGAGATAACGTCATCACTGTCGATAGAGTGTCGGCCAGCTGTGACGACAATCAACTTTCTGCGCCACAAGAGGTCGTTGTAGATCTCGTCGGCAAGACATTTGAGAGGCGTATCTGTGACGCTCCGCGACATCCGGAAGAGAGCTGCGTTGAGTTCATCGAATTTGGTGCCGACAAGGTGCTTATTCTTCGCGGGGGCAACGACATTGTGGACGAAGGTGAGATTAGCCATCGATTTGAGAATATGATTCAGATCAATGAGATAAACTCTTCCTATTTCCTTCCCTTTATTGTCACGCCGAACGGTGACCGGCTTATAAGATGGGATTCTGGTGACGTCTACCACCTAAAGTCAAAATAGTTTCGAGAAAAATGCGGCAAGGCGTTCATTGAAGGCGACAAAGACCGAATGAACGCCGCAAAGCATTTATCAATCGTCTTTTCGCTCAGGAACCTTGATAGGATCCTGAGCTTCGATTAGAATGAGTTAATACATCAATAACAAAGGTACTTGATGAGACTCTTTCTGTCGCTTTTGGCCTTATCTCTTTTGTCGTGCAAAACATCGGCCGGGAGACAAGGGACCTCTCTTATTAAGGCCGACAGCCAGGATGACATTGTCACCGCATTCGACAACGAATACCTTCATCATGAACGTCAAACCGCTATTCGTGACATTCCGTTTCCAAGTCTCGATGTTAGCTACGAGAAGATCACTCTTGAGTTCACCTTAAGCTGCCCGAACGGACGTTGCGACTACAAGGATCGGCCCGGAGATCTCCATCTCTTGCGGACCGTAGACGGACAGGAGCAAGCCGTTGAAATTCTGCGCTTCATGACACCGTACGGCGTCGGAGGCACGTGGACCCTCGACGTAACGCACCTTCGCCTGCTCCTTTCTGACAATGTGAAGCTTCGACTTTTTATCAAAACCTTTGTGAAGAAAGGTGATCCTGGGGGCGACGGTTGGTCGGCGACGGTTAGGTTTCGCTTCACACCCGGTGAGCCTGAAAACCTTCCCGTTGCTCTCATTCCACTGTGGGGAAGTGAGCCGGTTTGGTACGGCGATCCCGCGAAGCCCAGCAAGAGGGAGATAAGAATCCAGCTTCCCGACGTTGAGTTTAGCAAGATGTTTGTGGTCTCTTTCATCACGGGTCACGGTCAGGGCAACATGGATAATTGCGCTGAGTTCTGTGACAAAAGTCATACGCTTACGATTAACGGCACACCTCACGAAACCCGCATTTGGAGAAGTGATTGCAAGGACAATCCAATTAAGAACCAGAAGGGCAATTGGACGTTGTCCCGCGAGGGATGGTGTCCCGGAGATATTGTCAAACCTTGGTGGCTCGAGATCCCCTCGGGACCTGTGAAAGAGGTCTCCATCACATACGAACCCGAGCCTTACGTTAATACCTGCCGCCCCGATAGTTCTGATTGTTCCGGATGTTGGCTCATATTGGACTGCACCTATAAAGAGCACGTGATGCAGAATGGGCTTTTGGTGGAACAAACACGACCTGTCGGCTGCGATCTTGCCAACCCCTCCTGTCCATGCAAGCTCCAACAAGAATGCCGTTGGGACGCGAACGGGCAAGCGCTTTGTCCCAATAATGCAGCCAACTGCGAAACATGTAAAATTAGCAAAACATGCGAATACACGGGAGGGCGGCATGTCGAACCACGATTCCTTGTGTCCTCTTATCTTGTGTTGACTAAGTAAAAAGGTTCTTTCCGATCGAATAGAAAGGTTTAGAAATGGATTTTTGGGACGTTCACGGTATCTGGTTTATATTCTTCATGGCGTTATTCCCGCGCCTTACTCTGTTGTTCTCCTCGGTGGCGTTCGGCGGCTTCCTCTGGTGGCTGGGTTGGGTTTTTGCCCCTCGTCTTCTCGTGGCCATCCTGGCGACCAGTGCGTACTGGGAAACTAATACAGTCCTCGTGGTTTTGACTTGGATATGGGCGCTCAGCGGAGAAACAGCGGAAAAGGGAGTTGCTGTTAAGACCCGCAGGGGTCGAGTGAACGTGTCGGTCGGATGACTCCTACGGATGCATTGCAAACCTAACGCATCTGTGAAAAAATAGCATATCCACTTCATCAAAAGACGTTATGACAACGACGACGCTCAATAAATCCCGCGTTGAGGGCTGGCGAAGGGTCCTTAACATTGCCTGGCCGCTTATTGTCGCCAACAGTTTTTGGAATCTCCAATTAACGATCGACCGAGTATTTCTCGGCAACTTCTCAACGGACGCCTTGGGCGCAGCGATAGCCGTCATGGGCGTTTTTTGGACTCCGATGGCGCTCGTGCAGCAGACTGCGGCTTATCTTATGACATTCGTCGCCCAATACTACGGTGCAAAACGAAACGACATGATCGGCGTGTCGGTGTGGCAGGCAATTTACATTAGTATAGCGGGCGGTTTGTTGTTTCTTTTGCTCATTCCTCTTGCAGACCCAATTTTTGAACTGATTGGACATTCGGAAAACCTGCGGCCGTTGGAGACCGCTTATTTCAAAGCCCTTTGCTATTCGGCTCTTCCTACGGCGTTGGTGGCAGTGGCGAGCGCTTTCTTTACGGGGCTAGGCAATAGCAGGATGATTATAGGTATCAATTGCGCGGGCTTTCTTTCTCATGTTCTATTCGATTACCTCATGATATTTGGCAACTTCGGGTTTCCTCGCATGGGCATAGCTGGAGGCGGATATGCCACGGTATTGGCCAACTGGACGGCAGCGATTTACGGACTCTTTCTACTGTTTTCCCGCAAAAATGAACAACTATATGCGATCCGATCCTCATGGAAGGTAAGCTGGGATCTGATGAAAAGATTCTTCCGCTACGGTTTGCCCAGCGGTTTGCAGTGGGCATTGGAAGGTCTTGCCTTTACGGTGTTCCTCATTTTCGTCGGCAATATGCCGAATGGCGACGCTGCTCTTGCGAGCAGCGGCATAATTGTGACTGTCATGATGTTGGCGGCTCTTCCGGCGATGGGAGTAGCACAAGCGGTTTCTGTATTGGTGGGGCAGCACCTGGGTGAGAAAGACCCCGACGGAGCCGAGTCCTGGACTTGGAGCGGACTGCAGGTTGCCGCGATGTATATAGCAGCCGTGGCCATCACTTTCTTATTGTTTCCAAATTTCTATCTAAACTGGTTCCACAACGCGGAGAATGCATCTCTTTGGGCGGAAGTGAGCGTGATAGTCCCTTATCTCCTTATGTTCGTTGCGCTGTTCACTATTTTTGACAGCATGAACCTTGTCTTCTCTTTTGCCCTCAAAGGAGCTGGAGACACGAGATTCGTAACTCTCGTCGCACTTTTCATGCCGTGGCCTCTGATGATTTTGCCGACTTGGCTCGCCAAAGCTGAGCCGCAAGCCGTCTACTTAGGCTGGGGAGCTGCGAGTTGCTACATTGTTCTCCAAGCATTGGTCTTTTGGCGACGCTTTGTCGGAGCGAAATGGAAGCAGATGAGTGTTATAAACTAGATCTTGGGAAAGTGAAGGTTCGCCACTTGAACAACAGAATAACTAAGGCGGCAACTACCCCAAGGACGAACCCGAATGTATGCGCCAAGTAACTTGTCGTTGGCTCGAACGTCGTAGGAAAGAGCAGGACGAGGATAAAACCGACCGCGCGAACTATCCGCATAGGCACGCTGTATGCTTTCTCAAGCGCGACGTAGAAAGTGAGCCACATTCCCACCATACCGTAAACCATTCCCGAAGCACCTATAAGCCATACCTCTGGCGGATAGAATGCCACGGTTAAGGCGTTGGCGAGTGTGCCGACCGCAATCGCTGCGATTGGGAACGCAAGTGCGCCAAAAAAACCGTAAAGTAGCCATCCAAATATAATCAAAAGCGGCGTGTTGGACAACAGGTGCACAAGATCTGAATGCACAAAGAGTGCGGTGACGAGGCGCCAGAATTCATGTCGGTGAAAGGCGCTTTGCTGACTCACCGGAAGGTACTCTGACCATGTGGGAACGCGCCAATGCACGATACTTGCGGCAACGGCTAGGAAATAAAAAACCGCCACAGGCAACAACTTATTACCCGGCGGCATCTTACTGAGAAAGGTCGGTTTGGGAGGGGGAGCCGGCGCGAAATCCTCTGCGTTCAGCTGAAACGCTTCGCCGGAGGTCTCTTCTTCGTTCATGGAGTCTTGGTCAACTCCACCGTTCATATCGCTCAACAGTCAACTCACGTGCCGGTGTAATAGATCCGATAGATGACATTCGCATAGTCGTCCGAAACAAGAAGCGAACCGTCTGGCAATACCAACACGTCAACTGGACGCCCCCAGTAGGTGTCGTCGTCGTCGAGCCAGCCTTCGGCAAAGGGTTCATAGGATAGCGCCTTTTTCCCTGTCGCGTCAAGACGCACGAGAGAAACGCGATAGCCCGAACGATGCGAACGATTCCAAGAGCCGTGTTCCGCTATGAAAATTTGGTTCCTGTATTCCTCGGGAAATTGTTCGCCTGTATAGAATCTCATACCAAGCGCGGCTACATGCGGCCCAAGTGGAATAGCGGGTTTTGTGAATTGGGAAGAGGAACAACCGGCGGCGTTGCCGAAGTCGGGATCAACAATACCGTTCTCGTGGCAGTAGGGGAACCCGAAGTGTTCGCCGACGTGTGTGAGGCGGTTAAGCTCGTCTCGGGGAGTGTCGTCGCCCAATCGATCTCTACCGTTGTCCGTGAACCACATTTCACCCGTCACGGGATGAAAATCAAAACCGATGCTGTTCCTTACGCCTTTGGCAACCTCTGTTTTGTTTCTGCCGTCCAAATCCACTCGGAAAATGCGAGCAAACTTCCCGCGGGTCGAAGCAGAACTGTCGGGATCACAAACATTGCAGGGTGCGCCTACAGACACATAGAGCTTTCGATCGGGCCCGACGGTCAAATACTTCCAGAAATGATTGTCTTGTTCGGGAAAGTCCGAAGTTATCTTCACTTCATTGGCGACGTTTCCTTGTCGGAGAAAATCTGGTCGAGAAACGATCTGGTGCCGTTCCGCTAAATAGAGCGTGCCCGTTTCTTTATCCACCGCGATTCCGTTGGGGTTTTCTCTATTGACGAAAATTGTGACAGGGTTTGGGTCCGGACGCTTTGCTCCCTTATCTGTAAAGTACATAGAAAAAGCGCTGGATCCTGGGCTCGAAAAACCACCCATTCCAGAGAATACCCAGCCGTCGTCTTCTCCTCTCATTCCTAAGGTGAGAGAACGCGGTGACGGAACCTCAGCCCATACTTCTATTTTAAAGCCGGGTGGCAATTTGATCTTACTGAGAGGAAGCGGGCCGGGAGGATTTGTTTCGATTTCAGCGAGAAAGCCAAGCATTTTTTGGCGCTTGTCGGAAGGCATGCCGCTCGGAGGCATCAAACTGTCGGCAACCTTACGCTTAATATTAATAATGTTGCCAGCGATTTTTGCCAAACTCACCCTACCGGCGCCGTCAGCATAATTGCCATGACAACCAATACAGTGTTGGGAAAAGAGTGTCGTTAGCGCCTCTTGATCCGCTGCCGACATCTCTTTGACGTTGGAAGGAGTTCTTTCCCTACAAGCGACAGATAGAAGACCTAGAGTAAGAAAGATAGCAGCTTTCATTCGACGACGTTTCCTATGTTGAGTTTGGCTCGATAATATCATAAATAACATTTGATCGCTAAACCTAATGCGGAGAGTTGCAGGTTTCGCTGTTACCCGTTTCTTCGTCCGTACAGCATCGAACGACTTCGAAATTGCCGTTTACCACATTCGTGGCGTCAACAAACGCTACCATCTTCCCCGCCACCTTGTCCGCGTCGACGGCGATAAATTCGAAGAAGCCTTGAAGAGCTATACTGCCTCTGCCGTCAGTGTCTGTGCCTTCGATCAACGAAACCGTTTTCTGTCCGAGGCCCAAAGGATACCTTTCCTCCACAAGCTCTCGTGCTTCGACATCAAAACGTACGGATAGCTTGTCGTCGCCATTGAGAATGAATTTCTCGCACGCGTTCCCTATTGTGCTCGAGACAAGGGTAAAGCTGAGAGTTGAATCATCGCTGTTGCCGTCGATGCGACCAGTTCCAAATTCCCATGCATGTCCCCAAATCTTTCCTCGCAGGTTCGTGTCTGCGTATGTCGGGGCTGATTCTGGAGTCTTTTCAGGTTCAACGTTCACCGAGCAAGCTGACGGAAGAACGATAAGTAAGAACGAAACGCTGTGAAAAAACACTGTGGACCACATGAGGCCTCCCCTTTGAAAATAAAACCACCCAAGCCAATCACCAAATCATAGTTTTCTTTACGTTAGGATCCAGGGACAGCGCCACTGGGCACGTGATGGCCGCCTGTTTGAGAGTCTCCAGTTGTTCGGAAGAAATTCGCCGATCAAGCCCCTTCCAATCAAATCGTAACACGATCTCGCCAACCTTCCGAGGACTCGATGTCATCTTCTTTTCTAGATCGACGGTGATTCCCGACATATCGATATTTAGTGTGCGTGCTTTAATGCCCGCGATTGTCAACATGCATGACGCCAATGCCGTGCAAAGTAAATCAGTCGGCGAAAAACTCTCGCCCCTTCCTTGATTGTCTTTAGGGGCATCGGTCATAATAGTGTTTTGCGAATCAACGTGCAGAGCCTCGACACGAAGATCGCCCCGATAGACGATGGTTTGACGCATAAAAGTACCTCCCTTTGTCATCTTTTAATTTACCGTTGCTTGACGTTTTGGCAATCCTTTTTGCATCTTTCGAGTTGCAAAGCCGAGTTAATAGGGTAGTGTAACTCATGAAAAAAATCGAATGAGAGAGGAATTTTATGAAAGCGATTTTTGCAGCGTTGATCTTCACACTTTCTTTCGGGTGTGCACATTTTTTTGGCGAGCACGACGGTAATCACCACGAGCATGAAAGTTCGCAAGTTAAGGAACCCGCTGATTGGGATGGGATTGAGGTGGCTTCCATGGGACGTCACTATTTTTCGAAAACGCCTACATCGAACTCGTTGACATTTGCCAAGCAAGAAGGAATCGAGGCTGTTATCAACCTGACGGAAGAAACCGATAAAAGCATTGAAGAAGCGTCGAAAGCAAAGGGGATAGCTTACTACCATATTGTCGTACCGGCGAACGAGCCATTCTCCAAAGAGAGATTTGCGGAGATCGAAAAAGTGCACAAGGAGCATCATGGCAAAGTGTGGGTATTCTGCCGAAGCGGCAACCGAGCTGCCGGTTGGTTTGCGACTCATCTGTCCATGGTAGAAGGGATGCCGCTAGACGACTCTATCTCGTTGGCCGAGAAACTTGGACTGACGAGCGAGGCGACAAAGGACAAGGTTCGGGAATACGCCCGCTAGATCATAGGCCGGTCGCTAGGGTTGTAGTTTGGCAAACTCGTTGTTCAACTGTCTTTCGTTTTCACCACATTCCACGGCGCTTGCCATGGGAACAGACAGGCCCTTTCCGATATTGAGAAGATAGGGAGAAGCTTCGTCGTTGTTCTCGTCACAGGAGATCGCGGGCGGGCATGTTTCAACGTCCCCTGCCGGTGTGACAGCCGTTAACTCGCCGTCCTTTGTGATCGTTAAACATGCCGAAGCTTCATTGGCGAGACCCGCATCTTCCGGACTTGTTGTCGGTCTGCAATAAAGGGCTTGCGCGATTTTGGCGTCGCATAGGCCGGGTTTGAAAGATTCTTTTCCTGACTTCTGCTGATCTTGAGATTGGACGGTGGTTTGCGGCTCTTCTGGGGCTTGATTCTGTACCTGCGATGACGTCGGTTGCGATTCGACATTCGCTTGCTTCGCACTCGAAGTAGCTTCTTCCTCTGATTTCTTGCAAGCAACTGCGGACCAAACTATGGATGCGAGAGCCAAAGCCATAGATCTTTTCATTTTTTCGTCTCCTTGAATAGTATTCATAGTTTAGTAATCTCACTCTTTTTGAGCAAGATATTATGCGTTTTCTTTTTATTTACATTGCTGAGATTCCGCTGATATAATTCTTGGTATGACCCTAATCTCAAATACGGGACGATTTTGACCGCCCAGAAAAGGCTGAATTATGATGAAGGTTTTCCTTCAAGTCATTGTCTTGATAGTTGCAGTGAATGGATGTAAGGCACGGAAATCATCTTCTGCTACTAAATTTAATCTCGAGAATGAAATGAATCAAAAGACTGGGGAGTATAATGCGCCCCAGAATGTGGACCCCGACTCTTTGAGAACAATTGAAAAACCTGAAAGCGACCAGATCTGCAACGAATCCGCTAGGATTGGACAGTTGTGTGATGATGGCACCCTATTTAAGCAACCAACCCGGCTCACATCAAACGCGATAGTGTATTGCATAAGTTTGCCTCAAGGGGAGCTGACGTATAGTTGTATGGAGCTTCTGGTGGGCAAGGTAATCACTAAGCTGCGACTGGAAAGCTGCAGCCCGTCGCTGGAATTTTACGATCTCCTCGATTGTATTGAGAAATTAGCCGCAACTTCAGTGGAAAACGAGGCGGAAACTCAACCATAACCTTAGAATGCCTGACAAAACCTTTCAACCAAGCGGTATGATCATTCGAATCAGACCAACACTGAGTCCGAACATATTCAGCGAGAAATCAGAGAATTCATCCACTGGCTTGATGTGTAGGTTCCGTTCGTCTCCGTAGTGAGCGTCTATGCCTACGAAACTGCTCACCGACCCTTTGCCCGTTCGAAACCACACGAGTTCGAATTCATACGTGTTGAGGATCGTGACCAGAGCGCGTCGGTATTTCTCGTCGTTAATCCTGATCTCGCCAAAAAGAGTTTGTACGCCCCAGGCATAATGCAGAAGAAAATCGGGAAAATAGTTTGGAGTTAGCCCAAGAGAAACATATCCTTTAATCCGAGGGCCGTAAAGATGCACAGTCGCGCGGTCAAGTTGATACTCTGTATCATTATTGATGATCGCCTGATCCGTCACAGCTGTCGGTAGTTTGTCGGTCGCTTCATAGGTCTTGAAGCCGACGCTATAGCCATAGTCAAAGAAATAGAATTTGGTGGGAATCTTCCGCTTGCTGAGGTAAACCATGGCCCCCGACGAGAGGGACGGCATGAGATAAGTCGTGCATTTGAGATTCGAGCCCTTTTTTTCGCACGCTTCCGGCAGCTCCCCATCAACATCGGACGTCTTTGTCGTGTAGGTTATGGTCCCCATATCGATACCGGCAGAGTAATCAACACCGACGGAATACTTGCGGGCTTCCGATACAATCGTTTGCGCGCCATTCGCGGTCGAAACAGAAAGAACGATGAATCCTATTGTCCAGGACGACAACCGCATGAAATCTCCACTTTTGGGGATATTCTCATCTTACCTTTGATGAGAAAACCATTCAAGGTACCCCACAAATCCACTTCTGCCGAAGCGATCTGAGCCGCGAGTCCACCGTCCTAAGCCTCGAGTCCTCCGTCCTGAACCTCAAGTCCGTCGTCCTGAGCCGAAGGCGAAGGATCTCTTTGCGAAATGTCCCGCTATAATTCAAAGAATTTTCTGGAATTTTTGTCTTTAATCAAATTTCTAGGAAGGAGTATTCACAAATTGTAGCAATATAGGTTTTCTCGTTCATGACAAGAACGGAAGGCGGGTCCTCATGACCCTGAGACCTCCCTAACAAGGTACGAAAAAGCATGCCGAGGCGTTGCCGCGGGCTGTTCAGTCAGCTCCTACCGCTAGTCTACCTTCGAAAATGTCACAATACCGGGCTGTGAAGATGCAAATTCATCGCCGCCCATTGTAGAGCCGACAACCGTAGCAATACGTTTTAACGAGCCAGACTTATCGGCGAGATAGAAATTGGTGACATAGGTAGTCATCCCTCCTTCATAGGATTCCGCTCCAATGGCGCGCAAGTCATTTCCGTAGGTTTGTTGAAGATCCATGACGGATTTTTCCACGTCTTCAAATCCTCGGTTTGAAGACACCGCGCTGAGTGAGTTTTGCGGACTGATGACATATCCGGCTACCGGGCCGTGCAAGGACTGATAGTCAATAGCACTTGCGTTTGCTCCCATTAATAACCAGACGACGCCAAGCACGAGAGTTCGAACTGAAGTTTTCATTGCATTTCCTCCGCTTGTTGAAATTTTTCTTCCAAACTGACCGTCAGGATGAAGCAAGTTGAATGCCATAATCCTGATGAACTAGCGTCGAATGCGCGAACGGGACAAACTCGGCTTACTCTTCCGCGGGGGTAAAAAGGCTCTTGAGTATGGAGACGCTGCTCACATTTTCTTCTGAGAGAGTGTAAGGCTTGACTAGAAACCAGGAGATATCTTTGAAGTCTCTAACAGGCTTGAAAAGCGTTTGATATTTGATAAAGGATTCATGGTCCTGTAAGAACTGGGCGGCCGAGGGTGAAATGATAAGAAGCGAAGATGATCCCGCAAAATTTTCGCGAATGACCTTTGTATGCGCTTCTAAACGTGTACTTCGGATAATGACTGGTCCGAAAATATCGAACTCCATTTCCGACGACGTATGGTGCACCGTTCGAATGTCAACGTCGCCGAAGTCGATCGCCGCTCCTAAAGAGACGTTACCTTGGCTTAAAGTCTCTTCAGCGATTCCGCGTAGGTTCGCAACGATATCGTCAAAGGCTCTGACGCAATTCGAAATCTGATCCTGGAATTCCAGTTGTGGTCCATCTTCCATGATTCCAAATGAAATAAGGTGGCCATCGCCGCTCGTCTTGTGAACATATCCGCCGTATTCAGAAATTTTTTCCTTAACCATTGCCAAGTATGTTGAGGTGAAACGGTCAATGCCGTCGTTCTCGCAAGTGGCCGCTAAATCGGTATAGCCTCTTATGTCTATGGAAAAAATGAATCCCTGTGCTCTTCGGCAGGGGACGTAAATTTCGTTCTCGGACCTTTTGTTCGTCGGCAGTATTTGCATTGAGGAAAGTATATCGGTCTTCCCAAATGAACTTCGGACCTTCCTCAAAAAAATTAAACAAATGGGAAAATAGCCGACCGCCACCAGAAACGACAGCTGCATTCGTTCCCAGGTAGTCTTTGGAGTATAAAGTCCAAACAAAGCAGTCAGTCCAAAATCGACGATCCACAGGCACGATAAATATCCAGCAAGCAACCGAACGCCAGAAAATCTAAGTAAAGATTCACATTTATCTGCATTCGCTTCCATCTTCACATTCGCCCTCGATGCCGTGTCTATTATCCTATCGGAAGGGCATGCTACATCTTGATGTGTCAGTTTTTTCTTACTCGGCAAAGTGTGCGAAGTTTTGTCAGACAGCCCCTACGGAAGATTTTTTTTACTGTACTCATCAGATGGTTAAGTTGTAAATTAGAAGGAACAACCATTCAACATGAGAAATCGCTCGCGGGAAGCTCCCTTGGCTTCTACGGAAAGTTTTGAAAAAAAACGGGAAGTTTGAGTGATAAAGGCGATCGACATATTGATCATCGAGGATTCGGATACGGATCTTTTGATCGTTCTCGATCAACTTCGGAAAGGCGGATTTCTCGTTAAATACGAACGCGTTGAAACGCTACCCCAGTTGGATGAGGCGCTGGCCAAAAAAACGTGGGGTGCGGTGGTCTCCGACTATAACCTTGTAGGTTTTACCGCATTAGACACCCTAAAAAAAGTTAAACAACTGGGGATCGACATTCCCTTTATTATTGTATCGGGGACGATTGGCGAAGAAACTGCCGTGGCGGCTATGAAAGAGGGCGCTCACGATTACATAATGAAGGACAATTTAGCTCGTCTTGTACCCGCTCTGGAGAGAGAAATAAGGGAAGCCGCGACGCGGGAGTCCAAGCGACGAGTCGAGCAAGAAAAGGAAGAAACACGTATAGAGCTTCAACGCGCTAATCACTTTTTGTCGACGTTACTTGACTCGATGGGCGATACCGCTGTTTTTATATGCAACTTCACCGGCGACTATCGCTTAACATACATCACAAGCAGCATTCAATTCATAAGCGGTTACCAGGCCAAAGAGTTCCTGGAAAATCCAAGTATATGGGTCAATTCGATACACCCTGATGATTTTGAAAAGGCACGGTTTCCGGAGGAAATTCCCGTTGGTGCGACATTTCGCCGCGATTACCGCCTTCGACGTAAGGACGGTTCTTGGCGTCATGTCTTCGACATATTGCGGGTGGTAAGATTTTCCGACGATCTTAGCGAATGTCTTCTTGGCGTTCTCGTCGACGTCACGGACCGCGTCAATGCGGAAATTGCCAAGCAGAACACATTAGACCAGCTGCTCGAGGCGAACAAGATGGCCTCACTTGGAAGAATGGCGGGAACGATAGCCCATGAAGTTAACAACCCATTGGCGATTGTCATCGGGAAGGCACGACAGCTTGTAGAGATTTTAGAAGAGTCCGACGATCGTGCCTTAGCCATTAAGTTCGCCAAGGTGATCGACGAAACGGCGCATCGAATTGTTCGAATCGTTAACGGAATGCGAGCCGTATCACGGCAGTCTGAACGCGATGCGTTCGTTCGGGAGGACTTGCGAAAAATTATCGAAGGCAGCGTGGCCATCTGCGAGGCAAAGTTCAAATTCGCTGACATTCCTTTAGCGATACCTAAATTCGGCAAGAAGATTGAAATTCAGTGCCGCGAAGCGGAAATTTCCCAGGTGCTCATAAACTTATTGTCTAATGCGTTCGACGCCATCGAAACTCTTGATGAGCGATGGGTCAATGTCGACATGAAGCAGACCGGCAGTGAATGGGTTGACATTGCCGTAACTGATAGCGGTAAAACGATTCCGGACGATCTTCGAGAAAAAATCTTGGAACCGTTTTTTACGACTAAATGCCCCGGTAAAGGTACTGGGTTGGGTCTGAGCGTTTCAAAGGGGATTGTTGAGGATCACGGTGGCCAACTGTATTTGGATGATTCTTCTCCGAACACACGGTTTGTCGTTCGACTCCCCGTACCTCAAAAATGACGGCAATATAAGAGGTTAGTATTGAAGTTTAATACAATCGGAAGTCGAATTGGTCTGGGCCATGTCGCGGTAATATCAATACTTGCGATCAGCGTGATTCTCATCCGATCGCAAACGGATGAGCTATTCCAAATTAGCAAATACATTAAAGATACTCGAGCCCCCTCGGCCAGTCTTGCAGCTTCCGTTTTAACCGGAATTGCAGACACGCAAACTGAGGTTAGAAGGTGGATATACGAACGAAAAGAAGAATATGAAGTGACCCGACAGTCCATCTGGCAACAAAAGATTGCGGTAGCAACCAAGCAACTGACAGAAGTCTCTATTAATTGGCGGACATCAGAAAGCTCTCAGGCACTCAAGGATTTCTTGTCTTCAGTTCAAGACCTAAAAAACGGGCAGGATAGACTATTAGATATGCCAAAGGATGAAGCGATAGCGATATTGGATTCGAAGCTCGTTCCGCTGGCTGGCAAGTTGCGTAACAACCTTGAAGTGATCATCCAGAACCAAGGCAGCGGAATAGCCGCAGACCTGGAAACCCAGACAAAGTTGGTAGATGAGATAAATTTTCTACCCATTCTCTTGCTGCTCGTGATGGTGGCGGCGAGTATCCTGATTGGCTACGTTATTGTGAAGTCCGTGGGCCGTCCGATTGCAACGGCGATTGAAGTCGCCGGGAGAATAGCGAAGGGTGATTACTCGTTGCGAGTCAAGGTAACCGGATCGGAAGAGTTGAACCGCTTGGGAGGCTCTCTCGAATACATGCGCGAGAGTTTGGAAACTCAGAGCTGGTTGCATCAAACTCAAATAAAGTTTCACGAAGCCGTACAAGGAGTGACCGAAGTGCGCGAGATGGCAAATGCCGTCACGAGCCTCTTGGCCGACCGCGTGAAATCTTCTGTGGGCGTCTTCTATGTTTGTGAAAATCAAAAACTTAAGCTAGCGGGCGGATTTTCTCTGCCGTCAGGATGGGCGTCGTCGATAGACGGGACCTTCGGAGTTGGCCTTGCGGGTCAAGCAGCCTTGGAGCGCCGAAAGATTTCGGTTTCAGAGCCTTCCAGCGGCTCGCTGACGATTTCAAGTTCGGTGGGGCCTATCGAGCCAAAAGAGATCACGGCTTTTCCCCTCATTTATCGGGATGAGCTGCTGGGTGTCATAGAGCTTGCAACCATGGAAAAGTCTGGGGAGCGGGATGCGCAGCTTTTGGACATCGTTTCGCAACTCGTCGCCATAGGCTTGAACAACATTCAAAAGGGAGAGCAAGTAAGAAATCTGCTCGGAGAGACACAAACTCAGGCGGAGGAATTGCAATCCCAACAGGAAGAACTTCGGAATTCGAACGAGGAGCTTCAATCAAGGCAGGAAGAGCTCGAGGCTATCAACGAGGAGCTCGAAGAGCAGAAATCAATGTTGGAATCCCAGAAAGTGGCCATCGACCAGAGAAACGCAGATCTCGAGGAAGCGAAGAGAGCTTTGGCCTCTCGAGCCGAAGAATTGGATAGAGTTAGCAGGTATAAATCGGAATTCTTGGCGAATATGTCCCATGAACTCAGAACGCCGCTGAATAGCCAGCTGATACTTTCAAAACTTCTTATGGAGAACAAGGAACAAAGGTTGAGCGATAAGCAAGTGGAGTACGCTAAGACAATCCATTCTTCCGGAATAGATCTGTTGAGCTTGATCAACGATATCTTGGATCTTTCAAAGGTTGAATCAGGAAAACTTGCTCTAGAAATTCAGACTGTTTCTATCGAGGACCTGGCTGCTAGCTGGCATAGGACTCTTCTCCCAACTGCCCAGCAAAAGGGCCTGGGCTTTCGCTATGAGATTGACCCGCGTCTTCCTGCGAACTTTAGTACTGATACGCTTCGGTTAGGTCAGATCATCAAGAATCTTCTTTCTAACGCCATAAAGTTTACGCAGTCCGGAGAGGTCGTTCTGAAGGTTGAAAAAACTGTTGAGAACACACAAACGGGCAACGAATTGCAGCCCAAAAACTTTATAGCGTTTCGGGTGATAGATACAGGCATTGGGATTCCCGAAGAGAAGCTGGGAACGATCTTTGACGCCTTTGTGCAAGTCGACAGTTCAACGAGCAGGAAGTATGGGGGCACCGGACTGGGTTTGGCGATTTCCCGAGGATTAGCGGTCATGCTAGGTGGAGATATCGAGGTGAGGAGCGAGCCGGGCAAGGGCAGCTCCTTTTCATTGGTAATTCCAGAAGAATACGAGGCTGATGCCGCAATGCTTTCATCTCTGAAGGCTCCTCGTTCGTCGCCCCACGCCTCTTCGCATGAAAGCGCAAGAGGTACCGAATCCAAAAAAACCTCCGGCAGGACAGGGACCCCCACCGTTCTAGTAGTGGAGGATGATGCGAGCTTCGCGACAGTTCTGAGCAGTCTTATCCAAGAGAAGGGATTCAAGTGCTTGATCGCAAGAGACGGCGTAAAGGGTCTTGAATATGCTAGAGCACATCTCCCAGCATGCATACTCCTAGACTATCGGCTTCCGGGAATGCACGGCCTCCAGGTACTGAGAAACTTAAAGCGTGATCCCGCCACTAAGCAGATCCCTGTTCATATGATCTCGGTCGACGACCGAAGTCGAGAGGCGATGGAACTCGGAGCCGTTGATTATTTAGTGAAACCGGTGGAGCCGGAAAAAATTCAACAGATCTTGGGTCGCCTTGAATCACTGGTACGAAAGGAGATGAAGCGGATCCTGGTCGTGGACGACGAGGAGATACAGCGAGAGGAAATCATTCGGTATGTCGCCAGCGAAGACGCGACCGTTGTTGGCGTTGGCACGGCAGGAGAGGCATACCAGGCATTGAAAAAGGATAGATCTTTTGATTGCATTATCCTAGATCTGATGCTTCCCGATATGTCGGGAATCGAATTGTTGAACAAAATACATGCGGACAAAGGTTTGTCCTGTCCGCCGGTAGTGGTTTACACAGCACAAGACCTGAGTATTGACCAAGAGCAAGCGTTGCGAAAATACTCGGACAGCATAATTGTTAAGGGCCCGCATTCGCTCGAACGCCTTCTCGATGAGGTAAGCCTTTTTATCCATAAGATTACTCAAGAATCAGACCTTAAGAAGCAAACCAGTACGGTGGGTCTCTATCAGGTCGAAAAGGTTTTTGAAGGAAAGAAAGTCCTTTTGGTCGACGACGACATTAGAAATATCTTCGCCCTGTCCAGTGTTTTGGAAGAACAAGGTCTAAAGGTGGATGTGGCTCGGAACGGAGAGGAAGCTCTCAAGGCCTTGTTTCGAGATCCAAGCTATCACGTTGTGCTTATGGACATCATGATGCCAATCATGGACGGGTACGAGGCGATGCGCCGCATTCGCCAAGATAACAAGCTAAAGACCATCCCGATCATTGCCTTAACGGCCAAAGCGATGAAGGGTGACAAGGAAGCTTGCCTTGACGCTGGCGCCAACGATTATGTTTCAAAACCCATAGACTCCGAGCAGTTACTTAATCTCCTCCGGGTTTGGCTAGCGAAATGACCGACGTTGTCGACGAGGGAAAGATGCAAGAACTTATTGAGGCCATTCGTTTGCAGTACGGCTACGACTTTACCGGGTATGCTCCCGCATCGCTTACTCGGCGGGTAAACAGCGCCCTCAATAAGATGAGAACAACTCAGTTTTCCGACGTTCTTCAGGAGATCCAGTCCAACCCGTCGTTCTTTCGGGAATTTCTATGCGACCTAACCGTTAATGTGACAGAGATGTTCCGTGATCCGTCTGTTTACCTGATGATTCGCCAGAAGATTGTTCCTATGTTGCGCACATATCCGTCGATCAAGATCTGGCATGCTGGATGCGCGACAGGCGAGGAAGTATATTCGATGGCAATCCTGCTCCACGAGGAAGGGCTTTACAGGAAGACATTGCTCTATGCCACCGACATTAGTCCCAGAGCGATTGAAGCAGCGAAGGAGGGTATTTACCCGGCAAGTCAGATGAAGATGTATACTGCCAACTACCAGAAGGCGGGTGGTATCGAGTCGTTCTCCAACTACTACACGGCCAAGTATGGATCTGTGCGATTCTCCTCTTTCCTTAAAGAGAGAATCGTCTTCAGCCAACATAACCTCGTCACAGACGACGTTTTCAGTGAAGTGCATCTCGTCATGTGCCGCAATGTGCTCATATACTTTGGAAAACCATTGCAGAATCGCGTCATCGACCTGCTTGGCAGATCTTTGGTTCGTCGTGGATATCTATGTTTGGGTGCAAAGGAATCTCTTGATTTTTATCCTGATCGCCGACTCTTTGAAATAGAAGGAAGACATGAGCGCATTTTCCGGAAAATATGACCTCGTTGTCGTGGGCGCTTCCGCTGGCGGAGTGGATGCGCTGGCGCAAATACTCTCGGCGTTGCCACGCGATTTTGGCGGTACGATCCTAGTCGTTCAACATATCGCTCCGCAAACTAATCTTGATTGGATGGTAGGTAGCCTCCAGGATCGTTGCTTGTTATCTATATTTGAGGCCGAGGCGAATATGAGTATTTTTCCTCCTAAAATTATTTTCGCTCCGCCGAATTACCACCTACTCGTCGAGAAAAGCAAAATCGTTTCCTTAGATACAGGAGAAAAGCGAAATTTCTCCCGTCCCTCGATTGACATGTTGTTTGAGTCCGCTGCTGACGCGTTTACTTCAAAATTAATTGGAGTCATTCTGACCGGCGCGAACGACGACGGCGCCGAGGGCTTACAAAAAATAAGGTCTCTTGGAGGTTATGCTGTAGTCCAGGACCCCGCTACCGCTATCGCGTCGGAAATGCCTGAGGCCGCCATCCGCGTGGCGGGAGCAGACGATATTTTGCCTTTGGAACAAATAGGTCCCAAGCTGACGATGTTATGTGGCCAAAAGTGGAGTTAATAGATGGATATGTCCTACAGTGAGCCGGCGTCTGTTCTTCTCGTCGACGACAACCCTGCCAATCTATTGAGCCTCGAGGGTCTCCTAGAGGCGGGAAACCTCAATCTGGTTCGAGCGCTTTCAGGCGAAGAGGCCTTGGAAAAGGCACTAGAACTCAAACCCGCATTGATTTTATTGGACGTCCAAATGCCGGGAATGGACGGATTTGAGGTTGCGCAGCTTCTAAGAAAAAAAGAAAGAACTCGTGAGATTCCGATTATCTTCGTAACCGCTACTCACCGAGAGGAAAAGTTTACTTTTCAGGGTTTCGAGAGTGGAGCCGTAGACTATCTGTTTAAACCCCTCAATGCGCTGATTGTCCGTAGCAAGGTTAATGTCTTTGTAGAACTATATCGCAGCCGCATGCGACTCGAATCGGCACTCCTCGAACTTTCTGCGATCAACCGAGAGCTCAAGGCTTTCGCATATTCCGTCTCGCATGATTTGAAGACTCCCGTGAGAGGAATAAGTTGGGTTTGTAATTCTCTTTTAGAAGATCAGAGTCTGAGTCCTCAGGTGGTCGACTTGATCAAACATATCAGAACCGCGTCCAACAGCATGAACGCAATGGTCGACGGATTTCTTTCGCTCGCCAAAGTAACGCAGTATTCCATGCGGCCTTCAAAAATTGACTTGTCCGCTCTTTGTCGTCAGATTTGGGACGAGATACAGAAAGAAACGCCCGCTCGGAGCGTTCTGATAGAAATTCAGGATGGCATGCAAATCACAGGCGACCAAGTGCTCGTTGAGTCGGCGATGCGCAATTTGTTAAGAAATGCTTGGAAGTATACCGCGAAGGCAGCTCAGCCGAACGTGAAGGTTGGGTTAAAACGCTCGGATGAAGAAGAGGTCTTCTATGTAAGCGACAACGGCGTGGGTTTCGACATGAACCAAGCAAAGCAGTTGTTCACCCCGTTCCATCGGTTGCATAGCGCTAAAGAGTTTGAAGGGACAGGTATTGGCCTTGCTACAGTGCAGAGAATCGTCCACAGACACGGTGGCAACCTATGGGCGGACGGAGAAAACGGCAAAGGCGCCTGCTTTTACTTCACGTTGAAAGGTAGGAATGGGGAGCCATCATGAGCCAGAAGTTTGCCACAAAAACAGCTCGAGTATTGGTAGCTGAGGAGTCGGGAGCCCTGCGACAGCTTCTTAGCGATACCCTGCGCGCGTCAGGATTCAAAAACATAACCGTCTTCGCAAGTGGGATGGATCTCTTCAATGCTTTGGAGCGAGAACACTGCGACTGGATTGTCATGCCCACATTCTTGAGACAAGAAGTCAATGCCTATCATCTCTTAAAAACAGTATCTGAAGTGCGTAAACTCCATCATGTGCGAATAAGCTTGTTTCTCGATGCCGAGGATGAAAAAAACCTTCGAGATGCCTTCCAGCTCGGCCTGCTGTCGTGGCATCCAAAAGTATATGTCCATGATCAAGTGGCGCAAGAATTTTCGTCGCTGCAGGAATGTTTCAAACGAAACCAATGGTCCCAAGCTTTGGTGGCCGAAGAATACCTCCGCAAGTATCTCTTCAAGCAAAAGTCGTTCAATGATCTCATTGACGTTCATCAAGCCCTCCTCAGACTATATCCCGGTTCGACAGATCTATTGTTAAAATACGGTGAAACCCAGATTCGCGCCGGTCGGGTTGCCGATGGGATTGCCACCCTTAAACAGGCTTGCTTAGTGGACGAAAGGGCGAAGACATATTTGGACGCGATTCAGAAAACTCCCGAGTTAGCGGGGAAGGTCGCTTCGATTGGAGCAAGTGGTCAAAACGTGCTGGGTATTAATTCATGTGTCGTGATCGATTCGGATTCCGTTGTCCTGGGTAATCTGAAAAACATGATGGAGGAGGCGGGCGTGCCGGCCATCCATGCATTTGAATGTGGACAAGCGGCATGGGAATGGTTGTCCACCAACAAAGAGCCCGATCTAATAATCCAAGAGTGGAGAATTCCACGGATTGCCGGGCCAATCCTGCTGCAGCGTATCCGGCATCGCGGATTCTTTAACGTTCCCATCTGTGTGGTAAGTTCCGTTATCAAACCCGAAGAATCCCACCTTGTCCGTGAATTCGGCGTCGCTAACGTGATCGCGAAGCCCTTTACGGGTCATAGCTTTTTCAAATCCATCATTTGGACATTGCAGCAATCGCTAAATCCAACCGAACAAAATTTTCTGGATCGCAAAATCAGAAACCTTCTCGGCAAGTTTGAATTCAGAGAGGCTGAACAACTGAGACGAAAATATAACGCTGATCCTCGAATCAAAACCGTAAACAAGAAGACTCTCGATGCCGAATTCGCTTTTGCTCGCGGGGAATTTTATCAGGCGAGAGACTTCGCCATCGAAGCCCTCCGGCTATCGGGTGATTCTCTTTCATTGCTCAATCTCATTGGCAAGTGTCTGTTGAAGATAGAAGATTATTCAGCCGCTATGCAGGTTTTCGAGAAAGCTCATTCATTGTCGCCTCTAAACCTAGAGCACCTATGCAACCTAGCTATGTCACAATATTACTCAGGCAACAAAGAAGATTGTGCGAAGTCTCTGAATCGCGCGCAATCCATCGACAAAGAAAGCGAACACGTAAAGCAGACGCAATGTCAAATTTCCATTTTAGACGGCGATTCAAACGGGGCGAAGGCCATAATGGAGCATTTTCCTTCGATTGACGGGATCATTAGCTACATGAATAATCGAGCGGTCGCTCTGGCAAAAACAGGACGTTTCGCAGACGGGATCAAACTCTACGAGCAGACCATAGAATCAATTCCTGAGAAGCAGCAAGACGTTCTCGACAAGGTCCAGTATAATTTAGGCTTGGCCTATGCCCGATACGGTGAACTGCAACAGGCCAGTAGTTCTCTTGGCGAGATGGGCGGCAGGAAAACCTCCGCAATGCATGCCAAGTCACTGTCGTTGATACGAAGGATCGAACAGGTTGAAAAGGATGGAAGCGCGTTATCTTTCTATGAAGCTACGAGCGAAAACATCGACGCGAAGCATGAAAAATCAGGTGCCAAAGCCGAAGATGCTTCGGACAAGACCTGGGATTTTGAGATACTTACCGGAGACTTATGCCTCTACGGTATATTTCAAGCAGACAAGAAGTCAGACAGTATAACGATATTTCTCAAGAACGCACCGGCGTTCAAAGATAGATCGGATGGATAATTAGATTGGGCTGGGGGATAACTTGAATAACAATAAAAAAATATTGGTGGTGGACGATGAAAATCTTTTGCGAGAGATCATTTCCTTCGATTTGACGAGAAAAGGGTATCAGGTCTTGGAAGCAGGTTCCGGCGATGAGGGGCTTGCCGTTGTCCAAAATCAGCAGGTGGACCTCGTCATTTCCGATGTACGAATGCCGTCCGGCACGGGCATCCAACTGCTCGACAATCTGCGCGCCATCAACCCTGAGAGACCGCCTTTTCTATTCATGACAGCGTTTTCTGATTTGTCGTCGGAAGAAGCCTTCGATTTAGGCGCGGAAATGTTTTTACGCAAACCCGTTGAAAAGGACGAGCTATTGAAGACAGTAGAACAGGCTCTGGTTCCCAAACCCGACAGGTGGGCGTCTCATCCGTCGTATATCGACGGCTCTCGCACCATGATATGGGAATCACTCGATGCGTCGCTGGACCGGGCGGTTCAAACGCATATAACCATCGAAGCAGGACAAGGCGGAATCTTTGTTAACATATCTGAAGGTCTCCCTTCGCCTTTGGAGTTGATAAATTTCAAGATAGGACTGAAGGGCCACCCCCTGTGTGGAGTTGCCGGGACAGCGCATGTTAGATGGATTCGGCATACACCCCAGGACGGTTACCTAACCGGCCTTGGATTGGAGTTCCTGGGCCTCGACGAGAGCAGCAGGGAGATAGTCAGGGGTTTTTTGGGGCGGCATAAACCGAAGGCGTTCATTCCACTTGGGCGCGCGACCAACAATCATTCGAGCTGAACAATATCACCGTATATGTTGCCTAGGGTAGGGAGCTTCGGTTGCGTTCCCGGTTGATCGTAGACATACCATGAAACGCGGAATAGACGACCTAGGTCGCTACTTGCCAAAGATCGCTCTTCGATTTTTCCCTTCGATCTAATTTCTTGCCTAAGTTGACGCTCCTTGATGCAGAAATCCTTGTACGAATCGTACGTTATTTTGTGTTCTCCATAATCTAGCATCATTCCGTCAAAATTGGGATTGCCCCCGGCAATTGACGCAACTTCTTCCGACTTCGCCGCAAAAAACGCACCCGTTTTTGCAATAAGATGACGCAAGCGCGTACGGTGCAATGCGCCACCGGGTATCATGCTTTTTCGGACGCGAACGAACACGCCCGTCGCGCCGATTCCAATAAGTTCAAGCTTTTCCAGTTCTCTAAGATACTTCTCCGTACTAAATGGGTTAAGATCGTATAATTTTGCTATTTCGTCAGGGGTGTAATTATCCATGAGCAAACCAAAATAGGCGAAATATTCGGGACTGCTGGACAGGAAGTCTTCTTGTTTTTCGGTGAAGGGTTCGACATATCGTTTGGTCGACAGCTTGACTATCTCCAAAAGGTCTTCAAGATCCGTATTTAGCCATTTCAAGATCTTCAGCAGTCTTTCCAAAGTTATTTCTTCTTGGTTTAGCAAGCGCTTAATTGTCGGTACCGATAGTCCAAGTTCCTTTGCTAAATCGTCGTAGGTCCTTTTCTGGCCACGCATCAAATTCTTGATTCCTTCTTTTATTCGTGCGCTCTGACCTAAGGGCGTCATATGATCCTCAATCTTAAACAAAGTATCGTCACGTGATCCGCAAAACTCTTGCGTTCTCTGGCCCGTTGAATCGTCCTATTCTGGGCCAAGGCACAAACTTGGAGATGATCTTATGAAAATTCCTAAATTCCTACTAGTTGGTTTTGTTCTTTTCCAGCAAGAAACCGGGCTCGCTAGGGAGGGTATGTTCGCCCCCCATCAAGTTGCCACGCCCTTTGCAAAGGCAGCTGTCTTGGAGAGCGTTGTCCGGGCGCGGCCCCTGATTCGTTTCGAAGTGCATGTTTTCGAAACCGCAGGCGAAGCTCAAGCCTATCGCGACTTTCCCGAGAATGGGAAGAAGAAATTTTTGGCGAAGGGCGGCTCCGTATGGCCAGTCATTATCACTCGGGCCGAAATGGAGAAGGAGTGCAGGTCTCCCGCCGCTCTTCAGCCGGGAACGATAGAGGTTTGCACCACCTATTCCTTACAGTGCACATCTTACCCATGCCACACAAATACGCCTGATTTTATTGCTGATACAGCGACCGGATTTTTCGTGTCTGGCGAGGGCCACATCCTCACAAACTATCATGTTGCCCGAGAATGCATTGAACGACTTGGACGAGAAAATGGTTCGACAAAGGAAGAAGATTGTCCTGATATTGAGATAAGCGTCCCTACATTGATCGGAGACTCTGAAAATCCATTGTACAAACCGGTCAAGACAGTGAAGATTCTCAAAAATGTTTCCAGCAAACAATGGAAGGAGGGAGCCGATTTCGCCCTGCTTAAAATCGATTACAAACCTGCTTCATACTTGCATTTATCCGCGAAGGAGGTGCATAACGGCCAGCGACTTTGGGGTTTTGGATTCCCCGCGAGGACTCGTCGGTCTAGCCGAGATCTTAGACAATTCCGATACTCAGACGCCGACAATAGCTTGCGAATTGCCGAAGGCATCGTTATTGATAGCTCGTTCGCTAATTATTTGCATGCCGATATTGACGGCGTTCACGGAAATAGCGGATCGCCTGTTTTAGACGAGAGTGGAGCTGTCGTCGGTATATTCCAAAATCTAACTGTCGATCTCGGACAATCACGTTCTGTGCAATATGCGGGCAAGGCAATTATAGGAAAAATTACGAGAGCTATGGCTATTCTGAGTAACGACGGAAAAGGGGGGCCGTCGCAAACCCCAATCAACGGGAATGGCTCTAAAACGTGCCGGGTAGCGAAAGCGGCTGCGGGGTTGTGAGATCCTTCGCTTCGCTCAGGATGACGTTGTTTGCGTTCAGGATGACTTAGTTCGCACCCAGGATGAGGTTTTGCTCTTAGGATGGGGAGATTGTTGCGAGCGAGCGGCATAAGCAAGTCGTAAGGCACCAAAAAAACAAAAGAAAAAACAAGGATGATATTAAACGCCAAAAATCCTTAAAGTACTCCCAATTTCTCACCGACCCATCCCTTAAGCGGGCATAAATCCGCGAGGTTGGGGTGCTTTTAGATGTTCTTCGGTAGAATCTCCTACTGTCTGGTGATGGTCTTGTTCGCGGTTCATGCAACGGAAGGCATTGCTCTTGATCAAACAAAAGACGACTTGCGCCGAGCCTATGAGCGCGTCTTCGTAAAAACAGATGTTGATAGGTTAAAAACCAATCCCAAACTCTATGTGTGGAATACCAGTATTCTGCTGCAGTCGCTTGTCGTCATGTATGAAGCGACAGGAGAAGTAAGCTATCTTGATCGCTTTGCTGAAATCGGAAAGGCGGTACTTGAGAACCGCGCCGATCGAGCGGGAATACGAGATGCTCGCGGCAACTTGCGTAGAGTATGGTTAAACAGCGTTCATCAGAACAAAGATTTTGGATACCTCGTGGGTACCGGAATGGTGGCGTATCCGCTTGTTCGCTTTGCGAGCATCGTCAAGAGCAAATCAGAGCTCGAAGCACGATTCGGAGCTTTATCCAGCGCGATCGTACGGGATGCAACCGAGGCTGTTGAAGCGTTCGAGCACAATTGGGATGAAGTTGAGGGAGTTTATCGCTTCAGCAATGACGACCCTAATGCCGCGCTGGCGAGCAAGATTTTGCCGATCAACCAATACTTGGCCTTCGCCCGAACGCTCATCTACCTCGATCATATCGTCGATACCACGAAGTACGAAACAAGAGCGCGAAGAATGGCTATGCGATTTAAGGCCGATCTTGCCTATGACAGCCAGCATGACGCCTACACTTGGGGATACTGGCCGGAAGAACACAACCATCCCGAAGATATTTCCCACGCTGCGATCGACGTTGGTTTTGTCGCCGAATCCGTGAAGTTGGATCAGGGAGTCTTTTCAACAACGGACGTTAAGAGATTCGCCAATACGCTTGAGGACAGAGTCGTCGTGGACGGCAATATTGCTCATGATGTGACAGGAAAAGGCGAAGCGCTCGTTCCTCAGGCCGTGGGCCTATGGGTGGGGCTTGAGCACCTCAGTCAAAAGTCTTTCGATACCCTTTTAGGATACTATTCAGCCGTTTCCGCGAACGATGTTGTTCCGAGGCCGCACTATGTGCTCATGGGAATTGCGAATATGCTCGCCGCACTCTGAATGGATCAGTTGCAAATAGCTCGTGCTGCGTTTACCTTAAGTCCCGTTAAAACACCCGCGATCATCGCATTCGATTTCATGCGTAATTTCCATTGACCAGAGGCTGACTCGCCCGATGGTACTTTAATTTCATAGGCCTTAAAGAGATCGAATCCCGGTTCGCCATTATGAAGAGGAAACTTGGTTCCTGCGGGCGATTCAATGGACATCGTCAAATATCGAGTGTCGAAAAAGACCATGTTGAGATCGAAGAACAATATTTCGGCATCACTAGCGTCAACGTCAATAGCGTATTCCACCTCAGGGCCGTTTCCGAGAAACACAGCGAGGGTTCCGCTTTTTTCAACAATCAAAGATTCATTCAAAGTACCGACCCTCAACGAACGAGTGAAGGCCTGACGCAGATCGCCTCGGGTGAAGATGAGATCGTAGTCAAGGCGTGTTCCGCATTCAACGTCCGCGCTGACCTTAAGCTTTGTTGGAAAATCGATATCCGCATTGGAATGCAGTATTCCGGTAGACTGTGAGCTTGAAGATGAGGTCAAGTCCGAATGCTTTGGTTGCACCGATACCGTGAAGTCCTCGACGTCTCTTCGGCCCCGATTGACCAAGCTAAGATCGATAGTGGGCGTATCCCCGGCAGCGACTTGCGTTGCCGTTTCGCCTGGATGTGCTACGTTCACAGGATCAACCGGAAAGAAAACGCGCGGGTTAAACCAGCATCGAGGACGATTACCCGTTTTGTCGCCGTCGGCCTCGCTGCACGAATTTTGTATTGCTTCTAATTCTGCTTCGAGACTTGCTTTTCCAGCGATCGTCTTACGACCCGGAATAATTCGATGGTCAAACGAATGATCGCAAAGCGCGCCCTGCACATACGTGTCCAGCCGACATTGAGCGGACGGATAAGCGGTGTTGGTGACTTCAACCGTTGTAGTGTCAGGCGTGGCTATGCTTGGTTTGATCTCTTCTTTACGTCCGGAGAAGAGGCCCCACGAAAGGCCGGCCATCGTGATTCGGTAGCAAAGATTCTGCTCGTCTTCGCTTTGCCATTTAGCGTCGCATAATTCCTTGCCCTTTGGATCGACTGCATCACGGAAGGTCGCATTAACTTGAATATCGTTTCGCCATAACTCTTTGGTACAAACTTGCGCGGCGTAATAATCCGCCGCCGCTTCTGATGCAGCGTCCAGACTGCCTTTAAAAGGATAGCCGGCGAGGTGATGGCCCATTTCATGACAGAGTACGAGGGCAAAGCCGTCTGGCGTCATAAACTCGTTGCGAGCCATTCCACCAAAGATATTGATGATCCAATCATTGCCGTCTTTAGGCGCCGACGCATTCTCCGTGGTCGAGGCCCAATCTACTTTAAGCACGAGCTCCGCGCCATGTTGGGCGATGATTGGTCGATAGTGCTGATCGAGGCGATCCACGATTTCGTGAAAGAGTTCCTCGGTCATAAGCGAATTAGCAGCGGCAACGGACGACTGTTTGCTTTGCTCGCAGCCGAGAGCGGCCATCAAAGGAATAACGGTCAAAAAGCTCAGTTTTTTCATAAGTCACGTCCGCAGTTGAAATAGCTTCAAATCAGATTGCAAGAAGTGCGTCAAGTATAAGTAACGGTAATTACAGAATTTATGTGGACAGGCCTTTGACAGTATCTAAAAACATGACAGCCTTTCGTATGGCCTGAAATAACTCCGTTTTGAAAAGCGCACACAGCAAGGAACGGTGTAAAGGCCCCTCCTGGCGAGGGGAACCATCACCAATCAAAACGGAATTGATAATCATTTTCAAATAGGTTAGGATATGTTTCGCAAGTTTGATTGAGCAAATTGACATAGGAGCTTTTAATCCATGAAGAAAATGACCCAACTTTTCCTGATTCTCACATCCCTCACAGCCGTGAGCGCGCAGGCCGCCGAAGAAAAAACTCTGACCCTTGTGGTTAAAGACGGATTTTTCACACCGGAAACTATTGAAGGCCCCGCGAACGCAAAATTCAAACTTATCGTAAAGAACGAGGGCAAAACGGCGGAGGAATTCGAGAGTGACGAGCTTCATCGCGAAAAGGTCATTCAACCGGGCAAGAGTGTCACCATCAACATCGGCCCGCTGCCTGCCGGCACCTACGGTTTCTTTGGTGAATTCCATCCGAAAACCGCCAAGGGATCATTAACTCTGAAATAATAGTCATGTGAGTCTGATCGAAACGAAGGACGTTTAAACGTAACATGGAAGCATTATGATAAGTTTGTTGTTTATTCTGACGCGAGAATTGTTAGAAGCCATACTCATTATCAGCATCATGTATGCTTTCATGAAGAACATTGGGGTGCTGCGCCAAGGACGTAAATTCCTGGGACTCGGCATCCTTGGCGGCATCGGCCTTAGCTACATTCTCGCCCTTGCCATTGAGCATATGAGCGATTGGCTCGAGGGCGCCGGGATGCTTTATTTCGAAGCCGTGTTGTTTGCTTGCTCCGCGGGTTTGATGACGCATATGGTTTTTTGGATGACCAAAGCGGGACGCCGGCTCAAGAGCGATCTTGAGTCAAAAATGCAGCATAGTGTTACTCAAGGAGGGCTCTTTGACGTCGCGGTTATCAGCGCACTGGCCGTTGGTCGGGAAGGCGCGGAAATTGTGACCTATATGCAAAGCTTAAGAATGTCCCAAGAAATAAATACTGCGATGATGGCGGCTACGGTGGCGGCAAGTCTCTGCGGCGCGATCTTGGTTTTCCGCGGGATTACAACAGGCGTTACGAAGATTAAGCACTTTTTCCAAGTGACCTCTGTGTTTCTCTTTCTGTCGGCCGCGTCCCTTCTCGTCGAAGCGACGGTTCGTTTGACAGAAGCCGGGATCCTCTCGCCTCTCGTTCCCGTTGTATGGAATACCGGCCATATTATCGGTCCAAATTCCATGCTGGGCGAGGTGCTGCACATTCTCGTCGGCTACACTTCGTCTCCGTCTCTGATGATGGTACTTGTTTACCTCGCCTATTGGACCTTTGTGGCGCTGACGTACTACCGACCCATGTATCGTCCTAAGACGGCCGTTGCGTCTTAGGTGTTCCTCCATAGCACTTGTGAAAGAACAGAATCCCGAACCTGCGCTGGCGCAGGTTTTGTCTTTATATCATTGATTTAATTGGATATATTTTGCGACCTTGGCCTGTCCTGGCGTTTCTGTGGTGTCTTCAACGCTAAACCTTCACCAAACAAATCATGCGCTCAGCGTTCTTTCCAAGGTCGTTCTTGAACTGGGCCACCTGTAAGGACGGGGCGTTCGCCAAACCTAGAATTTCGGCATCGCTCCAGTACCTGGCATATGAACCCTTGAACGGGCCCTCGATAAAAAACCTTGTCCCGTCCTCCAGCACCTGGAATTTCTCGCCAGGCTGCAGTGGTTCATCTCCGCAGAAAACGCAGATTATCCTACCACTGGGTTTTAACATCGAGACGAGGTGTTGAAACGAGGCCTTTGCTTCGATTACCGGCATGTGGTCCAAGACGTATCCGGCTCTGATAGCATCAAATATTATACGACCTCTCCTGAAAGGTTCGTCCCCATAGATCCTGCTCCAGCGCAGTTTTGTCTGTAAATATATGATATTAATACTCTATTTTAGCCTCTTGCCCGCCCGCACATCTTGTTGGCTCAACCAAGGCGAAAGTCTTCTTTTTTTTGGAAATACCAAATCAAGTAACTCCCTCTAATTCCGATACAAGTTCGTCACAAAACTTTTTGGGTGAACAGTTGCGAATTCTTCCACTCCTCATTTGTGCGGTTTTGTCGCTGCAAGCCTCATGTCGAAAAATCGAGCCCGAGAGCGAAAGACCATTGGAAGGTGTGACGGAGGCCGACCCGACGGTTGAAGAGTCCGATCCCGCATCGAGCGAGGACTATGGCTGTGGTGCCGGCTGCGACGATTGCCGCATATGGCTTTTTGGCGGTGAAGGTGCCGATTTCGCAGCAAAGAAGACGGTACTGAGTTTTGACGGGGATTCGTGGTCTGAGGAGACCGACATACCCGCTGCTCGCGCTTATAGCGGGATTGCGGTGACTTCCGGCAAGGTGTGGCTGTTCGGTGGAAGCGATTCGAATTCGGTTTATACAAGCGTTGACGGGCAAACCTGGGAGTCTCCGGGGACAATCCCGATTAGTATTTCTCCCTTTAACAGTATAGCAGTCTACAAGAACAAATTCTGGATGTCTGGCGGCGGCCTTGCAACAGCTATAAATACAGTGTTCAGCAGTTCCAACGGACTCTCCTGGGACCTTGCCGGAACGTTGCCCATCAACATGACTCGGCACACGGCTTCCGTATTAGGAGATATATTTTGGCTCTATGGCGGTTACACAAACTCACCGCTATCGTCGGTCATGCGATCCTTTGACGGCGTAGATTGGACCCAGCAATTGTCTGTCCTTCCCATGAATCTTAACGAGATGGCTCGGGCTACATGGAATGGTCAAGTTTGGTTGGCCGGCGGCAGCTCCGACAGCGATGAGGTAGTGACCGCAGTTTTAAGTTCTTCAAACGCAATACAATGGACAGAAACCGGAAACCTTCCCGAAGCAAGAAGCCATGGGTCGATGATCGCTTACAAAGACAAACTCTGGTTCATCGGCGGCTTGGACTCCTCAACTCACCCCACAAGCAAAGTTTGGTCCTCGACAGACGGCGCAACCTGGACGGAAGAAACCGAGCTTGACGATGCGCAGAGCGGTGCTGCCATTGCGATTTACTCTCCCACCTGTGGTACGGGGGTTTCGCAATGACGACGCGCAGGTGGCGAACCATTTTGATTCAATGTTTTGTTTTGCTGGCTGCTTCGAGCGCGTTCGCACAGTCGCGGGGAAATGATCAGCGCGAGGAATTTCAAGAGGCTTATAAGGATCAAAAGAGTACGAGAAGCTCGTTTCTTGGCGGGGCGCCGAGTTACAGTCTTACGCCGCGTCGCGATAACGTCGGATTTGCGATCGGGTTCGAACCTGTCGATGTCCGAGTCAAGGCCGCTGATTCCGACGAGACTTCCGGAGACAACACGCTCGATATGACGGGTTATACGCTGCTCCCAACTGTTGCTTTCTTTCGATCGATGTTCGGAATTGGCATCTCGGGCGAAGTGGGGAAGCGCACGATTGAGTACTTGCAACAAGTTGATCCGACAACTACGGAAGAGGAATATTTTTACGAACAATACAGTGAAACGGACTATGTAGGAGCCGGAATTTACGGGTACATGCTGCTCCCGAAAAAAATGCTGCCGCGGATAATGCGAGGGACCGTGATCATTGGGGGGCGTTCTCTTACCGTCGACGTCAAATCGCGCGGGACGCGGACAACACCAGAGACAATGCCAGATTTTACCAAGCTCAAATATGACGTTAATATGTTAGAAGGGGGTCTTCACTTTACTCTCACGTTGGCAAAGCGCTATCAAATCATCCCCTGGCTAAACTACCGCGCGACATCGGTCGGAAGCATTAAGGACGAGAACCAGTCTAGCGACGATATCAGCGAGGAGGTCATAGAAGCTGCTAAGCTTGACCAAAAGCTAATCTGGCAATCCAATGCTGACATCAAATATGGCTTCGACTTTGCGGTCCAATTCACCAATCTCGACATCCATTTCGGCGGCTTGCTTGGCTATCTTGCCAACTTGAATCGCGGCGCGGAGAGAATCCAAGACAAGGGATTATTTGTCTCGGCGTCGTATTATATCGCGCCGCCTGAGGAATAAGCTCCACGACCTTAAATCAAAATTCAACAACAAGTTTTGTTAGTGAACTCGCAATCGTGAGTCACATGCCGGGTTTTTAGCAAGCGCGTTGATGCATTGTTCTGCGTTGTCGTAATAACCCACAGTTCGGACAGCGTCACTGTCGACGTATAAAATCACGTCATAGTTGGAATCACAGGCGCAGTAGGTAAGGGGAAACTCGGGAGCTTGTTCGAAGTGCAACTCTGTTACGACCTTACAAGAAGGGTTTCTCTCGAGATAGCGCATACATTCTTCGGGATTGCCATAGTCGCCAAGTTTGCCCAGAAGAACGCCTCTGTTGTAAAGTTGGACATCATAGCTACCATCGCAGGCGCAATAGCGAAAGTCTTCTGGACTGTCGGCAAACGCAGAAGTTGCTCCTAGTGTAAAAAGTACCGAGAATACTGCAAATGCGAAAAGTTTATTCAATGTGTTCATAGTGTTTGACTCCTTCAGAATGTAGGACCGGGAGAATATCTCCTTTCGCGGCTTGGGTAAAGAGAGCCAAGATGACGGTGCGATAAAAAGGCCCCGGATTACCCGAGGCCTTAGAACGCGATAACAAAGGTATTTATCAGTGGCAGATAAAGCCGTTTTCCGTCGCGATGGGGCGCTTCGTTTCAAGTTTATCTGTAGTAACGTCATATCCGTCGGCGCTTTCGATGGTAAGAAGCGTGGACTTATCGATTTCAGAGTTGTTGGAAGTTTGTACCAACACCTTGCCGTCTTCGCCTTGACCGATAGCAATGAGTTCAAGTTCGGCTTCGTCGGCAGGTTCAAAACCTTCGAGTTCTGACATGAGGCCCAGCTCTAGCTTCGAACCATTTTTCTCAGCGGCAATAAGCTCGAGGTTAATTTCTTTGTATTCGTTACGGAATGTAACAACGTGCACAACTGCGAATGCACTCTTGCCGTCTTCGCTCACGGCGACTCCTAGGAGATCAACTTCCTTACCGTCAACTTCAAGCGCATCGTCGAACTTGTCGCAGAGTTTTTGATTGGCTTTTAGTTTTCCGCCTGCAAATGCAGAAACAGAAATCAAAGAGACTAATGCGATAACCAAATTTCTTAATTTCATATTGTCCTCCTTGTTTAAAGTAAAGGCCTTCCGAAGAAGGCCCATGCATCAATTCAATTAGTCGCAACGCTCTTGCGCGTCGTGGAGCTTCTCCAGCGTGTCTGCCATCAGGTCACGTAGATCGTCACAGTAAGGCGTATCTTCTTCGTCTGGGCCGCAGCCTGCAGAGTCCATAGAGTTTTGGATGTTGTGAACGCGTGCTTGAAGATCGAAAATTCTTTCTTGTCTTTCACGTGAACACTCGTCGTCCTGAACTTTTGATGTTGTTTGTGTGCCGCACCCCATAACGGTTGCAACGATGGCCAAAGCGCTTAGTGTCATAAATCCTGTTTTCATTTTGTTTCTCCAATTTGTGTTAAAAATAGACCAAAGAGGTCCATTTTTTACATTGTCGGGAGTTTAAAATCAATGTTCTTTTTATTAATATATTTTAATATCAGCTATAATAATAATTTATAAATTAAGGATAAGAGCTTGTTTTGTATACAGTTTGTTCTCCTCCGAAACTTTAGCTCGAAGGCGCTTGCAGTCAATTGACCAGTATTTTTGGAAGGGATGACGTTTCTTAAGAAGTTTCTCAACAGAGCATTGACACAACTCTTCTATTCGTGTTAATTGGCTGGCTGGCCGATTAAAACGAGAGAGGGAAGTTATGAAGGCAAGAGTATTAGTAGCAGGAGCATTATCGTTGGGTCTAACAGCCTGCGGTACCCAGTCAACATCAGACATCAAAGTCACCAACGGAAAAATTATCGATGAATCCGTTTATCCATCGGTTGTGCTGCTTTATCGGCAAGTCGACGAAGGCGGCGCCATTTGTACGGGAACGTTTATCAATAAGAATACCGTACTGACGGCTGCACACTGCGTCCGCGGCAACCCTTCCGAAAACGACGAAGTTGACACAAAGCTTATGATCGTCAAACCAAAAGGCGACGGAAGTTTCGAGTCAATTGCTAAATCCACCAACGCATATCAGAGCCCCTCCTGGGACAAAACCACCACAACTCCTCACATTGATGACGTAGGTCTCGTGGTATTCCCAGAAGACACGTCTGCGAATTACTCTGAAATCACGGATGAACAAGCTGAATTGGGCAAAAAAATAACGATCGTCGGCTACGGCAACAACGACAACGTTACAGCGACTGGAGCCGGTACCAAACGATTGGGCACCAACACTCTTAAAAGCTTCGCCAACGGATTCCTGAACTTCGAAGGCGCCCTTAAAACTACAGACGCCTCCGGCAAGAACGCTTCCGCTGGCCCTGGAGACTCAGGTGGACCGATGTTCCAAGACGACAAGATCGTCGGAATCACTTCTGGCGGCGGCAACAGGGAAACCGTGACGGAAGACGAGTATGTTGACCTCAGCCGTACCTCCGTCCGCGAATTTATCGACGCGCACACGACTGCAAATTTCTAATCAGCTCGATTAGTAAAAAGTACTACAGCCAGAGGGTGAATGCCCCTGGCTGTTTTTTTATGTCTTGATTTGTCGTCGGAGTATTTGTGGCTCTAAGCCGCACCCTGATCGTGATGTAGAGGTTCATTCAGATCACCGGCCGTCTGGTCATTCTTGTCCTCAAGGATATCGGCGTTAGGCTGTGCTCTCCATATAAGATAAATGACAAGCGGCACTCCCCAGTTCGCGGCTCTTATGAGAAACTCGCCGATTCCCCCAGCTTCGAAATACACAACCCGGCTCATCGCTGTCAGCATTCCCCAAAAGGTCATATAGGCTGCAATGGGTTTCCACCGGACGGTAACAATCAAACACGCTACAAGAACGTCTACCATACCAATGCAAAACAAAACGGTTTCCGCAGAGGATTGGGCTATGCGGAAGTCGAGAAGCTTTCGCCCTGCGCCAATGATGTAGTCTACAAAACGTGGGTGTGCCAGTAGGGCTTCTACGCCGTGCGTGACAAAGGTTACGGCTGCCGAATAGAGAAGTAGGGTCATCATCCAAGAAGAGAAATCCTCAGCTGTAAGGTTGTGTTCTGTGTTGCGCTTCTTGATCAAAACCAAGGCGCCAAGAATCAAAGGCGCTGTCCAGCGCATACTCGTACCCGCTAAAGAGAACGGCGCTTCAAAATTTCCGCCATTATAGGTGAAAAACGCCGATTCGACCAAAATCAACGCTGACGACAAATAGAGAGTTATCGTATTGGGTTTTACGAGCGTCTGAACGGCAAGGGCAACCAAAAAGGCGATCAAACCCAGTTCGATATTATGGACAGAGCTGTCGCTGAATCGAAGTTTTAAGAACAAGAAGGTACCGATCGAGGAACCGCGGCCGTTGATAATCATTGCAAGGCCAAGAGACTGTATCGCGACGATCCATGATAACAATTTAAAAATGCGGCTTCCTGCCTTTTCCATATCTATCGAGCCCTCGGAGTTAGTTTGAACCCCAATGCGGGGTCAATGGTTTTGGTTTCGCCTACTATGGAGAACGTGAATTCATTCGGTGTCATAGTCACGAGTTGAACGTGATGACCGCTAATGGCGTAACCGCCGTTTTGAAAATACCATTCGTCAGCGTTTGCGGCATTCCTCTGGGGCACGCCGAGACCGCCTTCTCCGACGTAGATTGTTCCGTCTTTAGCATCGAGCGCATCAAACCTTATCGGTACAGTCTTCTTGAGCGCATGGCCGTCTGACTCGAACACCATGTCGAGACGATATTTATCAATGATGGGAACGAACCCTTGTTTCGCTGCTCCCGGTGTTTTCACGGCAGGATAGGCAGGCGTGTGGTAGCCCGCGGAAATCCAGCGTTGCTTACCCGACACCTTGGCCAATTCTGCCTCAAACCACACCGCTTGGTCGCCTTCTGTGGAAATCTCAGAATTCAAAACAAAGTGCGTATAGGTTCCGATGTCGACGCGATAATACTGAAGTCCCTTGCCAGGAGAGGCAAATAGTTCGTTAAGAAATTCTGGAGAAGACTCGTGATTTCCTCGTCCAGGGATCACAGGCAACATACGCTTGGCGGCATTCACCGTAGCTTGATGATTAATGAGCCAGCAATCCCATTCGTCCCAGCTTCCGCCGTCTTCAACGTAATCGCCGCCATGGAGCAAAGCGATGATATCAGGTTGCTCTGTCACGAGTGTTGCCATGAGTCTGTTCATGACAAGGCGTTGGTCCGGATCACTACGGGAGTCGCCTCCTGACAAGAATTTGATGTTGGATTCTCCGCTTGGTGCCGATTTGAAATTGAATTCTTCGGAACGTTGGTTGTCCGAAACCACGACGAAATAATATGCGGTTTCCGGCGCCAGATTTTCCAATTTAGCATGATGATAAAACTGGCCGCCCTCCTGGTAAGGACCGTTCATTTGCGCGTCTACTTTATACTGATAATTCGCGCCGCCTTCTCCTGTACCTTTCGCGAAAACCACATAATTCGCGGCCGTGTTGGTAGCGGTCGTCCAAGATATATAGGCTTCTTTAGCAGGGTTCTCTTGAAAGACGACACGAATGTGCTCCGAACGAAGACCGGTGTTAACGGCGCCGCCACATTCCACGCTGCCCGTCGTTACGAGAGTCAGGCCCGCGGGCAGCATAACCGTGCGAGGAGCTTCCGGTTCTTGACTAGTAGATTCTTCCTCTTCTTCACTCTGCTTTTTTTCTGCTTCGGAAGCGACTTTGTCGGATTCAGAATCGGTTGGATTTTTAGCATCGCCCGCGGATCGGCGGCCCCCGTCTCCCAAAGTATGTTTCTTGGAACAACTAGGCTGCAAAATAGAAGCTAAGAGGGCTGCAAGCAGCACGGCGTTGCGCAAAATACACTTGGTTTCTTGTGATTGCATGTTCTCTAGCTCCAACAGGTTTGGTTCGCTTTGGCTTAAAAGAGTGGTTTGGGATTGGTGTCGCAAACCCTCTAATTCCTATCGGTTTGGGGAGGTTAGATCTTAAAGAATATGATTTTTATTTAATATCGCTGGTAAGTTAAGCGGAAATTTAGGCGGCCGAGTTTCATCCCGTTTTGAAGTTCACAAGGTAAAATCGTCCCTTTGTCTTTTTTCTTTCTTGAAAAGCCTCGTCATCTTGAGGCGAAGCCGAAAAATCTTGCGCAGTGTCCCGTTTTTTCACCGTCTGTGGAATGGCGAAAATTCGGGACATTGCAGAATTTCGAAGTTATGGTCGAACGCAGAAGATTTTGTACGATCCACCTTTTGGTGTCGTCTGCGTGACACCCTTTCCCAGCCCTACGACGTAGGCATAACCACTTTGTTGCGAATCTGTCGTAGATGACCAAACCACGTTTGTAGTGGCAAGGTCCATTTTGTTCGCTGATTTTAAGAAGTAGGCCCCGTCAACGTATGCTTGCATGAGTTCCTTTTGGGTAGGGACGCGCCAATCGTCAAAGTAGCCAGTTAAATCATTGCAAAATGTTCCGGCGGCGTCGTAGTCATAAGTGGTCAGTGGATCCTCGCGGAAAAAGTGGAGACCGGTAATTTGGTCTATGAAGATACATTCTTCTCCCAAATCGCAGGTACCTCCTATGACCGTATCTGTTGCTCCATGTCGTATCCAATTCGTACCTGTCGGTTGAAACCATCCCGTAGTGGTCGGCACGAGATTAGCAATTGTTGAGGCTCCACCACCGTTATAGTCGTCAATAGTATCCCACATGTCTTGGGGGGAAGAGGTAGCGGGTCCTGCTGTATTGTTATAGGTCCCCGCCATGTTTTTGTTGAGCGCTAGTTCGCCTACGAAGCCGGCAATGGTCTTCCCTTTGCGAACATCATAAACGCTTATGCCCGTAGTGTTGGCTGCTTTAAATGGTGGATTGACAACACACCCGGTATTCCCATCTGTTCCACAAGGTGGTCCGTGAGTACCGGTGGTACCGAAAATGCTGATGCCGCTCTTGATGTTGGCAGAAACTATACTCCCATTACCGTTCACAGTAAACTTGGCTCCAACTGAGTTCCAAAACTCGTAGGTCTGACCGCCCACCTTAATCTGAGCATCGAAGTTAGGACCGTCGAGGTCGTTGCTTGTGCCGCTGCTGTCACCAACTAAAGGTGATGAACCCGATGGAAACTGACCTGAAGGCAGGCCGAACATAAAAACGCCATTTTTTATGTTTGTTGGGATCAAATCGGGATCGCCCTGAACGGTCACACTTCGGTACAGACCCGCATTGAGGGTCTGGTTTGCAGTATTGGGCGTCACCGTCTGATCAACTTGGATCGTTCCCGACATCCTTGTTCCGTCGGAGGTGAACCATTCATAACTCGTGCCACCTACAGTGCTAGCGAGGTTGGGTAAGTCATCAGTGCTATCGGACCCTGCCAGAGGAGCGGATGGAGATGGATACGCACCCGGCATACCACCAATCTGTGACCCGACCCTAATATTTGCTGCTAACAAGCTCGTCACGGCTGCTGCTTTATATGTGCTGCCGTCGACAAAACAACCTGAATCTCCATCGACCCCACAATTCCCAGGCGGCGGAGGAATCGATCCTGGAATGCCTGCGACGTTCGTGCCTGATTTGATATTTGCCGGAATTGCGTTGTTAACTGTATCAGCAGCGTTATAGATGCCTGTTGCATAACAGTCCGATGCTCCGTCGGCCGAACATGATGTTATTGTCCCTGGTTGGCTCAGGATGGACGCGTTATCACGTAAGCTGGCTAGTGGCAAGTTCGTTGAGTCGATTGCCTTGAAGTTGCCCGCAGCTACACAACCAACATCGCCGTCTGTTGCGCAATCTGCCGGGCGTGTAGGGTAAGTAGGGGTTGCAACGCAACCGTCTTGTCCGTAGGCGCCGCAGTTATTGAAAAGTCCAGTGAAGTTACCTAGTTGCCCCGCAATTGTGATGGTTGATTTTATGTTGCCCGCTGTGGCAATATCCATGTCAGCAGCCTTGTAAGCTGTAGTCGTCGTACAGCCCACCTCTCCATCCGAGGAGCAGTTGCTATGCGTTTCCACGATAGCACCACCCGACACACCGGCTATGGTTGTTCCGATCAAAATTTTCGAGTCGTCGAAGTTTGTCATCTTCGCCGCTTTGTAATTTGTATTAGCAACGCACCCTGTCGCCCCATCGCCCGCACAATTTGCAAGCGAACCCGCAACGCCTACGATTGTCGCGCCGCTGCGAATATCAGCAGCGGGGATGTTGGCCTTAACGACCGCCGGAATGGCCGCCGTCGTGATGCAACCTATTTGTCCGTCCGTCGTGCATGTTGGCGCCGTTGTGCTGGCGCAAGTTTTTGTACCTTTGCGCAATACGCCGGTCATGTCATAGAATTCAACGTCGCTGCAGACTTTTTCAGGAGCCAACGAAATAACTGGTTTGTCGCTCGCTGGCGAATAAATGAGTGATGCGTTTTGGCTTGTGCCTTCTTGTGCGATCGCGAGAGTTACAACGCCGGATTTGAGATTCGCCGGCGCGACGAACGACGCCTTTGAGTCGCTTACAAGCTTGAGCTTGTTGATTTCAGTTCCCCCAAGAGCGAGAGTCATTGTCGGTCTAAAATTCAGCCCCGTGATCTCGATTGTTTTGCCTGCCTGAATAACAAAAGGCTGGCGCCCGAGGATTTCAATGGGCGGCAAAGTTTTTTCTTCGATTTTGGTTTGAATGGGTTCGGTGGTGACGACTTCGACGGGGGCTTCAACGATTGTTTGGGTGAAACTCGGTTGGAATACACCGAAATACATTGTTTGGAACTCAAGTTTACCGTTCGCGATCACGATTTCTTCACGGGGAATGATCCCCGCTGTGGTTTGTGATTCGCCAACTTTCGTTATCTTGTAAACAACGACGAGAAATTCATAAGGATCAGCAAGCGCCAAGCTTGCGCCGCCAGGAATCGGTAAGCTGATAGTGAACGGATTTGTCGCATCCACAGCTGTCGAGGAACTCACAACGACAGCGCCGCCTGCTGACGAGAATCCGTCGATGTCCAGATCGTCCGCCAGCGAAGGCGTCGCGATATTCGATCCTGATTGAACAAGGATGTCCGTACCGACGTTGAGCGCTCCCGGAGGGAAGGAAACAGCGGTGTCACCTTCTTCCAGCGGGGCTTGTACAACTTGCGTCAGCTTACTGTTCGGATCGACCGAAGCAGACACAACACCCGTCGAAGAGGTGGTGGCGCTAACAGCCATCGGTTGAGCAGTCCCGGACTGTTTTAAGAAGCCTGGGCCTCCGTAACAGCCAACCAGCGCAAATAAGAATACGATGAACGTAAGTAGGCTTTGCATACCTTACCCCTATGGATTTTGGGTTATTAAATGCTTCGGTACAAAATGGGGTTGCATTAAAAGTATCTAGTTAGGTGCTATAATATTAGCTAGTTATAGCTATTGATGTGTGCTGTCGGGAAGGGCGCAACTTAAGCAAAAAATATTTTTCTATGATTTCAGGCTTATAGAATTTCTCATTTTGTGAATGGCGGAATATCCGGGACATCTTGACATATTATGGGAACGTCCATTTTGTGAACTTCGAAAGCCAAATGATCAAGCTTTGCGGCCGGGGCAAGAGATTGAACCGCGAAGCGAACAAACGAATTCATGAGAGAGTCTGTGTCCGCTAAACCCTTTGCCAGTGCCTGCTCGCGGTAATAGGGGGTCAGCTGCGCGCTTCTTCTTACCGTCTCGAGAACATGACGATACATGCAGTGAACGGTTCCGCCGTTCTCCAAAGTTTGGAGCATTTGATCGGCTTTCTCACCAATCGTTGCAATGGACTCCGTTTTGGAGAGTTCAGCGTGTTCCTCCTCCGTCATGGGCGGGAGGTACTTGTCAGGTAACTGCGCGTCTACCTTTTCCTGGAATTCCGGAAGGTGGGACATAGAAACGAAATCCAAACAAAGAACAGGAACTCCAGCCTTGCGCCACGGATTGGCAGCAGCATCGAGTTGCGCTGCAGACGTAAGTAGCTGGCTTTCGGAATAAAGCAAGGTGTCGGACACAGCCGTAGATTTTCCTCCGGTAAGCTTCTCGTAAATCGGCTTCCTTGTCGTATTTGTGCGCATCGCATCCTCAATATGCTGAGAATAACAAGCATCTGGTCCGACAGGGTGAGCTCCAGCCATTTGAGAATTGGCTCGTCTTTTTTGACAGTGGGTTGTGAGGAATAGAATAGCAAGGGAAGCAAGTCTTACAACAAATCGCATAGAGAGCGCCTCTAGGGATGACGGTAAATCCATTCTATCATTAGAAATCCCTTTTTACTGCGGCCAATCTCCGGGCTCATTTCGTGCTAGTCTTTGACCGGCCTAAACCGCTCCAGCCAAGCCAGCAGTTGCTTTTCGGCGCCTATCCCCTTCGGTCGGTAATACTTTCGACCTGCGAGTTGTTGGGGCAGATAGGTCAGATGTCGGGAAGCGTCAAGATCGTCGTGGGGGTATAGGTATCCCTTGCCGTAGCCTAAATTCTTCATCAAATTCGTCACAGCATTTCGCAAATGAAGCGGTGGCTCTAGAGCGCCCGTCTCCTGGACCGCAGCGAGCGCTTCGCCTATGGCATTATAGCTTGCATTGGACTTAGGAGATCCCGCGAGATAGCACACCACTTCCGCGAGTATGATCCTTGCCTCAGGATATCCCACCAAATGTGTAGCTTGCATGGCCGCTTGAGCGAGTATTAGGGCGTTCGGATTGGCGATGCCGACGTCTTCTGCCGCAAAGATCACGAGCCGTCGGGCGATGAAGATTGGATCTTCGCCTCCGTCAATCATGCGAGCCAAATAATAGATAGCCGCATCGGGGTGGCTTGCACGCATCGATTTAATGAGCGCAGAAATGACGTCGTAGTGATGCTCACCTTTCTTGTCATAGTTGCGTAAGAACTGTTCTCGGAATGCCTTGAGATCCTCGGGTTGAACCACGCCGAGTCGGTCCTCTGGAATTGTTGCGAGTAAAGCCTCGAGTAAATTAAGAGCTTTCCTTCCGTCTCCGTCTGCGGAATCAGCTAGCAGCTCAACCGTTTCGTCGGGGACGTCCGTTCCGGTGTCCATGCGTTGGAGCGCCGATCTCAGCAATTTGGAAAGTTCAGCTTTGGTCAACTTCTCAAATCGAAAAACCAGCGATCTTGAAAGGATGGCGTTATTCACCTCGAACGAGGGATTTTCCGTCGTTGCACCGATGAATTTTACGATCCCCTTTTCCAAAGCCGGAAGCAAAACGTCTTGTTGAGATTTGGAAAGTCTATGAACTTCGTCTAAGAATAGAAGAATAGACTTGTCGCCCATTATGTGGCCTTCTTCTGAAGCCGCAAAAACGTTTCGCAGATCTTTTACCGATGCATGGACGGCTGAAAGGTATTGGAGCGGATGCCCCGAGGCAGATCCTATGAGTTGGGCTAGAGTTGTTTTGCCCACACCAGGCGGTCCCCAAAAGATCAGCGCGTGAAATGCGTCTCGGTCGACCATCTTCCGCAAGGGACTGGACGGAGACCAAATGGAGGACTGTCCTATGAACTCATCAAAAGAGCTTGGACGCAGTCGCTCAGCAAGGGGTTGTTGATTCGCCATTTTGTTCCTTAAGACAAGATTGGACAAGTCTTACATACAACAAAAGGTCGGGTGGGTCACCGAGTAAACATAGAGAGCAACCCCTATACGCCTACAAGCCTGGGGATGAAGCTAACTCATCGCGTGTGAAACAACCAGCCTATAAGAGCGAGCCACGTTACCGCAAACAACGCCGGGACAATAAACGCTAGCGGCCACGAGATGGACAGTCCGTCTTTGATGCGTCCGCCAGCGTAGTCGGAGATTGTACGGCGATATTCTGGGACGGCTTTCTTGAGGTGCGTGTAAACATGCAAGCAATACCGCCAGTGGCGCACTTGCACCATGTGCCAAATGAGCGTGAACGCGAGCGCCACGACCGTTAGCGGAAGAAACGCTCCGATGGCGGGATCTTTGTTATAAAGAATCGCGAAAACGCCAAGCAGACCAACTTGCATGGCCGTAAAGTAGTTAAGGCGGTCATAAAACAATTTCTCCTCGTGGAGGCCGTGACTCCACAAGCGGTTGATTTCATCGGGAGGGAGAGGAGTATCTCCAAATATTTGATGTTCCATGTCTAACCTGATTTATATCGGTCCTAATAGGGTCATCATAGTGTAACCGCGTTAGCCCTTTTTGCCTATGATTTGTGGATAATCTTGGAACGGAATTGTGGACCGTTGAATTTTCTCCATAGGTCCTTCTGATCAGTAATTAGACACGCGTAGATATCGCTATAACCAATGGTAATATAAGTATCTTTTATAAGAAGTTGGAAGAAATTAAAGTTTGATGAGCGTTGCCGATAAAGTATGAGGAACCAATTTTCCTAAAGGAACAGTATGTTCGGTCATCAAGCTTCCAAAAAGACATTAGTGTTAGCGGCCCTATGTGCTTTCTCTGTAACGTCATGCTTCCAGAGTGTCTTTGACTCGGCGGGCACGGTTGACGGTACAGCTTCCATTAAAAATGTGAAGGCGGTTGCTGGCGACAACGGTAAGGTTACCGTCGCTGTTGATATTGATTCCACGGCGACCCAAACCTTCGAGGTTACCGATGACGAGAACTTAGCTGGGACGTCCGTAAGCTTTCCGCCTGGCTCATTGAACGTTTCCACAGCCATAACGATTGAGCAATCTGCTTCTCTGGAAGATAGCGTTTTAGCAGACCTCGAGTTGACAGATAATTCCGTTTCGGTTGCCGGTAGCGGCGTTATCATTCGTCCCGCGGCGTCAACAGCCGCTGCATTAAAGCCATTTACTATTCAGTTGCCCGTACCAGGTTCTAGTTTGCGGTTGCAAAGCAACCTTGCAAACCTTGCAGTATTGTACCACGTTTGGCAAAGTGACGGCGGCAAGTTGGTCGGCGGAGTGCTGCCTTTCAGCGCGCTCAAAGTTGTCGATGGAATTGTGTATTTCGACACAAAATTCTTTGGTGCGTATCAAGTTATGATCATGGCTGCGGAGATCGAAGAGACTGTCGAGGTTACCACGGAAGAACCTATTCGAAATATTTCCAACGTTGCAGTCGTGAACACAAGCGGTGTTGTTCCCGAAGAAAAGATTACTCAGGCCGAGGCATTGGACCCCTTAGCGTTCGAACCAGCCACTATTACGTACATTCCCACGGTGCGAAAAGTGAAAGTCGTCAGTAAGCAAAAGTCAGGTTTTGCGTTGACGTCATGTAAGGCGGAAATCAGAAAGGACCCGGGCATTTTCTACGGGGAAAAAAAAGACACGGGCCTCGGAACGGAGGCGGAATTTTTCATTTCTGATCTTTCCTCGACCTCCATAGTAGGGCAGATAAGCTGCGTTGACGAACACGGGCGTCTGGGCCTCTCGGCATGGTCGTCTCCGGTGAAAGTGCCCGGCGTAGTTCCGACCATGAGCTATTCGACGACAGAGCGCAAGCTTAACATCAAGGGGGACACCCTGGTTTCTTTTGCGGATCGAGAGTGCAAAGCATATTTGAGCGGCAGCGCCAACATGAACGGCGGCCAAACTTCGGGCGTGATCAATTACCTCGACTACAGGTTCCCCGTGAATGTCACGGGATCTGTTGTACTCTATGGCCGATTTTCGTGCAAAGATCCGCTGGGGAACATCACCTATTCCGCGACCTCAAAACCCTTGACCGTTTATGGTTCTATTAACATTACACCGCCGGTGATAAATGTGACGAGCGCTGGCTCACGCCAATTGACGGTCAACGGAGGCGTTGGTCCGTATACATGGGATATTTGGAAACTCGACGACCCTTATACGCACCCTTACAGCGCTTCCATCTCAAAAAACGGTCCTAATACCGCCCTCTACGACGTCGACTACATGAGCGGAATCGGAGACATCATCGAGGTTACCGATTCCAATGGTGATGTTGCAATAGCTACCGCCTATTATGTGATGCCGCTAAGCGGATCACCGAGTGCCCAAATCAGAGCGGGGCAATCACTCGACCTGTTTTTCAGCGGCGGCATTCAGCCTTATACCTTTAGCGTTGTTTCGGGGGCCGGATCTGTCGCGAAGCTTGACCCAACAACGGCGCGATACACCGCTCCGACCACGGCCACTACAGCCCAAGTGCGTGTCACTGACAAACAAGGATGGACATTTCCAACGACCATAAACGTTCGCGGGTCAGGCGATGCGGATCCCAGCTTCAACTATGGGGAAGCTGGGCGGTGGATTTATACTATGGGTTTGAGAGGCGGGTTCCGAGAGTTTGGGTTTGTTCCTGGGACCAACTATCTGGCGTTGGGCGGATTCATCGACGATACGGTCGATTCGATGGCTGCTGTTCAAATCGAGGCAGATAACGGCTTCCCGCGATCACCCTGGGGAAATGTGAGTTACCCGGGAAACCAAGTAAGCAGTTTTGGCGGCACGACCTCTGTGGGCCAAGCTATGACGGTGCTTGGCGATGGCTCGATGATTGTGGCGGGACAAGCTTGGGGAACCACGGTTCCGGATCTTGACGCAACAGTCTTGAAATTCACTCCTACAGGCGCGGTGGACAACGCGTTCGGAGGATCTGGGTTTAGCCAAATCAATATATCTGCCAGTGACGAAGCGCTCGCCGTAAAAGAAATGGTGCTTGGCGGCGTATCAAGAATCATTGTTGCCGGCAGAACAGGCGGTACAAACGCGTTTATTGCCATGATCAAATCCGACGACGGGACACTCGATGCATCATTCAATGGTGGATCAGTATTATCGCTCTCAGGAATGAGTATAATACACGATATTTACATTACGCCCGGCAACGAAATCATTGCCGTCGGCAAGGGTAGTTCGCCTAACTATTACATGGGGTATGCTCGCGTTAGTTCGACGGGAACAGTTCTCGCGGAAACCGATTTCGGATTTACGGGAATCGCGCACCGCGTTAAGCCGATTCCGGCTGGGTTAGGTGGCGGTTATATTATCGCAGGAGGACGCTATTATTCGGGCTTCGATTACAAGTGGGTTGTGGCTAGATTAGATTCATCGTTCAACCTTGTCACGGGTTTCGGAACGGGCGGGTATAAGGAGTTCGATTTTGGGGCGGGAACCGACATGGTTCACGGCATCGCTGTTTCATCTACGGGAAAACTGTACCTAGTCGGTTCCAACGCCGAAGAAAACAACACAGGTGGAATGGCTGTTATTCAACGCGTTCAGCTCAGTGACGGTGCGTTGGATACCGGCTGGCATGGCGGGGCACATGCCATTCCGAACGCGTATAGTACTGTCTGGTACAACGACGTCGTCTTGCTCGAAGGAGTGCCGTTTCCGCGAGTCTATGTGTTAGGAGAAGCCTATCAATCGGAGACGTCGTTTGTTCACGTGTATATCCCTTGAGTTACGGCTTACGTCGGCCGAGTTTTTTCCCTAGGCCGATTATCCTGTGGAAAGGACTTCTCGCCAGGGGAGTCGGAAGTTTGTACGCTTTGACCTTTCTTTTCCCAACTAGGGCATAGGCTCCGATACCTGTATTAACATCAGCAAAAAGTTCTTTTGGAATAGCTTCGTAACCAAGGACAGTATTGCTGCCCTTGAACTTGGTTAGCATCTGGTCAATGTTAAACGTTGACGGATAATTGAGCGTAATATAGCGGGCAAAGGCCGGAGAGCTAAAGCTCGTACCCGAAGCAACCTTAAGGAAGCCACCTGGGACTGCCAAAACAAGATCTTCCCCGCCAATATACGTGTCAACGCATTTCCCGTAGTTGGAAAATGCGCTTCTCTGCTTGTTGTAATCGACCGATCCGACCTCTATTTCGTCGGGCATTACACATTGCGAACCTTCTTCAACGGTGTCTATGAGGGTTGACTCATTGCCCGCCGCACGTATGTTGAGAACTCGAGGCATGGTCTTGCTGTCCACAAGATATTTAGCGCGTGCTGCTTCCATTTTTGCCTGCGCAGCAACCCATTTATGAAGGCTAACCTTACATCCTTGGTCAGCAAATTCCTGTTCCAGCATTGAAGCGGGATTCGCGCCATAGCTCTTATTAACCAGCGTCACGCCGTGTTCTCTCATAATTTTGCCGAGTTCCTCGTCAACTCGGGCTGGTTGCTTGGATATAGCATCGAGTACCTGCTGGTCTTCCATCAGTTGTGCTTCTAAGTCAAAAGACTCCTGCGACGGACAGTCGGATTGGTCTGAATCGTCATCATCATCATCGTCGTCATCGCCTGCTTTGGCGGTGACGTTGGATCTCGCTTGGCTAGGGCCGCCCAAATCCATATGAACTAGGACGAGTTTGACATTGGGATTTTGATAGGCGACTGTGCCCGCCGTCATGGTTCCGTGTTGGTGAAATTCAGTGAGGTATTCTCCTTCAGCGCTATAGCCGTCTAATACCAGCAGGGTTTTGAGCGCCTCTTCTGTTGAAAGCGACCCGACTTTTTCCGGCTTGGGCGCTGTAGGGGCGTTATAAGCAAGCATTTCAAAATAAAGAATGAGTCCTCCGATTTGTTTATTTTCAACCGCCTCGTTCCACGGATCCCGGTTAGACTGCACCTTTGGTAAGTCAGGATTTGTTTCCACCGTCACGTTTTTTTCGAGATGGCAGCTATCGTCCCGCTTTTTCAAAGATTCCAAGACCTGGAGACGAAGTTCCTCGTACGTGGTGGGTTCAGGATCTTGAAATCCGTCCGATGATTCATCGCAAGTGATCGTGTAAGCAGCGGCAATTTTGCCCTTAAACACCGGATGATTGACGTCAAAACCATCGTCGATCACCATCACCGTGTGGGGTGGGCCGGCTGTTACGGGAGGTTGCGGTGTTTGATTTTCCGATGGAGCTGGTGCGGGAGTTACGGGGTGCGTGCCGCCGGATTTCTTTTGTCCCTTCGAGTTTTTGCATCCGATCGGCAGCGACGAAGCAAAAAGAAAGGTAAGCGCCATGGATAGCAACTTTTTTACCATTGGATCTCCGATTGCCAAAAGGGTACTTGCTGTATCGGAAATTTGGCAAAAAGGTTGAGAATTTCTTTGATGCTACGAGGATATACCTTTCTCTTCAGGGCCTAGATGTTTTCTTGGTAAAATTCAATGCTTATGCTTCTTCTTAGGGAGCTGATCTACGGCAAGTCTGATGCGATCTCGTAAACGGCTGAGTTGGAATTGGCGCGTCTATTGCTTCAATATGCTCGTCCAACGAAACGGCCTGAAACGATGAGAAACATTTCGATTAACGAGGAGAGGGAGAATGCAGATGAGCGACGCTATTGGTCGAGTGGAGCATCGAATTCCTGGTTGCATTACGATTAGACTTGAAGATCCACGGTTACTTCAGGACGGTACTCTAGACACCGTTGTTTCATTCTTAAAAAAGGACCGTGCGGTGAAATCCATTCGGACCAACCCCTCCACGAGAAGTCTCGTGGTTAGTTACTCTTTTTCGGAAGACTTGGGCCGCCTCTTGGGCCCAAAAATTCTATTAGCATGCGGTCTCCTCGGAGTTCTGTATGCCCGGTTCAGAAAAACGTCATAGATAAGGAAGAGCTACAGATTGGGTGCGACGACCTCAAAGACATGATCGGCCATAATCTCGTGACCTTTTTCATTGGGATGTTTGCCGTCTGCAAGATTCAAATCTTTATGCCCGACAATTCCCTCCAGCAATGACGGTACCAAAGCGAGGCTGTATTTTGCGGCGAGATCGACATAAATCTTTGCAAACCGTTTATGATAGGCGCTGTTATATCCATTGGTGGTTTGTAATCCCACAAGGACCACCTTCATATTTTGATCTAACGACATTTTGATAATTTGTTCGAGATTTTTCTTGGCCACCTCGGGTTTAACCCCGCGAAGTACATCGTTCGCGCCGAGTGCGACGACTGTCATTTCCGGAGTATGTTCAGCAATGTGTGATTGGAGCAATTCGGGACCTGCAGAAGTCATTGCGCCGTTAGCGCCCGCGTTGATGACGCGAAAGTTGCCAAGATCTTGGCGCAGCTTCGTTTCCAATAGAGCGGGGTATGCGTCGTCAGCATCGATTCCAGCGCCTGCGGTTAAAGAATCTCCTATGACGAGGATATATCTAACCTCACTCGGACACGCGGATAAGGTGACAACGAACAGGCAACTTACTAAGAGTTGCCTCCAATGACTGGTTGGGAGCATGGTACGCCTCATAATGGGAACAGAGACAATATACCATGCAAAGGGGGTTTTCCGGCGCAAAATGCGCCAGAAACTATTCAGTTTGGGACGTTAGTTCTCTCTTATGCCCAACTGAGCGATTTAAGTTCGTCTGCGACCACCCCCTTAAGGCGTTCGGCGGAGAGCTTCATGGCGCTCTTTACGTCGTTGCGCAGATGAGAAAGATCAATGTCCGCCTTTTTAACGAGTTGTTGTTCTCGCTCGAGTTCGGGTAGCGACGCGCCTATCGCTGCTCCGAGACCAAGACCGGCGGTTGCCAATGTAAGAGGACTCACGTCTCTTAAATTAAAAGAAGCTAGCGTTTCTTGAACGCGATCCTTTGCTTTCGTTGTCAGATTCTCGCCGTCCGCGGAGCCCATACCCACTTTCTCTTTCAACTCATTTGTCTTGGTTTCCGCTCGCTCTTTAAGGTCTGCGGCCTTTTGTTGCGCTTGATCTGTTAATTCCGTAACTTTTTCTTCCGCTTTGTCTTTGAGCTCCTGAACTCTCGCGACTGTTTGATGAGCCACGTCCTTCGTTGTATCGATGGTCTCTCTCGTCTTTTCCTTGAGAACTGTTTCCCCGCTTCTTCCTTCGCGTTCGGTCAACATGAGTGTTCCAAGTGCGAGAAACGTAGCGCCGACGGGATTTTCCGTCAATGTATTCCAGGTTTCTCGAGGATGTCGTTGTCGATTGGCGAAGATAGCGTTATCAATAAAAGTTCCGGGCGTCACGCGCTCTTCGACGCGTTCGAAATCTTTTTCTGTTTGATCAAGGGTTGCGCGTACTTGTGCTTGCAATTGCTCTGCTGATTCCTTAGGCGCTTGGTTTGTATTCATGGATTTTCTCCTCAATGCGGTCGCCGATTTCATTTAACGTTTCGATGGAGCGCGTTGGTTTTAAGGTTTCTTTGCGGACTTTGTTGCGGCCTAACGCTACCAATCCTAGACCGATAATCCCTAATATAATGGAGGTGAGCAATGCCGCCCCCCACCAAGGCATTTGGTAAGCGAGGGCTATCACGATGGTGGCGACCAGGGCTTGCAAGGCCATCATGGTTACTACGAACCCGGCGGATATCGTCATACCGCTAGCTTTTACCAGCTCGGTCTTCTCTCTCAGTTCTTGACGAAGGAGCCGGCTCTCTTGGGAAAAGAGATGCCTCATATCCCGAAAAAAAGCCTCAGCGTGACCTCTAAGGTCGCGAGCTTCGAAATTGGAGCTCCCTGGTGTTCCTTGTATGTCGTCGCTTGTATCTCTATGCTGCGCCATGACGGCCTCCTTGTTGGTTAGGAGTTTGCTCCGAAAGGGGATCCGCTGTCGCGATCGACGGCTGTTCCTGAGTATGCAAACCCTGTGATTCTATCGGACACGAAGGAGCGGAGACATTTTCACTATCCACTTGTTCAACAGAATAGCGTCCAAGACGTCCCAGCGCTATTCCGCCAATAAGTGATAACGCGAAAACAGCTTCGGGATGGCGTGCCCCCTGTTTCTCAATGATGTCGAGAATGTTTTCCGAATTTTCATTGTCTAGAACAGTGCGAGCCTGTTCAAGCCAATGTGCTCCGGTCGCAAACTGTTCCGCTACCTTTTGGACCTTAGCGTCTTCGCGGTTTTGCAGTTCACGGGCCGCGGCATTGAATCCATCCACCATTGCTTGCAGAACATCGCGCGCTGGATCTTTATATTGGCGCAGGAGATCCATGAAAGGAGCAGACGCTTCTTCTCCGAATCGACGGAATATCTCCTCGGCCTTTTGCTTTGCCGATGAGGAATTATTGAAAGCAACCCCATCTGTTTGACTCGTTATCATGTAGCCTCCGGAAAATGGTTTAGGCTCTATATCTAAACATTTAAAAAGCAAGGTACGTGCCACCTATTTCTCATGAAATTTTTTAGATCATGGCTATGTTCTTGCACTTTAAGAACAAGTTTTCTTTATCTTATGGAGGAATAGAGTATGGCCATTTTGAAGAAATATTTGACTCCAAGCCTTCTCATGTTGGCGGTAGTTTTTGGAATGGGTGCTCGCTGTGGAGGCGGAGGTGAAAGCCAATCCGAACGCGATAGCAGCACATCGGGTAAGAATGATACGGATAATACCGATGAACGTCAGACGGTTCCTGAAAGCGAGCGTGACAGCGGAACCACTCCGGAAAACGACGACTCCACATCACCATAACCATACGAGGAGGTCCTCGCTCGACACACGGCGCGGACCTTCTTATTTTTTTCGCCTCCTTGTAATCTTTTCTCCGCTTCGCTAAGCTCCTCTATACACAGAGACCTCCTATAAGGAATTGTGCATGAGCGTCCTGCTTACGATTGCCATCAGCTATCTATCGCTCACGACTGCAGCGTATTTTGGTCAGGGCTTGTTGCAGTATCAGCCCACCCGAAACGATCCAAAAGGTTTAGGGCGGGGTCCTTGGAAACCGTGGCGCGATATTTCCGGAGACTTTCTTGGTTACGTTAAACAGAGCGGCAACACGGTTAAAAAAGTGGTTGTTTTTTTTCATGGGATGGGCGGCGAAGCGCTCAACTGGGCCTGGTATTCTAAACTCGTGCCCGACGATGTGGTTTTTGTTCTTGCGGAATATCCCGGGTACGGTGCGAAAAGCGGTAGTCCTTCGCAAGAATCCATATTTCATGCGGCTGACGTTCTTCTGGATCACGTGCTGAAAACGTGGGGAGCACCTATTACTGTAGCAGGCGAAAGCCTGGGTAGTGCCGTCGCATGTTATGTCGCGGCCAGAAGACCAGTGGCCCGAGTTGCGCTTGTTTCTCCCTTTACCTCTGTCGTTGATGTGGCAAAGGGCTGGGCGCCATTTTTGCCGATTGGACCGCTCGTTCGAGATCGATTTGCGACCGTCAATTTTATGGACGAAATTAAGCAGCCGCTCTTTCTGGTGCACGGGGATTTAGACAAAGTTGTTCCCATTAAACTTGGAAGGGAGCTGTTTCGTCTCTATCGAGGTTCTCAAAAACGATTCCTCGAACTCTCGGGGTTCGATCATTTTACCGTCAACCGCGCCATCGCCTTTTCTCCCTTAGCATCAGAGTATCGCGAGTTTTTGGGCGGTTGACGCTGAAGGCAAGCTGCGGTCTGCTATCATAGTTTTCGCTACGCATCAGTACTTAGAGCACGATAAAGCTCAGGCCGACGATCCCTGAAAAAGCCGAACGCTGCGCGGTTTTTGCGAATGGTTTCAATGTCAAACTCTGCCTGAATTACAGCTGTTTCAGTTCGGCCAAGTTCCGCCACTTTATTGCCTCGGTGGTCACTGATGAAAGAATGGCCATAGAAGATTTGCTGAGGTTCAGTGCCAATGCGGTTAGATGCGATCACGGGGACTACGTTAGAGACGGCATGCCCAATCATGGCTCGTTGCCACAGATCTTTGGTGTCCAGGTTTGGTTCTTCCGGTTCGGTCCCGATCGCGGTGGGGTAGAAGAGCAGGTCGGCGCCTTGAAGCATCATGGCTCGGGCGCACTCGGGATACCATTGATCCCAGCAAATTCCGACGCCGATTTTTCCATATCTGGTTTCCCAGGTCTTAAAGCCGGTGTTGCCGGGCCGGAAATAATATTTTTCTTCATACCCTGGTCCGTCGGGAATATGTGATTTGCGGTAAACGCCCATGAGGCTTCCGTCCGCGTCGATCATAGCGAGGCTGTTATAGTAATGCTGACCGTCCCGTTCAAAGAAAGAAACAGGAATGACGACCTTGAGTTCTTTCGCCATTTTCTGAAAATGAGTGAGTGTTGGATGATCCTTCAAAGGACGCGCGAGCTCAAAGTACTCATCTTTTTCGAACGTACAGAAATAAATATTCTCAAAAAGCTCCGGAGGCAAAATAATCTGAGCTCCGCCTTTATGCGCGGCATGCACAAGTTCCGTGATCCGATTTACGTTGCGCTCGGTGTCAGTATTGAAATCGCTTTGTAGCGCTGCAACTTTGACTTTCATATAAACCCCTAAACCGCTATAGCGGTACCTGTTGGCTGATACAGTGAAACGCTCCGCCACCACTCAGAATGGCAAAAGCGGAAGATCCGACTGTGCGTCGACCAGGGAACCATTCGGCAATTTGGACAACAGCCTCTTGATCCATAGGGCTGCCGTAAGTCGGGACCACGACGGTCGTGTTGCCGATATAAAAGTTCAGATAGCTGGCAGGCATGAGATCCCCGTTGTCATTATGAATGGGCCCCGGAGAAACAACTGTGCCCACGGTAAGCGGCTGCCCTCGTAAATTCGTCATGGCGCGAAGGTCGCGTTCGATGTCGCGCATCACTCGGAAGTTGGGATCGGTATCATCTTTCGCCTTCATGCAAAGAACCTTCGAAGGGCCGACAAAACGGGCAATCGTATCGATATGGCCGTCGGTGTGGTCATTTTTTAGGCCGTCTCCGAGCCACAATATTTTCTCGGCGCCGAGGCCCTCGCGCAAACCTTCTTCAATGTGCTCTTGGTCCATACTAGGGTTGCGATTCGGATTGAGTAGGCATTGACGCGTGGTGAGACAGAGTCCCTCGCCGTCGAGTTCTACTGATCCGCCTTCCAGCACCCAGGGGAATTGGAAATGAGGCCCCGGGCTTTTTTCTGCAATACGCGCGGAAACATCGCTATCATGTTCCAGTACATATTTCCCGCCCCAGCCGTTAAAGCCAAAGCGCACGGTTGATGGACCATTGGGCCCTTTTAGAAACAGCGGCGCCGTGTCCCGCAGCCAAATATCGCCAAAAGGTATGAGATGCAAATGAGCCGGCAGGCCCCGGAGTGCGGATTCCGCTCGTGCTCCCGCCTCTTCGGTCGGAACAAGGACGTTGAGGGTTTCCCCCCGTGCCTTTTTACTTTGGGGATCGATATCGCAAATGAGCTGGCAAAGAGCCACAAACTCTTCCTGAGCGGCTGGGAGGGTTTCCTGCCAAAGGTCGTCGTGGCTGGGCCAAGCCAACCAAACAGATGAATGTTTTGCCCATTCCGCCGGCATGGAAAAGCCAGCCTGGCGTGGCGTTTGCGGTTTCATGGAAGACTCCTCCAAAGGTCGCAAAATTTAGCAAAATTTGCCCTTTGAGGATATAGTTTTCTCCCGAATCTTAAATGGGACGGCATTTTAGACCCCCCTATCTCTCAGCAAAAGGATTTGCAAACTCTACGGTTCTTCGCGTACATTACTGCAAAACGTACTTTCAATGTCCGCAAGAGGAGAATCGCAGATGAGATCTATTCTGTTATTTGGGTTTATTGTAGGTAGCGCTCTAAACAGCATCGCCGTAGCTGACTCCGTTGTTTGGGAATCGGGAAATCTCTTCTCCGAAGACATGCGCCTCCCCAAAGAGAAGCCGCATCCCAAGGACAAGGTGCTCTTTCCAAGCAACGCAGGCGGTGGCGGTAACCATAGAATTTCCCATGGAATGCTGGAATGGGACGGACACCAGACAAGAACGTATCTAGACTTCTATCGTATTCGACCGCTGATCAATTCGGAAATCGAGTTCTATGCAATGAAGAACGAAGACGTTGAAGACGTGTCGGCAAAAATCGGAAACCATTCACTGAAAGGGTGGGTTTTCGGGGGATACGGATGCGTGTTCGAAGGAACACAAGTAAAGTCCAAGGTGGAATATTATCATAACGATCAAGGTACAAAGTTTAACGTTCCTCTTGCACAGCCCATTCCTGCGGGACAAATGATTGGTTATAAAGTGTCCAAGCAAAATAGGAGCGATGGTACAGTGGTTATGAACTGCTGGGTAGACTACACGGGGACAGGTCAAAATTGGGTGAAGGTCCTGGAAAACAGGGTATGGGCCGACGCTGACTGGACGCCTCCGAGTGTTCCAAGTGGTGCGCATGACAGTGCTGATATTGAAAAAGGTGTTTACGTTGGCCCCGTGCAGCGATGGTGGATTCGAATCAATGCCATCAATGAAAGCAAATCTGCAAATGTTAAAGTAAAGAGCATCAAGATTAGCGAATTGAGCGACTTGCCGTGAAGTTGCTTCTTTAATTTCTTTTAATGGCTAATGGAGATCGTCCATAGTAATACTAAAGAAAGAATCGATGGGAGGTAAGAATGAAATCGAGAATAGCTCAACGGCTTGCTATGACACTGAGTATCCTTTTTTCGAACGTCGCTTTTTCAACATTGTTACCTCCTAATGATTTATATCTCCAAGATGACATTTTTCGCCTGGCTGGTAAGGGAATTAGCGAGGAGCAATTCAACGCGGTTTTAGACGAACTGGAAGCCGCGTATAAGCCCATTGTCGAAAGCCATAATGCCATTCTGAAAATTAACAGGCTGTGGAGTAATTCGGAAGTTAACGCATCAGCTCAGCGGGTGGATAATCAGTGGATCATCAATCTATACGGTGGATTAGCACGCAGGCCAGAACTCACGCCTGACGCTTTTACATTAGCCGCTTGTCACGAGTTGGGGCATCATTTGGCTGGCTTCCCATTCTATGGAAGCATAGATATCTCGGCTGAGGGTCAGTCTGACTATTTTGCGACTCACGCATGCGCCAAACTTTTGTGGAATGATGAGGATGAAGAGAACAAGAAGGCAAGAGATGGAGTTTCCCTTTCCGTCCAGCGATTCTGTGATTCCCAATACGTCGACGAGCACGATCAGAACTTATGCTATCGCACCATGGCGGGGGCGATTGCCTTAGCAAATTTCCTGACAATGGTGGAGTTTGGATTGCCCGTTTCTGTCGATTCCCCATCCAATGGAGTTGTTTTGGAAACCGTTCCGAGCCATCCTTCAGCGCAATGCCGACTTGATACTTATTTGGCGGGCAGCTTGTGCACGAAGAAATTCCTCGACGATGGAATCCCTCACTTGCCAAATGAAGTAGTCGATACTTCCTGCACGATATTTGGCGAGGATCTGGTAGGTCTGCGCCCACGATGCTGGTTTAAAGAGTCCTTTTGATATGTCAAAAACACTTATGTTTGGCGCGCTTTTAGGTACGATGGTCTTAAACCTGAACTGCGTAGCCCGCCAACGAGCCTCTGACGTTGAAACAACAAGTGTTGTTCACAGCGCCGTTAAAATGCAAGCAATTGGCAATTGTTGGGTCTATGCCATGGCTTCCTGGGCAGAGGGTCTGCACAAGAGTGCGACAGGGGAAGAGGTGGATATTTCCGAGTCATACTGGACTTATTGGCATTGGTACGATCAGATCACAAATCGCTTTTTGCACATGCCTACAATCGACACGGCGGGTTCCTGGACCCTCGGCGAGTATTTAGTGGATCAACGAGGTTTCATGTACGAGCACGAGTTTGTCGTCGCCGACGCGGGGAAGCCAATGTCCACGGTCCAAGGAGAAGCCGAGGAGATGGTGAACGCAGCCCTGGGGCCGGGCGGAGAGTTGGAAACCAAGGAGTCAAGAACTCCAGAAAACGCCATCCGATTGTTGGACAAGGCCTTTCACGTCGATATGAACGAGGCGAAAACACGCGCGCATAAGTTGAGCGAATTCCTACTCGGCGTAAAAGACCAAACACCGTTCACATTGCAGCAGGCGATGTTCTCGGGCGATCTGAAATGGGACGGGATTGGTTACCCAACCGTCAAGACAACTGCAACGCCGGAGATTCAAGCAAAACGCAAGGCTTTGCTCGAACGTATATTTCGCGCGCTCAATGATCATCAACCCGTCGTCATGCAAGTCTTCGTCGACTTTAACGCGCTTGATCCAGCTGACGGCACGTTCAAAATTTCTACCTTGCAGGCTGCGGGTGGTCCCGGCAGGCAGGGCGTCCACATGGTGGTACTCGAAGACTACGTGGTCGATAACGTCACAGCCCCCGACGGCAGCATTGTGTCGGTGGGCGAGGGTGAAGTGGCGGACGACCTTAAAGAACGCGCTATCAAGGGGAACCTGCGTTATTTTGTGGCGAAAAACTCCTGGGGTACGAATCGGCCCGATCGCGGATTGACGGACGGTCGAACGCGCTTTCATGTTGACTATCTTGATCAGCCGATATTACGGAAAAAACAAAATGAGTTCGCGAGTAGCGCAGGCTATTTTGTGTTGCCACCCGGTTATTGAAAACACTTTAATCTCCGGCCTTTCGCCTATCAAAGTAAATTTCCTCGGAATGGAATTTTCAGCGAGACTTACCAAAGCATAGTATGTATTCTTGTTCCAAACTTAGAATACCAGCCATCGGAGGACGATACTATGTTCAATAACAGACTTGAACGCCGAGATTTCTTGACGGGAGCCGCGTTGACCGGAGCCATGGGCCTGCTTGGCGGGCGCGCGCGTAAAGCAGAGGCGGCCGGGGCAAATTCGCTTAACCCGTCTTTGGAAGAGTTGGATCGCGCAGCGGGCGCTCCTGTCCTTAAGTTGGACGGATTAAGTTCGCCAGTGATCATAGAGTCCATCAAATTAATGTCTATTGGTGATGATAGTTTCGTGCTGGTCAGATCCACGGACGGCGCGGAAGGCATCGGCTTCACCAATGGCGGCTACGGCGGGCGCGTGAAATATCTCGATAAGATTCTTAAACAATTGGTCGCTCCATATTTTATTGGTAAGGACGCACGCGACTTGGAAAACCTGCTTTGGGGCGTCTATCGCGAAAACGATAATTACAAGCTTCAAGGTTTGGCGCTTTGGTGCCCGCAAGCATGGGTCGAATTTGCGATTTTGGACATGCTCGGAAGAATTGCGGGAAAGCCGATCAGCGAACTTATCGGCGGAACTCGTCGCAACGATGTTGGAATTTATGTTGCCAGCGGCCGACGCGACACTACTCCCGAACAAGAGATTGAACACCTTCAGGGCTTGCTTGAAAAATCCCAAGCAAAAGCGCTCAAGTTCCGGATTGGCGGACGCATGAATAAAAACGAAGATGCGATGCCAGGTCGGACAAAGGCGCTTATTCCTCTCGTACGTAAATCCTTCGGCGACGAGATGGCCATTCAGGCTGATTCCAATAGTTCCTATGATGCGGAACATGCGATACCGGTAGGCCGAATGCTAGAAGACATCAACGCCATGTTTTACGAAGAGCCCTGCGAATTTGACGATTTCGTCGGAACGAAGGCTGTGACTGACGCGCTAAAAATTCCCGTCGCATTGGGAGAACAAGAAAGTAGTCATTGGCGATTCCGTTACGTCATCGCCAATCGAGTTGCCGACATTATTCAACCTGATTTGTTCTATTATGGCGGCCTCATTCGTTCGGTCCGCGTGGCGCGGATGGCACGTCTAGCGAATATGCCGACGACGGCGCACATTTCCGGCGGTGCCGGTTTTATTTATATGCTTCACTTCGCTGCCGCTGTGGAAGATCCAGGGCCTTTCCAAGAATACAAACTGGGAATGGAAAAATGGGGGGCCTTGTTCAATCCAATAATCGAAGTCAAGAACGGCAAAATGAACGTGCCGACGGGACCTGGATTTGGTCTAAAAGATCCAGAGGGTTTCGCCAAGAACGCCAAGGAAGTCTAGCTCCGGCAGGTGATGCCGGTTTAGAGGCAAGAGGGCTAAAAAAAGCGGGATCGACGTTTTAGGTCGATCCCTAGTATTCGTGATCGGGCTATTGAGCCATAATCGACGAGATCCTTCAGTTCGTTCAGGAAAGTTCTGACGCATTGTTGCGCCAGAAACTGATTAGTTGATTTCAATATTAGTAATATCAAGCACGATTGGAGAAATAAGCGCTGTTGGTGCCGTTTCTTGAATTACGATCGTGCCGGTGGTTTCACCTGTTTCGTAGACTCGTACGTGAACAGATCTAAATTGGCCAAGGTCTTGGTCGCATTTCAGCGTAGGTTCGCCGTGGGGATCATTATTTTCAGAGTCTTTCACAGTGTAGGTGATGCCAGCATAAAGAGCGGTGAATGAACTTTGGTTTACTTGGACTTTGTCACCTTGACGAAGAACGCTGATGTTGTAACCGGTAGCTTTTTCCTGATGGCAAACAAGTGCGGGATTAACATCGTTATTTGCAACGTTTGATTTGTGTGATGTTGTGTTGCAAGCCGCCACGACGAAACCCAGTGCAAATGCTAGTTGTTTCATATTTGATCCTTTCAGTTGTGATATGCGAAGTTGATAGGGCGCCAAGATGCATTGTGCATGCCAGCATTTGCATGGTGATTAAATCCTGAAAAAACAATGAGTTGGAGCAAAAGATATAAATGCCGAGGTTAAAGTCGCAAGGATCTTAGACAGGGAATGTTAGCCTTATGGTCAATATCGATGTTCTAGCAAATAGATTAAACTTCTGCGATTTGTAGCGGCAGGGACACTATGAACGTCGCGCCCAACCCAAGACCTTGACTTTCGGCTCGAACAGATCCGCCGTGTGCCTCGACGATATGGCGAACAATGGAGAGTCCCAGTCCTAAGCCCCCGTGCTCGCGGGTCTTCGAAGTATTTTCCTGCCAGAAACGATCGAACACATACGGAAGAAGCTTAGGATCTATGCCTTTGCCGGTGTCGGTGATTCGGACTTCGGCTGCATCTTCGTTCCTGCTTCTTTGTATAGTAATCGAACCTCCCTGAGGGGTGTATCGCACGGCATTACTCAGAATATTCCAGAAAACCTGTCGTAGTCGATCGACGTCCCCGTACATCGTGCCAGGGTTCGGGTCGCTGGTAATCTCTATTTGAATCGACTTAGAACGCGCCGCAAGTTCGACGGACTCGAGGGCGTCGGATATGATGGTACCCAAATCAAGTGAGGTTGGATGGATACTGAGTTTGCCGGTAATGATTCGGGATACGTCCAGGAGATCTTCGATGAGTTGTGACTGCGCTTGGGCATTTCGATAGATACTGGAGATAGCCGGTAAAAACTCATGCTCGTCTACCTGTCCCGTGTGTAAAAGCTGCGACCACCCGACGATGCTATTGAGCGGTGTCCTGAGCTCATGGGACAAATTTGCCAAGAATTCGTCCTTCAGTCGGTTCGTTTTGACGGCCTCGGAATAGAGGCGGGCATTTTCAATGGCCATGCCTGCCCTCATCCCAATTTCCGAGGCAAACGCGAGATTGCGCTCATTGTAACGTCGACGGGATTCAGAAGACACCATCGTCAACGTTCCAAAGATTGTTTCGTTGTGCCGAAGGGGAACAACTATTGCCGACAAGAGCTGTGCGCTGCGAAGATTTTCCAGTTGAGCCTCGTCGGAGGCGACACAGACTAGATCAGCATCGGCTACCGTGGACATGAGAATCGGCTTTCCTGACTGAATTACGGTCACAAGAGGATTTGAAGCGTGATTTGAAGGATGTTTTGGCAAGGCTTGAGCCTGGATCGTTTTCTCTGCATCAGCATGTGTAACAGCGACGCGTTCGAGGTTTCTGTCTTCGTTCAGCATATGGATGGAGCACCAATCCGCGATCTCAGGAACTGCAATTTGAGCTAAATTTTCCAAAGTCTTTTTGAGATCCAAGGACGCCATGGCCACCGAAGCTTTGGCCAAAAAACGCTGCTCCGCTACCTTGATGCGGTGCTCAGTCACGTCCTGAACGACCCCGACCGCGCGAAGGGGCTTACCGGTCGGATCTGGGATCATTGTTACTGTTACATGCACCCAAATAACAGAGTTATCCTTGCGGACGTATCTTTTTTCTACAGCGAAATCTGGTACGCTACCGCCCAGTAATAATTGAAACAATTTTCGGGTTTCCTCGACGTCGTCGGGATGCGAAACGTCCAAAAAGATCATCTGTGAAAGCTCTTCGGTGCTATAACCGGTGAGTTCCGTAAATTTCGGATTAACCCGAACGAATCGGCGGGTCGTCAGATCCACTTGAGCGACGCCGGCGGAGGCGTGATTGAACACGGTTTGAAACTCGAGTTCGCGCAGATTTTGTTCCCGTTCGGCGGTTTCTTTCTGTTGTGTTATATCCCTTGTTACTTTTGAGAAACCGGCAATGTTGCCTTCTGCGTCGTAGATTGTTGTTATTACCGCATTGGCCCAAAATCGCGATCCGTCCTTTCGCAGTCTCCATCCTTCATCTTCGAATCGTCCGTCCTTCGATGCCTCGTCTAGTTCGAAATTGGGGTGGCGCTTTGTCAGCGTTTCGGCTGTATAGAGCATCGAAAAATGCTGTCCCATAGCTTCCGAAGCATCATAGCCCGTGATTCGCTCCGCACCTTCGTTCCAGGTTGTGATCTTGCCGTGTATATCTAAGGAGAAAATAGCATAGTCTTTAACCGCGTCGACGATTTCCTCAATGCGTTGTTGCATTGTAGCGCGCGCCAGGCTCTCGCTCGCCCTGCGTTCCGAATCCGCTCTTTCAGAGAAAGCGGCTGCAATGCAGAGTCCTGTTATAGACAAGGAGGTAAGGAAAAAATGCAAGTTGCGCAATCCGACGAATAGATCATCGGCGGAAAACGGACCGTGGCCCCCAGCGGTGGTAACAATACCCGTAATCGCGATCGCTAAAGTAGCTAAGACCGCCCCGAAAATATGGAACCGAAGACCAACCCAAATTATGAATGGGAAAGCGAGATAAGGTTTGTAACTAGATCCAAAGTCAGCATAAATCAGAAGGTAACAGACCAAAGCAAGAGCGACGGGAAAGATCCAAAATGTTCCTTTAGAGTGTCTCGGTATTTTGGTTTGAGTAAAACGCATTCCGTGAAGCACGAGAAGAATAGGCGCGAAAACCAAAGTCCCTAACATGTCACCGAGCCACCAGGTCATCCAGTTGGGCATCGGGCTAAATTGTTCTAAGTTGCCGCTCCAGACGCTGATCGTTCCAATGGTTGCGCTTACGCATGTGCTGGCCAGTGCGGCGCATATCACAAAAGTAATGACGTCTTTGACTCGACTGAAGTTTGGATCTAAAGAACGTTTTCGTAAAAGATACGCAGCTAAAACTGCTTCGAGGGTATTGCCTACCGAAATGCCCGCTGCAACGCCTAACGCCGCCCCATTTTGCCAATTTGCGAAAAAGGCGCCAAGAGCCACGGCAGGCCAGAAGCGGATTCCTAGAATAAAAAGACCGGCAATAGCGATTCCAGAAGGCGGCCATACGAGCGACGAAAAACCATATAAGGCATCCATCGCCAAGCCAATTTTACCGCCAACGAAATACAGGGAGCCTATGATGAGAAAACCAACTACGTCCCCGCCGATTTTTCGGAGATGCTTCACGGGAAGTTTAACGTTTTCGCAATGGCTTGCGGCCGGTGACATTGGATCCTGTTCGTTGTTTACTCGGCGGCTCGAATATATCACAATGCTCAGAAATTTTGACTACTATTCTTTCTTATAAAAACGGCTATTTACGTCAAAGGTTGACTTGTTTCCGTTAACGGGCGAAAAGAAAAATTGATAAGATTAACAAGCAAGGAAAGTCCGATGGACGAAAATGATTTCGAAGGAACAGATGTCTTAGAAATGCTTGCCGCAATTGATCGCATCGACGACTTCTTTGAGGCTTTGGACAATGATGACTTTGGGTTCGCCGAGCGTCTTATGAAGGCAGCAAGGATCGATAGTGAAACTATTGCCATCGTGCTGCGAAAGATGGCTGAATCCGATTCCGACCACTAAGGTTGCTCAAAACGGGGTCGTTTGGATATCGGCTGTCGTGAAAACATCCCCGTTGGGATAAGTAGCTTTGAACTCTTGTGCCGTTCCCCCACTGGAGACGTTGCCGCCGCTCGCTTGAAAAGTATAGGTTACGTTCGGCAAGGTAATTTCCATCCGATCTCCCCAGTTATGGTGTTCGATTTGTAGTTTTATAGCCCTTTGGAGACCATCGCCTTTTAAAATAACTTTATGTTCCGTCAAGCTTGGATGGGCATCTTCGATTTGAATGGAAATATACCTGTAGTTCGCGGTGTTGCCGATACCCTGGCTCATGCACGCCCCCATTGTGAATTTGATGTTGCCGATCATCTTTTCTTCGAAGCTATTTGTTTCGCCCATTTTGCATTTGGATTGATCTTGGACTATCCCCTCCCAGACGTTACCCTGTTCGAGTCTTCCTACGACGACCTACTTCGGCGGCTATATTGCTCAGGCTTACCGGGTACGAATACAGTATTAAACGTTGACAGTGCTACATAGTCTTTTCCTTGGATGTTCACTCCGCGAATCTCCTGGAGAAACGTTGCCGTTTGCCCAATCAGCAGGCCGTTTGTGTCGGAAAATAAGGCTTCCTTAAGCCCCTTAATTTCTCCAAACCCGCTTGTGTGTACTTCGTCCCAGGCGCTAGGTGGGCCGACTGGTGAGATAATCACGCGTTTGAGGTCGACGCGATCCGTCGCTTCGTCGTAGCAAACGTCGATGCGGGCTGTCGATCTTGTGGATGAGTTGACTGCGGTGAATCCGTCTCCCGCTTCCCAGATAAGAGGCGTGCCATTTGGAGTGGAAGGATCTGTCACGATGCTGAGCGGCACATACTCCCCAACTTCGCAGGTGACAGGAGAATTACGATCGATAGTCTCGTTGGAGGTATCTTTCACCTTGTTGTCGGAGGCGTGTTTGCAAGCAACAAGGAGAACAAAAATGGCCGCTCGTTTCATGTATCGCTCTTAGTGTCGTTTAGGCCATTATCCCTGATGATAAAACATGTGTAAACGTTCGAAACCAGTTTTTATTCACGAGCGCCTGTGATAAAATATGTTAAAATATGTGATATTCCAAAAAGGATGGTACAAATGATACTCAAACGGGTTTCGGCGATCTGTCTCGTTCTCAACGTGTCATTGCTTGGCTGTAAAGCCCAAAGGTCCGCAATCCGAAGCGCCGATGCGGCGGGATGCAGCGTCAACATTCCTGGAGAGAATGTAGATCCTATCGCCCGAGCGGCGCAAAAGAGTTGCAATACGAACATCGAGCAGATGTTTTACGATGCCGGCTGCCAAACCATGGGCCGCACTTTTGTTGCAGAAAAGGATATCAATAAAGCTCGACTTGTCGACGCTTTCCAGTGTTCGGACCCTCAGGGGTTCAACATGGACCACAATACAGTCTTTTTCTCCCACCCGAACGAACTCTTAGCGTTTGATCAGAATAGTCAGGTGTTCAACTACTACAAGTTGGAAAATGGAGTTTACAACTTTAAGGGAAACTCATTTTCAAAAGACAATCCTTGTTTAGAATGCCACGTCAACGGCGGCATGATTATGAAGGAGTTGGTGATACCGTGGCCACATTGGGGACCGGATTTCGCGACGGAAGAAAACGTTCATGTATATGGCCAAGACATCTTGGGGAACATGAGGGAACCTATCCCACCTGTAGATATGGAAAAATTTACGCGACAATCTATAGAAATGGTGACAAAGACCTACGTTAGAAAGATAAAAAATGCTGAGGCCCCATTTGCTAATGCGACGTTGCGAGATGTTCTAAGGCCGTTGTTTTGCGATGCTGAAGTCACGCTGGAAGATGGTATTGAGTTAGCCCCATCTGGAGACGGGGCACTCATTTCTACTAAAAATCGTATGTTTATGCCTGATCAGCGTTTGATAGCAGAAGGTAATGCGTTCGGTATTTCCAATGATGTACTGCCGGAACTACCGGGGGCAAACGAAGAAGAAGCGTTTGGTAAGAAGAAGGGGCTTACCAGGGTGCTCGGGCTCATCGTCACCAAGTCGGCAAGCGATTTAGGTTATATCGATGCGCTTAAGGCGGATGGCATGATTTCAGAGGAACTAATTCTTTCTTCACGAATGACGGATTACACCAACCCAATTCATTCCATCAGACGCTGTTCGGTACTCAAGCACGTTCCAGAAACAAAATTCACAGATCTAAAGACGGCTCAGAACGTGGACAAAGAGCTTTTGGGCAAACTCGCTAGTGATTCTGATCCGGTGGTCAAAGAGTTTGTCGGGTATTTGAGCGGCAACATTAAAAACACAAAGGACACTAAGACGAAATTCTTTGATCGCGTCAAAAAATATCTCGAAAAATGTAACAAACCAGATAGTGCCATTAAGGACATGGAGAAGCTATACGCTCTCTACCGCGCTCGCCTAATACCTTATCTGCAAGATAAAGTACCCCTCAAGTACAGTAAGAAGTCGCGCATTATTGAGCATTTTCCGAAAAGCGTTAACTCACCCTCGAGTATCTCAGGCGAGGCGCAGAAGCTCGTGGACGGTATCTATGCGAGCCAAGAAGGCTTGGGTTTGACCGAGGAATGTCAGCTCAATATGTCGATTCTTTAGTCCGGGACCTGCCTATTGAGCCTTAGCAACTTCACCCAGGGCATTGAACACAAGTTTAGTGCCCTTTTTAAATTTCCGAACAGACAATTCTCCTGCCGCCTTAAGGAAAAAATCTTCGGCGAGACGACCACTCGCAACAAAACCTGTCGGGTGAAACGTTATAGGTCCCCAAAACAGGACCTGGGAACCAAATACAGGCAATGGTTGAGATCCGTTAAGAAATGCAGAGCTTACTATTCCATTTGTGAACCTCAGTTTCTCGTATCCGTTATATAATCTGGATTTAACAGCAAACGCCGCACATCGCCCGTCACTTGTCATGACCTTCAAGTTGGCAGTGCCGCCAGCCGGGAGGTGGTACTCCGTCAAATACCCGTTTGCATCAAATCTTACGGCTTGCGACTTTGCTCCCGAAGACGTTGAGTACGACAGCGAGTACGAGCATTTTTGGGTAAGTGGTACCTTCAATTCTTCGTGGTTATTGATGAAGGCGCTGTCTATGGTGCCGTCTTCTCTAAAAGTAATCGGCGTAAGTTGATAAATGGGGACCATTGTTTCCTGGTGACCCATGGTGTGCGGAACGATGACGTTCGCGTATACAGTTCCGGACGTTATGGTACCGTCCTCCGTCGTGCCTACTGTGTCTTCAAGGAAGGCGATTCCCTTATCTACAATTGTTTTCTTCATCTTGATTTCGTATGTGAGGAAGTCTCTGTAGCGACCTTCATCAAAATTTTCATTTGCAAATTCATTAGCGCTTAGCATCGCGTTGAAATACCTGACGTCGCGTGAGTCTTTGAGCGATGGATCTAGGCGCAATGCGTCCTTGAAGAGGACTTCGTGCAAAACCAAGCCCGCTTGATGTTCTGGAGGCATCATCTCCCAAATATTTTGGTCGATGAAGAAATATGGAATGACATGCTTATCTTGCTTTTGGATAGCAGCTTGCTCAATCCCTTCCTTGCATGTTTGCAATAGGGTGCCATGATCTGAAGTCCGATCCAAAGTCGTCTTGGTATATTCCGCTTCCTCTAGGAACGACTTAATTTCTCTTTGCAAGTACAGGTAACGCCCTTCATCAAATTCTTTAATGCGCTCTATAGCATGCAACGCGCTGACTATCGGATCCTGCAAAAGAGGTCCAAAGTTGGGTTTCAATGTCTCTTGATATTCGCAAAAATCAAGAAGTGTCGCTGTGAGTACTTGTTTTTCGCTGTCTCGGGTGACTAGGGCATGGCCGCCGTTGCCAATTTCGATTGCATAATAGCTTTGACTGTTACTGTAGTCATTTAGACCGAATATTAGTAGGAATGCCAATAACGCTTTGATCATTTTGTCTCCAATAATATCCACGCCGTAGTTTCGGTTCAATACTGGTTGTTTCCGCGACTACTCTACTCGGTGCAGGTAGAATTTGACGCGTCCAGTACCAGAAAAAAGTCTAATGGTCATCACTTCTTGGGATTCGGCCAATTCAAGCGTAAATCCTCGCGCAGTGTTCTCTTCGAATCGAAAGCATTTTTTCCGTTTATCCTTGTTAATTGTTTCGTCTTCGCAGTTAAGGGATAATTCACCGTCGAACCTCTGTGCTACTTCCTTTTTCGTTTCAAAGAGAAAGTTGAGCCGGTTCTCGGCCATTTGCTGGATGCAAACCTTCTCCTGGTCTCGGAACGCCGACATATCATTGCTTGTATCTCCTCCGGCAGTTAACTGGTAACACCCTTCATAGGCAGAAAAATCATAGACATGATTTTCTTTACCTACGGTATCTTTGAGTGCCATATCTGCCTTTCCTCGGCAACCAACCAACGCGAAAATGGTAAAAAGCAAAAGTTTTTTCAAAAGCTTACCTCTTCTGATATTTGGCTCATTATAGCCTCGGTGATTAGGTAGGGTCAAGACAGAGTGGCGTGACACCTTGCCTCTCATTTTATAATATGCAATGGTGAATACCTTGTTTTAGGAGAAGTCGAGGATATGAGCAATTCACTCAAACCAAGATGCCCCTCTGAACTCCTCAAAGAGGAATTCGAAATCCGTCGCGGAAAAAACCCTCTTTACTCGATGAATGCGTTTGCAAAAGCAATTGGGGTCAGTTCCGGTTACTTGTCCGAAGTTTTCTCCGGGAAAAAACTACTCACTTCAGACCAAGGCGCGAAAATAGCCAATCGGTTAGGATATTCCGAAGAAATTCGAACGAACTTTTTGTCAGCCGTTGATAGCAAATATGCGGAAGGGCGCCTGCAAAGAAACTTTCTGTCGAAATCGAAAAAGGAAAGCTTCGCTCCCATTGCGGAGGATCAATATCGGGTCCTCGCGGATTGGTATCATTTTGCCATCCTCAACCTGATTAGAACCAATCGATTCGAAAATGACCCGTGCTGGATAGGGGAACGTTTGGGCATTACCCCGGAAGAGGCGGAAAGCGCAATGGATCGGTTGTGTCATCTTGGTTTTATCGGTTACGACGGTGACAAGATAGTTGCAACACAAAACCATTTTGCTACGAGCAACGACATCGCGTCGGCAGCCATCAGGAAGTCCCATAAACAGATTCTACAAAAGACGATTTCCTGCCTTGACGCTGTGGATGTAGAGAAGCGAAATATCTCTTGCTTGATGTTCCCCGCTGACATGAGCAAACTTCAAGAAGCGAAGGAATTGCTTCGTGACTACTCGCGCAAAGTTGCATTGTTTTTAGAACAAGGTGACTTGTCGGAAGTATACTGTCTCAACGTACAATTAGTTCCCCTCACTCAACTAGGCGAGACCGAAGCAACGCTCAGTCCGCTCAATTAACCGGTATCATCAGAAACTCTTTTTTTACCGTATCTTATCTGTTGCTCTCAAAAATCTGAGAGCGCTTTTTGCCCACTCACGCATACAACGTCTAGACGGGGAAGCTCATTTGCAAGATCATTGTAATGATGAGAATTAAACAAGAACAGAAAAACGGCATAACGCGCATTAAGATCGAAGGCAAGGTTAACGAGGATATGCCTGATCCAAATGCTATGGATATACCTACGGGGCTTCTTGAAGTTGACTGCGAAGCTCTTGCCAGTATTGATGGAGTGGGAGTTCAAAAATGGATGAACTTCTTCCGATCCGTGCGCGGGCACGGTGTCAAATTGAAATTCACTCGTTGTTCGCCGACTCTCGTGCGGCAAGCGTCGATGTTACTTTCCGGTTTTTTGCCAAAAGAGGAGGTCGATTCTATAGGCCTTCCTTTTTTTTGTGAATCCTGTTGCACGACTACGGTGGTGTGTCACAAGGTTTTTGACCTGCAAGAACAATCCTACGAATTCCAAGAACCCCACTGTCAAACGTGCGGCAAACCCATGGAGTTTGATGACCTGCCCGAATTGTTCTTTCAATTTCTCAAGTGAAGTAACGCTTCACACCTCACGCTGCTCCAAAAATTCGCGGTGTCTAATCGGCTGATGAGTTGGCAGCCCAAGTAGCAAAATTCATACTCTCTTTAAATTGACAAGTAGTCATACCTTTGGATGACTTTTGACAATTTCTATAGTAAGACCCGTCCATGCTTTTTGAACCGATAAAAGAAAGGGTGCCTGTGGCTGAGCAAAAAAATAGAATGGGGCCAATATTACGAAAACAAGAGGAAAAGATACTCTGCGATTGGGTAGACGAGCAGGTGCGCGTCGGGTCGCGAAAGATCTCAATGGATGAGCTTAAGATTCAGTGCCAGGATTTTTTACGTTTAATGGTAGAAGCAATAGAAACTGCAGACATTACATCTATCGACGGACCGGCTTGGGAGCCTGTAAAGAAGATGTTGGCGGGAGTGTCTCGCTCGCGAGGATTACTAGGGTTCTCCCCAAGTGAAACAGCAACTTTCGTATTCTCACTCAAACGACCATTATTTAATCTCTTTCGGCAGGAATACGCTCAAGCGCCGCGGGAGCTTGCGGAGGAAACCTGGGCGGCGACTACTCTGTTGGACCAGCTGGGTCTTTTCACGACTGAGTCGTACCAAAAAACACGCGAAGAGATTATCAATCGCCAGCAAGAAGAAATGCTTGAGTTGTCCACACCAGTTGTCAAGTTGTGGGACGGAGTTCTGGCGCTGCCAATGATCGGAACTCTTGACAGTAGTCGGACGCAAGTCGTTATGGAAAGCCTCTTGCAAAAGATTATGGAGACGGAAAGTGAAATCGCCATTATCGACATCACGGGCGTGCCAACGGTAGACACTCTTGTCGCACAGCATTTGATCAAGACTGTGACGGCGGCGAGACTGATGGGTGCAGAATGTATTATAAGCGGCATTAGGCCTCAAATTGCCGCCACAATTGTCCACTTGGGTGTTGATCTTGGCGGCATTGCGACTAAGTCGTCGTTGTCAGACGCATTTTCCTTGGCATTAAGCCGCACGGGAAAGGCAGTCGTGCGCGTTGGGCAGTTTGCCGCATCCACAAATCGAGAAGCGAGGATCTGAGATGGAACGTATCCCCATTCTGAAAATGGGAAGTTTCCTACTGGTGACAATCCAGGTAGATATGCACGACCAACTAGCTATTACTCTACAGGATGACCTGACCGCCAAAGTTGTTGAGACGGGTGCGAAAGGTGTTCTGATCGATATCTCGGCTTTGGACATCGTCGATTCCTTCATCGGGCGAATGCTAGGCGGAATCGCGGGTATGTCCCGTATCCTAGACGCTGCAACTGTAGTGGTAGGTATGCAACCCGCAGTCGCTATTACGCTGGTGGAATTGGGTCTTTCTCTTCAAGGAATTAAAACAGCGTTGAATGTCGATCGCGGCATGGCGCTTCTTCGGAGTTCCTTAAATCTTTCACAGGATGAAGACTTAAGGGGAGAAGATATTGATGACAAACGTGGATCCGAAGATGCAGTGTTTGAGGAATGAGCGATTCCCGATTCGAGTCCAAAGCGATATCGTTGTCATTAGACAAAAGGTCCGAAGTTGGGCTGCCGAAATAGGCTTAGGAATAATAGACCAGACTAAGGTAGTGACCGCGGCGAGTGAGCTTGCTCGCAACACGCTTGATTATGGCGGAGGCGGTGAGGTGGAAATTGCCTGTCTCACAACGGATACCCAGAAGAGGGGGATTCGATTGACATTCGAAGATGAAGGTCCTGGGATCGCCGATATCGCACTAGCCCTAACCGACGGGTACACTACGGGAGGCGGGCTTGGCATGGGACTGTCAGGATCCAAGAGGCTCATGAACGAATTTAAGCTTGAATCGGAAGCGGGCAAAGGAACGCGTGTTACAATTATTAAATGGAAGTGAAATTCATCGGCATAGCTATTCCTTTCTCATGACGGACTCCAGCCAAGTAGGAGAGGTCCGGCGATTCTCCAATGGTCTTTGTAGCGCGCTGAACTTCGACGAAAACCGTAAGGGCAAAGTTAGCATCGTCGTCAATGAACTGGGCAATAACCTCGTTCGCTATGCTAAGGCTGGAAGGATGCTCGTCCGCGTAGTTCGAGCCAAGGGGAGCGAGGGCATCGAAATTCTTGCTCTCGATTCGGGACCTGGCCTAGACGAAGAACGTGCGATGCTCGACGGCTATACAACGGGTGCTACGCCTGGCACAGGCATGGGAGCCATCAGCCGGCAATCCGACGAATTTGACGTATACTCCCACAGAGAAAAAGGTACCGCGATCGTGTCGCGAATTTTTTCCTCAACAGTTGAGGCTGAAGCCTACGGGGATTTTGAAGTGGGGGCCGTTAGCATCCCCCTTGCTGGGGAAACGGTTTGCGGTGACGCATGGACCGTAGACGAAACTGGCCCCGACTTAAATGCACTTGTGGTGGATGGGCTAGGTCATGGCCGGTCCGCTAACATTGCAGCATTAGAAGCTGTTGACGTTTTTGAGAATACAGAGGTTGGTTCGCTGAGCCAAATGCTGACCAACATTCACGGGCGTTTGAAGAGTACTCGAGGAGCTGCGGCATTTCTATTGAAGGCTAAGGTTGATTCCATAGAATATGCAGGTGTTGGAAATATTAGAGCCCTCATTCAGACTCCAGGGAATATGAAGTCTCTCATTTCCCAAAACGGAACCGTGGGAATGCAAATCAGATCAGCTCGAGTACAAACCCAGGACTGGAATGGACACGGGTATTTGATCCTCCACTCTGACGGCCTTATGGCGCGTTGGGATTTGAGTCAATATCCGGGGATATTCGGGAAACATCCTTCCATTCTTGCTGGTGTCCTTTTTCGTGACTTTCAACGGGGAGGCGATGACGTTACGGTTGTGGTTATTAGGAGGCGACATTGAAACTGCCGTCCTTGGGTTTGCCTATTTTGAAGATGGCCATTCGATACGAGCCAGACATAGTCACGGCACGGCAAAAGACGAGGCGCATTTCAAAGCTGCTGGGGTTTGAAACTCAGGACCAAGCTCGACTAGCCACTGCGGTGTCAGAGCTAGCGCGGAATGTATTTCAGTATGTGGGCGCCGGTCACGTTGAATTCTTTTTTCGGACACCGAAGACACTCTATGTCAAAGTTACAGATGCCGGATCGGGAATCCAGAACCTTAAGGAGATATTAAACGGCACCTATGTATCGCCGAGCGGGATGGGAATCGGGATTTTGGGAGCGAAAAAGCTGACCGATCATTTCCAGCTCGAAAGTAGTGAAGGGTCTGGAACTACTGTTATTGTTGGTAAGGACCTCGACAAGAGGGCTCAAAACATAACGCAACAACAAATTGGAAAAATAAGTGAGACTTTGGTTTCGCACCAGACAGAAAATCCCTTCGAGGAAATGCAAAACCAGAATCGCGACTTACTCAATGCTCTCGAAGAGATAAAGGCGGCAAAGGCAGAATTGTCGGAGCTCAACCGCGAATTGGCGGAGACCAACCGTGGGGTCGTGGCACTATATGCCGAGCTGGACGAGAAGGCGACCTCACTGCAACGAGCCAATGAGGTAAAGACGAGCTTTCTTTCAAATATGACTCATGAATTTCGGACTCCGCTGAGCTCGATTATTAGCCTGGCGCGCATCCTACTCGACGAGATCGATGGAAGCCTTACCGCGGAGCAAAATAAACAGATAATGTATATTTGTCGATCGAGTGAGGGGTTGCTAGAACTCGTCAATGACCTCCTTGATTTGGCCAAGGTTGAGGCTGGCAAGGTTTCCATTCGCACTCAGGAATTTGATGTCGATGAAGTATTAAGCAGCATAAGAGGTGTTTTTCGCCCTATATTGAGCAACATTCGAGATGTCGAATTGATGATTGAGCCGCCAAAAACCTCGTTTGGTTTAAGCACTGACCAAGGTAAAATTTCACAGATACTCCGTAATCTAGTGTCAAACGCCATTAAATTCACGGAGCATGGATGTGTCACGGTGACCACGGCGCTGGAAGGCGACAAGGTGCATTTCATCGTTCGGGATTCCGGGGTTGGTATTGCGCCGGAATTCCTAGAAACAATCTTCGAGGATTTTAGCCAGCTCGAATCGCGCCTGCAAAGGCAACAAAAAGGCACCGGACTGGGGCTGCCTTTATCCCGAAAACTCACACGCTTATTGGGTGGAGACTTATGGGTGGAAAGTACTGTTGGGGTCGGCTCCGCGTTTCATGTTGTGCTTCCTCAGAATTATACGGGTGCGAATGAGGGAATTTTAATTTCTGGCAAGGAACCTGCAAGGGAAAAAGCCATTGGCTGGATAGACGAACCTCTCGAACCATCAAGCAACTTTCGAGTTCTGGTGATAGATGATGACGAACCGTCGCGCTATGTGTTGAAGAATTTAGTGGAGGGAGAAATAGAAGCGGACTTCTTAGAAGCGACCACAGGGAAGGTTGGACTCCAAAACATTAAGACTTGGAGGCCGGACGTCGTCTTTTTGGATCTATCTATGCCCGAGGTTGACGGCTTCACCGTTTTGCAAAAAATAAGAGAAAGCAAGGAATTCGGAGATCTTCCCGTGATAATTAATACCGCCAAAATTCTCACGGGGGAGGAAAGAAGGATCCTCGAGGCGGCAGCGACGGCGGTGCTCTCCAAAGAACGAACAAATCGTCAACTTTCAGTGGAAGCTCTTAGAAACGCACTTTCTAAATGCGGTTTTGATTACAAGAACAAGGATGTAAGCCATGACTACCACTAAACCCAAAATTTTGGTCGTCGATGACACCGAACCAACGCGTTACGCGGTGGTAAGGACGCTCAAAGCTAATGGGTATGATACCCTGGAAGCGGCAACGGGAGAGGCTGCTTTAAGGCTCGTGCATTCTGACAAACCAGACTTAGTGACTCTTGACATCCATTTGCCCGATATCTTGGGATTCGAGGTTTGCAGGCTCCTTAAAGCTGATCGCGCCACCGCGCATATCCCTGTGCTTCAGTTGTCCGCAAGCTATGTTACGTCACAAGACCGCGTCCTCGGTCTCGAGGGGGGAGCAGATAGTTATCTAACTCATCCCTTCGAACCGCCAGTACTCATTGCTACCATCAAGGCGCTTCTTCGCAGCAGAAATTTGAATGAACAGCTCCGAATGACTGAAGAAAGATTGGGAGTCGCGCTAAAACACGCGCCGATCATGGTATATGCCTGTGATACCGACCTTGTTTACACTTGGATATATAAGCCGCCTGCCCCAATGCAAGTGAAGGACTTCCTTGGTAAGACCGACTTTGATCTTTTACCTGTAGAAGAAGCGACTAACCTTGCCAGGATAAAGCGGGAAACGTTGGAAGGTGAGGGTAATCGAAGGACCACCATAAACCTGACGATGGGCGGCGTCGAAAGATGCTTCGACATAACCCTTGAACGATTTACAAAGGCAGGGGGCGTCGTTGGAGGTTTGACCGTTGCGTGTATCGACGTCTCGGAACGAATTCGTGCCGAAGAGGCACAACGCCAGGCGGCCAAAATTGCCGAAATCGCGAGCGAGGCTAAGAGCCGTTTCCTTTCCAATATGAGTCACGAAATAAGGACTCCACTCGGGGTCATTCAGGGATTTGCGGAGCTAGCTCTAGATCCAGGTGTTTCGAGCTTTGAGCGTCAAGAATTTTTGACAACAATTGATAGGAATGCAAAGAATCTAACAGAACTTATTGGAGATATACTTGATCTATCTAAAGTTGAATCGGGCCGGATAGAAATCGAGAAAAACCGATTCTCTTTACCTGACCTAGTGTCCGAAGTTATTTCTGGATTTTATGTAAGTGCGAGAGAGAAACGAATTGATCTGATCTTTAAGAAGATTGAACCTTTCCCTGAGTTTGTAACGAGTGACCAAACAAGATTACGGCAAGTGTTGGTGAATCTCATTAGCAATGCCATCAAGTTTACGTTGCATGGCCATGTTGTCGTAACCGCTTCTATCGTACCCGCGCAAGATGATAGTGACGCCATAGTCGCATTTCAGGTGGAAGATACTGGAATTGGAATCACACCAGACCAGCAGAGTCGTCTTTTCCGAGCTTTCACCCAAGCCGACAGCTCGACGACGAGAAAATTCGGAGGCACGGGTTTGGGGCTCACACTCTCAAAAAAGTTGGCGCAGTTGCTGGGTGGCGACGTTAGTTTGGTTCGAAGTCGGCCAGATAAAGGCAGTATATTCGAATTTACTTTTGACGCGGGAACTATCACGAAACAGGACTATGCTCGTCGCCTTCGGTCAAAACCTAATGACGGATCGACTTTATCCTTCCAATTCTCGAACCAACTCTTAGGTTTTAATATTCTTATCGTCGAAGACTCTGCTGACGTTCGCATGCTTGTCTCTAAATATTTGCAAATGGCGGGAGCGTCCCTAGACATCGCATGTGACGGCGAAGAAGGGTTGGCGATGGCTCGAAACAAGCGCTACGACGTTATCCTTATGGATATTCAAATGCCTAATATGGATGGTTACGAAGCAACGTCCGTGTTGAGATATGAAGGTTTTGATGTTCCCATCATCGCCCTGACCGCTCATGCTCTCAAGGAAGACCGTGAACATGCGTTGTCTCAAGGTTTCACAGATTACTTTGTCAAACCGATCGATGCCACATCACTTATTGGCACTCTTTCGCACTTGAAGCAAACACCTGAAACCTTCGGTAATAACCAGATGATGCAAGACAAAGCGGAAGCGTAGGGCCTCCGCTGCTTTGCTGATTACTCAATGCTTCTTCTTCCTTTTGCGTCTTCTGAAGGTGGGTCCTTAATCTTCTCAAAACTGAACGCCGGTGGCGCCATGTCGCATCCGCTTTCATTCGAACGGACCGAACCCGCAGTGTCGATAATAAATTTTCCGGTTAATCCAAAAAAATCCCGGTGCTTCCGGGATCTTCAAGCTTTAATCAAACATGAGAAGCTAGTCCGGAAACCCAAGCTCTTGCCACTGTTTCAGTTGATCAAGTTGAGCTTGAGATATGGCTGTTTTTTTGCCCTTGGGCATACTACCATCAGCGATTGCCTCAAGCACCCCTTCGAAGTTATCAATCACGGCCTGTTGTGTATCAAGCGCGACGCCGCCCTTTGGTTTGGATCCAGAATGGCACATCGCACCTAAACATGAAACCGCCATAATAGGCTGCACGGTTGCAGCGTAGCCGATAGCAGAAGAGGGAGGTGGAGTGCCGCCGTCTGTCTTCGTTTCAGGCATTCCGAGTTCGACCCACTTCTTTAGGACATCAACGTCCTCAGAGCTTATTGTTTTACCGATGGGCATCTGCGCGGAATCGATGGACGCGATTGACGCTTCAATATATGTCTTCACGCTTTCGTAGCTATCAAGAACGATGCCGTTGGCAGCATCCGGTGACGAGTGACAGCCCGCACCTAAACAAGAGGCCTCCATAATCGGAGCTATGTTGTCCACATAGGTTAGTTCGGCTAGATTGGAATCGGGATTTTCAGACTCGTTTTCATCGGATCCTTCATCAGAGCTCTCTTCCTCTAAATCACCTGAGCTCTCTTCAGCCACATTCGACGAACTTTTGCTCGATTGACCAGGGAGCTTTTTCTTGATTTGATCACAGCCAAATAAAAGCATCATCCCTAATAACGCCCCTGCCGGTATTGAGAACTTTATGACCATTTTTGCTCCCCAAAAAAATGCCGCTTCAGGATGAAACGTTGCACAGTTTTCCGTATCGGTTTGGGTGGTAAAAACGTAAGGTGAAGGCAGTTAAGATCGTGTTTGCAGTGTGTTGCGCAGATTATTTCGTACACAAAAAAAAGACTCGAACTGATTGGCGGCAATATTTCTAGAGCAGGCTACCTTTGAGGATAATACTGGCAACGGTGAAGTAAATCACCAGTCCCGATACGTCGACAAGAGTTGCGACAAAGGGTGCCGAGGCAGTGGCAGGATCCAGTTTCGCCTTTTTGAGCAAGAAGGGCAGCATGGAGCCGGCAAGGCTGCCCCAAAGCACAATTCCCATGAGGCTGCAGGCCACGGTCACTCCAACAAGGAGGAAATGTTTTCCATAAAGCGTTTCGCGGGCAGGCCAGAACAGAATCCTCAAGAAGCCAATCGCCCCGAGAATGCAACCTAAAGACGCGCCCACGAGTATTTCTCTCGAAAAAACCCGCCACCAATCTCGAAGGCGGACTTCTCGCAAGGCAATGGCACGCACGACGAGCGTGGAAGCCTGAGAACCGGAGTTTCCCCCGCTGCTAATAATGAGCGGGATGAACAGAGCCAGCACGACGGCTCGCTCAATCTCAGCCTCGAAGTACCCCATGGCAGTGGCCGTCAGCATTTCCCCGATAAACAGCACGATGAGCCAACCCGCTCGTTTGCGAATCATTTGAAAGATGTTGATCTGCAGATAAGGCGCTTCGAGCACCTCGGTACCTCCCAAGCGCTGAATATCCTCTGTCGCTTCTTCCTCGACGACCTCAACGATGTCGTCAATCGTAACAATACCCTTCATTCGGCCTTCTCCGTCCACAACGGGCATCGCCATGAGGCTACTTTGAGTGATCAAGGCCGTCGTCATTTCCTGCGACATGGTATCCGAGGCAGAAACCACATTAGTCCGCATGATGTCTTGCACAAGCTTGTCGTCGCTCGCAGCGAACAAAGCCCGCAGGGAAACGACGCCCAAAAGTTTTTGGCCGGAGTCCAGTACGTACAAGTACCGCGTGGTCTCAAGCGTGGGGGCTTGCTTCTTCAAATAGCGGATCGCTTCTTCGGCAGTCATGTCAGGCCGAAGGCGCGCAAATTGGGGACTCATAAGGCCGCCGGCCTCGTCTTCCCCGTAGGCGAGTAGAGCAACGACCTCCCGTCTTGTTGGACGGTCCAGTTGGCCCAAAAATTTGTGTCTTTCTGCGAAGGGAATTTCTTGAATAACGTCTGTTAGGTCGTCGGGCGGCAGCAAGCGAATCCACAGCGCATGTTCTTGGTCGGGTAGAGCCATCATGATTTCGGCTTGGTCCTGGGCCTTCAAACTCAGGAAGAAGTCCTTGGCGTCAATCCGATGCAGTTCGGAAAACCGTTGCGCGCGTTCCTCCGCGGAAAGGGTGGGCCACACATCTCGGAGATCCAGCAGGGGACTCGGATGTGCTGATAGGTTGTCCAGCTCTGAAGTCATTGTTCATACCTAGGGTTCTTTTGAGGTCTACAGAAACCGAGGTCGTACGTCAAGGGATAGGCTTACTCGAAACCCCTTGGACCGCAAAAAGGCTTCGAAAAAATGAGGGGTGGCATGCCCAGGCGCAACTTGCGGATGTTATGGCTGATTTTAGGAGAATCAATTTCCTATTCAACATCTGCCACCTAAGCTCCGAATACTATATTAGGGCGTCTTGCACCTATTGTGAGCGGGCGCGCCTGATTAACTACGGAGGAAATCATGGGAGACAAGAGTCCAAAAGATAAAAACAAGCAGAAGAAGCGCAAAGAAGAAGAAAGAGACAAGCAGGCGAAGGCAGAACAAGCGCGACGTGATCAAAAAAACAAGGACAACAGCAACAACAATTACAACCCTAACGACAACAAAAAAGCTTCCTAACACCAACAAAGCAAATCGGCGGGGACACCTAAACGTGTTCCCTCGTCGATGTCCAAGAAAATACCGCCCTCAACCCCGATTAAGCCCTCAGGCCGCCTCTTTAACCAGCAGCATGCAAATCCCCATACCGTGTAGACCAATTGCAATCATTCGTTATATAAACTTGGAATCAATTTCCAAAGGAGAATGAAATGAAACGAATGATCTGGACTGCGTTGATGGTGTCTTCCACGGGATTTGCCGTCCCAGGACTCAACCTTGTCGATCACTCAAAAGGGCAATCCAAAGCTCCCTTCAACGGCGAGTGTACCGACTTCTCAGGAGAGTGGAAGGGCAGATGCAGCCTCAACGGGCAGGATCTTGGCGAGCAATCGTACTCCATAGACCAAACGGGTTGCTCACGAATAGATTTACACGGACCTCTGGCCGGCTCATTTCCCATTGGCGGCGGCATGCGAACCGTTACGGAGACGACGAAGAGCGACACTCAAGTTTACAGCGAAGTGATGAATTGGAACGAAGGATCATCAGCGTTGAACGGCACTATGGACGGAGTAAGCGCTCCTCTAGACGGATCTAAACTGGGAAGCGCAACCCATGGGACCTTGAAGTTTTCGATGGAGCAGGGACAACTTGTTTTCACCGCAAAAGTTTCTACCGGGCCAAACGCGACTAATAATATCGAATGCAAATATAGCGCTCAATAATACAGGCAAATTGGAGGCCCCAAGTGATTCATCACCTGGGGCTACGTACAAAGAAGAGCATCTTGTTAACGATTACTCTGGTTCTTTTCGAAGAAATCAAAATCAATGCTGATGGCAGCGGCAAATATCAATAATTTCTGGTTGAGCGTGTAGGACGAACCGGAGTCAAACATGATGCGGAATGTGTCAGCATCGGTAAAGACTTCCTTGATCATACCGCCCCAGCGTTTTCCGATTTCACCGGTTTGCCGTCCGGTACGATCGTCGAGAACGGGGAATGTCCATAAACGCCAGAAGGGACTCTTTATAGTCGCAAAGGTCACGCCGTTCTCTCCCCTGAGATCATATTTTTTATATATGATGCCGAAACGCCTATGAATCGTTCCAATTTGGCGCCCGAGGTTATCTGCAACGAAGAGATCCGAAAAGAAAAAGAAAAATCCCCTCGACAGCTGCAATACGGAAGCACCGTCGTTATTAACGACTTCAATGCGAAATCCCCGATGTGATCGAAAAAACCATCTTTTAACAACGTCAAAAAATCCCTCACCGCGCTCAGCGATCATTCCGAGCACATTTCGTCCTTCGTCCATAATTGCATAGCGATTTGCAGTTTCGAAATCGACTATAATTTCCACCCAGTTCTTTTTCTGCTGGATGTAGAGCTTTCGATTGTTTTGGAGTGCCGAGACGAGATTCATAGTCCAACCCTTCATTACCGAATATTAATGGAACGCGGATAAGCAAGAGGCGTTGCTTATACATGGTAGGCCAAATATCGCAATTATGGCAGTCTTTCTCAATTAGGTTTGGCAAAATCTAAAAAGTTTGTTTCGAGAAATGGAGTCAGCTATTGCTCATGGCACTTGGTATGGGCTAAAATATAGAAAATAACCCAAGGTAATTCACATGCGTTTTCTATTCATAGTCGCTACAGCGATGTGTGCTTCTTCGTGCCAACCTGTAAGAATGAAATCCACGATCAAAAGCGAAGGTACTATGTCGCCCTACATGGAGGCGATTTCGGCCTCTGTTCTCGGTGCGGAGCCAAGCAAGGGCACGGTGGGTCATGAACGTATTGTCACCATGGACAATAGTGTGGACCTCCAACCCTTGATCTCCGGGCCAGCAATTTTTCCGAGAATGCACGACCTTATTTTGAGCGCCAAAAGAGAAATCTTAGTGCAGTTTTACGTTTGGGATCCCTCTACGGAAGGCCATCGCGTCATTATGGATGCTTTCGAAAAACTTTATGCAAAGGAACATGACCAAAAGATTCAGATTACGATTCTCATCAGTAATCTTATGTTTCTCCAAACTCCGGCTGCAGCAACGATTGATAAACAAATGAAGAAACTGTCGAACCCGATGATCAACTACCGGGTTATGACCTTCAAGCATTTTGGCTTTGGCGCTCTGCACTCAAAGACGTTGATCGTGGACGGGCACACCGGATTAATTACCGGCGCGAATATCCAGAAGTTCCATCAGGGCGACGAGCCTTGGTTCGATTTGGCTTTCGTCGTGTCCGGTAACGTGGCGCGTGGGATGAGAGAAGACATTCTCGATGCTGTACTCGATGCGCGCGGAGTTAACTTGCAACGTCTTGGTGCGGACGAGCGAGACAAGATGCTGGGCGAGTCGGACCTGACCTGGGACGCGCCCGCCATTAGCGCGCCTGAACATACAGAAGGATGGGCAGGCGGAATACCCATTGTGATCATGACGAGGCGCGCGCAGGATATTCCCAATAACGACGCGCGAAGTCCACAAGATTTGGGGTTCTTGGCTGCATTTGAAAACGCTCAAGAAATCATCAAGATTCAGACGCCAAATCTAAACGATAATGCGGTCAAAGATGCGATCGTACGCGCCGTCAGACGCGGCGTAAAAGTGGACATCATTCTTTCGAAAAATTTCAACTTCGCCCCTATGATGGTACCGGGGCAGGGCGGTCCCAACGAACTCAATGTGCCGCAGCTGTACAACTCACTATCTGATGAAGAACGAAAACTGTTGGATGTCAGGTGGTATGCGTTCGAACCAGGCGTCGCCGTTGTGGACAAAGGTGAGCGTCGTCGTTCTAGTCATGCGAAATTCGCGTCCTTCGACAACATGATAGCTATTGTCGGCTCGGCCAACATGGATACGCAATCCTGGAACCAGTCCAGAGAAATCAATCTTGCCATCGACAGCCCTGCCGTTGCTCAGGCCTGGGGTTCTGCTATCTTCGATGCTAATTTCAAAAAGGCAGTGCCGGTATGTACCTTTGAACCGAAGTTGAAGTGTGATTAAAGTTGCGCTCACCACCGATCGGCGCCGCATGGTAAGCTATCTATAACACTTTAAAAGGGAGAAAAGCCATGCGGTACGCTATTTTAGCAGTGCTTTTGTTTTCGACGTTTTCCAACGCTGCAGAAAACATCACTTGTTCCTACAGTAAAGTCACCCCAGGGGAGCGCAGTGTTCACGGGCGCGTCGAATTGCCGAACCCTGAGGGAGATCTAGAGAGTACGTTTCATTTCGGTAAAGTGGAAGACATCGACCTCACCGTTGGGTTAAGGAACCTAGGAGCTCCGGATCACTATTCTTTGACGTTTTACAACACCGTGGCGACGGATCAGGGGCAGTCTTACTACGTTCAAAGCGCAACCCTCATGCGGGCGCCTGTAGGAAATCTGGTTCAATCTTTCCCGCACCAAGGGAGCGTCTCGGGCACCTATTTTAGCGTCCTCTGTTCAACGACCGCTAGTTTTCAGGATGATGTTCTCGAAAGTGTTGTAGGAAAAATGCGCGATTAGATTTCTGGGCGGGATGACCCTGCGCTAACCGCAGGATCATCGATGCGATTCTCTTAGTCGTGGCAGTTGACTTGGAGGGCGCCGAGTTGTCTGTAGAGACTGTTAAGCGTGCTTTGAAGTGAGTTGCAGGTGGATCGATTTTCCTCATAGTCTTGTGAGTTGCCACAAAGCTGTGAGTAGTCTCCTTCATAGTCACCGATGGTGTCTTCGAGATCTGTGATTTGATCTGCGCAGTCTGCGAAGGCGGTCACTGATGACAGTGCGATAACGATGGTTGCTGCGGTTTGTGCGAAAGTGCTTTTCATTTTGTTTCTCCTTTTTGTGTGTGAATAAGAATTAGTTGACCGAAAGTTCGGTAACGTTGGTGATATTGTTTCCTGATGTGTCGACTTCATAGGTTCCGTTTATGACAGCTAACCGGTGATCATTGACGCCTATGACATCCATTGACACTGTGACAATAAACGAGCAGTCGTCGTTATCGTCGCAAATGTCGGTAACCACAGACGCTTCAGGAGAAGCAAGGTAGCCGAATTCCTCTCCAAATTTGTCGCCATAATAATCTTCGAGATTTGTTACCTCATCGCTGCCTTGGAAAGCCGACTTTGCCGCTGATCTGGCTGCGTCCCTTGCGCCGGCAAATGCTGGCATTGCGAATAACGTTGCAAGAATTCCAAATACAAATTTTTTCATCTTTTTACTCCTCATTGCTTTTGTTGAGTTTGTCTCAGTGTCTGTTTATTTTTTTAAAATAGGTCAAGGTGACCCGATTTTTACTTCAAGCCGTTCTTAAAATCAATATAAATTTGCATAATATTTTAAAATAGCTATTATAAAAATTTCTTATAATAAGGTTCATGGTATGGAGTTTATTGAAAAATATGACTAAATCGAGGCAGGCTGATTCGCAGCCTCAATAGAAAAATGATCGGCGGGTGGCTTGGCGTTTCATTCCGGACTTTCCGTTAGCTCTCTGATCCGAATATTCCTGACCTTGATACCGCCGTGGGTGCCCCCGTCGATTCGTATCCACCACCGCCCCACTGCACTGAGATATGGTCCACGCGTGATTTCCTCGGAGTCACTCGCTTCCGGTACGGTCTCACCGGGCTTCCAGCCCACCTGGCTCCAGCGGCGATCTTTAAGAACCAACTGCCAGTCGCCGTTTCCCGTATAGTCCACATAGCAGTTCATCACAACTTCGGCGGCGCCGGCGACGTTCTGCTTGGTGACCTTGTAGCCAATCCACTTTCCAGGCAGCATAGGATCTATGGTAGCCTTTACTTCTTTGCCTTGGTCATTGTGGAAGTACTCCACCTTGGATTCAACAGTGACGTCGTGGAATTCGCACCCGTATCCCCCAAACTCATATCCCTCACGCGAGTGGTTGCCAATTTTTGTGGAGATATCGATCACGTCAGCATTTTTTTCCGCATAAAACTCCAGCTCGGAGTTGACCAAAGTCTTCTTCTGATAGTGGTCCAAGTAAATTCGCGTACGATTGCCGGTCCAAGTCAGATAACCGTTTTCGAACTTAAAACTTCGATTCTCCCCCGCATGTGAGGGATACAGAACTTTGTCCGGACCAAAGGCGGTTTCCTCTTGAAGTGCCCCTCCTTGCGCAAACAAGGTATCGGAATTCCAAATTTCCGAATTCGACGTTTCTTGGGGGGCACCTGTGTTGGGCGTCTGAGGTAGTGGTGGGGTAGGTTTGTCATCGGGAGTATCTGGATTGTTCGAGCTTGAGGGTGGGACGACCTCCGTTGGAGCCACGTCCGGGTCTTTGCTATGCTCATATTTCTCTGGGTTGCACTGTAATGAGATACTAGCAATGAATAGGGGGCCGAGGAGAAAGAACATACGTTTTTTCAAAAATTTCATATAGTCTCGCGTCTCATTTTTGTTCCTTCCTTTGCGCTGAACGTTCTGCTAAACAAGGTTAGGGGCAGAGAAAGGAAAAAGTATGTTTAGTTCTGGATTTTCACACCTATTGTTCGGCACCTTACTCTGTACAAAAATATTTCTCATGACAAACACTGATGGTACAGCTTATGCGTCTGAAACTAAATCTTTTTCTAACACTGCTGGGACTGAGACTCAGTCGGAACCCAAAGCCTTAGTGAACAAAGAAATTGAATGCCATACGCCGACCCAGACCGTCATAGTATTGACAAAAGGGAAGAATGATTACGTGCTTCAACATTGGCAAGGAAAGGGTAGCACCTCCGATCCAGATATCGTTCTAAATAACGGGAAAGTTGAAGTTCAAGGTCATGGTGTTTGCGTCTCCACACATTGGGTTTTTACCAAAGGAAAGATCGCTTTTCGAATTGCCGAGCTAGGGTGCAGTGATACACCATCTCCCAAAGGAGCCATTGGTACCTTTGAAATATCTGAAGGCGGGAAACGGCAGATTCATGAGTATTGTTTTCACTGAGCTCACGAGGCCAGCCTTCGGTAGTCATCAAACATTCAAGAAGTCGTCGAACTATTATCCCGGCCGGAAACGCAATCGAACCTGGCTGTGAAAGGCTTTGTTTGCCATGGTTGTTACCCATGATTCGTTGACGAAAGCCAAACCGCCAATTAAACTTAGATAACAAATAAAATTGGAAGAATTATGAATCTGAAATTGGCGTCTTTGTCGCTATCATGTTTGTTTCTAATCCAATGCAAATCTATCGATCGTAAATCTCGTATTAATACCGCTGAAACTTGCGAACTATCAGGTTTTCCAAAATCGGATGCTTTCAGCAGCGCTGTAAATGCAAATTGCAACGCTGACTTTGGTGCAATGATGGAGCAATCGGGATGCAAATTGGAAGGACGTTCTTTAATTAACGAAACCGGACATTATTTTCCGGCTGCTCCCGAATCGACGCGAAAGATCGACTTCTACGCCTGCGGCGAATCTTTCGTAATGTTGTCGCATCCTGATGAAATCATCGCCAACGTGCTCGATGGAGCGGATGAAATCCTGCAGTACTACAAAGGTAGCAACGGAAGTTTTAAATTCCTGGGCAATTCCTTTGATGAGCATGAATGCAAGACTTGTCATGATCACGGCCAACTTAATATGAAAGAAATCGAAACTCCTTGGCCCAACTGGAGTTCGGTAGCACTTGACGGCAAACCGTTAGTGAATCAAGGAGAGCTGTTGCAGGGGGCGCCGTTTTTTGATGCCTTTTTTCTCGAGTCTATGGTGGAAGACTCGCAGAAGAACCTCGCGAATACCGCTATCAAAAGGATGAAGGCCGGCGAAAGGCCTTTCGAAGACACGACCGTTAAGGATGCTTTGAAGCCTCTGTTTTGTGACAGCACTGTGGAGCTTATAGCCTTGAGCAGTACCGAAAACCCTCAGACATTCATTGACCTGCGGATCTTTATCGATGACAAGCTGCGTGAGACGGCGGGCGGCTCATTTGGTTCTTTAAAAATTGATTTGACAAAGTGGAACGAAATCTTCGACCGACGCAATATAAGTGTGGAGCCAGCTTTAAAATCCAGCGATCCCGATCGCATGAAGATCGGCTTTTTCCCTATGATAGCGCTTAGGAAACCCGGTATGGACACCAGATATGTAGCTGCTTTAGAGACCAATAATGTCATTGATAAAGGCATTGCGCTTGCCGCGGCGTTGGTTGACTTTCCAAATCCTGTACAGTCCAAACTACGCTGTGAAATTTTTGACCAACTTCCCACAAGCAAAATCAAGAAATTCAAGACACCCCAGAAACTTCGGAAGGAATTGGAAAGCACCCTCGCGAAAAGCACTCATCCTGGAGCCAAAAATTTTGCTTCTAACCTCAAAGCGATGGAGGAACTTGACCTGACTAACGACGAAGAGGTCAAGAGTTTCGTGCGAGGAAAAATTGAAAGATATATGGAAAGTTGTAAGACGAATCCGAAAAGCATAGCGAACAATTTGGACGATCTGTACCTAACGCTGAGGTCACGAGTTGTGCGCGCCACGAAGATGCCTATAATGGAAGAGTTTGCTTTGGGCATGTTCCCGGAATCAGAGAAGCTCCGAAACAAGACCTATCAAGCCGAAGGGGAAAAATTTAGGGTTAGCGAAACCTGTGAGTTGGCGAAGAACTAGCAAACTCAAATCGAGATCCTCATGGTGACGAAGAAAAACCCGAGGCAACATTTGCTGTCTCGGGTTTCTTGTGTCGTCTTGGAATTAGAAATCTCTAAAGTTCAATTCGTTAAGCTCGGCAAGCGTTAGATTTAGGCTTTTCCTTGCCGTAGCACGATGGAAGTGGCTCTTCTGGTTTGGATGCTTTTCCGCCGAGCAAGCAGGCTACGGCAAGATCTCCAACGAGCTTGATGTCGTCTTTGCAATTCATGAAGACTGCGTTTGCATTTCCAGCCCTTATCGCCGCAACACATTGCGGAATGCTCGTTATGATAGAAAGCGCCTGATGATAGTAGGCATTTTGAATGACCTTCCTGCATTCCGCATCCGCCTTGGCTCGTTGGTCTGCTTGCTTCTTCAAACTAGCCTTAAGTTGAGCCTGCTCCTGCTGGTCGCTTTTGGTACTTGTACTCGACATCACTTCGGAAGAACCGCTATTGTCCGAGGAACCACAACCCGTAAGTGCCAGAAAGACCAAAGCACTGAGGAATACGCGAAGAATGTGTTTCATAAATACTCCAAGTTTTTAAGTGGTAGAGCCTTATCGGCTAATTCCACAAAAACCTTAGAGCTATCTGCTATTCTTATCGGTGTTGCCAAAGATTTCTTGATAAATACATATAACAGGCTAAATATATTAAGATTTTCATGCTGTTTATTTTCAGTGCAGAGATTGGTTTGATGTTATCAAGCGACTTTGGCCCTCCCAATTACCTGTTTTAATTAGAACGGCTGCGGCGGAGCTAAGTCTTCAAGAGCCACACCCTCATACCGTTTGTCGCCAGAGCTCTCGATTTGCCAACTCTCAAAGGAGACTACATTGAGCAGGATAAGGCCGGGGTTGGTCCCGCTCATTCCCTGCATAGTCAAACCCTTTGGCCCGTATTCCAAAACCACAGGAGTAACATTTCCTTCCAGATCCGTGTATGCGCCGGATAGTTTAAAAGTGGCAGTCTGAAACATGGTAATTTCGGAAGTGCCGGGCGGAAGGTCCGAAAGGGCTTTTTGCCGTGGGCTTAAGTGCAAGGTACCAAAATCTTCTTTATCCGCTGTCTCCTCATACGTCCGGAACGTCCCAGATAATCCGTACAAAGCATCAGACTCCGATCGTGAAAGTACCTTGGTCTCGCTATCAGACTGTATCTTTATGCAATTCGTCTCTTTTCGCATACCTAACACAGCCGCCGCTCTTTCGCCGACGCCTGCGGGGCTACAGGATTCGAATGCGAACTGCTTAGGCACCGTGAAAAAATGGGGTACCTTTGTTCTTGCAGCGTAGTAGGCGCCGAGGTAGTCGTTGACGAGGCTGTTTGGAAATTGCTCACCCATTATCTCGTACCAACTGCCGTGATGCGGTATTCCAAAGACATGGCCTAGCTCGTGGATAAGGATCAATTGCAACAACTTTCCACCGTTTTGTTGCCAGCGCTTTGCGATCAGGTCTTTACCCTTTAGCGCATACTTTCCTTCCTCAGGAGAAATGTAGATGAACCCTTTACCTCGAAGATTCACTGGGTCATAGGAAGTTCGAACGGCTACTCCCACCGTTTTCTCTGGACTTTCGATGTACCGACGTTGTTTTTTGCCGTCGATAACGCCCATCTGAAACACAACACGGACCGAATCGTCTTTGCAATTTACTTCTCGAAAATCGGCAGTGGCCAATTGAACCGGGGAGGAGTACTGCTGCAATATTTCTAATTCTTTGAACTCTTCTTTCCAATATTTGATAGCTTCAACAATGTTAGTGCGCACTTTGTCGAGGCCAACACCGAAGTGTTCGTCGTCGATCGTAATACAATACTTTACGATTTTTGTGTTCTGAATGAACCAGGGGTTGTATTCGTCGGTATAAAAAGCCCCGCCTCCGCTCGACCACGAACCTGCAAAGAGTTTGGTGGTCATTTGAAACAAAACGAACGCTACAACCCACGGCCTCATTCGCATACTAACCTCACAAAGTGCGCCCAGTGATTTGGCTGTCTACTTGGATGTCTCAAAACGATCTGCGGTTAACCGCGCGGACCTATTGGTCCTCGCTCGCCTCTGTCGCCCTTCTCACCTTTTGGGCCCATAGGTCCTATAGGTCCTGGTTCGCCCCGTTCGCCTCGAGGACCCCGTGGACCCACTGGTCCCGAGTCACCTCGTTCGCCTTGGGGACCCCGTGGACCCGCTGGACCCGAGTCACCTTGCTCGCCTTGTGGACCACTTGGACCAACAGTTCCCGGATCACCTTTTTCGCCCCTCGGTCCTGGAAGCCCTCGTTCACCCATCGGTCCCGATGGTCCCATTTCACCTCGCTCACCCTTGTCGCCTTTGGGTCCCGGACGGCCCTGATCTGCTCCTAGCGGCTTATACACCGGCACGATCTCAGAAACTCCGTTGGATGTCAATTTCGCCCTAAGCTGCTCAGCAGAGCGGTTCAGCACATCCCGAGAAAGGGGAACTTGTTCGCCAATGACAACGGTCATATTGCAATCGTTATTCACAATAGTGCGAAAAACTTCGCTTCCCCAAAGCCTTTTCTCTCCTCGTTCATCAAGTAGTTCTATTGTGTAGGCTTGTTGTTTGGAACAAACTGTTGGCGCCGCGCCACAAGCACAACTCGTTCGGAGGTGGATTACCGCAGTACCTCCGCTCGCAACCTTTTCGTGTCCCGTCAGATTCCTCGCAATTGGCATCCAGAAATCCGAATCTTCTAACGAGCCATTGGCATTGCTATCCAGAACCATCGCCGCTGAACTTATATTCGCGCCCGAAATTCCTAGAGTGCCCTTCATTCGAGTTCCGAAGTCATTTGTTTGAATTTGGAGACCTGACAGGTCAAACTCCGCGTTTACCTCATTGCCATTCTCCACAATGTGCAATCGACCAAGGATGTCTCCTTCGGCCATCTTAGGAACAATAATGTCCAAACCAATTTGGACGTCTTCCGCCCATGCCGCCCCACTCAGCATCCAAGCTGCCAAAACAATTCCTTTGGTTCGAAGCACCGAACGTACAAAAAAAGAACACATATATGATCTCCTACAGACTAGAGTTTATTCACAATCGGTTTGGCCAATAACGTCATTATTATCGCCTCTGCCAGAAAAGTAAATTAATCATTCATTAACACATCGCGTATTTGTTAAGTTATGTTATAACAAAAGAACTCCCTACAAATGGTAGCATCATGAATATTTTCGACGAAGAGAATTACAAGCAGATTTTGAAAAAGTCGATCCTGTCCAAGAAGGAGACTCTCGGCAAACCGTTTACATTTCAAAAGCTCGCCGATGCTTGCAGAGTTCAAAAGACCTATCTGTCCAAGATTCTAAACCACGATGGCGATCTTGATCGCGACCAATTGTATCTCGCATGCAAATTTTTGGGCTTTACCGATTCCGAATTGACGTTTACGACCTACCTCTACGAGTATGATCGAACTCAAATTGCAGACAGGCGTCGAGATCTCAGGGCAAAGCTAGACGCATTCAAACAACAAATGAAGAAGACCGAGTCCCATATTCAACATCGAGCGGGCGCTAGTCATACGGACAAGGAATTGGTTCAGTATTATCTCGATCCATATTACAAACTCGTGCACATGTTCCTTTCTGTAAAGCGCTTCAAACAAGACATTGGAGGCATCGCAAAAACTCTGAAAATATCGAAGGACAAGGTTACTGCGATCTTGAGAAACCTAGAGCAAATGGGTTTGATTGAATTTCGGGAAAAAAACTACGAGATAAAAAAAGACTTCTTACACCTGTCGGCCGACAGTCCTATTATGACAACGTATCGAAAGGCAATCCGTTTGAAGGCGATGGAGAGAATGGATCAGGAACCTGAGTCGGCGCAACCTTACACTTTCAGTGTTGTCTTTTCCGCAACGAAGGAAACTCAAGGCCAAATCCAGCACCTGTTCTTTGAGTTCCTGAATGCGATGCAGCCGCTCGTAGAAAAGGCCGAGGCGGAGGACGTGTTTCAGCTCAATTTCGACCTTCTGTCTTGGACGTGACCTCAAAAACTATTTCCGAAGTTCTTCAACGGCCTTTGCGATATCTTCCGGCGTTAGAGACTTGAATCGTCTCGGCGGCATCTTTTGCAAATGTTCGTCCGGAAGCTGGAGGCGTTCTATCGCCAAGTCTTTTTCTTGGCGGCTCATAGCTTCGAGTTGTTCGACATTGAATTTAGCTCGAGTTATTTGTTGATTCAGTCGGGAGTTATGGCATTGGGTACAAGCCTGCACCAGAACCTGCCTTCCCGTAAGTCCAGGTTTTACTCGGAACCCAATTTCGTGCAGGGCCGAGTCTAGGAAGACCTCGCGGATGTCTGGGAGTTGTTGCGCCGGTATGCTGCCGGCTTTGAAGCTCTGGTAAGCCGAAGTCATCGTCGCAAGCTTCTGACGATCGGTAACCTTCACGTCATGATAAGGCATGGGTATGAACTGGCCGTTCACCGTCTGTTCATATTGCGCTTGCCATCTGGGACTAACACCAGGTACCGAGTTGTCGGCGGGTTGAGCGGGGTTGGAATCGACAACTTCTTCGTCGATATCCTTTGTGCGCATTTCATTGGGCTGATCGCCGAAGCCTGCGGCACGTACAAAATCTTCAAGATTTGCCGGATCCGAAGCGTTGACGAGCGCTCCTGGAATTCCTGCGAGATCTTCGTCCGTTCCGTGGGCCGCGGTATAATCCGCGATCAGCGCTTGTCCTCCCGGTCTGTTGTCCCGGAAGAAGTGCGTCCACGGGTTTTGCAACTCTTGCATACGGAGCATCTTTGGCGAAGTGGGGCCGCCGGGTTGATGACATTGCTTGCAATCGATGATGGTGTTTTCGAGATCGAGATCTTCGTATATCGATAATTTCGTCCAATTTTTCTCGATAGTAGGTGTGAGGAGCTCTCCTATTTTACAACCGCCTGGCGCAGCGTTACAGGCTTGTTCGAAGTTAACAAGAAAAAAGGCCAGTTGGTTGTTCGACGGATCCCGTGCGATTATTTCCGCAAATTGCTCGCCTCTCAGAAAACCCATCGCTACATAGTCAGGTGCGATATCGTTCCCGTCCAACGGCGTGAATAGAATAGCGCGCGGATTAATTGCCGACGTGAAACGAGCGACCAGCGAACTCGAATGTCCGGTGATAACAAATCCTGGGTTTCCTCCGCTGCCGTTATTCCCTCTGCCGGTGAGTGTCGGATCGGTGAACGCCAATCCAAGGGCCCTTTGAAGATCCACGAGACTAGTTATTGAAGGCGGCGTCGCTCCGCAAAAAACTGTTCTTACCTTATCCTTTCCCGGTCTCGAGCAAATGACTTTTATTTGTTCCGCACCAGAAGGAAGCGCGTGAAGTACGTCGTGTTCCGTTAGGGCCTTTTCCGTCGCAGTTTGCGTATCCGAACCTTCTGGCGTTACCGCTCCAGGGGTCTGGTTGCCCGATTGAGCTTCTGGCACGCTGCCCGATGTACTGGAACCACCCATCGATCTGCGCGTATCGGCCATGGGCTTGCAAGAGGCGGTAAACACGAGAAAAATGGCAAATTTTGATATTTGGGAAAAAATCACGGTGTACCTCAAATTGACAGATAGGAGGTTTATCGGAACTTTGGTGAAATCTTTTACTTTCCCAAGTCAAATTTCCCAATATTCTTGCTTCCCCTAAAAAAACGGCAATAATCCAATAAACTAGGAACTGAAACGTCTTCCTTTGTAGAGGACATTTTGGGAGTCGAGTACCGTACATACGAGAGGGACGGGTGAGCCAAGAGCCAGATCGCAAGAAAGAACTCGAGGAAGCGGTGGAGACCTACCAAGGGCGCCTCCTTTCCTTAGTGCGGGGACTGATTCGGGATCAAATAGAAGCGGAAGATGTGATTCAGGATGTCTTTGAAGAATTGGCCATCGCTTACGATCTTGGAGTCGTCATTGAAAAACTCGGGGCTTGGTTGATGACCGTCGCTCGCAATAAAGTTTTCGATCGCCACCGTCGCAAGAAGACCAGGGAGAAGTTCGAAGAGCAATTGACCTATTCAACGGATGCCACCCGTCAACCTGATGACGAATGGGAACGCGCTCAGCTACGGGAAATTATCGTAACAGGTGTGGAGTTGCTGCCTCCCGAACAACGACAGGTATTTGTGATGTATGAGTTGGAAGGAATGAGTTTCAAAGAGATTGCCGCCCAAACCGGACTCCCACTTGGAACTCTTTTGGCTAGAAAAAAATATGCCGTAGACTTTCTGCGGAATTACTTAAAGGAGGTCTTTTATGAGTTCAAATGAAGAGGCAAAGGTTAAACGAACACCGTGCCGTAAGTGGCGCATACCGTTGATCGTGATAGCGATCACGCTGGTCAGGGGCGGCATTGCCATGGTTCTATGGAACGCATTAGTTCCGGAACTGTTTCACGGACCTGTGTTGACGTTTCCGCAGACCATTGGGTTGTTGATTCTGGTGAAAGTACTCGTCGGCCTTAGACCTGGCGCAGGACGATTTGGCAATCCTTGGATGCAATGGAACGAAATATCTTCCGAGGAACGCCTTAAGTTGAGGGAAAAACTTTACAGTCGATGCCGATCTTCGCAGGAACCATAATCGCGCATGAGGGGCTTCATCTCATGTGGATATGTCCGGATCTGGATTAGGAGCAACGCTCCTTCTCCGGAAAAGGACGCTGAACATTCACATCTATTAGACAACATTTAACGTTTTTCAGGCGGATAATAGGTATAAAAATCGAAGTGATCCTTTGCCTTATAGGGCGTCGGGTCGAAATCAACCGTCGCGCCATCCACAGGGAAATCATCACATCCCCTAAAATTTTCGATGTCACCTAATGGAGAAGACCTGAGATCGATCGCCATAGGCTCAGCGACGCCATCCGCAGATAGCTTCCCTTCGATCGCTTCACATGAAGCGTTTCCCGGATTGATTTGTTCGGCGGAAACTACCTTTGATTGCGGAAAGCCCTCTACCAGCCGAGTCGTAAGCCATTTGATTACTTTGGGACTGTCAATGCCGCTTTCAGGCGGGAGCGTTATGTTTTCAATTCCGCCACGCTGAGCGTGACTGCTTCCAATGTAGACTAAGGCAGACCTGTTTTTTGGCAAACTCCTGATCGGGTGTTCTAGTTGTTCAAACATATGCGAATCACGGGCTACCGCCCAATCGATTAGTTTTTTTCTGTTTTTTTGGTATTCTCGAAAGATAACGTTTGCAGCGGGCTGTTTGTCCACGGCTATTATCCGAATCTTGTTCTCAGATCGCCGTTTAGAATTTATGTCTTTAATGGTCCTGTAGACTTCTAGAAACAAAGAGCTAACAACGGGAGTTCGCCCTCCCTTCGCGTCTATCTCATCGCGCGTTCCGCGCAGGGCTTCTCTGTCCGGCGTGTTGAGAAGTATTTGCTCCGTGTTAGGGCCGTTCTCATCTAGAAAGCGGTCTATTTCCGGTTGATAGACACTGAAAACTTCAAGCCCGACTAATGCTAATTGTCCTGGATATTTTTCTTCGAAGTCTTTAAGGATTTGGTTGAAGTTCTTCACGATTCTTAGGTTTTGGTGTGATTCACCCAGCACGAGAATGTCGTTTTGATGCAATGCTTCGACATAGAAGCTGGTGACGTTTCCAGAATTGTCCGACCTGGCGCCGAGATCGTGGCTTTCTTGATTTGACGTACATCCAAATGTGAGCGCAATTAGAAGGATGCATAGTTTGGACATTGTGGTTCTCCATTCCAAGGTGACGAATTCGACCGCGGCAATTTAGCAACTATAAGAGGTTTTTGCAGCACACTTTATCCTTTAAGGAAAAGCCTGTTAGACAAAGCGGCCTATGAAAGGAAGGGACGTAAGCACAATTCCTGCCACCAAGGCTTGTTGCCAGGTGTGACAGAAATAGCCATAAGCCATAAGAGAGATCCCAGCAACGATATGCCACACTAAGGCCATCTTTTTTCCATACGAGAAGAATACGTATCCTACGCCGGAGAACAAAAAAATGATGATGTAGTAGGGCCAGTCAATATCCAATTCAACTCCCCAGACGAATTAATGGAACTCTTCCCTGACTCCTAGGATAATACTCTATTAGCCCCCTGATTCTAAACTTCTATTTTTGAGTTCTGGATGGCATCGCTGGAGATCTCTGACTCACAATCCCATTTCCCGGAGGAGAGACTGCCATGGTAGAACGACGACACCATCGATGCTTTTCTCAACCGAACCTAGGTAAGCCACGGCACATCGACAGCTTTTTCCGAAAAACTCGCGAAAACTTCGCAGGCCACGTAAGTCATCAGGGCCGACGTTCTTTGATGCTTTGGCCTCCACAGCCCAAATAGTTCCTGCAAGCCGCACGACAAAATCAACCTCGGAACCGTGTTCAGTACGGAAAGTGCTGATCTCCACCGGCAATCCCGCATGCTTAGCGCCGAAGAATATTTGGCTGAACATAAGATTTTCGAAGAGCTTGCCCATTCGGTCCGTGGTGACCGCAAAACCGCCAAGCAATGCGTTCAATACGCCGTTGTCAAAAAAGAAAAGACGCGGATGTTGTATTAGACGAGTCTTTCCGGACTTAGCGAAGGGATAGACGCGGTGGATGAGGAGCGTGTCTTCCATAACCTCCAGATAACGCATCGCTGTCATGCGATTGATTCCTGCTTCATTCGCGAATTTGGTGTAATCAATAAAGTTTATTGCATGGGCCGCGCTCACCAAGAGAAGACGAGAGAATCCCTCAAGATTGCGTGCCAAAGCCTCGGCCTGGATCTCTTCCCTCAGATACGTTGCAGCATAGCTTGTAAGGAGCTGCTCCTGGTCAAAAGAATTGGTTTCGGTATAAATTCCCGGGAGCGTTCCAATTGCCAGAGCTTTCTTTTCATCCATTCTGTAATCGAAGTCGGCGGCCGTGAGCGGACCGATTTCCACAGCGATGACCCGCCCTGGGAGCAAGTTAGCTTGCCCGCGCCTCAACTTGCGCGCCGAAGATCCTGTCAGGAAAAATCTAATGGCCTTGTTTTGATCCAAGATAACTTGCACATTGTTCAAGACACTGGGAAGCCGTTGCACCTCGTCGATAAAAACCGACTTCGGCCTATGCCTTTCCAACCGGTCCATCAGCTCGCCAGGATTCGTCGAGAATTGAAAGAGTTCTCTTTCATTTGCCAAATTAATCGTCAATTCGGGAGAAAAGGATCCCACTAAAGTTGATTTTCCGACCTGTCGGGGACCGATCAACAAAAGGCTTTTAGATGTTTTTCCTATTAAATTTAATAAAGTATGTCTTTTAATCATGATGTGTTCATTTTACGCGTAAAATGAACACATGTCAATGAGCGGCCTTGCTCGTTCTCACCAAATCCGTGCGAACTGTTTTTCAATCACAATGGAAGTCAATTAACTGAACACTCCAGTTTTTCAGGGTACCAGGAAAAATGCTCCAATTTCTCACGGTTAGTTTCCAGACGCCATTGGTAACGCTGGCATTGGTGGGGAAAATAAACGATCCCCTGAGCCCTCCTTCTTCTGTGGGGGTCCTGTCGTGAATGGTGAATAGTTCACCTTCCGGTGAAGCCAACGTCACTGTGAAGTTTTTCGAGTAGAGAGTGTCCATCCTCAGTGAGACTTCAATACGCTTGAGTGGGAGTGGTCCTGGAATCAAAATCTCGCTTGTTTCCGTTTGGTAGTCCGAGATACGTATGGGCGTATTTTGGGAAAAAATTTCGGAGTCGCTCGATTGTCCTAGTATTATCGAGTCGGTGAACTCTTTTTTCCTCTCATCGAGGTTCGCTGAAACTTTGTAAACGAGTTTATCACCGCAGGCCGCTTGTTCATCGATATACACGGAAAAGGGATTCTCGGTTGTCTTTTCCTCGCCAGGTTCTAGTTTTTTCACCACCGCCTGTTCGCCGGTTATAGTAAGAGACGGATCTGTTGTCTCTGCCTTCACGACAATGTTTGAAAAAGTCCTTTGGCCCTCGTTTCTAATTTTAGGAAACAGCGACCATGTTTCACCCGGCTCAAAAAACCTGTCTTCGTCTCCAATCACAGGCGCCCATACACCAGGCACGGCTCCGACTAGTATCTGTTGTTCGGGCTTGAACCAACAACGGGGTCGAATGCCCATCTCGAAAAGACTTGCAGAGGTACACGAAACCTTAGAACCTTCGAATTCGGCCTCGAGAGAATCTTGCCCATCCCGATGACGCCGCCCGGGTATGGTGGTGTCTATGAAGTTGACGGTGCAAAGCGCCCCTTGAACATACGTGTCCAAGCGGCATTGGGCGCGAGGATGGTTGTATCGTGTTTCGGCGACTTCAGTTTTATCCGGTGTATCCAATTGAGGGGGCGGCTCCTTATTCACTGCGGCAAGGAGTGTGGCGAGGGCCTTGCCAGCAGTAGCAATTCGATAGCACAGATCTTGCTCCGCACCATTCTTCCAGACGCTATCGCAGTTTTCCTTAACAATTGGATCTACCAAGTCACGGTACTTCGCATTCGCATCTAGCTGGGATTTCCAAATTTTGCGCGCGCAAGCTTGCGTGGCAAAGTAGTCGGACTGGCCTTCGTTAGCTGCCCAAAGGGGCCCATTAAATGGAAAGCCTCCCAGGTGGTGACCTAACTCGTGACAAACAACGAGAGTAAAGGCATCAGGCGTTATCTCTGGACGACGGGCTAAACCTCCATACATATTTACATACCAGTCTGCCTTATTTTGTCCGGCGCTTGCGTTCACCGTGCTGGAAGACCAATATTTGTAAACAACGAGGCGCGCTGAATGCGTCTTGACGATATCAACATACTGCCGGATAACCCCATCAATAATACTATTGAATTGTTGCTCGTCGATGTTGCTGTCTTGCCAATAAAGCTGATCTTCGGCATCGAGATTATTTGGAGGTAAAATGCTTCCGTAAGCTCCGTTAGTAAGGAAGATCAAGCAGAGACCTAGTACAAGCTTCATAAGTCGTCCTTCTGGCAAATTAGTAGTGGAGGCTGTCGCTCATTGTATAACGCAGATAATCGCTGGTCATGAGAAAACTTTACATCACTTCCTAAGCAGGGCCCAATGAAGAGGAGGCGACGAATAGTGGAGCTTGACGCTCAAGTCGTGGCTCGATACGATGATATGACCTATCTTGACCATTCTCGTTCCGAGGGCAATATGAAAAAATGGCTTTGCATCGCAATCACTTTCTTTGGTTTTGGCTGCAGAACTGCGGACGATAAATCTGACCCTAAGATTTGGAATGGTATCAATGTCGCAAATAATGATTCTATCGCATTGTCGCTTGTCAAAATCGGCCCAAAGGGTGGAGCCGGTAATTGTACGGGCACACTGATAACGCCAAAGGTTATTGTGACGGCGGCACATTGTCTTTTTGGAATGCCTTATTCACTCGACTTTGTCGCGAGATTGGGTACTGGCGGGCCTGGTAGTCATCAGGAAATCAAGGAATCTGAGCATGCCATTGCCCATCCTGGATTTAACCCCGACATTGTCGACTTTGATCAACCAGATAACGATATAGCGCTCCTGATAGTCGAAGACCAGCTCCCTCAGGGCTATCATCCCATTCCCATCATCGGAAAAAATTACCCGATTGGTCAGCAAGAGTTCGGTCATCTCAAAGCGGTTATCATGGGTTACGGTCGCACCAACGATCTTGCACCGGCTAATGGACTGCTGGCGGCTCAAGCGACTCTCGCCAATATTACACAGGGTGGACGGATGCTTTTCGAACAGCTAGATTCGAGCGAAGGCGGAGCTTGTCCAGGTGACTCTGGAGGTCCCGCCATTATTTGGAACAATGACGGCGTTCCATTCCATGCCGGAATCTTAATTTTTGGAACTTGTGCCGAAAGCGGAACAGACATGAAATCCACTTACAACGACATCCGGTTCTACTCTGATTGGATTGTTGATACATTGCGCGCCCACAATTTGGAGTTGCCGGTATTTGTCGAAAGATAGCGATTCGGAAATAGAGTGAGCAAACGATGCAAACAGCATTTGATCTCGTTATCTATGGCGCAACTGGCTTCACAGGCCGATTAGCCTCCCAGTATCTGACCCAAGCAAACAAAAGAGATGGCCTTCGAATCGCGATAGCCGGACGAAATCAAAAAAAGCTGGAAGCCGTGCAAGAGACTTGCGGTAAAGAAACGCAGATTTTGATCGCTGATTCCAACCGTCCGGAAACCATCGACTCCATGGTGCAGCAAACCAAAGTCGTTCTCAGTTTTGCGGGTCCGTTCGCAATCCATGGTGAGCCCGTTATTGCGGGCTGTGTAAAACACGGTCGCGATTATCTTGATATAACCGGCGAAACACCTTTTATTCGGTCCATGGTCGAAAAATACCAGACGGAAGCTGAACGGACGGGGGCGCGCCTTATTCCCTTTTGCGGTTTTGATTCCATTCCAGCCGATCTCACAGTGTTCTTGGCGCTGGGTGCTGCTCAGTCCCGTGGCCTGCAGTTGGATGACATGAGTCTGTGCTATAAGGTTCGCGGTGGCTTGAACGGGGGTACCCTGGCTTCCGCGTTGAATATCACCGAGCACAAATCCGGCCATGACCTCTTTGATCCCAATATTTTGATTCTTGACCCCAGCTGGCCCCGAACATCCAGAGAACATTTGAAGCCTCGCTACGAATCCGTTCTATCCCGATGGACGGCACCTTTCTTTATGGGACCTGTCAACAAAGCTGTCGTCCGCCGTTCGTCATGGTTGCGCGCCCAACAGGGTAAGCACGATTATCCTTTTGAATACGAAGAGCGCATGGTGATGGGAAGCACGCTAGGTATTCTGCAAGCCGGATTGGCGACAGGAGCCCTTGCAGTTCTTGGACTTTTGGCCGGCACCTCGACGGGTCGGAGCCTGCTTCGCTACATTGGCCCTAAACCCGGTGAGGGTCCATCCGACGAATCACGTAAAAACGGTTTTTTTCGCGGCCAATTGATATGCAGAAGTCGGAGTCTTTGCAAGCTCATTGTACACATGGAATGCGATGGCGATCCTGGCAATACCGTTACCGTCGCCTTGGCAAGTGAATCGGCTCGCCTCGCTGCGGAAGGCGCCTTCATGCCCAATATCAAAGGTTTTGTTACACCCACGATTGCCTTTGGCGATCGCCTTACAACACAATTGGAAAAAGCTGGATTCCGTTTTCGGACGGAAGTCTGTTGAAGTATTAGTGTTGCTTATAGGCATATAGAGTCTATTAATTTTACTATCCATTATCGAGAGCCTAAAATGGTCTTCGTAACAAGAACACCTTTGATGGAGATAACCATTATGCGTAATTTATTTAAGTACCTCACCTTCGGCCTCGGTTTCATTGTCGCAGGAAACGCTTTTGCTGGCGGCGGTTCGACAACGGCGTACTGGGATTGCTTGCTGCAACCCGAAAACGAAAGGGTACTTTCGTGGGAGCGCGATCCGGACCATTTTGCACCGGGATACCCTTTCTCTGCAACCATTGATAATCAGGTCGAAAGTTATCAGTTTGATTCCCAGACCTTTTTGGGCAATGGGAAGCTTTTGGTCGTCCTAAAACCAACGCAGGAGAGTGAAAATTCCCCTGTTATTACGGTCATCTTTAAAAACGGTTATCGATATGCCGAAATCGATCTGTCGGGAAACTCGGACTACCATAGTATGATCTGTTATCGTGACTGACCAAGAGGGGAGGTCAAAACCCGCTCTCAATAAAACGGTGCACCCCGGTCACATCGCCTAATGCGGGAAGTTCCGCTATCCGGTATACTCGGCTCAAAGGGGTTGATCCCTTTATATATAGCGGAGAACCAGGATGAATTTTAAGCTGAGCTTCTTGCCTATTCTCTATGTCCTTCACGCAGGTGCAGTGAAGGCCCAACCGGCACCGACCCAATACACCATTTCTCAAATCCGAGAAATGGTGCAAAACGACAATATTAAGTCGGTAGATGAGTTGTTGCCTCGCCTGAAAGCAAGTTTTAGGAAAAATTTCCTTCTGATCTATCGGAGCAAGAGCCTCCAACGTTCGTCGCCACTCTTTCCTCGAGCTATAATGTACGAACCCGACGCTAGTTTTATCATGGCTTTCAACGGCAACCCGGAAGATTCTGGGTACCGCTCGATCGAAATGATAGAGTTTGATTCCGAATTAAAGCAGTTTGTTTTCGGTCAAATTAAATTTGACGGAGCGGGCGGAGTTGACGTCACGTTGAATGACAAGCTTTGCAAAGCATGCCACCGACAGGAATCCAGACCCAATTGGGAAACTTATCCGGTTTGGGACGGCGCCTATGGAACCGTGCATCAGGGGTTGGCTAAGCAGATTGACGAGGAAACGGAAATAGCAAATTTTTTTGCGGGGCCAGGAAAGGTAGGGCGTTATCAGTTCTTAATCAATAAGGAAGCAAGATTCAAATTCGGCGTTACCTTTTCACAGCCTAACGTCGATTTTACAAAGAAGGTCGCCCATTTAAATTTTCAGAGAATAGTTAAAAAAGTTATGGAGTCGGAAAACTATTCTACTTATAAATATGCAGTCCTTGGGTCGTTAGTCCGTTGCGACATAGAGACATTTATTCCGGAAGAAATTCGACTCAAATTCACATATCCTTACAGCTACTATCTCGAACAATCCCTAACAATTGAAAAAGAGTTGGAAGAAAAACAGCTGGAAATAGCCGATAGTAGCAGTGTTTTTTACCGTCCAGAGGCGATTTCAAGTCTTCGTTTTATCTTCGAAGGGCGTGGTATACCTATGGACGACTGGGCGCTTACTTTTGAGAAAGGTACGTATAGTTTCTCCACAGGACGTCACGGCATTTTAGATATGCTTCCTATTTTGCGAAAGTCCGATCCTGAATTAGGAGAGGCCGGGGACGATTGTGAGGTTTTGAAAAAACGAAGTCTGGATCGTTTCGGCGAGCGCTGAGCTCCAGGAACCCACCTAAAGGCCATAAGCCTCTTTGAACGCGTTAAACGCCGCAATGGAAAGATACTTTTCAGACCGCAAAAATTCGTCCTGCCTTAGAAATAAATGCTTTTTATCAAGCCGTGCGCGCTGCTCAAGCCAATTTGCCAGGGTAAGAGTTATCAAATCGGCAAGTTCGTTTTTCGTCATAGGGATGGTTTTGCCTTCGAGCCTGTCAAAAATACTAAAATCGCGATCTATTTCCAGATTTGCCCACAAGGAATCTTTAACATGGGCTCCAAAATAGTAAGCTGTCTTTTCCGCCTCAGCGCCAATAATATTGCGAATATTTGTACGTTCGCTGAGTTCAATGGGGCTTTTTCGATAGGATTCGGTTCCGTAGATGCTGTGGCAAAGGCCGGCAAGGCAAAGATCTTCAGAACAGCGCCACTCTTTCAGGAGGGCGTACGTACCTTTGAGGTGACTCATAAGGCCTTCATCGCTATGGGAGAAGCCCTGAAGATTGTACTTATCAAGTTTGTTTAAAACTGAATCGATCACAGTATTTCCCTTTTTAATTCTAAGTCCGAGGATCTGCCTCCATTAGGCGAGAAAAACATCCCAAATCGGCTGCACATGCTGCAACGTATTACTAAAATATACAAGCCCACGGTTCAAATCCGGAGCTATCAGCACAGTGCTTTTGTTACCTGCAAGACTTCCGGAGTGATAATAAGTTCGATGCCCATTGATCTGTCGCACATGGCATGTTGGGCTGATTAAGGCACCCTCTGTATCCGCCTCGACTGAGAGTGACCTTTCCATCGTCTGTCTCAATGTTGAGTCCGCGGATCGGCAACCCAGCATTACTTTTACGAACTCCGCCATACCCGCCACGGTACCCTTGAGTGCGCCTGCAGCTAAATAGACCTCTCCTAAGTCGCCGTATGGTGCTACTGGAACTTTTTCCGGTGAATGACCGACGCAAATTCTGCCTTGTTGTGCGGGATTAAGCTGAAAGACGATGTCGTCGGTTCCAAGTGGATTTAGCACCTTGTCTTGCAACAGTGCCTCGAACGAGGCGTCTTTGCGGATTCGACGTACAAGAAGACCCAGGATCAAATATCCGAAGCTAGAATACGAGAAGCGCCCTCTTTCCCTGAGAGGCGGAAGTATCGCCAACGCCTCAAGCAGCATTTTTTCATCGTAGGAAATGTAAGAATTTTCAGGGGCTCTCAATACAAAATTCATTGGATGATTGCTTAGACCACTCGTGTGGCTGAGCAAATCTTTGACGCTCAGACGGTGATCACGGCTTATTTCGGGTATAACTTCCTGTACCGGGAGGTCGAGAGACAAATTCCCTTCCTGCATGAGTCGCAAAACCAAAAGAGACGTGAAAACTTTTCCTACGGAAGCCATTTCATAGAAGGCGTTTTGACTCATGGGAGCTCTGCCCCCATAAGTGGTGACGCCGTAATTCAAAAATTCGGTGTCATGGTTCTCAATGACGGCTAGGCTAAGGCCGATATGCTCACCCGTGTGCAATTTATCCGCCATGTATTGATTCAGTAAGTCTCGATTGATCGGCACGAGGGAGGACTCCTTTGAAGATGGGGTGCGAAGTCTACTATGTTCCTTGTCCTTGAACAAGTTTTATCCTGATCTACAGAGGACAAGGAGACTGGTCCCACTCTTGCACGAAAGCCGGTCTGTCGAGTATTTCAACAAGCTAAACGATGTTGAACAGTTGCAGTTTGAATTGAATGAGTTTTCAGCTCGGGCTATAATTTTCTTAAACAGATTTTTTAAAAGATAAATTTAGACAGGAAATGGGGGCGCGATGAAAGGATATCATCTGTTCTGTGTTGTCATGATTCTTATGGGTTGTAAGCATACAACGGACTCTAAAGCCAAGGACGATCAGACGTCAGGCGGATTGGCGCCTCTGCCTTGCGACAACGGAGCAGATGCAACGTCTTTCACCCTCGCCGCAACGTTTCCGCCTCCCAATGCATCGGCAATAGATTTTGGCAACCAGATCAATTACACACTTGTTGAGCAAGTACCTAACGGGCCCAGCGTTCGGATCGACGTATGTATAGACGACGTCAATAGCACCGTCGCCGTTAACCGTATGCTCTATAGGCGTGATTCTTTTAGCCAAACCCAAGATATTCGAGTAGACAACAGTGCAACGGAGATAAGAAGGGATGGCAACATTTATTTTATCCCTGCCTCCAATGTCAAAGCCGTGAATCTCGACCAAGCGATTTTTGGCGAAGTCGATAACCTTGATGTCTATATTTCCTACCTCGCGGATAAAGATCAGGGAGTCTGGATAAAATCTTGGAAAGATAACGACCTGGTTTTTGTCACCGCAGTAAGTGCGGGAGTCCAAAACGGCGCTCGTAAGCCCTTTGCCAGCCGACTTATCGCTGGTTCGTTTCGTCAGGGAAATCCCTTTACGGAAGGGCCGTGTAAAGACGGTCAGATGCCGTATGACAGAACATTTAAGTTTGAAAAAGCGAAACTGAAGTTCCAAACCTGCACATATATGGGCGGCGGCGAGACTACGGGTTATGACATCAAGAAAATTGAAATCACGGATGAATCGACGCATTTACCGGTGGAGAATCACAAAACCTATACCTTTGAAGGTGATCAAATCAAAAATATCTCTCAAGGAGATCAGCCTGGGACAGAGATGAGGTACGCTTGGAGCCACCACAACGCTTGTGATTCGTTCGTCTTGACATTGCCGCATGCTACCTATACCGCGACCGCCGCGGCAATGGCAGGTTGTGGGCACATTATTGACGGCGCGCCTCAGAGGACTTGGGAAGATGAACAGCATGATGTCATGTACAAGATTTCTTACGGCAAGGGCGAGGTTGTGGAAGGAAGGGTGGCTTGCTACCATTATTTGCTGAATTGTAACCAATAATTGAAGATAGTTCCTTAAAGGCTACGGTCTAGGAATGGTTGTCGATATAAGTGAGAGCAGAGCAAAAAGCCCCAAGTGAAGTTTCGTCACTTGGGGTTTTTTCTTTTTAGCCGACCAACCTGGGAATGGAATAGAGCCCTAGGTCTAACGACGCAACAAAAAGTTCCGCAGTCTTTCATTTCTTAACGCCAAAGCGATCCAAGCTAAAACGCCAATGAGGATGGGGAAATAAAACGGATCTCCCACTCTTACATGTGTGGCTGTTGCACCACCTAAAAATGCAGTCAATAAAAGTGCAGCGAAAAAGTCTACGCCTGGAATCAGAAAAAGGATCCCTAAACATACTTCACCAATGCCGACTTTGAATAAAGTATCTGCGGAATAGCCTAGATGATCAAACAATTCTTGCTTTCCTTCCCACTCAGTAAACTTTCCCGATGCACTACCGAACGCGAGGAACGCACTGATCAAAGCACTTAAAACCCAACCGCTGACTTTCATCGCTTTCATAAATACTCCGTTGTTAGCATTCAAATCTTATTCTATCTGCAGTTCTTTTATTTAGCGTGTCGAATCAACCTTCTGGAATGTTAGGTTCGACCAGCTGCGCGAGTTTGATCAAGCTTTCTTGCCAACCTAAGTAACACATCTCAACTGGGATAACAGCGGGCAGGTTTTCTTGTTTAATGCGCAACTCCGTGCCGCACATCACTTCCCTAAATTGAATCGTAACTATGATTTCGCCTGGCAAGTTCGGATCTTCAAACTGATCTGTGCAACGGATAAGTTTATTTGGTTGAATCTCAATAAATGTTCCAAAAAAGCTATGAGATCCGCCCGTGGTAAAGTTGATAAAAGACATTTTGTAGCCGCCGCCGACTTTGAAATCCATGTTATGGACCTTGCACAAAAATCCAAATGGCGGTATCCAGGTCGCCTTCGCCATCGGATCGCTAAAGGCCTTAAAAACCTTGCCAACCGGCGCCTTAATCACCCTGTGAAGTTCTACGGAATTCGACATAAATTTACTCCTTGGTTAAACGGTTATCCGGGAACAACAGATGTAGATAATTTTCTAAATGCTCTATCGCCATAACGGCATCCTTGGTCTTGCCGCTTGCCTTTGAGAGAATAAACGCTCCTTGAATCGTTGCCTGCGTGAAGAGCGCAAGCGATTTTGATGTCCAACGAGCATTTGGCGCATAAAGCGACTTGGCTTCTTCAATATCAATTTCCAGGCCTTGCGCATGGCCAAAGATGCTTTTCTCGCACGCCTCTTGAATTTTCGTAACCTGATAAGCTTCTTGAACCATAGTCCCCACTAAACAGGTAAACTCTTCCAACTCACCTTGAAGAATATCTTTGCGAAACTTGACATATCCAAGAAACCGATCGCGTGGGTCTTGCAAAGTTCGGTACGGTGCTTGTTCAAAGAATGCGCTGGTGACACTCGACCAATGGTCAGCCGCTGCGACGGCGAGATCATCCTTTGAATCAAAGTGGTGGAAAAAAGCGCCTTTAGTCACTCCCGCTTTTTCACAGAGCGCCTCAACAGTCGTCGCCGAATAGCCTTTCATGCGGATGAGGCTTAAGGCTGCGTTCAAGAGCTTGTCTTTTGCGGACTGAGATTTCACCATGATCCCTCATAATGACAATACCAACTAGTCGGTATGTTTGCAATGGACCTTTAGGCTTTTCTGTTAACGCCTGGAAAATATGACATATTTCAGTTCTTGCCGTACGTCTTGCCGAGAAACGCAAACAGCTCTGGAGTCGCCAAACCACTCGAGGTCGTGGACATGATATTCCCAGCATTCTGTTCAACAACATACCAGCACTTTTGCGGATCCCACGAGGTGTAGTACTGGTCGTTTAAGCCGAGAATGTGCCCGAATTCATGCGGAAAGGTCCGGCTTGTGACGCCGTCAGAAACGTGGATAGAGTTATCGCTCCAGCGAACAAAGGCACGACCGCCGACGTCGTTGTCTAGGACAAAGGTGAATTTATTGTCCATCTTTTTGTCGAGCCATTTGATTCTGACTTGGAGGTCGTCATTTTTCCAGACCGATTCGATATATTCCGAGAGCGCTCCTTCGGCTTCTGCGAGCTGGCCGGAGAACAGAGGGACTTCGAGCACGCTGCCGCTAAACGTGGCACTTGGATATACGCGGGTTTCGAACCTAAATAGGTCCTTTGTGATCTGATCAACCCATTTCGTGAGAGTTTCCCCTGTCGATTGGCCGGTGAGAGTGTTCTTGAAGTCTGTGTACATCGGATTGGCTGCGATGACTTTGTTTTGCGCCGCGCTAAAATTTGGGGTTAGGCAGCCTTCGGTGACGAGGCAATCACGAATCGTTTCTTCGAGGCCCTTGAGATAGGGTGCCTGATCCCGAGTGATGCCGTAGTTGTAACCATCCTTGATGCGGATCTGATCGTCCATAAGGATGCCGCGCACGCCACCGTTAAGGTTTACCCAATTTGCGTCCACAGGCGTGTCTTTGATCTCCTTCCAGATGTCGATAAAGCGCTGCCAACCAATGTGTCTGCTCTTCCATTCATCCTCTCCTGGCTCAAATTCGAGTTGCTCTTGAACACTCAGGGCGCCAAGTTCCACCGTTTTGAAACCCGTTGGCGGGTGATCCAACATGAACTGGCGGATATCCTCGAATCTTTCGTCGAGAGCTTGGATAAGGGCAGTTTGTTCTTCCTGATAAGTGGATTCGCAGGCGTTGGCACCTTCGCTCCTCTGAAGTTCTAGGACGAAGTTTCCAAGGCTTGCAGGAAGGGCTTCGCTTTCGGGCGGGGGGACGACGTGGTTTTTGGCGCAAGCAAAAAGCGCGAAAGAGCTTAAGCAAAAGACTAAATATAGGTGCACATTATTCCTATAAGATGCCAGACTTCCTTACAGGGTACTTATAGCACGAGCAAATCTAAAGCAATGGGATTAATGGAACAGCAACACTGGGCAGGGACCCTACCTGTTGAGGGTAATATATTTCGCGAATTGACATAACGTGGTAAAACTCGGGCACGTTCAAGAATCAACACCGGGCTCGAAACTTGGAAGTAATTAAAGGTCTTATAAGCAAACTGAATACACAAAGCGACAAAAGGGCTCTTGCGCTGATAAATCAAATCTGTACCTATGGACAAGATGCAGTTGGTTTGCTTATCCGGGCCGCAAAAGATCCAACAGCGCCGCGTTTTCAAAAATGGGCGTTGCGAGCACTCGGACAGTCTAACCATGCCTCTGCGACGAAGACGCTCATTCGAGCGTTGCGAGACCCCAAAATGACCATACGGCAACAAGCGCTGAGGGCATTAAGAGACCAGGGGCGCCAGGAAAACGGAAAATACCTTGTTCCACTGTTGCAAGACCCCAGTGGTGGCATCCGGGAAAACGCAGCGGATGCTATTGCCGAATTAAAATATAAACCAGCAAGAACCCAATTAATAAAATGTTTGGAAGACGAGAAGTGGTATGTTCGTCAGCGAGCCGCTGTTGCTCTGGGTATTCTCGGCGGAAAGAATTCAGTTCCGGCTCTAAGGGCACTTGCAGCCTCCGAGATACGTAAGGTGGTCATAAAAGCGGCAACAGATGCCCTTGCGGCTATTGCTGGAAATTGCGTGCCGAAGGAGCGAGGTACCTCCAACAAGCTTCGATGAATCCCCCGAAAACATGGGGCGCCGGAATCTCCTGCGCCCAAGGATACGTCCTCGCCTATGCTTGGACGGCAGCAACAATAATGCTGACCCAAGTTGCTGCGGCGGCCGCTAAATCAAATAATAGCAATGAAAATATTATGTGGGTAAAATAAGATATATCCAAAGACTATGAGGTATCTCAGAAATGAAAGCGACAGTAAGTATTGCCTTCTTGGTTTCAGGCTCATTGATCATGGTCTCTGCATGCAGATCGACAGATATATCAGATGCTAAAGTTACAAATGGCGTGGAAATAAGTGACGAGGAATATCCCTTTGTCAAACATTTTGGCGGTTGTACCGCAACGGCTTTATCCTCCACTGTCATGTTAACCGCAGCCCATTGTGTCACTTCAGAAAACTACACCACGGATGCCATTCCCGACATACTTGGAGGGAAATACCAACTCAATAATTATCATTACAGCGTGGACGCAGTTAGAGGTTATATGCATCCGGCAGGTGGCGATTTCGCGGGGCCGGGTGATTTGGCCGTTGGCATTTTCCCGAAGAATACGTTTAACAATTGGGCTACGATTAGAGCCAATCCGATTCAGAAAAATGATCCGATTACTATGGTTGGATTCGGAAACAATGATAACGTGAATGAGACAGGCTCAGGTAGAAAGAGAAAGGGAACCAATAGACTAGGCGGACGATTAACCGGTGGAATGAACCCCGGCATGCTGTTTGTTGGCGGGAACGCAGAGATTATCGACGAATCCGGAGAAGATTCATTAACAGGAAAAGGGGACTCTGGAAGCGCGCTTTTCGCTGGAAGTAGTAATGAATTGGTCGGTGTAACTTCGGGAGGAGGAATTGAACGGGCCATCTTCGTGGATATTCATGGAAGACCCGCTAAGCTCTTCTTTCTATATTTAGAACGATTGGGGCTTGATATAACGTTGCCTGACGGATTTTTAGACGACGTAAAAAATATTCCCTATGGTATCTATGAGGATACTGCTGATCCTCAGTGCAAGGCATATGTTGCTGGTGAAGAAACTGATGAAGAGACAAGCGGTATCACCTTGCAAGGATGTCCGGATGTATCCTACGAATATTTAACCTGCAGCACCACAACCTGTAAGAGCGACTTTGGGATCGCTCTCAAGAATTTTCAATACAAGTCCTTCACTCTTTCTGTAAGTGGGGCGCCTGACCGCGAATTTGCATTTTTTGAAGATGCTACACTACAGCAAGATATAAATTCTAGCGGTGAGGCAAACTGAGGGCCTTTCCGAATTACTGATGAAGTCGTGGCACTCCGTTCCAAATTTGCTTTGTGAGACAATGAATGGCGCCGCCAAAATCCGTCATTGTCAACGTCGGAATCTGCACGACTTGGTAGCCCGCCATTTGGTAGGCTTCCTTGGCGGCGGCGTCTGCGGCTCGGGCGCGCTGGCCTTCTTCCGGAGGAGTTATCCCGTCCTCATGGTAATCGGGCCAGTAGTATGAAGGGACGAACGCAATGTTGTTTACCAGAAGGGAGTTTGTATAGCTTTTGGTGCGGGCGTTATCTTGTGCTTCCTCAGCGTTTAGCACACGCGAAACTCTATAGCCGATTTCTTCGAAACGCCGCGCAACCTGATCGAGCATCGGCTTTCTATTGGGATTGAGAGAATCGGAGACGATCACTGTGGCGTTAGCGACAATTTTGGCGAAGATATCGATATGGCCTGTCGTCTCCTTGGGGAGAACGGGCAACCACTCCACGTAGTCGACTTCAAGGACACTTTTGAGCTCAGCCTCGATTTGGCCCTGAGTTAACGATGCATTTGCTGAAATTATCTTTTCGGTAACGAAAAGAACTCTTGTGGTACTGTCCACCATCAAATTGCCACCTTCCAGGATGAGATTGGACGTCACCAGAGGGAGGCCCAAAAGCGATGCAAACCGCTCACCTATAGCCCGCGCATGTTGACCGTCTTGATGTTGGTATTGGAATTGAACCAATTTCGCACTACCGTCCTGACCGACGACGACCTCTGGAAAGTAGTCCCTAGTCCAGTTGCTTTTATTGGGCATTTCGAGAGCCTGGAAACGACCTGAATCGAAAGACGCTTGGTGGCGCTGCGCAAACGGATTTCCGAAGGGAAGGATGAGATAAGCGCTCACATCAGGAGGCAGGTTGGCTAGGAGCTGGTCTTGGAAGCTCAGTAGGGGACGAAATGAGTCGACCGTTGAGATTACCACTGCCCCGGTTGGATAACGCTCATCGACCATTCCTCTAGGATTGCCGGCGGTTTGATCGTCTAGGGCTGCACTTTGTTTGGCTTTGGTCTGACAGCCTGATCCTAAAAATGACCCGCAAAGAAGAAGATTAAAACAAATATTTAGACGAAGAATACGATTAGATTTGTAGACCATCGGATCTCCAAGAATTGAGCGCATAACAAAATTATAGCTAAATATGAAACCACAAGCAAATGAGGTTGTCTCAACGGTTCCTAGCGCTTTCGGGGCGGGATCTAACTGGCCGTCTTATGCTCAGTGCTTTCGGGAGTCGTTTCGATAGAAGTTCGCTCTTTGTCTTCCTCTGTCTGAGAAAGCTTTTCCTCTTTGCGAACGGAATGCTTATCTCTTCGTCTGTTATACGAGCGAGGGTATACTCCCCTGGAGTAATAGTTTATTCTTGAATTTCTGTCACCGACATGTCGAGGCTCGTACCAAAGCATAAAGACTCCTTCTGCAACCACCGAGGTGCTGCAAGCTACGTGCCGGGGAGTTCTTTTTACCCGAAAAAAACATGCGTTATATTAGTGGTGGAGAGAGCCTTGCCTCTCTTGATGTGCCCTTCGGGAACGAGAAGTTTCTTTTTGGTGCGGAGTGGAAAGATCGTGAGAGACCTGCCTCCGCGGGTACGATGAGATCCAAGCAGGTGGATCGCTAGCAGGAAAAGACTCGCGGGACGCCTCGTCCACGACGTCTAATTCTTGATCGATTCTCTTGTCAAGAGGACGGGATGTCAAATGAATCTCCGCCGGGACGCAATATCCCATTCGCGCTAAAGGAATGCAATCCATAGACCAATAGCGCATGAAGGTTTGGCTTTCCTGCATAGTAGGTTTTCGGTACAATTTTGAATAGAATCAAAAATTGGAGCTACTCATGAGGTTTTTCGTAATCGCCGCGATTATTTTTCTCAATAGCCAATCTGCCTTAGCTGACGACATCTTAAATACAGAGCCCACCACAATACAGGAATGGTGTGAAAGAAGGCAGGAATTCAATGAAGCCGTTAGAACAACAATTCAGTATTTCATGAACACTTACTCCAACGATTGCGAGGAACTTGATAGCAAGCTCAACGCCATTGAATATCTTTCCCTGCCAAGACAAACGGTGACGGACTTGAGTTTCATTGCGCCATTGGTAAACCTTGAATCAATAGATATTGCACTAAACAATATTACCGACTTCAAATTTCTTAGAAACATGGCGAAGTTGCGAATGTTGGATCTTGAAAATGATGCATATGGCGGGCCCACTGTGTACGATTTCAGTGCTTTCGCTGATCTTACTGAGCTCGTGCAATTGAACCTCTATGGCGCGGTTCACTCTAACGACCTCACGCCGCTTCGTAACCTAAAAAAATTGCGATGGTTAGACCTCAGAGCAAGTGGCGAGGGTCTCTCGGACATAAGTGGTCTCGCAGGCCTTACAAACCTTAAGGAGCTTCAGCTTGAAGATCACAACGTTAAGGATTTAAGCCCAATCGCAACTCTTACGGGGTTAGAAAAATTAATTATCGAAACAAACGAAATACACCGCGATATCGAAATGCTTGAGCCGCTTCAAAATTTGACTCAACTAGAGCTTTCCATCAGCAAAGATACTCAGGTTCACGATTATTCTCCTCTTTCACATCTCGGATCGCTAAAGAAGTTATCTATATCCTCAAATATATCCTCAACGGATGGAGGGGAACCCCGTGTACTGATCGATGATCTATCGTTCTTAACTGGACTAGACAAACTTTCGCATCTTCAGATATTTAACTTGAGAATGAAAAATCTGAATGGTTTGCCAGCTCTCCCTAACATTCAGGAAGTCTGGTTTGACGATAATGATCTCACCCATATTGACGGGATTGAAAAACTTGTAGGGACTCGACTGCTTATCATCCGCGGCAATCGTTTCACACATTTTCCAGCAATGAAGGCAATGGTAAACCTGGAGGAGCTCATAGTTTCTTCTAATCATGTGACGAATATCGATGGACTGACTGGTTTGCCGAAGGTTAGGTGGCTCGATCTCGGGTACAATGAACTTGAACATGTTGACGTTCTTAATACCTTACCCAACCTTAGCGACCTGCTGCTCGACGAAAATAAGATCCAGGTCCTTCCCGATATGTCTCAGCTCAAGAGACTTAAGAGGGTTAACGCTGGTGAGAACAACATCCGCTCTATCGATGGGTTAAGAAATTGCTATGCACTCGATGGACTTCGGATAGCTGGGAACCGGGAGTTAGAGGATATTTCGGCGCTCCAATACCTAAACCTTGGTGCGGTTTCAATCAGTAGAACAAGTGTTGCCGACTTTAGTCCATTAGCAAACGCCGATTTGGGAGAATTATTTTCGGCTGATGAAACCCCTTTATTGATGGGCGGCGTAAGAGCATCGGAGGAAAATTGTCCGACCGACGCTAGTGTTTCTAAGAGATTACGCGCCTTTTGTTTGGATGCACAAAGCCGTTTTCCGCGGTGAACGTTTATTTAAGGGAAAGATGGTGTCTTTCTGGACATCATGTGAATCGGCAACTTTTGTCACCGAGCAGAGCCAGGGTCGTTGCTAAATGAGATGGAGATAGTTATGTTCCGCCACTCCGCATTGATTTTCGGTATCATGGTTTCGTCGCCCGGCACCTCTTTCGAGGTCAACCCAAATTGGGCAAAATGGGCGAGGGAGTCTCAACATCCGCTTAGTCGCATAGTCACACAATCAGACGACCAATTCGAGGACTTGGCTTTTCTGCAAGGTTTGCTCCAAGATAAGAGGATCGTACAGCTTGGGGAAAGTTCACACGGATCTAAGGAATACACAAGCGGCAAGATACGGCTCATAAAATACCTACATGAGAAACAGGGTTTCAATGTAATCGCGTTCGAAAGCGGATTATTTGAATGTACTGAGGCTTGGCAAAACCAAGAAAGCAAAGATGCAGTGGACCTCATGCGTTCGTGCATTTTTGGCGGGTGGCACACAGAGGAAACTTTGGAATTGTTTCATTATCTGAAGGATCAGGCGGCCGCCGGAACGCCATTGGCGCTAACAGGTTTTGATCCGCAGCTTTCTTCGGGCAGAGGAGATGCGCATCGTACCAAGGTCGTTGTAGAGGCGGTTCGACTGATGGATAGCGACTATGCCCAAGAGGTGCAGACGCTCTTCGTGGACTTCTATGACCTAAATAGGAAATTTTTCGAAGATTTTGGAACTGACCCGAATAAGGCGAGAGGGACCGTCAGGCAGTATCGAAAACAATTTCAAGGTAGGTTTAACGCGTTGTCCCAATTTTTCTCCAAGAACAAACGTCGTTACATGTCAGACTATGGCTGGCCGGAATCCAAAGTACGTTGGATTCAAAAGTATGGCGAAACCCCAAAGCAGCTGATCGAAGTTTTTGCTCAAGATTTATCAGATAGAGGCGCTATAAATATGCGAGATTACTATATGGCCGAAAATCTCGCTTGGCTCTGCGATACCATTTACCCATCTGAGAAAATCATCGTCTGGGCGCACAATGCACATATCGCGCATGACGCAAACGTTTGGACCACTTATCCTATGGGTTATTTCCTTAAAAAACGGTTCGCCGAAAGCCTATACTCGATAGGGTTATACGCTTACGCTGGAGAAACAGCAGGCGACAAAGGGCCAGTTCCCATCAGACAGCACATCGATGCTAGCCTCGAAAGTACGCTTCATCAGTCTGGCGCAAAGTATGCGTTTTTTGATTTCTCAAGAGAGGAATATCGTGATGCTAGTAGCTTTTTATTTGAGCCATTCATGACTCAGTACTGGGGAGTAACCGACGATCCATTGACTCTTAAAAAAAGTTACGACGGTGTGCTTTTTTTGGAAGAGTCATCGCTGCCTACCTTTCTCGGACCATTGATGTCTCCATAATGCCGACTAATTGCTGGGTTAAGTGATTAGATCTTTCGATTATGAGTCCATAACATAGAAGTATTGGACCATGAAACTGTTCATGATTAAATCGTTGTCAAGATGGAAACAGGGAAGCGACTTCCGTCTAACGCTAAACATTAACCCGAACCTTTGGAGATCCTATGAAATTAACACTAACTTCGATTCTTGGACCGACGCTCTCAGTTTTCAGCCTCTATGGTCAGGCGCAAGCCGGCGGTTCGTTAGCACCGCCCGTGCCGATTGATCGTTTCAGCGACCAAGCCGGACACCTCTTTAAGCGGAGCAATGTGCCAGAACTTCCGGCTCCTAACGCAGCAATCGACTTCGATAGCGGTCCTTTTATCACCCGCGGCATTGGGCCAGAGGGTGTCCATGTCGGGTATTATAATTTCGATGTACAACCGCGTGATCCGGCAAAAATTTACGTTTTTTTTAGAGCTGGCGCCGATGCGCCGGTTGATGGCCAACTTAACATAGTAGACGTGATTCCAGGCGATACAGGATATAGCGACTTCTGGAATGTCGTTAAGGTGATCGTTCCTGAACATTATGTCGCCAATAGTATTCGCAGTGTCGAAGAAATCCGCTCCGCAGGCCTCGGTACCGAGGAAACTTCAATTGTTGTTAATTGCCCGGTTGTGCCAGCAGGTTCCACGGCGCAACGAAGGTATAACGGTGATTCGGACACCGGCCTGCACCAAGGTTACTATAAGGGTGGCATCATTAACTATTTCAACTTCTCAGAAAAGGCGTTGACATTGAACGCAAGGGGTCTAGTGCCAATTTCACCGATTTACGTAACGTTTAACAAGAACCCCGATCCGACAGACCCAACCAGTGGACCGGCTTCCGGCTTTGTCGTCGAAGCTTCAACGGGACGTACCCATAACGTCGTCGGAACGACTCCAGAGGATCAATACTATAGTCCCCTATGGAATGTGAACGTATACGATAATCATTCATTTGAGTCGGTCACGGATTTGGAGTCGGCGGTCGCAGCCCCTCTATTGGCGGCAGGCGTTGCAAATGTGAATTGCCCAATCGTAGAATAGGCTCTCCTTGCTTCTCCGTGCAGATGATGGAACCACCCCGTGACCTAACCTCGGGGTGGTTCGTGTCCTTTTGTGCAGTTCATACACGGGATCCGTCGGTTGCCGTCCCAGGCGTGTAGCGAAAAAAAATGGATTTTCTATAGGAGTTGCGTTATGAATGTGGAAACATCGCTCCTTATGAGGAAAATATGAAAGCACTTCTGCACATTTTGATCGTTGGTATTGGTGTAACATCGTGTCCTTTAATGGCAAGCATAGTGCCGCCTAATAACCTGAAAATTCCGGTTGGCTTTTCTACGACCGGAGTCACGGAAGAGGATTACTTGGCGACTATCGACACCATACGGCAGTACTATCAACCAATTGTTGCAAAATACAATGGGGAATTGGAAATGAAAAATCTTTGGACGGATCCCACCGTTAACGCCGGTGCGAATCGCGCTGGATTTATCTGGCAGGTTAAAATCTTTGGTGGGCTCGCTCGGCATCCGCTTATGACTCGGGACGGTTTGCTGCTCGCGACTTGCCACGAAATTGGGCATCAACTTGCCGGGTATCCGCTTATGGCCATTAGTTGGGCCGCGATGGAAGGGCAGTCGGATTATTTCGCAACTCTCTCCTGTACGAAACAAGTCTGGAAGAAAGACCTGGCAGAAAATGCGAAGTATCGAGAAATAGCTGACGCTCCAATTAAGGAACGCTGCTCGAGTGTTTATGAAGATCAGGACCAACAGGATCTCTGCCTTAGAGCTCTCGTGGCCGCAAAGGATCTTTCCAACTTCTTGATCGAATTGCAAGAGGAGGCCGGTCCCATAAGTATAGAAACTCCAGATCCAACAGTCGTGGATTCTACGGATTACAGGCACCCCAAAGCTCAATGCCGCTTAGATACCTTCGTGGCTGGGACGCTCTGCACGAAGGAATTTGATCCTGACGTCATTCCGACAGTTTTAAATGAGGCAGAATACGCATGCAGCGAAGCCTTGCACGAAGCATTTGCGCGACCGAGATGTTGGTATAAGCCATAAGCGCGATTTGAGGTAGCGACGATGAATGAAGACATGCACAAAGCCAACGCTGCCAAAAAAGACTGCGGAACACTGGACCACATTTTATAATCGCGAGGAAATTGGTCTGCAGCCGATCGTATGGCCAGTCGACTAGAAATAGAAGAAGGTGTCTGCCACGCCTGAATCGGACGTGGCAAGAAGCGGTGAGCCATAATTCACCGCTGTTTTTGTTTTGGGAATTCAGTATCCAAACTTAAGATGTTTCGTGGGGGCGTCCGCCTATGGTAAAATTATATTAAGGACATCTAAGGAGAAGTTGTGAGGTTACTACGACTTGTGCTGTTGTGTGTGGCAAGCATTTTATTGAATTGCAGGCCCAGACAGAACATGGCTCAAACAAAGAACCAAACCGCCTCGGCCAGTTGCCAGCTGGTAGGGCAAACAGAAACTACTGATCCGATCGCAAAGGTTGCTTCCTCGGGATGCAACATGAACGTCGAGAAAATGTTTTATGACGCTGGTTGCAAGTCATTTGCACGGACAAGGATTGCAGAGAAGACGTTTGCAACCAACGCTCGTACAATTGACATCTTCACCTGCCCTCCGAACCCTGAAACCAAGATTTTTTTCTCGCATCCCGACGAACTCTTGGTATTGACGGAAGATACGAAGGTCATCAACTACTATAAATACGAAAATGGCAACCTAAACTTTAAAGGCAACTCGTTCTCACCCAACAATCCCTGTCGCAAGTGTCATGTTATGGGGGGAATGGTGATGAAAGAATTGGAAATGCCATGGGAAAACTGGCTGGACGGTAACCCCGACGGACCTAATCAGCCAACCCAACTTGAACTGCTGGGAAAGGATCTCAACGGAGTACAACGGAGGCTTTTCGACAAGGAATCTATGGAAATAGCGGTTCGAGGGGCCGCTCAAGCCGTAGCCAAGAGTTACAAAGAGGGCATCCGCAAAGGGAATCAAGATCTCGCCTCTTTGACGTTGCGTGATGTTTTAAAGCCGTTTTTATGTACAGTCGAAGTGAATCTTGTTACAGATCAAATGCCAAATCTGACATCGAGCGACGATCACACACCTTTCGGTATAGCTAATCTCTACCAAGCGCCGTCGGGTGTTTTCTCCGGTAACATACCGCGTGCCCCGGGACCTGGAATCGCCAAGATCACGGAGTATTATGCCACTCATAATATATCGAATGGGAACTATTTCACAATTGTCCCTAAACTCGGCGGCACGCAGAAGGCCTACGTTACCGCCCTGTCGACGGCAGAAACGGCTGAGGACTCTACCCTCGTGGACACAGCCGTGTCTTCAGCGGCATTACATTTTGACATGCAGAACCCCGTTTTCTCCAAGAGAAGATGCGGCTTGTTAAACCTTGTCCCGCAAACGCCTATGGTGGAGTTCAAGAACGCTCGCTCATCTAGGGACCAACTCATAGAAGTTTTCTCGGCTTCCAGTGAACCTGACGCTAAGGCTTTTGCGAAGCTTGTACAAGAATACTCAAACCTCCACGATCCTATGGCTTCCATTATGAAAATGGTCGAACAATCAAAGGCCATTGGCGAAGCATGTAGCAAACCTGAGGCCGCTATTCAGGATGTTGACAAGGTTTATAGATTATATCGTTCGAAGCTCATTCCATTGCTCCAGAAAAAGCCCCTTAAGTATTTTGACCGTATCAACGTTGTGGAGCATTTTCCTGATATCCAAAACTCGCCGTCAAAGATGTTTCCCGAATATCAGGAAATCATTGACGGTAAGTATGCGGCGGAGGAGGGACTGGGTTTGAACGAGAAGTGTGAGCTAGTTCAGTACTGATCGCAGCAGACGTCGTGCGTTTAGATAAAGGGCACTGAAATTTCGCTCGCTCAGGTCTAAAATGTCTTACTTTTTAACAAAAGTCCCTTCTTGATCTATATCAGTTAAGTTAATCCAAATCGACACGGTCCCCATAATTTTTCTTAACGCGAGGACTTCTTGGTCGGTTGCAGGTACTGAAAACACCATCCCCTCGGGGCAGGCTATTAACCCCTCGCTCCAAGGGGCTTTGGACGATGTAAGAGTCCATTGCAACAGATTAGCCTCGCTTTGACAAGCAAACTGTTTTCTGTCGTCGCAGTCTCGATCTGCCCAAGTGCCGTCAGTTAACATTGCAGCACAGTTTTCCTCTCGATTGCCGATGTCCGGCTCGCCAGTACTCCACTTGGCAAATGTGGTGGTGCCTGCCGAGTTATCAGCGTCACTACCATCTCCAGCGTCATTAGTGTCAGCCCCTTCGCTCACTCCCGAACAGAGCGAAAGAAATTCGTATTCGTCGGTGTGTTTTTCGAAGGCTTTTATCTCCTTCGCCACGTCAGGCCATTGTGCCATCTTTACTGAAAGGTTCTTTGCCCACTCTGCATTCGCGGGATAGTTGGTCATACAAGCCAGGACTCGTATCCCAAGAATGTCGTCTGGCATCAAATCTAAAGTTGTGGCTGATCTCATAACCGATCCGTCAGCAGGTTGGCGGTACATTTTGCATCCAACCAGCCCAGCATCGTATTGATCGCACATGCCGAAAAGATGCCCTACTTCATGTAGTACTGAAAACGGTACGAGGTTGGGGGATTTGTCGCAGTCCCAAAAATCAGGACGGTCGTTGTACTGGACCGCCATTCTATTGTGAAGTCCGTTTTCTTCACATATCTCTTTAGTCTCGTCATCTTCATATCCATGCATACGAACGTGGGGATCATCACAGCTTTCTTCAACTTTGAAAGATCGGTGGATCGCTTCACCCCACTTTTGAATTGATTTCTCCACAAGATTAAAATGTGTGTCTCCGCAGACTCTGATGGTTTCCCCAGGTTTAATATTGATAAAAAGGTAGGATTGTTTCTCTACAAAACCATATTTCGTTTTGGACGTGTTATCGACGCTCTTGCAAGCGGTGAAAGAAATAGCCATTAACAGTAGGGAGACTCTGATTGGCATTGGCTAGACCCCATCTTAAGTGTTAAGAGTTCTGTTTTTTTATGTCTTAAAAAAATCAAAAAAGCTTTTGTGTTCAACTGGCTTCTGCCCAGACGGTTTCATAATTTTCCCATACGCGAATCTTCCCATTAGGGGCTGGATCGGTTAGAACTGCACCAACTCGCACTGCTCGTCTAAGCCCAAACCTTCTTCGTCGGCGTACTTGCCATCGATGATCTCTTGGTATTCGGGAAACATTTTAGAAGGCGAGTTTTCACGAGTGGGGAAGTGCTCAACAACGTGGATGCGGTCAAAGTACTTCAGCGGTTTTTCTTGTAGAAGCGGTACAAGTTTCGAACGGAGGAGGCGGTAGGATTTTTCAACGTCTTGAATGGCGCTTCCGGGAGCGTTGCATGCTTTAACCAATTGTAGCGCTTTCTCATCCAATTTCTTCGTGACTGAGTGGAAATCCTGAGTGCTAAGTTCAGTGACGAGCCCGACAAACTCCTTAGCATCGACCGTGCCCGCATTCGATAAGGCCGTTATCACAGCTTTGGTTATGGATTCGGCAGTTGGAAGCTGGTTCATGGAGGTCGGTGGTATATGTTTCCAAAGTCCGCAACGACGCTTCGAAAAGATAGGGTTGGGAGCATCGAAGAGTAGAGAGGCGCCATATAACCCAGGCTGTAGAAGCGCAGGCTGGTTGTTCTTGTGTGGTTTGACATAAGTCAAGAGTATTCGAGATTGGGTGCCACTGTCGCTTGGAACAAATAAAAAATGATTTTCGGAGGTGATGTTGTTTGAAGCGTAATAGGCCTTCAACTGGTCACGGTTAAACCCAGGATGAAAGGGCAGACTCCCCCTGAGCCGGCTATGTACAATGGCGCTCACATACAGATTAGCCAAATTTATGGACATATTTCTGGTCACATCGGATTCTACAAACGCTTCAAAATCGGCAATAATGTTAACTTCCATAGTACAAAAGAGCGGCTTTACCAGATCCCGTAAAGTCTGATTTTGTAGTTCGGGCATGCCATTTCTGATGCCCTCCATGTAAGCCAAGGCAACCAACGGCGCGGCTTCCTCTACAGCGACCTGGACGTTGACTGGTTTTAATACTGTGCGCTTTTGGCCGGTGATATCCTCCCCCAGCAATTCGCGATCTTCGTCCTCGGTGAATTCATTTGACCCTAGCCAATTTCTCCAGGGTGATTCTAACTCCTTCATAACCATGCCACCCATCACGTGGCATTTGCGACAGGGGTTGTCCGCAGTGAACGAATTCCCCTTAAAATTTAAATTGCCGTTTTCGAATTTATAAAAATGAAGCATCCCATTGGCTTCGTTCCTCGTGAGGAGCTCGTCGGGATGAGCGAAAAACACCTCGCCTTTGCCTAGGCCGCTTGCTGGTACTGGCATAGGACATTTAAACAGATCGATCGTACGCGCTCCCTTAGCGGAGTTTTTTTCAGCCACGTTGGTACGCGCCGCGGGTTTGCAGCCGGCGTCAACAAACATTTTCTCGACATTGGTATTGCATTGGGTCGACGCGATTCTGGCGAGTGGATCCACTATTTCAGACTGCCCGATTAATTGACAAGGACCTTCAGGATCGTCGTTTTTTGCCACCGATTTTTGAGTGCGGGGCTTGCAGCTTAAAAGCATGCCGAACAGGATGACGGACGCAACATGACGGTAGCACATCGAGAGGGCTCCAATATGATTAAACCGGACTGGGAATTGCCAAAGGAATTTTAGCCACTCTCTGTCCTTTCGCTTGTTTCTGAAACCTGTAGCCTATGCGAACTTTTCGGATGGTATTATCATACCGTGTCATGACTGGATTTACACTAGGCAACACGGGTGAATTTGGCAAAATAGTAAAACCCTCGGATTGTGGCCCGGGGGTGTTTTTCCTGTCCTGGAGCACTCTTGGAAAATCTACGTGAAATCACCCAAGATACCTTTTTTTCCCTTGGCTCTCAGTGATATCCCGCAAATTTCCCTCGATCATCCTAGCCGACGAGTTTTTATTCTTGGTTCATCGCTTGCAGATCAGTTCGACTTTCTCGGACCCCTTGGAGAACTGTGCGACCAGGGCTCCCCAACCGCCCAGACCCATTTCGACTTTGGGTTGGTCAGGTGACGACCCGAGTGCGGGATCGTAACAGACGGTGACATAACCCATGGGCGTTCTCTCTCGTTCTTCGATTTCGCAATGGGCGAATTCGTAACTCATACCGCCAATCGTAGCTTTAGCGTAGCTGGCGCCCCACATTCCCGCCGCTGGGCTGTTGCCCTGCTCCGTGGTCATATCGCCGGTAAAAACTATTTCGTGGGTACCTGTTGTACCTGGCTGATTGATATTGCAGCGGTGATCGGCTTTATATGGGAACAACACTTCTCGTTCCGAAATCCTTTGGCCGGCCGGAAATACCTCCGCGCAATTTTCTCCCATACCTTCGCGAGCAAGAACAAGAAATCCGTCCTCCGTAAGGGTCACCGCCTCAACACACTCGTCGCGCAAGAACATTTGCTTAGTTCTTTCCTTAGGAGTAATGAACGGATCATACACAATGCGATGGGCCGCGAGATCCATTTCAATCATGTAGGCAATAATAAGGTACGTGTGATGGCATGCAGGCGTTGGGTCTCCTAACAAGGTTTGAATCACCTTGCGGTCCTCCGTAACTTCAATGGACTGGTTACAAGCCGGATCTTGCAATTTATCAAGAAAATTCTGCAAGTGCTCTTCGTCGGAAATTGGCTCATGGTGGTTAACGTTGGAACCTGCTGTGTCGCACGCTAACGCAATAAACGCTGCAGCCATGAGTTGCAAAGGAACTCTTACCATTCAAAACCTCGCTTTATTTGTTGTGGTGAAATTCGAAAATTTGATTGCCGCCAGCTGACGGGCTGAGTTGGGTGGGTTTACCCAAATGTTTCCATTTTGGGAAGACCTGGCTGGCCAGTCAATCGTCAACTTTGGCGCTGCAGCGCCTTTTCTCTTAGCGTCCAACCCTTGGTAGTCGTTGACTCTGATCTCTCAATTTTAGGTTTTAGAGATTGTTAAATATTTGTAACTCCGTTTAGAATGTCTCCATGGCATTTGCTCGTTTGAAATCTCTTTATAAACGTCACGAAAAATACGGCGTTATTTTGTTTTTCCTCGCTGGACTGCTTCTGGATGTAGTCCTTCTCGGCCGGATCGATTCGCTATTTGATATCGTGCAGCACGCGGTGTACCTCGCCGTCGTCGGCATTTTGCTGACGTTCGAAGTGATTGATGCTCAGGGAAACCTGCGGGTGATCGGTTTCTTGCAAAAACCTTGGCAATATCGAGAGGAGGCGATCCATTTCCTGCTCGGTGCTCTCCTAAGCGCCTTCACGATTTTTTATTTCAAGAGCGCTTCTCTTCTAAACTCGTTTTTGTTTTTTGCCGTGATTGTTTTCTTGCTGGTGGCCAACGAGTTGCCAAGTTTTCGCAAGATGGGCTTAAGTATTCGCTTTGTCCTTTTTTCGGTATGCCTTGTTTCATACTTCTCGTACGTGGTGCCCACCCTTTGGGGCGGTGTCGGTTTCTTCCCTTTTGTGACGGCTCTCGTTCTCTCGGGCGCTATATTGTACGGCATCTATAAATTTCTCGAGAAGCGCCTTGAAAACAAGGACTCGCTCATTGGTGAAATCGCAATGCCAACCCAGCTCGTCTTTATTGTGTTTTTTGTGATGTACGTTTTTCAGTTGATTCCTCCCGTACCGTTGTCGATTAAAAAAATCGGGATCTACCACAATGTCACCAAGACCCCCGCGGGTCACGAGCTGGCTCACGAGCAACCGTGGTGGAAGATCTGGCGATCTGGCGACCAACACTTCGTCGCCCGCCCCGGCGACAAGATCTATTGTTATTTTAGCGTTTTTTCGCCGACTGGCTTTGAAGATCAGGTGCAGGTGCGTTGGATGTACGATGGCGCGGACGGTTGGAGTCGCTCGGATGCTATTCCAGTCAAAATAGCTGGAGGTCGCGACGACGGTTTTAGAGGCTATACCTTCAAGGAAAACTACCAGGAAGGCGAGTGGCAGGTTCGTATCGAAACCATGGATGGGCGGGAAATAGGCCGTCTTTACTTCGACGTCGTCAAAGACCCCGTGGGCACGATTGAGAGAAAGTTTTTCAAGACTCTCCATTAGGGGACCTCAAAAATACTAAACGGCCTCAACTCAAACAGAAAAGCGCCCCGGGAAATCCCGAGGCGTCTTCTTGTTTTCTTAGGAAATCCTGCGCCGGTGCAGGATTTCGTCGGTTGATAGCCTGAGTTGATAGAGGGATGTAATCGCTTTGCGATTACATGTTATGACGCCTCCGCCATTACTTATGTGGAAAGTAACGGGGGGCGTCCAAGCGAACTATTCTCTTAGGCGTTGCCAACGAAGTTTCGGCACATTGAATACAAGGATTCGCTGCCTTTTTGATCATTGCAATACAAGCCTTTCAACGAAATTTCGCTTGCTTAGATCTAAAATGTCATGGCACGGAGCAGGCTAACATTTTGGACATGTACAAGAATCACTCCAAACTACTCTGGCCTCGCAAGTGGGCAATGCACGAGTTAGTTTATAACTTCTAGGAATAGGTTAATACTCACCTTGTATTGGTCTCGTTTTTATTCCGCATGTTAATGTTTAGAGAATTGGCGCCAAAGCCCAATGATCATCTAAAAGGAGATCCAAATGGTATCAATCGCTCAAAGAAGTCTTCCAAACGCTCTAAAAAGTGTAGTTCTTTTGGCTTCGCTCGCGAGCACATCTGCCGTTCTAGCAAATCACAGCTCGCAAACGCGGCCAAATTGTGATCAAACGCCGTCTATTTATCAAAATAACGAAGGCGAGTTTCTATTCTGTAGTTCTGACGGACGAGTATCTTTTTTTCTTATCCGCGCCACACGTGAGCTTCCCTATACCGTGTATTACTCTGTAGACAATACCGCTAGCCTCGAAGGTGAGATTAGGATTTTCTCCAATGAAGAATTTTATAGCCCCATAATCGATGTTGGATTGCAGATGCGGGATGGAAAAGAATACTTTGTTATTCTCCATGAGGATTCTCGGTATGATATTGTCCGCACAGTTGACGGGCTAACTCATCAGCAGCCTAGAGAATGCGGTCATACGACCTGCCTCTAAAAGACCAGATCGGATTTGGTTTCAAAATCAAACAGCCTAAAAGGAGAATTATTTATGAACTTAACACGAGCAAACATTGCCGTACTAGCCGTTTTTGGCTTGATGAGCCAAGGAGGATTCGCGTTCCCTAAATGCCCTGAAGTATCGAACGATGGAATTCACCGTTGCCAACCCGAAATTTTGAGATTGGCTGTGGAAGATGCGTCCAGTCTGGGCAGCGATGGCGGAGAGATCATTACACCCGCAGAACGAGCGGAAATTGATGACCTAGCACACTCTATTCCAAATAGTATGCAGGCCGAATTTGCGAGTCAGCGTTTCAAATTCGTCGCTCGTTATCAAGGATATAATCTGAGCGATTTGGCCGGGACCCGAGATCGGGAAGATGGAGTATTGGATGAGTTGTTGGCGGACGCTACTCAACTCGAAAGTGAAGACGGTAAAGCGGTGGGCGAGCAAGAATTCGTCAACATAGCGATTGAGGCGTTACGCAGGGATAAAGATGATTTTCTTCTGGATCATTTTTTCCTTTATTTTGAAAAACCATCCGAGCTGAGTCCATTGGCGCAGTTGCAACGCGACATCTTGGGCACCGTTGTTACAATAACACACCCTTTTTTCATTTATAACACTGCCGCCTTAGCAACGACAAAAGAAGAAGGGGCAAGAATACGCGCTGACGATAAAAATACCGCAGCAGCTGATTTTGTGAGCGCAAAAATTGATGCTGCGCGAATGAATCCTCTTTCACCTGGCGGAGAGCTAGTAGGTTTTGAGGAGCTCCTGGATATTATCGAGGGACTTCGAGAGGAGTATGGTCCTGCTATGGGCGGATGGCTTGCCGCCAATCGTCTCTGGGAGCAAAGGGCGGTTATGGATCAGTATGCCAGGCGAGGAGTGTCCGACTATTGGACCAATATTGCTCCAGAACCATCTTGCCGGATCATAAGCTGCCTCTAGCTTGGAAATAGGAAAAGAAAAACTTCAGTCTTAAAATCTTCAGGGAGGTTTAAAATGTTGAAAAGAATTGTGTTGGTTCTAACTGTCCTGGGAGTATGCCCGAATCTCAATGCCAGAACTATTGACTGTAATAGACAGCAATGTAGAAGCTTAGGTTTAAACAGTACGGGCCAAGTTCAGCTTTTTGAAGTTGCCGATACCGATTCAAAATTTCTGGCGATTCAGATAAACGGAGGGAGAACATTTTCAATCGATGTTTTCGAAGACGGCTGTCCCTTGGACTATCCAGATTGCGCTCCGGATCGAGCGGGACTTATTAGCGCCAGATTTACGGTTGTAAAGGGCTATGAGGTGATCGAAGCCCAATATGATGGAAATCGAGCAAGATTCTCGTTGTGCGGCACAGATTTCGGAGAGGATTTTCTGGCGGGACCAGCAGTTGATTTGACCAGATGGCCTGAGGGATTTCTCCCGGATGGGGCGACTTCCTTTAAGATTACGAGGGCTGGGAACCGCATCGGTTTGATCAATGGGAGCGGTCGTCTCATTGAGTCGTTTTATGTCCCGAATCTTATCGAGGCAGGTTTTGCCCTCGTGCGATATCCGAGAGGCGGAGTCTCAGAAGCTTTAGTTTTCAGAACAACGGAAGGTCCGAAAGCCGTTCATCCAAGTTATGACGATGTTTTACCTCTCCGTGTCTTACCAACCGGCGAGGTCGACTTGGAAGCGCATTTCAACTGCCTCGCAGGACGATAGAGATGAATTGAGGCAATGAGAATGAGGGTGGCCCTTTCCTGACCCTCATTGTGCTCGGACAGACTCAATTGCTTTGCAAATTCCGCTGTTGTGATCGATCGTGTGAAGATGTTCTTTAAGAGTTCGATATGTCGGTTATTGGTTTTTATCTACCGACGTTTTGAAAAGCCGACAAGCGGCCCATGTTGGGCAGTAACAACGACAGCCAGAAAATTGTCCAGTCACATCAATTGGTTGCAAAAATCCAGACATTTTGAAAAAATGGTCACTCCGACTCGATTAAACAAATGTTAAGTCTATGTATTTTATGACTATTGTTGCTTTTATCAAGGTCGAAACACGGAATGCCGATAAGACCCTGATAGGACAATATCTGCATTTGGTTTCATTTAGATGGGAATAATGATGGAAACTAAAATGTTACCGATTGTTAAGGCTCTATCAATTGCGCTGGTTGGCTTGGTCTTGGTTTGCTGCGGTAAGGGATCGAAAGATGGAGGTCGGGCTTATTCCGGAGCCTCGAATACAGTTGCCAGTGAGGAAAATCCAAACACAACTAAACCTTCTTCGGAACTACCAAAGGAAGAAAAAAAGACTGTTACCGTGGCTGAGTTTGAGGAATTGATTGGTGGCGTTTGGGAGGAAAAAAATAAGTGTTACGAATATGCCGCTTTTCGAGGCATTTGGAATATAAGAACCCTCGAATACAAAGATAAAAAACGTGTTACTGTTGTTCAATCCTTTACCGACTCTGGCTGCCAGCAGATAAGGTCAACTTCCGTTATAGAGGACAGTTTTGCTTTAGGAGCGGTTGCGCCCTATCTGAATGTATCGATGGGTTTTGAAATTGATCACGTACATTTATCACACAAAACCACTCTAAATACGCAGGCTCTTGTCGACGAATATAACGCAAAAATGCAATACGGTTACGGAGATTGGGCCCTGAACGTGACAAAGGATATTACTGGACGTGGAGGATTGTCTCCGGCTGGTTCATTGTATTATGACGTTATGGCCATTGTGGACGGATATTTGACCTTTGGATCGTACGAATCAGGAGACGGACAATCTTCCGTTACGCGACCAAAAGAACTTGAAAATGATTATTTCTATATCAAAAAATAAGCATGCCTTAACGGTTAGTCACACAGATCTGCTTTGTTCTTTTCCACGAAAGCTGGGATGCTTTCATAAACGCCCGTCATCATTTTAGCCTCGCGGGAACCGTAGCAGTTAATGGCATTTTCCAGGAGACAGGGTCTAGCTCCTTCAGAGCACTTACGGTATCATACTCGATCCATCCGTTTATGACAGTTCCGGGGTAGCATTCTGCAACGGAAAACCACTTCAACAGGCGAAAAATTCCTGTTCCTTCGCTCAAAAAAATAGGACAATAATTAAAACAAAACACCAAAGTTGGGAATATCTCATGCACCTCGCGACCGCGCTGATCCTTTCATCTTTTTTCCTAAGTGGCTGCAAACCTCGCGACAGTGATTCTACAACCAAGGATACTCAAGCCCATTTATGTGAGCTTCGACTAAAGCCAGGCCAGGCTCCGTCGGACATCATTGCCAAAGCTGCGGAAGCCGGCTGCAATACTGATCCAGAAACCATGCTTGGCGCAATGAATTGCAAACATGGGGGACGAACTATCATTGCAGAAAATGACCGCAGCCAATCACCAAGAACAATTGACATGTTCGAATGCGGATCTAAGGATGAACAAGTGATGGATAACTTGGTCTTCTTTTCCCATCCGAATGAAATGCTCACGGGTGATAGTAATTCGGGCGCTCTAAACTTTTATAAGTATGAAGAGTCAGGACTTGTCTTTAAAGGAAATTCCTTTGCCCCCGACAATGAATGCCGCCGATGTCATGTTACCGGTGGCATGGTCATGAAAGAATTAATCTTGCCTTGGCGAAACTGGCTGGTTAACGCTTTCTCTGCAGCAACCCCAGAAGATCAGGCCTGGGTTGGCGTAGGCCCCGATGGAAACCCTCGCACGGTCCTTACCGGGGCTGCTATGGAACAGTTTGTACATATGGCGAACGTCGGTGTAGCGATCGAATACAAAAAGGCTTTACGCCAGCAAATTCCAGAACTCCAGACTGAAACCTTAAAAGACGTCACGAAAGGAATCTTTTGTACGCCAGAGATTAACCTGAATACGAAAATGGATGAAGCGCCCGCTAATAATTCACAAATACCCGTGCCATTTGATTCATTTGGAGGACTCCTTTCTTCGTTATTTTTCGACTTCAGGAGTGATTCTCTGGTGACTTCGAAGGCACCCGGCGAATCCGAGTTCACAGAGTATTTAACCAGCAATAATATCAAGCCAAACAAGATTGTTGCTATTCCAACTGTTGGCGACGGAATTGCATCGAAGAACAGGTTCCTTGCAAGATCCGAAGATGAAGGTCAATTAGGACCACCATCAATTCAGAAGGAATTTGTGTCAAGCGGCCTTCCTCTAGTTGAGAAGGAGCTTCTGTTGGCAGCCAAGTTTACAGATTTTCCTAATCCTATCTTCTCCAAAAAACGCTGCTCCATCTGGAAGCATATCCCCGAAAAGCCAATGCGGGGTCTTGATACGCCGGCGAAAGTCACCGGGGCCATCGAGAGCTCTCTTGCCGTTGTCAACGAACCAGGGACCCAGGAGTTTCTCGCCAACTTGAAGGCGGCACATCAAGACATAAGCGATTTCAAGGCTCAAGTTAATGCAAAACAAAAACAGTTCGTGGAGAAATGTAAAGATTCTTCGAGCGCATTCAGGAACGTGGACCAGGTCTATCGACTCCTGCGAGCTAAAACTATTCCTTTGCTCCAAAAGGAGAATCTTCGCTATTTTGAAAAAGTTGCGGTTGTTGAACATTTTCCGAACACCGAAAATTCACCATCTAAAGTATTCCCGGAGTATCAAGAAATCATCGATGGTAAGTATGCCGCCGATGAAGGTTTAGGTTTAGATGAGTTTTGCAAGTTGACATTGTAGACGTAGGATTGACTTTCTCATAACGCCAAATCCAATCCATGAAGCCAAAATTTGACTTGGTACAGCTTTTCGGACCTGGCGTCAGTAACAAGAGCTAGGATCCGCAGTTGTCCGTCGCCAAAAATATAGTCATGAAGAGAAATTTATCCTTTCCTGAGACTGCATCGGAGATAAACGCGCTAAAAGATGTGGTGAAATATATTTGTCGAATGTTTATTGAATCCCCCGGGATTCCCGCAGAGGCCCCCGAGGCTGAGCCAGAGGATTTGTCGAAGAAAATATGTTATTATTATTTTGTGCCTTTCCCTTTACAGAAGCAGATAAAAATCTTTGATGAGGACAAGAATGAAATTGAAACTAGTTGTCTCAATGCTATTTTTCAGCAGCTTGTTTTCATGTAAAAGCCGTACGACTTCTGATACATCTGGGATAGTAGTTCCTCCACAGTACGTCTGGCCGTCCAGCAAAATAACCATTTGCTGGGAAAAGCCTGGCTTCGAGAATGAAAAAGCTGTGATAAAAGAAACGGTCGAACAGGAATTCCACGCTAAGACGAATGTCCGTTATGTTGGATGGAAGCTCTGTTCAGGAGAGGTAAATGAACTAAAAATAGTAATTACTCCTGATGCAGGCGGCAATGGAGCATCGGCTTCTGCTGAGGGATACCGACCACCTCCTTTCAAAAATTATGTTGAGGTTTCGACCTTTGCGGGCGAAAAGAGGCAAACTTGTCTCAAATCAGAAGAAATGCTAAAGATTTGTATGAATAACGCGATTATTCATGAATTTGGCCACAGCCTTGGCTTAATCCATGAGCAAGTTCATCATGACAGTCTTTGCAAAATAGCAACAACGACGATGGTACCAAATCCGAGAGAGGTAGGAGCTTACGATCCAGACTCTGTGATGAACTATTGTAATGTTAATTTCTATAAAAAGTCACTGTCTCTCACTCCTGGCGACGTCGCATCCATTAATTATTTGTACCCAGAGAGCAATTCAAATTCGGAGGAAAGTTCGGGCGCCAGCTTGTCAAGAGGGAAATATCGGTCCGACCACCCTTGTCTTTTTTACATAGTGCCCAATTATGATGGCTCCATCCTAAAAACAGTTAAATTGTATTCCTGCATTAGTACGAGTATGCCCAGCAATGAGGTAAAAACATTTCAGTGTGAAGGCGAAGGGAAGTGCGTCGCCCCAACTACGGATCGAATCGAAGTAACCGGCGAGGGGCAATTTGTCTTCATTGCGCCAAACGGCGAGTCGTGGACCTATACCTTCATAGGCGACGAGTGAGTAGACACGTCTGTGATTCATCTGTGATCCACCTGCAGATCTCCAGAGCATTTCCTCTTTCAGTTTCAATATTTTATACGCTATTCTGACGTACCAGATACCTCCTTGCACAGCGTTTGCCTTGCATTTCGAGTCGCCGCGTGAGAGCATTATTCCTTAAACTACCGCATGTACGACTGAGTAATGGTTCTGCACGATATCTTCGATGGGTGATCTATGATCGCACCTGACATCTTTAAATTCGACTCCTGTGAATCTTTTTTCAATGAATTCTTTCATATCAATAAGGGCACAAACGGAACTTTCAGTCATAGGTTCTTTGCCAAAAAGATTGGATGGTCTTCGACTTATCTCAGCGGAATCATGCAGGGCCGTAAAAAATTGGGGGTTTTGCAGGCAATTCAGTTCTCACGACTTTTTGAGATGAGCGATTTCGAAACAGAACGGCTGGTGTTATTAAGTTTGAAGGCTTCGGAAAGTTCGGATATCAAGAATTTTTCCACACGAATGACGGCTCATCTGGATCGTGAGAATCCATCTGAAATCATCGAAGACCCAGATATTTCGAGCTTCGAAGCGGGTGCCGTTATGAACCTTCTTATTGCGCGCAACCGAATCCTGGAGCCTCATGAGATCATGGATCGCCTTTACACCGTGCCAGATCTCACTAAAGACAAGATTGAGAAAATCGTTACGTTATTGATCGAGAAAAGGATTTTGCTGGTCGAGAATGATGGGTCTATCAAGGAGTCGGGCAGAAATATCTACTTCAACCGTTCGGCGTCAGAATTTCCCCCAAATAAATCGCAAGCGCTCTTTGAGAAGTACATTGGAAGCATGAGGAAACATTGCGAGACGCGCAAAAGGCCATGGAGCTATCGATGCGGCGCTGTGGTCTTTTCTAAACGGTATATGAAGGTTGTCGCCGAAATGTCGGAAAGATTCATTCTAAATACAATGTCCTTGAAGGAGGATGACAAGCCGCAGAACAACGGCGCCTTCCAAATCATCATAGGTCTTTTCCCCTTGGACAAAACCGAAAAGCCGTATACCCACAGCTTACAGAAAAATCCAGCTACCAAAGCGCAAGCCTTGACTACTTCTAAAGGCTAAGCATAGAATAACTATAGAAAATCTGTTGTTCTATGAATACAGGATAATCCCTTAGTAAAGAGAATATGCAAAGGAGATACTGCATGCTCACGCGAACGCTGTTCATTTTTCTAGCGCTTTGTTTTGTCGGGTGCAAAAAATCTGCTTCTTCCACTAAGAACGAAGACTCGCCGGAAATTGTTCACAGTATCAACAGTGTCGAGGAATATAATATGCTTTCGCCACCAGACATGGACGACAGCGTAAAGTGGGTTCTCGGCCTCAAAGAACCGGGCATTCCTGCATATTTCATGAACGGTTATAACATTGATACTCATGACGGGATATTGAATGCCGATGGCTTCCCGAGAGAGAAGTATTCCGAAGTTAAGATGAGCAATTGGTTTGACATGGTTGTATTTCCCCTCCCTCAGCCGCTGGCGGCTGGAGTATTATCGTATTCTGCTACCTTCAAGCATGAGGCGTTTCCCACCACAGGAGCGGTCGGATTTAGGACCTACGTATCTGATGACACACATGTAGAAGGATGTGAGGACTTAGAGAAAGCGAGGTTTAGTCCCGAAGAAGTCCAACATATCGTTCTGGTACAGAAACGCCTCAAAGAGACCGTGACTTTTATACAAGGCAAACTTGTGATGCTCCTTGCGTGTGAGCAAATGTTAGATGTCAACAAAGAGGCGTTGTCCAACAAGGGTATCATTCCGTTTCTCGAGGATAAGTTCCTAGAGCTCAAAAACGAACCAACGACCTACAATGCCGCAAAGTCGTACGGGTTTCTCAAATACATTACGGCTGAGGAATATGACGCCGGCGAATATACAGCTAAAGACATTTTGATCTTTGAAAGTTTGCCGATCGATATAGGCCCTCTGTCAGGTGTGATCACCAAGCGCCATCAAGTCAAGGCAAGCCATGTGTACCTTCGTGCCAAGAATCAAAACATTCCCAATATTTTCCTCCCCGAAGCAGATGACCGAGACGACATCGAACCGAGTATTGGTCAACTTGTGGAGTTCGAAACAAAAGATAATGGCACCTTTACCATGCGGAACGCAGAGGACTTTCCGGGTGGGGCAAACGAGCTACAGAACCAGGCTAACAATTACTTTGATTCGCGAGTGCCAAATCTGCCGGAGCCGCAACTTGATCTTAGCAACAAGGACCTGTTTGTCTGGCGTGACGGAACACCGTCCAAGGCTCTTGTGAAGTCGTACGGTGCAAAGGGAACAAATTTCGCAATTCTTGACACTGCGCTAAACAAGGCAGGCTACAATAGGGAGGGTTATCGAGGATCATTTCTTATTCCTTTCTACTACTATAAGGAGCACGTTTCACAGGTTCTCAATGCGGGGATCTGCGCCAAAGCGCTAGTGAAATGTCAGGAGGATTTTGATCCATCCGGATGTGTGGCAGCTAACCAAGCGTGCACTGCTCTTGCGGGACAGAATCGAAAGGTTGAGGATTTTTTGGGTGAGATTTCATCGTCAAATAACAATCCCCAAATGCTGGCAAATGCAAAATATCGTAAAGGTTATCTAGGTTATGCCCAGGCGGTTATCAAAGAGACCCCGTTTGTTCAAGCGACGTTGCAGAAAATAAAGAATCAGATCAGTGCAGCCTATGCGACAACGGAACGCATGCGGTTTAGGTCAAGTACTAACGCGGAGGATCTACCCGGATTGACCGGCGCTGGCTTGTACGAATCCAAAGCCGGTTGCCTAGGAGACTCAAACACCTCTGCGACCCAATCAGCATGTTTAACCGAGAAGGAAATGGCGCGAACAAAGGCGCTTATCACACGCTTGGAAGCCGCCGGCCCAACCGAACATGCTGACTTAATCAAGGATCTAAAGAAGGATCTCAAAAAGAAGAGCCTAGTCGAAGATGCTATCAGAAAGGTGTACGCTAGCCTATGGAACGAGCGAGCCTATCTGCAACGCGACTACTACCGGATCGATCACAAGAAAATTCACATGGCCATATTGGTTCATCCTTCATTTGCCGACGAAACCGCAAACGGCGTTGCTCTTATCGAAGAGATGAACGATAAAATTAGCTTTAACATCGTCAGCCAGGTCGATGACATAAGTATAACCAATCCTATAATCAAGGGTGCCTTTCCCGAGCAGATTACTGTTCTCACGACCTTTGACGGTCAAACCGTAGACACGCAACTCGTCGCTAACAGCAACCAGAATCCATCGGGTGGAAGGGTTATGTCTGACGCTAATGTCAAGGATCTCGTCAAACAGCTATTGGTATTGAGGCAAAAACTGAAGGAGGAGTACGGAGCGGATTATGTCAAGACGCTGGATTCTGAATTCAAGCTTGATGAATCTGGGAGAGTACAAATGAAGCAGATACGACCGTTCTAGAAGATCAGAAATATCGGTTTCCCTAAAACATTTTTGTTAGGCGCAACATAAGAGAATGCGCTTGTCCTGGAGGTGTCCTATGCGATCAATAGTTTTCCTAATAGCAGGCGCTCTTGTTCTTGGCTGCAGATCTAGATCGGATTCAAACAGCAATGTTATGGCAGAACTGCAGCATACTATGGTGGGGTAAAAGGCCGTCCAAATATACTTGTGTTGAATGACGAACTTAAAGAAGAGATTCTGTCCGGCAAGGTGGAGCTCGACAGCAAGCTGCGTTACCTCGCCGAAGGCGACATGTTACTTACCTTAGATCAGGTCAAAGAAATGTATAGCAATTCATTAGGCCTATCAAATAATGCCTGCAAACCAGAACTCAGGTGGCCCAACGGCATAAGAAAACTCTTTGGGACAAGCGATTCCGATCGCAGATCATAAGGTTGGGCAATATATGAAAAAAAACTATCATTGTTGTTGTTATTTTTTTCGGGGTTCACCATTGCCTTCGCCTGTAAGCAACGGCAAAGCGCAGTTGCATCAGACCAAGCAAAAAATGACATTCAGGTAACATACTTTGAATATGCTCAATGCTCTAGCAACGGTGTACACAGCTTTAGCGACAAATTCGGGGGAAACAGATTTTGAGGAATACTGCAAAGACTTTGCCAAGAGGTTCAATGCCCCCCATGTCGGATCCGTAAAGATCAACGGCGGAGCATGCAAAAATGTCAGCGGCACACCAAAAGATATATGCATGTGCGTTGGAAACTCTCCCGATCAAACGTAAGCGGTCATCCTTCCCCCTCTCGAAGCCTAGGTTCGACTCTGGTATAAGTGACGCCATCAACAAACTGGAGTCACAAAATGATCACACAAGAAACCAACAAACGAGAATTCTGGGAAGACCACATCCAGCGATGGTCCGCGTCGGGGCTGTCGAGGCCTGAGTACTGTAAGCAACATAGCCTCAAGTTCAACACGTTTCATTATTATCAAAACCGCCTATCAAAACCAGGGCATGGTAAAAATTTCGTAGCTGCGTCAATCAACGACGGGGCGAGCGTACAAATTACCCTCGCAAACGGCATGGTAATACATTGTGAACAAGGCGTAGGACTAACCTGGCTTAAGAACCTCGTTGGAACGTTGCGGCACTAATGAAGTCCGCGGACCACTTTCCTGAAATATTCCTCTTTCGGCCGTTAGTCGATATGCGAAAACAGGTAAGTGGTCTTGCTTCTATTGTAGAACAAGAAATGCTCCTATCTCCATCGTCAGATGCTCTGTTCGTTTTCACAAACAAGACCCGAAAAATAATGAAGGCGCTGTACTGGGACAAAACGGGATTCGCGCTGTGGACGAAACATCTAGAGAAGGACCGGTATTATTGGCCCAGAGTCGGCTCGACGGTCGTCTCGCTGAGTGCCCGGCATTTTTCTTGGCTACTTGATGGCATCGATTTATCGCGCATAAAAATTCACAAACCTCTTTCGCCAACGTTATTTTCTTGAAGAAAACTTTCAACCATTTTGTTGTCGTTTCTGCATGAACTCATCAATAGATTTACTTCCAGACGATCCGGCCCTACTGAAGCGGCTCTTGGCCGAAAGAGATCACGCCATGAATTTGATGAAGCGTGATCTCGAATACATGGAAGAGATTGTTAAGCTATTCTACTTTAAAGACAGCGCCGCAGAAGAACGCCTCAAAGGTCGTCTCAAAGGTGCGAAACCAGTGATAGCCGAGATGCGCACTTGGCTTGACAGCGTTATTGACAAGGTGCCTCCAAGATCTTTAACCGGACAAGCTCTTTATTACTTAAATTCACAGTGGCAAAAACTGGTCCGATTCCTCGAAGATGGCAGTGTTCCAATCTCGAATGCGCTCGCTGAAAATGCCATCAGGCCCTTCGCGATCGGTCGAAAAAATTGGATGTTTAGCGACACGCCGCGCGGCGCACACGCGAGCGCCACAATCTACAGCATCATCGAGACGGCAAAGGCAAACGGCATCGAACCGTACCATTACCTCACACATATACTTACAGAAATCCCCAAGGCAACGACGCTTGAAGACTTCGAGCAACTATTGCCATCGGCCGTCCGCAAAAAGTTCGCGCACTGATTTTCCTGGGTTACAGATCGGGGACTTAGGCGACTTGGAAGCCGCGTTCCTGGACAGGGTTTAATGATCGGGTCAACCGGTGAAGCCAGCAACCTTCTCCCTTTATCAGTACTTCAATCCGGAATCGCAAAGGAGGGTCACAACAGACGCGTTCCGCGGCAATTTTCCTGAGGTTAGCAAACGCACGGAAGCGGCCACATTTGCCCCTGCGGAAAACCCCACGAAGAGTCCCTCCTTTTTCCCCAACATTTCTTTAAAATGTCCGGATTCCTCATCTGTCACGGCCATAATATCATTCGGCAATGACCGATCCCAATGAGGCGGAATAAAGCCATAGCCTATTCCCTGCATAATGTGTTGCGGCTTATAAACTGGTTTTCCACTTAGAACTTCTGCGCCCTGTGGCTCAACGGCCACGAGATAAATATCCTTCTTCTGATTTTTCAAGTACCTCGATGCTCCCACGAAAGTTCCCCCGCTGCCTATGGCAGCCACAAAGGCATCGACTTTGCCGTCCATGTCAGACCAGATCTCGGGTCCCGTGGTTTGCAGGTGCGCTTTCACACAAGACTGGTTATGAAATTGGTCGGCGTAGAACGCACTTCTTACCTTTACCAGCTCCATTGCCACCTCCGTCGCCCGCTGGATGTCATTTCCAGTAACCTTGTTCGGCATCCCATCCACCTGGGGAACGAGAACAAGTTCTGCTCCCAAGCCGCGCAGCATTTTTGCCCGCTCGGGGCTATTGCCCTCCGACATGACAGCGATGAAGGGATTCCCCAGGGCCGCACATACTACCGCCAGACCAGCGCCCATGTTTCCACTAGTCATCTCCACTACAGGCTGCCCCGAACAAAGCCCACCCGACTCATAAGCGTCCTTGATTATTTGCAAGGCGGCACGGTCCTTTACACTCCCGCCTGGTTGCAGGAACTCCGCCTTACCGTAGAGCTCCCCAGGCCCGCTATAGATTCGATCCAATTTTATAAGCGGTGTTTTCCCGATGGCGTATATTGCGCTCTTCGACAACATAAGTATCATTTTCCGTTCGTCGTACTTTGGTCGTATGCTAGCATATCGCAACCTTTTTTCGCGAGGAAATGTTAACTTAACAAGACAGAGTCAACAGGTTCTTCATTGATCGCTTACGATCAAACGATTTCATGCCAAACTGAATCCAAGTCCGAGTCTTCTGGCCCAGTGCTCAACGTGACATGCGACAAATACCACGCATACGACGGTTACTATCAGCCTAGGCTCGAAGATAATAAGGCGCTGGGGGATTTAGTCTCTCTCGATCAGTGCAAGACGATTATTAAAAGCCACAAATTTCAATGGATATGTGTAAAAGAAGTTAAACAACGTGTGGACACGGATGATTCGCGTTTCGTAATTATGAACGCGGCAAATCAAACACCTTTTGGACCGGCAAATTACATCGGTGGATCAGCCGCTTCTAGAACGGACCTTCAAACATGTATAGGTATCGTCGCCAAGTCGAACAAAGAATTTATTTGTGCGATGCGGGGAGAGTCGGCGGGAATGAGAACCGTATATCGATTTACCAGAATTGGCGTTGACGATGAACCTCTTGAAGCAGGCAAGACGTATGGCAGTCTGGATGAGTGTGCAAAGGTAGATTGAGTGAGTGATCCCATTGTTGGGGACTTTTTAGTCCAGTCCCTCTGGACCTGCCTTTCCTCCATCGCGCCCCCGTCACTATACGGACGCTTGGGCGTGCGCGAACCCAATTTCCCAAAATTACTCTTCTGAAGTATACGTCCCCTCGTGCTCTTCATCTGACAGATTAATCCAGAGCGGAGTTGGGGAGGTGTCTACTAAACCTCGGATGCTGTCAGCGTCATCTTGTGTTTGGGGGCTAGTGAATGTGGTTTTCTTTTTGCAAGCATCTTCTCCTTCTTCCCATTTATCCGGGCTTGCCTTTGACCACAAGAGGTTGTTCCAGTCACTTTTGCATGCGAAATAGTATTCATTTTCGCAGTTTTCGTCCATGAGGCCATTGGGCCCGATAGCGAGGCAGTTTTGCGTGTGTCCTTGATCGTTAGGTTCGCCTGGCGCCCAGGTAAAGAAAGGAACCGGGGACGGTACGATTGGTGCTGGTGCTGGAGTTGGGTGACCCGGTTCCCCGATACATTCGGGAAGAAACAAATCTGCGCCTATTCTCGCCGTTTCAGCAAATACGCCTTCCCACTTTTCCACGGTGCTTTTGCCCCCGTTGGTTTGTAACCATGCTTCGTTGGCATGACCGCCAATGGCGGGCATCCATTTTTCGTTGGTAACGTTCTTCAAACAAGCAAGGGTGCGTATTCCCATGATGTCGTCGGGGAATAGTCTTGTTATTACTCTACCAGGCACGTCGGACATCATCACAGTGTCACCCGTAACGGCAGCGCTTCGCACTCTGGGTGAACAATGTGAGTGCATACCTGGGGCATTCGTATTGTCGTCATACTGATCGCAAAGGCCCCACATGTGGCCTGTCTCATGGAGTATTGAGGCAATGGAAAGTTCGGAACATTGCTTCACCATGAAGATGGGCATCGAATCTACAAGGGGTGCTGTCGAAGCAACGACGGATGGGCAATAAGCATCTAATCTCTCACTCTGAACTGTCATGCCAGTAAGTTCGCCTTCTTGAAAGGTTGTGCCAACGTCGGTTACGAAAATTATTCCACCATACCTATTCAAAATGCCTTCAGTAGGACACGTCGGTTGCACCGTTACAGTCACCTTTCGATTTATCGCGGCGGCCCATTGCTCGTTCGCTTGTTTATATCCATCCAGATTCTGAACGCCGCAAATCAGGATGGAGTTGTTGTTAGGAGGCAAATCGGTAAAAAATGGATAAGTTCGGCCGAACAATTGCCCATACTTGGCTTGCGATTGATTTCTTGCCTTACAGCCTGAGGCAAGGACAGTGACAAAGAACACCAAAAACCTTTTACGCATATCGCTTCCAAATTTCGAAACTGTCTGTTGTCTTCTTTTCATATTGTCGCATGGTTTCGGTCATCCAGAAAAGAACTTCCTGGCAGTTGGAAAAAACGAGTATAATGGGTTCATTGCAAAACATCTTCGGGAGAAACATGCGAAAAACCGCTATTCCTTTTTTGATAATCTTCATTGCTACAACCTCCTGCAAGAGCAGAGATAGGTCCACCGTGAAGATTACCAATGGCGTTGAGACGTCAACGGATGAATATCCGTCCGTCGTCAATGTGTATGCCACTGTGACGGCGCTGTCTCCCCGAATGGTATTGGGCGCAGCGCATTCTGTGATTGAACCGCTTGATAGGAACGATCCCAACCTTGTTGAAAATGGGTTGCAAAAGCGTACCCCAGGTCCGAGGTATCGCTATCTTGATCCAGTGACCGGCAAGAATCTGCAGCCCATTGTTACGTTTGCCCATCCAGGCGCGGACGGTAAGGTAAGCGGGTGGGATCTTGCTATAGCCATATTTGATCGAGATGTATTCCAGGGTCCCTTTGCATCGATAAGCGATCGGCCGGCCGAGGTAGGCGATGAGATCACAATCGTGGGGTACGGGCTTAACAATCTCGTGAATAACACAGGTTTCGGAACCAAGAGAAAGGGTAATAATACGATCGATGAGGTTGCTCCAACAGGACTGCTTAACTTTTCTGGAGAAATTCAAAATACCGAAGAATCGGGCGGCACTGGCGAAAACTCTAGTTCTGGATCAGGGGATTCTGGTGGTCCAGCATTTGCCAAAGACACCACCAAATTAGTGGGTGTAACGTCCGGAGGGCTGATTGTTGACGACAAAAAAATCAGCCGGTACGTTAACCTACACAGTCAGGCCAGCAAGCTTTTCTTCGTCTATTTGACGCGTCTTGGCATCAACATTCCCTTGCCGGACGGGTATATTTCTGACGTCGAAAATATTCCAATGGGTGAATATGTGGATATGGAAGCTCCCGGGTGCAAAGTCTATGTGTCTAGCGTTCAACGAGATACATATTCCGCGGACCTGCGCGATCGACATTTCTTTATATTCAAACAGTGTGGTAAACCTTTTTACAAGGCCGACCTCGTTTGCAATTCGACGCGATGTAGATCGCAATGCGACGATAGCAATTGTGAAGAAACAGAGGTCAAGGCTAGGAATTTCGAATACAAGGCGTTTGAGATATCTGGAGACCCGATAGGTTCAAGACGCTTTACTTTTGTTGAGAAGAAATATTTGTAACCCAACCACTGCAGCCCTGGCCTGAGGTCACTAGACCGCATAGTGCCAAGAAAGGGAAACCAGAGAAGTTTTTGAAGAGATTCAAAACTCGAAACGTCGAGGAGCTTTATGACACCGTGCTTTTTGCGTTGCGCTCAGGTCTTCGCAAGGGCGAGATCGGAGCATTGGCGCCGAGGGACGTGAGTTTTGCCAAAAATTACTGTTGTAACACGACGGTGAAATAGCGAAAAGGAAAAGCGAGTTAAGACGACGACTAAAGGTAAAACCTTCCGAATCATTGAGATGAACGAGGATGCGAATCGTGAATTCACCCGCCAATTAAAAAAGTGCTATATTTTGAAAATCAAAATGTAGCAAAAATCCCGAACGGGCCCAAGGGCTCGTCCGGGATCTCATCTTTCGTGAAAAAATGCCGATTCTGAAATCGTCATCTTTTTTGTCATCGTAGCGATTTCAGGAGTCATAAACTCCCGAAACTCTGGGCAGAAAATTACATCATCCCGCCCATGGCAAATGGTTATACTGCCTGATGAGTATTGTCAAGTATGGTCTAGTATTTTTAAGTATTTACACACCATCAAATCGGTCTCGTCCATTATTAAATTGGTATCGTTAGGCATCTAGAGGCATAAAAATCGTCATCGTCATCGTCATCGTCATCGTCTCGTCATCGTTCTATTCGGGTTTCTGAAGCGGCAAAAGCGTAAATGCTCAAAAAAATAGGCTGGTGGTCAGCGAATTTTCTGAGCAAAATTCAATAGGAACGGAAAAAATGACATATTTAGAACCGAAAAAAGTAGCACCAACGCAATCGAAACTGAAGCAACATGGTAAGTCAGAACGTGGCATCGTCGTCAATTCGCGTTGAAGCAAAGTACAAGAAACAAAATGGACGAACTTTTACGTCGAGCAAATAAGCAAAAGATAGGTCGGAAGGTTAAATGTGACGATCTGATATGCTTCAGCCTTGGCTTAATAACCGATGCAAATTTAGAGGACATTTGTAACCAGACTTTAACAAACAAGGATCGCGTCGAACTATTGTTTAAACGCGTTTCGAAGGAAAAGAAGGGACTAAGTCGCGATGAGTTTTTTGGGATGTTGCTCGATGGAAAATTGACAATTTAGATCCTCAAATGGAGCTGTGCTTGGGCGTGCCCAAGCGCAGTGTCTTAGCGAAATATAGCCAGACAATGTTTCCGTCTCTTGACCAAAGTCTTCGATCAACTGTTCCAGGTCGGAAACCAAATAGGGGGTCAATCCTGTATGTAATGAGAGTTCCGTTACAAATTTCGGCATCGAGTCATTTGCTATTAAGGGCACTAGCGTTGTGACGTTCGATTCATCCGATTTTGATTGTTCCCGGATACCAATTTAGAACGGATTGTTCGATTGTTCAAAGGCTTCGAGCCTGCTTGCAGAAAAGTCTTGTGAGATAGAGGATCGTGACAATCTTGTTGACCATTGTATGTCAGGAAATAACTATTTCCAAATCGGCAATGGTATCTCCACGACCGGTAACCATATAATAAAGGTAGTAATTCCAGAACGTGCGAAAGTCAGGATGGCTTTTCGCTTTAAGTATAAAGCTTTAGTTTTTAGGCTGGTGGCCACCGAACGCGATCTATGCGGCGCTGGCTGAAACCATATGCGCGTGATAGAAATGATAAAATTGAATGCAGGAGTGAATTTCAGAAGGGAAAAAGTATGCCAAAAAATACTCTAAAGTATGGAATTTGTTGACCGATACGTTTGTAACATCTGAAAATTTTACAATTTTGACACAGGGAATGACGGTTATGAAACGACAAATTTACCTTCTTTATTTTGCATCAGCTTTGGGTATTGGCTTCGGTTGCAAAACGCATTCTCAGGCGAAGGTAAAAGCCGAAGATACGGAAAATGAAGAAATACCATGTATTGACGAATGTGACCCGGAACACGAGGCGTTAAGAACTTTATGGCACTTAGAGACTTATGAAAATGTTCAGAACTATCCCGAATTCACGGATGACAAAGTTGAGGAATTCGTCAGCGTCGATATGAGGGATGGCAAATCCTATCTTGATAACCTACCAACGGACGGAGGCACGTACCGGCAGGCCATGTATTCCATGTATAATTTTGCATTCAGAATGTTTGTGCAAAATCCTGAAATTCAGAAGGAGATGAAGACAATGCAAATCACGACGCTGTCTCGCCCGCAGGTGACCGTCGTTTGGCGAACGGAAAATGAATTTACTTTTTTTGTTGGTGCTTATGCTCAAGGGTTTAGTGATTTGAGAAGTCTGGCTATATTCGTTGACGTCCCTGCCGACTACTACTCGGATCCAAAGAAAAGCGTGGACGATTTTTATAAGACTACACCGACAAAACCCAACAGTGGCATACGAGAAAATGCCGGCGGAATTAGAGTAGAGCCGCGCCGAATTATGCCGCTGGATCGCGATAAGATCACACCCATTGAGACCATGACCGAAGAAGAGGTTGGCGGTCGTTGGTCTTTTGATTGGTCGAACGCGGCCTATAAAGCGATCGATAGACCTGAACTTAAAAAAAGGTTAGACCTCCCAGTTGAGAGACCTGTTACATTTTATACATCGCGGAGTCATAATTTAGTCATTTACCCATTCAAAGGTATTCTGAGCCGAAAGCAAGATCCTGGTTATGATCTCAACAAACGTGCAGGCCTCTATTACTCGTATTACCGAGAAAATGAGAATGGAGAAACGGTGTTTTCAATAGCGTATTTTGATCTGGAAGGTTCACCTATCCTGAAATGACACAATAAGGACAATGGTTGGCGTCTGATTGCGAACTATTTAAGGATAACGGCGCTCTTTTGGGCGCCGTTTTTATGGACCCCTAACAAGTTTTTTGAGTTTTTTGATGAAGGGTTTGGGGATGATTGTTGTTTAAAACGGCCCTCTTGCTAGAGTGTATATAGTTGACCGATTTCACCTGAACGGCACCAGGGGTTTTCAACGAACGGCAACACCTGTTTTCAGCTAACGGCAACACCCCTTTTCAACGAAGAGCAACGGGTGTTTTCAACGAAGGGCAACACCCCTTTTC
>JBFWNG010000006.1:0-268328 GCA_050251195.1 Oligoflexales bacterium
CTATATCGAATTAGGGGACAGTCGAACGCCCAATAATTCCGATATAAGGGGACAGTCGAACGCCCAATAATTCCGATATAAGGGGACAGTCGAACGCCCAATAATTGGTTATTTGTAGTAGGGGACGAATTTGTTCTGGCAGTGTGATTTTGCGTAGGCAAAAGGTGGTTTTTTGCAATCGTCCAACTCGCAGCGGTCGAGGAAGTGGTATTCGAGGAGGTCTTTGTCGCCTGGGCGCCAAATGGCGCAGGCTTCGTCGCCGAGGGGGCTGCCGGTTATGGGAACAAAGTCGCAGAAGCAGGGTTCGGGAAGAGGGACGACTTCGGGCATTTGGTAAGTGGTGAAACGGGAGCAAGCTTCCACTTCAGAGTCCATTTTTTCGCAAGCGTCGGTGGAGCAGTCTTTGGAGGGGCGGCTGGCGAAGGCCTTTGTGGGCCGGTCGTTTCTTAGTTTTTTGGGCCAAATAGCGCAGTAGGTTTTGTTGGATTGTCCCGATTTGATGACACCGCAGAAACAGGGGACGCCTTTTTGGGCTGCTCCGGAGCTGCGACTTTTGGTGGTGGCGCATCCCAAGAGAATTTGAAAGAAGCAAATTGTCAGAACAAGTTTCCGCATGTGTCCGTCCTCATTTTTAGGGCGTTGGTCCTGGCGCAGGCGGCGCGGCAAAGTCTACTTTCAATACAGCTTTGAGCCCTTTCGTATCCTCTATAACAAGCTCTTTTGGACCAGGTAACTTTTGATGGGGCAACGTATCCTCGATAATGAAATACTCGGTTTTGCCTACAAACGTGTCGTCCCCAAAAAAGAACAGAAACTTATTCTTCTCAAACATCTTAATTTCTATCAGCACTGAGACTTCAAATTCCCGGACGTTGAGATCCCGCATCGTTAGCGACACGAGCTGTCTCAAGGTTTCCCCTGAGATTTCAAAGGTAACCGGGGCTGCCTTTTGGTCTCTTTGACTTAACGGCAAGAGCTTGATTTCCCCAAACTTACCGAGAGATTCCTCAAGCTTTCTGCGGTCTTTGAAAGCTTTTTTTCTCTCAACCTTTTGAGTGACCAGGGAATATGCGTTAACCGTGAAATAATACTCGTTTTCTTTCTCGTCGTGATTGCCTGCTCGAAGAGACACCAGTTCGATTCGGTGGGACAGGTCCGGGTAGTTGAGGTAACCCGTTGTGGCAACTGGGGCGGACTTTTCTTCGCCCGTTGGTGGATTTTGAGGATTTGCAGGCGCCGATGCGGGCGGGGTGCTTTCAGATGCCGTTGGCGAAGTTGGTGCGGTTTGGCCGGGTGCGTATGTGCTCATTCCCAGAAATATGGTGCTTGCGGCTGCGGCAAAGAACTTAGGTAGATCCATCATACCGTCACGGAATAAACGTTTTGCACCCCAAAAAGGTCTCTGAGTTTCGCGAGCTGCTCGGCAGACTTGTGGGGAGATAGAAGGCCGAGGACGACTCCGCCTCCGCCTGCGCCTGTTGGCTTTGCGGCGAGGAGTCCCGTTTTGAGGCACGTTTTCATGATTTCTTTTAGTTGGTGAGTGACCACTCCCGCCGCTGAAAGCAGCAGGGACGCTTCGTTCATCGCTTCCGCGACAGCAAGATAATCCAATGCCGATATGCCGCTGCCGACAATTTGTGCGAGATTGTCGAATTTCTGAATCCGCTCGTCCGCCTTTGTTCCAGAGAAGTAGGGGCGCGCAACATTGATCATCGAGAGCGTAGAGGCTCTGACTCCACTGTCCACCAGGGCAAACTCCCATCGGGGATTTCCAGCGTTGTCAGGGAGGTCAATGGCCGTTATGGGCCCATTCTTCGTAAAGGTGATACACTCCTCAAAAGCTACGACGGCTGTGTCCAGCCCAGAGGGGCTGCCGTGAAAACGGCGTTCGAGGATATTGCCCAGAACCGAGAGCCTGTCTTGGGTCAGTTTCATGCCGACCGAGGCGGCAATGGCGCGGAGTATGGCAATGCAAAGCGTCGCCGAGGCTCCAAGCCCCGCTCCGAAGGGGAGCGACGATTTGCCCTGAATGGCCAGCGAAAACGGATACACGCGCAACGCCTGGATCGCATCCTTAATGACATCGCTGATGCGATGGGAAAGTTCTTTGCCTCCGAGCTTGAGAGATATGGGGCGGTTGCCTTGGATGTGGGGCGTTAACTCTAAGGTCATGCGCATTTTCTTGAGCGGTATGGCGACGGCGCGTGAGCCGTAAACAACGGCGTGCTCACCGACAATAATGGCTTTACCGCAAGCGGACCCATGGGCCGGTTTCGGATGACTGGTAGAGGGAGAGGCCTCCGTGTTACTGTCGAGTTCAGCCAAGGTCAATTTCCTCACATACGTCGAGTGTGGGGCCAGAACCAATTTCGTCTAGCATAAAGATATTCTGTTCCCAGTCGTTTCTCAACAATTTAGTTAATACTTCTAGATATTTTCGCTCCCCAAGGACATGCACGTTGGTGCCCGCGTCGAGCGTGAAAAACGCCTGAATCCCGTGAGTGGCCCGCACTTCGCGAAGCCAAGTTAAAAACTCCCAAGCCTTGGGGGCTATGTAATTAACAGGGGGAGTGGACGTCATCATGATGGCGTGCATCTCAAGCGCTTCCTGTTCGATAAGCGGTCCCAGCAACGAGAAATTTCTCTCCCTCCAAGCGTTCGTTACAAGGGCGAGCTTCTCCTTCAAACCTGCAACGCGTGCGGCGAACATCGGGCTCGAGGCCGCTAGGAGATGACCTTCAGACGAAGAAACGGTCTTGTGCTCGTTCGAGAAGATCATGATCTGGTCGAAGATATCCCAGTGATGCGCCGGAGTGATCTGTTCAACCCTTTGATCATCGGAGCTTTCTCCGACATGCCATTGAACGAGTCCGCCGAGTAGACTTCGGCATGCGCTTCCCGAACCCATTCGCGTAAAGCGCGCGAGTTTGTCGATCGGAAATGTTTTCACGAGTTCAGCAAGATTACTGGAATGCGTCCACGCTCCAAGAGCTGCTAAGGTTAGTGCGCAAAGCCCACTTGCGCTGCTCGCGATGCCAGAAGCCATCGGAAAACTGTTTCGGGTGGAAATTTTTAATTTTGTCGAAAACCCGCATTCGCGGCTCAAAAAATCAAGATGCTTAATGGCTCGCGACGGCGCCTGGGACGTTGTCGCATGGTTTGTTCTTACAAACGATATTTCGTGCTCTCGTGCCTTGGTCGGCTCCGCCCAGGTTTCTGTAAATGCAGTCGACAGCGTCATCGAGAGAGAGCTGTTTGTGGGCCAAGCCGTCGAAGCGTCGCGTTTGCCCCAGTATTTCACAAGAGCAATATTGGACGGTGCGCGAACTCTGCACTTGGGGCTCATTGCAGTGTGATTCCTTTTGGCGTTATTGAGTGCCGCAATAATGATCGACCTACGCTCTTCAAACGAAGCGATACTTGAGGAAGCTGCTCGGGTTTTGCGAAAACGATAATCGCATCATCGCCGCCAGCTCCCGTGAGCTTAAAGCTCCAGTCGCGATCAAGCGTTGGGTCGTCAGCGAAACATTCGTCAATTCGCTGCGGATAGAATTCACAAGCCTTCATGAACTGTCTCTGGTTGGCACAGGATGTGACGAGATTTTGCCATGAGCCGTGCTGATGGTTGAGGAACTCAAGAATTGCAGTTTGCAGCGACAGGTTTAACTGAGCGAGAGTATTCGCCCGTCCGTCGGCTTGCAGCCATTGCAAAGTTGGCATGAGGATGTCTTTGGTGCGCGCAAATCCGCTGCCAAGGAAAATATGAACGAAGGAGTGAAGTCTTTCGGATTCGCAAGCGATTTGCCGGACAGGACCTGGCCAAGACTCCGGAGCTGTCGTTATCTGGAGGAGACCGCCGGTTGCTTGCGCGATGACATCGTATCCAGACGCGAGCGATTGAAATTCGCTTTGCCGCTTCCACGCTTTGTGCGCAGCGTTCCAGACGGTGGTGTCGCTGAGGCTTGCGTGCTGTTGAGAATATGTTTCGAACGCTGCTTGGACACCGAGGCGTAGAGCTGAAGAACTGCCAAGGCCACCTTTTCCCAATTCTGAATCGACGGAAATTTTGAAGTTCTCGACGCCGAATTCTTTAGCTGCTTCGCGCACTGCCGATGCATACATGTCGTCGCTGTCGCTAAGGTCGGCCAGCGTTGAAAAACGAAGGGGAGTTGGCCAAAAGTCGGACACAATCTCGATGCCTTCGTTGATCGGTTCGATCGTGACTTTCAGGTATTTGTCGAGACAATAGGCAACGCAACTTCCTCCTGGGAACAAGACGGAATATTCGCCGGAGAGCATGATTTTCCCGGGTATTTGAACTCTAACGGGTTTCAATACCGAGTTGCTCCCTCGCGCCGGGCAAGGCTTAGATTCTTCTGGTGTAAGTTCATGTGGCCGCGCTGGATCCCTTCAGACGCAAGCGCGCGAAGGGCCGAAAGGTTCTGCGCTAATCCGACGGCGCAAATAATCTCAGCAAGGCCTTGGGCGTTGGGATTGCCGAGCAAGGTCAAAGATGCCTTCGCGGACGGATGCAGTTTGGTGACGCCGCCCACTGTTCCAACCGCGATAGGAAGTTCGAGTTCGCCTTCCAGATCGCCGTCGCTGTTTTTCCACCACCTGGTCATGGGTTGGTAGACGCCGTGGCGGCAGCAATAGGCGTGCGCTCCCGCTTCGACCGCCCTCCAGTCGTTGCCTGTTGCGATAAGAACCGGATCAATGCCGTTCATGACGCCTTTGTTATGCGTCGCTGCGCGGTAAACGTCGTGGCGTGCGAACAAATATGCTTTTTCAATGCGATCGACGACTTCCATGCCGTTGAATTCGTCGCTGTGAAACGCCTTTGCAGGTACCTTGCACTGGGCTCGGGAAACCCTTTTGTCACAGAGGTTGGTCAATATGCGCAGTCCAATTTCGCAGTCGATGATCTGACCGATCTTAGCCGACAAGCGTTCGCACATTGTATTGACAATGTTAGCTCCCATGGCGTCGCGCGTGTCTATGTCGAGGTACAGGACCAGGGATTTTATTTCCTGAACGTAACGCCAAGTGAGGTTCTTGGCGCCGCCGCCTCGCGCGATCAGGCTTTGTTGTCCTTCGTTGGCATAGGCGATGAGGTCGTCTTTCATCGGATTGAGAATGGCGTCAAAGTCCTGTTCATGTTCCGGGAAGATTTGCACCTGTCCGGTCATTATGGGGGCTGTGCTGCTTGTTTTGAAACCGCCGCCTTCGCGCGCAAGTTTTGCACCGTGGCTGGCGCCCGCAAGAACGCTTGTCTCTTCGACGGCCATGGGTACAAGTATGTCTTGACCGTTAATCTTGAAGTTCGTGGCGATACCCAGGGGCAGCCCGAAGGTTCCTACCGCGTTTTCAATAAAAACGTCCGCCAACTCGGCGTTGATCACACCGAAATCGGATAGGGCGGCTTGATTGCGGTCTCGATCGGCGGCACTAAAAAATTGTCCGACGATCTTTTGACGTTCGCCTATGGGGAGTTCGTAAAAGCCAGGAAGCCTCGAACTATTGGAATGAGATAAATTAAGTTTGTCCGCGTTGTCCCGCTGCAGCATTTATCTTCCTTACAGTGAATCAGATAGCGTTAAAACTAAGCTCGGCCGCACTTGGTTACGACAAGGGCCGTTTTACCTAACTTTGGGCAATGATTAAAGAACTTTTTCAAAAGGTTTGCCCAAACAGAGACGCGTTTTAAGCTGCTCAAGACGCGAGCAGCCCGTTGCGATCATGGCTATTTGCAGGCCCTTTTTCAATCGGTCCATCACCTCCGCAAGCTCCTCTTCGGACCGAAGCGCCGCCCTAAGCAAAGGGAGGCCGATTCCCACCGTCCGTGCGCCCAAGGCCACAGCTTTCGCCACCGTCAAACCGTCGCGAACCCCTCCCGTGGCAACAAACTCCCTGTCGGGAAATCTTTGGGCCGACGCTCGAAGCGCATAGGCCGTTGGAATTCCCCAGTCGCGGAATTGGTCGGCGAGCAATTTGGTCGATTCAGAGACACTGCGCTTGCCCTCAATATAGCCCCATGAGGTTCCACCCCTGCCGCCAACGTCCACGGCACTTACACCGCATTCAAAGAGCTTGGCCGCAGTGTCCGGACCAATCCCGCTACCAACTTCTTTTACAATGACCGGCACCGGCAATCTGCGACAGATTTCTTCAATGCTGAGGAGGGCTCCTCGAAAAGAGCGATCTCCCTCCACCTGCACAATCTCCTGAAGGACGTTGACGTGAACAGCGAGCGCGTCTGCCTCGATCATGTCGACTGCCTTCTGGCACAGATCCGCGGCATCGGTTCGTAGAATTTGGCTCAAACCGATATTGCCTATCAAAAATAAGTCGGGCGAGTGTAGCTTGAGTTGGAAAATTTTGGCGTGTTTGGGGTTTTCCAGGCCAATGCGCTGAGAACCGACGCCCATGGGAATACCGAACGCCACGGCGCATCTTGCTAACCTTTTGTTCAGCTCTTCGCCTTGTTCAATCCCCCCTGTCATTCCCGTAATCAATAGCGGCAAGTCAAACCGACGTCCAAGAAAACGAGTCGAGGTGTCGATGTCACTCCAGTTGAGTTCGGGTAAAGCCTCAGGAACAAAGGAATAATCGGAAAAACCCGTAAATTTGTCGGACGCTTCGACGTCTTGGTCGCGGCATATGGCGATGTGCTGCTGTTTTCGAACGTACGTCAGGAGATCCTGCAACGCCGGAAGGGACGTGGAATCGATCACAAAAGATTGCAAGCCGTCCGCGATCTTGGAACCCAGCGTGCCCGCAAATTCAAACGTAACATTTGATGAGCAAGCTGCGACAAGTCGAAAATTCTGTTCTGGGAGTGGAGAAACAAACCTAAGAAAGAGCCGGTCTTTGCCAATTTCCTCAATAAATCCTGTCGTTGCGCCTGCAGTCCAGGGCAAGAAAGGCACTAGCTGTACTCTGTCGGAATGGCTCATGATCTCGTTCTCTCAGGTATCAGCTCTTACCATTTTTGGAAGGTGTTTTAAAGACATTGTTCCATGTCGCTGTCTTCATCCCCGAACCTCATCTACTGTCACCTACGCGCAACGGATTACCTATGCGAGCTTTCGAACTCATTGTTTTTTGGTGGCTTGGCTTGGGAGGGGCCATCTGGGCTTGCAGGAGCCTTTCCTCACTTTCCGTGAACTTGGACTGGTATCGCGAGACTCTGCATTGGGATTACGTGAGCGAGGTATGCGGGAGGAGGCTCGCCGCTCGGAAGAACGTGGAGCAAACACTTGAATATTTGAGGGCAACTGCGGGCGACTCGCCGGACCTTCCTTCCAGGGTTCAAAAGACCCTTGAATGGTTGGACGATTACCATCGCGACAATTACCCGGTAGACCAATGCGGAAATTTAGAAAGCCATGGAAGGCACATCGATTTATACGAGGAGCATAATGACGAAAGCGATCCTTTGGTTCCCAATTGGAAGTTTCGATTCTCCGCTGGCGAGTAGGGGCAGCGCCGACATAATTTTGATGTGGGTCCTAGCCGCCGTCGTGACCCTTGCCTATTGGAGAACGAATTTGGCAATTTCTAAAAGAATCCTGGCGGAACTTGCAGCCATCGACAATCGGACCATGGGTGAGGCGGTTGTCGACGCCGAATCTTTGTTAGACGAGAAGCCTGCCGCACTACCTCTCCTGCCACCATCCTATCTCCAGTATTTCCCGTTGCTCGATTACGGAGCGGCAGAAAACGGCAACCGGCCCCTTGCTCTGGCAGTCTGCCTTGTCATCGCTGTCGGAGGAGTCAAATCTGTAGATGAGGGCGATGCATGTCCCTTTCGTTAGACAAAATTTCTCCCGTTATCACCCATCTCACTGTCTTTTTGTGCGGTATCTACGCAGCGCTTTTTGGATTCCAACAGGTTGATTCTCATCAGGAAAAGGCCAAAAGCGGATTAGTCGAATGGACACGACCGACTTCCCAGTTTGGGCCACATGTCTTTGCCAAGTCAGGTCATGCTGTTGCTGTGTTTATAGACAAAGAGAACGCCAAAGAGTGTCGCTTGCACAAGGAGATTGTGCGGTACACGTTGCGGAACAATGTCGTTGTTTTCAATTCGAGTCAGAAGATTGCATTAGAGAACGATTTCAGAAAAATCTTAACTTCGAACAGGGTGAGGGTCATTGAATCCAAGGAATTTGAACAATTGGTCCGTTGCGGCGCTCGCGCGAAAGTTTCTTTTAATTAGCGTTCTTTTCGCTTTTCCGTCCAGCAGGGTAGAAGGACAGTCAGGGATCGAGAAACCGGACGCCGCACTCGAGGTGGAGCCTCTCACTTTAGCGGTTGGAGAGGCAGCGACCATCGACGTGGGAGAAGAAGATACCATTCATGTGTCGCGCAAGGGGCCAGTTGACATTGTGCTTGTTAGAGCAGGCGTATGGCAAGTCGTGGGGTTGAGACCGGGCGTCGTGGTCGTCACGGTGCGGGACGCCAACGGCGATGAAGTAGCCCGGCGATTGTATAACGTTGTGGAGCTCTCAACGCATAAGCATCCGCTGTTTGACAACAACATCTGGCATAATTTCATTTGCAAGCGAAAGGGTGTGCGATGCGATCTGGTCAACCACGCGGTATACGGTGTGAGCGATGACTTCCGTTGGTTTGCCACCGCCAAAGTGCAATGCGCAAAACAGCAACCCTGTTTGTTTCATGTCGTATTAAAACCCGAAAGTGCGGACCGAACGCTTAAGCATCTGTCGAAGCAACTTGCTCCGTGGTATCAAGTTCAAATCCTGCCCGGCGGAGAAGTTCTAGCGACGGAAGACTGTCAGGGAGACAAACCTACATCGGATCGAGTTAATTTTCTCACGGACGGCGGCGTTGAAGAGGGATGGTTGCGCGTCGAATGTTCCTCTTCCGTTTGGCGATCTCCTTTGACATTTCGGGCCAAGGTGTTTTTGATAGAAGCGAATGCGGCCGACGAGCTGGGACTTGATTGGGAATCGATTAATTTTCGCAAAATCCCTGAAGCTAAGCTCAACGCATTGTCGCGGGCCGGGGTCGTGAGAATTGTTGCAGAACCGGAGATTCAGTTCCGTCCCATGGAAACCCTAGGTTTTCATGACGGAGGCGAATTCTTTGCCGAAGGAGAGGGGGAGGCCGATTCCAAGGTACAGCACTGGAAGAAGTACGGCTTTATTTTTAGCGGAATTGCTAAATTCGTCGGCGAGAATCGAGTAGCTCTCAGTTACGAGGTAGAACTCAGCCAGGTATCCAGTGGCTCGGGGCTCAAAAAGAGCTCCATCAAAAGCGAGGTGGAAATGGCGCTGGGGAAGGTGACGTTGCTCGGTTTCATGAAAAACATCTCAGTCGAACGATCGGGAGAGGAGCATTTGATTCTTGCTCACATTCCTATTCTCGGGCCACTTTTTCGGTCCGTAAATTGGGGTGGGACGCTCTCGCATTTGTTGGCGTCCGTGGAGATTTCGCGGTCGTCTTGAGAGAGAGAATGCTTCGTTTCGTCAAGGATTACGACCTGCACAACAGGCGGCGCTCTCAGACGAACCTCCGCCATGTTTAAGCTGAGCGAAACACATCAAGGGTATTTTAGGTCGTCCTTGGCAATCACGTCATCGACATACTCGACCTTGGAAGCCATCCGTTCACCTCGCAGTTTCTCGATTATGTCGTAGCGAATTTGTGCGGGTGCGGGTGTCACCAAGCTGTACTTACTATCGACATACTGGTTGAGGAGCCGGTACGCGAAGGTCTCGGCGAAGTCATCGCGAGCATTTGTTGTCGAGTAGGTGCTGACGAAAGGCGCGTTGCTGAGTCCTTGATATACGGAATCTATTTGGTCTTTGCCGAGGGTCTTGCCGTCGCACCAGTAAAAGCAAAGTTCGGGGCGCAATTCGAAGTCGAATTCGGGCAAGATTGTCTTTGTGTTTTCCCAACTTAAAGAGCCCCAAGACCCATCGGCGAAGTCACAGACTTGGTCGTCCGGGTTTTCGGTTTTCTTTGAGCAATTGATTTGTTCATTGAGGTTATTGGAAAAATCTAAAAAATGTCCGAATTCATGCGCGACGACAAAGTACAAAAAGTCGTTAATCTGATCTTTGGAGGAAGTTTCAATCTTAGGCAAATCGTCTTTAACAGTATAAGAATCGACCACGCCGCCAAAGGATAGCTGTTCTTTCCAGCTGGACCATCGCGTCAGCGTCAGTTTCTCGTCCAACACCGACTTTCTAATACCCATGATGGCCCCATCGGAAACGTGGTTTGCCTCATCCTTCCAAACAATGTTGGCGTATGCAGTGCCAAAGAATTTCTCCTCAATTTGAATCTTGCGAAGCGAGCAAAACATCTTTTGTAAAACGGGTGGATAGTTGTCATAGAGCTGCTCGAATGCTTCGACGTAGGCTCCTTCACCGCCAAGGCAGGAACGTTTTTTGGAATTGTCAGGAACTTCATTAGGGTGATTGGGGTCCGGCGCTACGAGGCAGAGTGCTTCTTTAATGTGCGCTCGGCAATCTGTTGGTCGATCGAACTTTTCGGTTAGGCGGATGCCAATCATATCGTTCGATTTTTTAAGTTTTTTTGTTTCTGTGATACCGCAGCTCGTTGCCAGGAGAGCGACGATGACGGTTGATTTGAGCAACGCCATAACATGACCTCTTGAAAATACTGGATCGTGTTCTAACACAATTTATCTAGGTTTTTCTACTTGAGATTGGGAAAGGAGACGGAGGGAAAACTGATGGCGCGTTGAAGATCGGAGTCGCCGAGCAGCAGCGCAAACCAGCGGTCGAATCCTAGAGCGTTGCCGCAGCTGGCCGGTAAGCCTTTATCTAGGGCCGCTATAAAGCCTTCGTCGACAGAGAAAGGAGTGGCTCCTATTTGTTGGCGCTTTGTTGAAAAATCGGCAAAACGTCTCTTGTTTTCTTCGGAAGAAGTCAATTCTGAAAACGCATTGCAGAGCTCGACGCCGTTAATATAAGCCTCGAATCGTTTCGCCTTTCCGTTTTTTACCTCGGCTAGTGCCGCTTGCGATGGAGGGAAATCATAGAGGAATATTGCTCCGAGTTCTTTGAGCCGGGGCTCGATCGTATTCAAGAGAATTTTAAAGTAACTCGTTTCGAAGTCGTCGCCGGGCAACAGGTAATCGTGGCCCAATGCTTGCGCTTTGTATCTTAACGTTGGGTCGTCGTCGACGAGTTGCACTTTTGCAAAGTCTTCAAAAGCTTCAAAGACGGAGATCTTGCGAAACGACTGTGGCAATATAAGCGGACTTGGGAAGTGGCGCAGGAACTCTTCACGGGTTTGCCGCAAGAAGTCTTCGGTTTGCTGCATAAAATCCATGTAATCGATGTCGGTTTGATACCATTCCACCATTGTAAATTCGGGGTGGTGTAGCGGCCCGAGTTCTCCGACGTTCCGAAAACATTTCCCCACCTCGTAGACTTTGTCGAGGCCGGAGGAGAGAGCTTTCTTTAAATGTATCTCAGGACTACTTCGGAGAAAGCGCGGCATCGCCTTGTGCTGCAGGTTGAACCAGTCGGTTTGAAAGAAGTTGAGATGCACCTCGTAGCCAGGCATGCCCACGAGAAGAGGAGTATCAAGATGAGTAAAGCCACGATCGTCAAAGAATTTGTGAAGGCTCGCGAGCAATTTTGATCGGAGCTTCCACGTCTTTACTTTGTCGGGGGATGTCATAAGAGGATTTAGCGTCTCTTAGCGGCAGCTTTGGGTGCGTTTTGGGTTTTGTTGGGTGCTTTGGGAACGTTCGAATGCTTCTCTTGCTCCTGGTACATTTTCTCAAGCTTCTTTTCGATAAGATCGAGAGCAGAACCCTCAGGGAACCCTGCTTTGCTGTGGATATCGACGAGCCCGAGGGACACATCCGTCATGATTTCGAAGGCCTCCGAGATGTGCTTGACGGGATATATTTTAAGGTATCCCGATTTCACGGCGTCACGAACAATACGATGCAGCATAAGGTTGGGGACATTTTGAAATGGAATGACGACCCCGTAGTCCTTGTTTGCACCGATCATTTTGCAGGCTTTTAAAAAACCCTCAATTTTCTCGTTTACGCCGCCAATCGACTGGATTTCGCCCATTTGATTGACGGAGCCGGTGATGCCAAAGGTTTGCTTAACGGGAATTTCCGCCAAGGCGCTAACAATTGCGATGAGCTCCGCGACCGATGCGCTGTCGCCGTCGATCGTGCCGTAGCTTTGTTCAAAACAAAGGCTGCATGAGATCCCGAGTTTACGCTTCTTGGCTAAAACGGCGTGCAAGAACCCACTCAAGATATAAACCCCCTTGTCGTGGATCTTTCCCGACAAGTGCGATGCTCTCTCGATATTGATGATGCCACTGCTTCCGCTAAGTGAGGTTGTGCAAGTGATGCGACCAATCTTGCCAAAAGAATAATCTCCGTAGTCGTATACAGCGAGCGCGTTGACTTGGCCGATGCGCGCGCCGTCAACGGAAACCAAGATGTCTTTGGATCGAATGAGGCCCAGAATGTTTTCTTCCTGAAGGTTCAGGCGATAGAACTTCTGGTTGAGGGCCTCTTCGACGTGTTCCCTACTGACCGACTTTGCGCCATCTTCGCGCGCGATAAAGTCTGCCTCAATAGTAAGGTCCTTGAGTTCGCCGAACTGGGTTGAGAGCAATCTTTGGTCTTCAACCAGACGAGACCCGAATTCCACCATGGCTGCAACGCCGGATTTTTCAAAAGGTAGGAGGTCTTCTCTTTTGGATCGGGTAGCGACAAACGAGACGTAGCTCTCGATGTTCTTAGGGGTTCGGTCCATTTTAAAATCGAAATCAGCCTTGATCTTAAATATCTTGTGGAATTCTTCGTCTTCGGCAAAGAGGATATGATAAATCTCATCATTGCCTATGAGGATCACCTTAAGATCGAGCGAGATGGGTTTCGGGCGTAAACCGGACGTCGGTAAGAGCGAATACTGTTCGCCCATATCTTCAATAAAGCCAAGTCGGTTTCTGAGAATTCGCTTCAGCGTATCCCAAATCGACGGTGTTCTTAGGATATCGAGCGCGTTAAGCACGAGGTAACCGCCGTTTGCGCGGTGAATTGCCCCGTTCTTGATCATCGTAAAGTCGGTAAGATACATGCCGTGTTCGACGTTTTTTTCGATCTTGCCGAAAAGGTTGTAGTATGTGGGGTTGTTTTCGATAATAACGGGAGCGCTGTCGAGATTGCTGTTATCAACGAAGACGTTCACTTTGTATTTATTGAAACGGTCCCGATCGGGAGGGGCGTACGCAGGGCCCTCTTCGTCTTTTTCTTCGTCCTCGATAAACTCGAGAAGGTTCTCAAGCGCATCTTCTTTGACCTGGTTTAGGTAGTCGGTAATGAACTCTTCGTCCTTATAATCCTCGAATAGACCTTCCATGGCGGAACTGACCACCTGGTTGCCCAGTTCTTCACGCAACTTTTCCAGATATTCCTTAGCTTCTTGTTCGATGGACCGGATTTTTCTGGCGAAGTCGAGAACCTGAGGTTCTAGCTGCGATCTTCTGTTTTCGATGTCGCGACGCTTGTCTTCGCCAAGCTTGTTGTATTCTTTTTCCGTAAGCTGCCGGCCTTCGATAACAGGGATCGTCTCAATACCCACTCGCGTGGACTTGATTACAAAATCCATGCTCTTGGCCAACTTTTCGAGTTCCAGAAAAAGGTTGGATTTGCGCTCGTTGTTGGAAGACAAATAGGAGTTGACGGTGTTCTCGTATTCTTCGCTTTGGAAGGCGAGGGGGACTTCCGCCTTCAGCGTACGGATAAAATGGTCCATTTTCTTTTTGAAAATACGGCCTTCCCCTCGAGGCAGTTGGGTTGCCATGGGGCTATCGGGTGAATTGAAGTTATAGAGATATACCCAGTCATTGGAAGGGGGCGTGTTCGAGGACCACTTTTCGAGGAACTGCTTGATGACGCTTGTCTTGCCTGTTCCTTGGATGCCGGCGACGTAGATATTATAACCGGGCCTACGGATACCGAGGCCAATGTTGATGGCCCGAATGGCGCGGTCTTGCGCAATAATGTCATGGGAGGTCGTTAGGTCTACGGTGCTTTTAAACTTGAAATGGCTCGGGAGACACTCCGCATATATTTCCTTTTCGGTTAAAGGACCGAGCGAAGCGTGTTTCTTGGCATTACTTTTTTTTGATCGAACTTTTGTTGTAGTTGAATTCGTGGTTTTTCTTTTCAAAAACGGTCAGCCTTTTATGCGTAAACGTCAACGACATTCCCCAGATTCAGGCTAAGAGCAACATCGTTGAACTTTGGTGTTAGATCAAACTCCATTGCTGAAGGTTTTAACATTAAGAATATATTTTTCAACAGTTGTTCGCCCTTTTCCGGATCTGCTTCTAAGAAATGATTACCGTAAGCGTCAACAAAATCAAGCGCTTCCTCAACGACATCGCTGGTATGAGAGCGACAAAACGCTTCCATTCCAATTTTGAGCCAATGCGCAAGCTCTTGAAAATTAATTCCCGCCTTGATGCCTGAGCGCAGGCATTCGTCGGAGATCTGAATCACAACGTCCGCTACGAGGCGAGGTCTGTGCAATCCATGGAAATAGGTGAGAGTCTTGTAAGCGCCGCGCCAATTGCCGGTGATTTGCATCGCGCGCACTTTTTCGAGCATTTTTTCGTACAGAACGCTCGCTTCTTCAGCGGCCTTGACTTCGAGTTGCTTTCTTTTCTCGATTTCGCCCCGCAAACGGTCGTACATAAGGGCTCGCGCTCGAGAGACTTCGTTGAAGCTTAGCGGTTCATGGACCTCGATCTCTTTACCAAGCACATCGCTTAGGTATTCAAGGACGAGATGTATTCTGGTCTCGGAAACCTTGGCGATCTGTGTGATGTCCCACTTCGCGTTGTCTGGCCAAATTTTCAGCAAACGCTCGAGGGCGAACATGAAGTCCAGCATAGCGTACCTCTGTTAAGCACTTTTTGAGAATTGTATTTTTTTGTGGATCTGTTTTAAGAGTACTTGGAATTCAGGCGAAATGCAAAGAAATCTTTGTGTGCCAAGACCTTCGCCGATTCGTGCCGAAGGCGTTTGGTGCAAAAACAAAGGCGAAATGTTCTTTTTTGATAAATTTCTAAACTAAAAAAAACTGCTTCGAAATCGTGAACGGGAGTCGTAACTCCCATTCACGCAGTAATTATTTAGTTCGTAATGATCTTCTTAAACGCATACCTCTACGTTTTTTGCGGCCGACTTTTCTTCTGCCCTTTGGGTGTTTGCGTTTATGTCTAGAGCCGTGCAAGGAAACCTCCCGGAAAATAAAGCCCGACCTTAACGGAGAATGTCCAAAACTGCAATAACAATGTTAAAAACGGCTCCCAAATTGTGATTTTTAACAGGAGTTGGGGTACAATTAAGTAAAGGTCTCAGCACAAGAACCGATAAGCAAGACGGCGATAACCCGTTAAATTGTTTAGGAGCACTCCATGACTACTGAATCGAGGACTCGAAAGTCCCGAAACCTGTCAACGATCCTAATCGAACCCTTCAAGCAAATAAAGCTGGGGATGTACGTTATCACAATCGCAATGACCTTCGTCGTTTTGACGGCTGCCTTGTTTGTGAGCGCCTTTGCCGAGCAATATGCTCATGTTATGGAGATTTTCAACGTTGTCGATCCTGGGTTTAAGTGGGAGGTGGTAACCAACGACGTGTTCTTCAAGAACGTTTACCGCTTGGGCTTCTTGCTCGTATCCTTCGTAGCGGTGCTGTTTTTTGTCGTGTTCCGCACGACCCACAAGTATTACGGCCCCCTTATTTCCATAGATCGTTTCATCGAAAAGATTAAGGACGGCGACTATACGTCGCGCATAGTTATTCGCAAAACTGACGAACTTCAGGATCTCGCCAATGCCCTAAACGGCATGGCTGAAACCCTTGCCCAGAGGCATGGAGGAAGGGTCGGAGCAATGCCGGAGCGCCGAAAAGCCGACAAGACCTCTCCTAAGGAAGTCAGTTAGAATTTGCCGTTGCATCTTGAGTCGAACCCTACTAATTTCCCCCTTTACCGGGGGATTTTTTTTTGGAAAAGCAGAGCATTCTCAGTCAAACAAGAGGCGACTTAGCCGCCGTGTGTGCCGGCGTGGGTGTTCCAGAAGTTCACGCGCGAAGTCTCATGCAATGCGTTTACCGGGATTGGCAGGCTGAATACGAAAAACCAGAATACAAACTCCCCAGAAAGCTGATACACGCACTCGCAGCAAATTTCGAGTTTTCCCCACTGAAGGTAGAACAAAGCCTGACTTCGGCATACGACGGCAGCGTTAAATTCCTCATTGGTCTATCAGACGGAAATAACGTCGAAGCTGTCTTAATGCCCGAAAATTCTCGCGTCACGCTGTGCCTTTCGTCGCAAGTCGGATGTCAAAGACGCTGCGCCTTTTGCCATACGGGGCGAATGGGACTCACGAGAAACCTTACCGCCGCGGAAATAATAGGGCAGTTTGAAGTGGCTTCGCGCTGGATAAAGGAAAACCCGCAATGGCTTCCCGCCAACACAGAAGCGACAAGAATCACCAATCTCGTATTCATGGGAATGGGCGAGCCGCTGGACAATCTTTCGGCGGTCATGCGCGCGATTAAGATTTTCTCCGACCCGCTCGGCATCAACATCTCCGTGCGAAAGATCGCCGTGTCAACCGTGGGACGTCTCGAACAACTCAAGCAATTGATTCATGAAATTCCCGACATATCCCTTGCGTTCAGTTTGCACGGCACCACACATGGAGAGCGGAACCGACTGGTTCCCGCCAACCGTGAATCTTCCTACGTCGAGTTGCTCGAGTTTTTCAAAGAGTACTTTAGAGGACTGAGAAACAAGCGAGCTTTTCTTTTGGTTCAGTACATTTTGATAAGGGACGTTAATGATACGACGGAGCACGCGGGGCGGCTTGTGGAAATCCTAAAAGACGTTCCTGTGAAAGTGAATCTAATCCCGTTTAACGAGGTCGCGCCTCTGAAGTTTTCCGGACCAAGTCCTGATAAAATGCAAGCGTTCAGAGATGTCCTACACAAGGCTGGTCTGCGGTCCATGATTCGCTACAGCAAGGGACAGGACATTGCGGGGGCATGCGGTCAGCTCGCTAATTGCAATAGCTTAAAAACCCAAGGCTAATGCTTTTCTTTTGCTGATAGCTCAAGCTCGTATGACGTTCGTCCTACATTAATTATTAAAACTATCAGCTATTTAACCGACAACAAAACAGATTCGAATAACCAAAATTTGGGTTTTAGAGGAAGTTTTGGAAAACGATCAACCTAAGTTGTCGTACAGTGCAGCGAGGAAGCGAGTTCGATTAGAATTCTCGATTTCCTATTGTCTTGCGCACGAAACGCCGCCGACTGATTTGCTGGATCGAGCCAAGGCAAAGATGGAAGAAGAAAAGAGCAAGAACGCCATAGATTTTTATTTTGTCTACGACCAAATGCTCGCGAGCGTTTGGGCTTCCATAAGAGCAATCCAACCAGAAAATGAGGTTGTAGGATTCGACATCGCTGCCGGCGGCAAGATTTTCAAAGGCGTCGACATAACCAAATCAGAACAAGAGGGCATCGCCTATAGTCTCACGCTTGTCGCTCCACCTTCTGACACAAATGCTTGGGAGTATGAAGACTTCGAGCTTTGCATCGATCACCTGTGTCTTTCGAGTGGCATAAACAAGGGCGGGCATCCTGCGCAGTTGGAAGGAGCGTTCTTCCGCGCTCGGGTTGGGACTACTTGTCAATCACTCGCTATATCAAGCGTTGACACCCTTAAGTTTTCAGATCGCCCTTATAAGTTGGTCGCTAATAAGGCGCGGCGCGAGGTCATTTTGATCATTTGCGATCCGTTGTCTCTTCGAAGTACCGATCTAGCCAAAGAAATTCTAACGGCAAGTGCCGAAGGCCTTCGCAAGCTTAAAGAATCTTCCGGCGTCGCCTACGAATTCAGAAGAGAGTCTCTCGTTCGAAAACTGCAAAAGGCAATGAAGGGTCCGCAAAAATGGGGCATCGGGATGCCGGTTGTTTGTCTGGTGGGGCAGGGACCCGCAGGTAGCGACGAAGCCGCCACTCCCGCAGAGCCCAAGAAGGCCTCATATCCGGGAGCCGGACTGCTTAAGATACGCGTTACCGAAGACAAGATGTCAGGTGTCGTTGACCGATTCGACCAAGTGACCGCCAAGAAAATGTCCTTCCAAGCAACGCGAAATTGGTTGCTTGCCGAACTACGACGACAAAACATTAAATACGGTGTAACCGAACCAACTATCGAAAAAACTCTGCAGGCAATTGCAGCCGGCGAGAGTATCGACGGTTGGGAAATCGCAATTGGCCAAACTGGCACGGCTGCGCAGAAACCATACTTGTACGAGTCATACAGAGACATAAAGTCTGTAGCATCCAGTTCGGGTGCTGTCGATTTGAGAGAGTCGACAACAAAGATGTTTGTCAACCCTGGAGAGCTTGTCGCCGAGCTCAAGTATCACATACCCAAAGTGACGGGCAAAACTGTTTTCGGCGAAACCATGGAGCCAGGGGATTCGGAGACAGCCGAGATTACGGTCTCCGACGGAATTGAAGAGCGCGAACCGGGTAAGTATTACGCCCTCGTTGCGGGTATCCCGCAAGTCGAAGCAGCGCTGGTCGGCGTATCTCCAAGGTACGTGCACAAGGGCGACGTCAACCTCAAAACAGGCAACATTCGCTTTGAAGGATCAGTTGTTATAGAGGGATCGATTGACAACGGTGCGACGGTCGAAACAGCGGGAGATCTCGAAGTCACTGGATCGGTAGGTTTTGCGTTTATCCGCGTCGGCGGCGATATGAATGTGCAAGGCGGGATCGTGACGACCGAAAAGGGACGTGTTTACGCCAGACAGAACATCAAGGCATCCTTTATCGAAAACTCGAGGTTATGCTGCGGCGGCAACTTGAACGTGAACAAGTCCATTCTCAATAGCGAAGCCATTGTGGGCGGAAATATCGAAGTGAACGTTAAAGACGGTCTGCTTGCCGGTGGTTCTTATAGCTGTAGTTTGGACATGAAGGCTGGCCGCTTGGGATTCCCTCAAGGCAACATGACTGTTTGTAACGTTGGAGTTGATTGGAAGTTGGAAAGGTCGCTGAAAATCCGAGAGACGCGATATGCACGATTCTCCAAGGTTGCGTCCGACGACAGAATGGCCCTGCGAGAATTAGTTCGAAAAAAGAAAACCCAGATGACGGCAAAGCACCAGCAAATGATCGATCTCTTGCAGATCAAGATACAAAGGGTCAAGGTAGTCCTCACCAAACTTGAAAAGAGGTTGGAGGAAAGCAAAGAACATCGTATGTGGAACAAAGATTCCACGATTAAGGTGTACGGTTTACTGGCCTCAAACGTCGACATCACCGTCGGTGAAATCAAGATTCCTGTTAAAACTGACGTTGCCGGCGTCGTCCTCGCAACTGTGCGCCGCAAGGGGTCCTTTATCTCTGCCCTCGAAGAGGGGAATTCTGAAGAAGAAAGCAAAGCTTCATAGAGATTAGATCGCCTTAGGAAGCTCAACAGCGAATGTCGATCCGACGCCCAATCTCGTTTGAACGCCTATCTTGCCGCCGTATGCCTCAACCAGCCGCTTTGCCGTCGCAAGGCCCAATCCTATTCCTGTGTCTACGCTTCCGGGACCCCTAAAAAACGGCTCGAATATGTGATTTTTGACTGTGTCAGAAATTCCAGGGCCCGAGTCCGAAACCTCTATCCTCACGCAAGATTCCGTTACACTCTCTTTTACCTGAATATGCCTTACCGTGCTTTCTCCCATGTATTTGACGGCGTTTCGTAGAAGGTTCTCCACGATGCTTGTAAGGATGCCAGAGCCACAACCAACTTCCGCTGGCTGCGCACAGTCGACAGACAGGTTAATTGCTTTTTTCTCGGCAATGGGTTTGTATTCCGCGGTCAAATCTTGAAGCACTCTTTGGACATTGGCGCGTTGGCCTCTTTCCGGCTCCTGTTGCGCTCGCGCGAAGAGAAGCAGGTCGTCCACTATTTTTAGGCCTCTCGAGGTTGCCTTACGGACAATCGTAACGATCTTCTCCGCTTCTTCTGGGGAAGCGGCGCAGGCAAGAGCGTCGACACCCGATGAGATTGTGCTGAGCGGATTTTTTATGTCGTGTGCGACCGTTCCGGCAAAGGCGTCCAATTGCGCAACCCGGTCCTTGAGAGATTGTTGGCGGTCATATTGTGAGACCTCCTTGGTTCTTAAAATTCGGTAAATAGTTGCGGCTGCCCCGACGGTGAGGAGCAGGCTAAGGGAATTGAGAAGTACGACAACCCGGGTAAAGTTTGCATAAGTTTGATCGATGCTTTGAGCATGGCGCTGAAGGGATGCAGCCATTCTCGAGGCGGTTGTCGGTAGCGCGATGTCGATATCGTCGAGAAGGATGCGCGTCATTGCAAGGATCGCACCTCTTTTCGATCCTTCCTGCTCCGTTGAACTTTCAATGTTGGCGCTGAGGGTTTCCACCAGACTCGAAAGCTCATGCCATCGTCTTTGCTCTTCGGGAGCCAATGGCAGGTCGAGGTAGGCTTTGGTTTGTCGCTGAATTCTCCCCAGAGGGAGTAAGAGAATCTTTAGATCGTTCGGTTTTGGAGCGCGTTCAATGTCCACAAGCAGCAATTTGATCTCGCTTGCAGGTCTTCTCACCTTCGCAAGGTAGGTGAGACCAGGCGCGAATACGTCTCTTATAACACTGGCTGATCCTTCTATGCCGACCAGTTTGGTTTGGGTGTAAATTGTTGCGGAAACAAAACACAAAGTGCTTAGTGCAAGCGCAAGAGGTAAGGCGAGCGAGTAGTTGCGATACTTAGCCAATGCGGGCCTCCGTCACCGGCCAAGAATCATCTTTTCCAATGCGGAAGTCAAGGAAGACAAAGAATTATTCTGTCAACGCTCTACAGGTAGTACGCCAGTTTTGGATCGTCATTCTTAGTCTTGAGTACATACTTCTCGAGCCGCTTTTGGGAGTCGTTGCCGAACTTGATGAACTTAACCCCGAAACCGACTTGATGTTCCTCTGACCCGGATTTTTTGGTGATTCTTCGAACAACCTGTCCTGTCACATTTAGTGCTTTTTTATATCCGGGAAGGGAGAACTCGATTTCAAACATTTCGCCTGAATCAAACGACATGTCTTGAGTTGCGAGGAGCAAACCAGACTGAGAAATGTCTCCGATGTCGCACTGGACTTCCTTGCCCTTCCACATGAAAATCGCCTGACCCGTATGTTCAATGCGGTCTTCTGTACGTGTTTTCTGATCGAGAAGACCTTTTAGCTTTTCTATAAAGTAGGCGCGAGCCATGGGCTGCTCGACGAACAGATCTGCCTTGGCGTCGAGGGCAAGCTGGACGCGTTGCTGGTTGCTTTGCACGCTCGTCAAAACCACGGGAATGTGTTTCATCTGTTCCTGAGACTTGAAGTGCTTGCAGATAGCAAGAGCATCTATCTTCGAGTAATCCCAGTTGACCACTATTATGTCGACAGGATCCGTTTCTAGAATTTTTTGAGCTTTGCTAAAGCTGTTGGCAGGTTTGATCGTTACGCCGACTTTCCGGTAACCTGCCCGGTCAAGTTCGGTCGTCAACGTGGAATCATCAATGGATAGCATCACGATATTCTTTTGAACCATTTCAGCCCCCCTGGGTTGGTGTCGGCATTATGCCTAGGATATTCCACCAACTCCTGCTAACCTAGCCTTCGGACTAGTGAATTGATCTTTTTAGTTAAAATGCCAAAAAAGCATTTAACCCACTAATAAAACAGGCTAAAAAATTTAGAAATATTATGGCCAAGGCGGGGGGTAAGCCCCAAAAAATGAGACTCGATCAGCTTTTGGTGGATCGGGAACTAGCCCCTTCAATAAAGGCGGCCCAAAGTTTAATTATGGCGGGAGAAGTTCTCGTTAATGAGCAAAGGGTGGATAAGCCAGGGACCATGCTAACCGAAGAAGATGCGATCAAGCTCAAAAAAGGTCAGGCGTTTGTGAGCCGCGGTGGAGACAAGCTTGCGGCCGCTCTGAAGCATTTTGGTCTTGAAGCTTTCGTGCACGACAAGGTCGTCATGGACATTGGAGCGTCTACTGGTGGTTTCACCGACTGCGTTTTGCAGCTTGGCGCGGCCAAGGTATATGCGGTCGACGTCGGAACGAATCAGCTGGATTGGAAGCTTCGAAGCAATGAAAAAGTAAATTCGTTTGAGCAAACTGACGTCCGAGACGTTGAGTGGTCGAAGTTTCCTGATATCGATTTCATTGTAATGGATATCAGTTTCAACTCCGTGGCCAAGATTTTTGAATCCCTTCCACGGGAGTTGTTTGCTCGCGGCTTAAAGGTTCTTGTTCTCATAAAGCCTCAATTTGAGCTTCCGCGCGAAGACATACCGCGAGGCGGGGTGGTTGCTTCGGCCGAACTGATTGATAAGGCGTACGACACCGTTGTTGCCTCCTTGACGAACTTCAATGGGTACAAGATGTCGCGGTTTGATTCGGCAGTTAAAGGCCGCAAAGGCAATCAAGAAGTGTTCTTGCTACTTGAACGAAAGAATATCGCAGAATAAGCTGTGGTCGCCCCGATAATTTGCAAAGTCGATATGAGGAATGAGCGTCTCCTTTGGTGTAAAGCCGAGCGCTATTCCTGCGGCATCAAGCATGGCGATGTCATTGGCTCCGTCGCCCACACCGACCGCATGTGCTCGGGAGATACCGAGCCTTTTGCATGTTTCAAGGAGATATGAGGCCTTTGCTGCAGAGTCGATGAGAGGACTTGCAAGATTGCCCGATAATTTTTCATCTTTGAATTCGAGTTGATGCGCGCGAAAGCCGTCCATAGCCAACTCTTTGGCAATGCGCTGCGCAATCTCGTTAAATCCCCCAGAGATTAGGAAAACTTTTGCCCCATTTCGGTGTGCCGCTGTGCAGAGAGTTTCCATTCCTTTAGAAATGGTAACTTTTGCCGCCACTGTTTGAAGACTTGAGGATTCCAATCCCGTGAGCATAGACAACCTTGCTCGAAGGGCTTCCGGAAAGGAAAGATTGCCTTTCATGGCTTCCTCAGTAATTCGGGAGATTTCAGCTGATTTTCCAGCTAAAACAGCGAGTTCATTAATCGTCTCTTGTTCGATAGCGGTAGAGTCCATGTCGAAAAACAACGCTTTCACCGGCAGGGAATTAACAGGGATGATTCCGCAGGACCGCTTATCGCGTTGGAGCGATGCAAACGTTGCTCTAAGGGCCTTGAATTCCTCGTCTGTTAGATCCAGACGGGTACGCAGCATCGCATGGGAGACTCTTTCAATGTCAGGCGCAAATTGCTCCAGGGAGCGGGCGTTTTCCTCTTCTACAAAAACGAGATATTTATTTTTCATGCTTTCTATTTCATTTCTCTTTTAATGCTTAGATACCTTCCAAAATGCGTCGGAGTGTCCGCAACCGTCGAGTACCGTCTTATGGGGATTGAAAAGAATACGAGGAATTTCGACAAAAACCGCGTTTGCCAATTGGCTGTTGCCCAACAGTTCGTAAAGAACAGTTTCATGATAAACCACCTCACGACCGGCAAACGGTTTCTTCGCAAGGATCCAGAAAGGGCTTTCCGTTACTTCATATGGATTTGATTGTATGGGAAGTTCGGCGCAAACGAAAACTGGGTTAAAGTGGGTAGCTTTTTTAGGGTCAACAAAATAGCGTTCTTTGTCTTGAGGAGAAGCGTGGGGAAGTTCCAAAAGGATCTTCTGTCTGCCGTAGCCCGCGTCGCAAAAAACAGGCGTTCCGCCGACGTCGCCCCCAGTATTTGGCACCACACCGACGAGATTGAGCGGGCGGTTGTAAAGTTGCTTGAGGCGGTCGAGGTTCTCGCGCGCTCCCTCCGTTACAACGTTTGGGGAGTGGAAAAGGTTTTCTTGAAGCGCCAAAAGTGAACTCTTACCGGAATTTGGCGCAATATGAACGCTCTGTGCTAGCTCCCGGGCTATTTTCTCTGCGCCTTCCAAATCGCAAGCGCTAAGACGCTCGCGAATGGAGCGGATTGCCCGAAGCAAGTACCGATGTGATTTAATAAAAGTTTGGCACCAAGAAATTGCCTTCCGGTCGAGCCCTATGACATTATCGATGTTTCGAATGAAAAGAGCGTCAAGTTCGGGTTGTTGGGCGCGAATTTTGGGAAAGATCTCCGCAAGAACGCCATGCCCAGCGGGGACAATGGAATAACTCCCGTTCACTAGTACTGGGTCGCCCGAAGCGGCGTCAAATCGTATTGTGGAAAGTTCTGGTCCTTGTTCAAAGAATGTCCGTTTTCCTGGTACACCTGCGGATTTTTCTGCGCTGATGAAGTCATTGGATTTCGCGGAGGGCGTGATGAAAATTTCGTTACGTATTCCTATCGCGTCATGCTCCAAAAGCTTTATCTCAAAGAAGGTTGTGCCGTCCGTGGTCGCGGACTGTAATGCCTTAGGCTGTTTCAGGGCATCTTCAAGGTGTGTCGCGTCTGGCGTGAGGATTTCGCCTGAAAGTATTCCCCGAACATATTTGGGGATCGGACATTGCAATAGCTGATCTGCTCGATGGCGAAAGGAGGATTCACGGTAGTCTTTCACGCCGGTCAGGAAATCGAGCGGTTGAAAATATCTTGAAGCGGCCCCAGCTGCAGGTACGAAAGCGGCGACGTTTGAAACCGTCTGTTCGGAGGACCAGCGGTCAAGCTGCGCAGAATCAAGAATTCCTGCATTGTCTTTTCGGCAAGTATCCAACACAGGGATAAATTGGCTAATCTCTTTATGCAGGATCTTTCGGATTCGATTTTGATGCAGGACGAGATTCTCGTGACGGAGACCCAGCCCTATCGCCTTGTCTTTACCAATACCGTCAGAATTCCTGTCCTTTTGCATCGTCGCTTTGTTCCGTTCCTTTTAGTTCTGGAGCGATCTGATCTTTGATCTGAACTAAAGAAGTAAAAATAGCTCTTTCCAACCAGGGCCGGTCTAGGTCTTTCGCCGTCTTTAACAACATCTCCATTACCTGTTTGGTATCGAAGAATTTGAGAAGGCGGTTTATTCCCGACTCCATGTTCTCTGGAAATACTCTTATAATATCTTTGGTAAACAGTTCAAGTAAGATCTCCTTGTGTTCCTCGGAAAGTCGAGCAAATATAGCGCCTTGATAGGCAGGATTCAGACTGAGATTGTCTTTGGTCTGGCTGCTGTTCCGAAAGACCTGATGCGCAAAGGCGTTTGCAGTAAGTTTTTCCGCCTCCCGAGTCAGGCGCCAATGACCGGTTTTGCCTTTGCCGTCTCTGTAAACGAGATTTGCTTGATAAAGCGATTCCATCAATTCATCGGGGGCGAGAAAGTTGATCCCTAGTTTCTTTGCTTTAGATTTGACCGAGGCAATCGACAGCGTCCTCGCTTTTCCTATCTCCAGCAGCAGGTAAAATACCTTCCCCACGTCTGTTTCAGTCAAGAACTCATCGCTGACATGGCCTTCCAAACCAAACAAGAGATGATAGACATCAATGATCCAAGGTGTAACCTTCATTTGATCGGAAAATGCATAAAAAACGTTCTGGATCATAGACTCCACCTCCGTGGAGAAAACGATGGTGTCTTTCGTCGTCGAACCAATGTTCGACTGAATGTCGCGGGCAGTTTTTCGAAGATACTCGACGAGGAAAGACCCGAATCCGAGTTCCTCGCCGTTCATTGAATCTGCTTTGGAGACAATGGCGGAAACGAAAATGTATTTTATGAATTGTTCGTCGCTTCGTTGTGTCGTTTTAGACATTATGTTGGACGAATGTAAGAAATCGATCAAAAGCATGATGAGTTCGGTCGCATGGGCCTGCGGGATCTCGTGTTCCTGATTCAAGTGGTTTGTGAGAAAACTTTGAAACAAAGCGGACCCAATCCAGTTTTTGTGACGAAAGACGCAATAACAGAGGTCGATATGGAGGGCATAAAGACGGGGCTTTTTCTTGATGATTTGTAAAATTGGCTCAAAATCAAGAACAATGTCTAAGGTCTGCGCAAAAACAAGGCTGTTCACATTTTTGTTAATCCAAAGGGATTTATGAAATGTCGAATTCAATATTCCACTCCTTGAGCTTATGCGAATGTTTTAAGGGAATTATATCACGCTCTTAATTAAATTTTATCATTTTGCTCCCGACTTCAGAAAAGTTTGGGGTTAATTAAGGTAAACCCTTCATTAACGGCCGATTTTACCGAAAACAAGAAGTGAGATTTTTTACTTAGGGGATTATTTGAGTTCGCAGGACTCTATCATCGACATTCTCAAAATATGCAGGTTCGCAGCGCAAGGCGAGGCCGGCAAATATTCTTTGCTTTTGCCTGGTAAAAAAGGCGAAGGCGTGAATCCCATCACAATCTCAAATTGGAGCATAGACGTCCAAGGCGGCAAATGGACGATTTGCGACGTTAACCTTGACATAGATAGAGCCAAGTTTGCCCGCAACCTTACCAAAGCACTTCGAGACAAATACGGTGAGGGAATCAACGTCGAAGTCTTAGGCGGAAAGAAAAACGAACAACTCGTCTTTGTTGAATTCGTCAGGCCGAAGACAAACCCTTCAGAACCAATTAGCGTAACAGACAAGTTCGTCCCCGAGAAACTGTCATACGGCTTCTCGACCTTCCGAATATCCTTTAACACGGACTTTAAAGCACTCAACGTGCAGGTTTATGATTTTGCGAAAGTTGGGTATTGTCCAAACGATTTCTTTATTTTGGCGTCCAACTATGTCTCTGAGTCGTTGATGTTGCCGAAGGCGTGCCAAAACTATAGACGATTGCTCGAACAGAGATATGATTTCTTTAGTGTTTGTACGAATGCATTAGCACAGCTCGTCTCGCAGGATGCCGTTCAAAAGCTGTTGAAATACTACCTCAAGCAAACCTATTTGAACGTCAGTATGCGCTTCAACAGAATGGCCGACGCATGGATTTTCAACGCCTCAACGAGCGGTGAAATTGAAAAGGATGTTGTTGCACCTATCCTTGAGGTACTGGAGGAACGGGAACTCAGCGATCTTTTCAATGACATCGATACCTGTCTGATCGAAGGAAAGTATCAGCGAGCAAAAGCGATTATTAGCGAAAAACTTCGAACTAGCCCCGATTCTCTATTCTTATTGAGGCGCATGGGTGTTTTGTCTTTCCTCGAAGATAAACTGGCTGGAGACGAAGTTGTGGCTGCCGGTTTGCAAAGGGAGCCGCTTGATAAACTGTTTTTGTCGGTTGCCTTAGAGGGGGCATTTAGAGCGGGAGATTCAAAAGGCGTTCTCAAATTTGCTTCGAAAATTGTGGAAGAGGTCCTGAAAACCGTACAAGTCGGTGCGGAAATTAACGCAGTCCAGCGAGTTGTGCCGGAAATCCTCGGTGATCACTGGTTCTACATTGACTATGCAAAAGCGGAAGCCGGTTATATCCGCGCTTTACTAAACAACGATGAGAGTCCCCGGATACTTTCCAAACTTGCTTTGCTCTCCAAGCATTATGGGCGCGAACAGGAAGAGGTGGGATATCTCGAAAGGCTAGCAAAGGTTGAACGACGCAATTGGGAGCGGAGTTTTGTCTACTATAGGCTATCGAAGATTTCTTTGCCAAAAGATCAGGAAAAGGCGATTCAGCTCGCGTTTAAAGCAATTCAACATCAGGCAGATTCAATCGAAATATGTCTTTATCTCGCGGAAACCTTGGTCAACGCGCAGCGAGCGAGAGAAGCCGTCCAAGCCCTTAGCGAAACGCTGGATGCCATTCCAGACACCGCGGCTGATAAGAAATCCATACTGCAACTAGCCATAGGCAAGATTTGGAAATACTCTCTCGGTCGAGACGATTTGGCGAAAGAACGGTTCGCAAAGGCTGTGAATTTAGTTCGCTCCGAAGCTAACAAGCTTCGAAAATTGCGAGACGAGTTTGAGAAGCTCGGTGAACGCGAATTCGTCACGGAGGTTACAACCGAGACATTCGTGGTTGCGCTCAAGGAAAAAAACCTGCGGGTGATAGACGACTGCGTCAAGTATTACACAGAGCACCCCGAGGTAACCTTAGGAAACACGGCATCTGAGGCAATAGTTGTGCACATGCTCGACAAACCAACGAGCTTAACAAAAGTAGAGTCTTGGGATTTTGGGTCGAAAGACGACTGGGAGCGCATTTACGAAGGCAGCAAACAAAAATTCGCTTCGAACCCGGACAATCGCGACCTAGGCGCAATAAATATCTTCCTAGGCAAAATAGCGCTTCGAAAACTTAATGACCGCTCAAGGGCTGGATCTCACTTTCTCGCGGCCGGGAAAACAGGCAGGGTTGAGCAGGGTATCTACGATACCGTCAAGAACGACATTCACGGTCCAGAGAAGGAAAGAGTTTTTGAGGAGTTTGTTACCGCGCAGCTCGGGTTTGCTGACGAAGCTGATAAGCCGCGAATTTTGAAAGATCTCTTGACGGACGGCAAACGTGTTGATCCGAAGAAACTGGATGTTTACGCCCACAAAGTATACGTCATGAGCGGCGATATGCAGTATCTGAAGGATAGAATGGCCCATTACCAGAGTTTGGATGACCTCAAGTCAATATACGAACTTTTGATGTTTATCGTGGCAGGGCCCAATAGAGGTTCCTCCAACCTTGTATGGTTCAAGGAGGCGTTTCAGCGAATCGCAGCGACCACTAAATCGAACCAAAAACGTGATTTCTTAGAGCGAATTGCAGAAAAAATTCTGGAAAACCCCGAGCTCGACGATTCATTTTTGACGTATATGATCTCCGAGCTAAATGCGCTAGGGCAGTCAAAGGTCACGAAGATCGGCATCAAGAAGCTGCTTGAGCGTGGCCTTGTGCCGGAGATGAAGAGCGGAGCCATTGAGGAGATTCTTCAAGGTGACGGAGACTTATTGCGCTTTTTTGAAAATCGCTACGGGTCGGCCGTATCTCCGAAGGATAGGGAACAGTGGGGTAAGAAGCTCGCCGACTTATACATTGAAACGCACGCAGAGCAGGCAAAAATTTGTTCGATATTGCTTGATATTGGAATGTATAGCGGCTTGACGACAGATCATTTGGCGGCACTCATGCAGAACTCGACTTCCGACAACTGGCTTGACGTCGCGAAGGTGTTGGAGTTCCAAAGAAAGGTTCAGAAAGACGGCGAAGGCGGACGCCAGATTACTACGTATCTGATGGAAGTTTATCACTCAAAGCTCCAGAATTATTCGTCGGCGTTTGGAGTAAAACTGGAGAACTTGGAGAAACTGCGAAACGACCCCGGCGGGTTCTTTGACTTGTTCGAATATGCGGCGACCTATTGCGGAAAGCATGAGATCAGCAAGGCATGCACTTTATGCATTAGTAACGAACGATGTTGGGAAGATTTTGAGAAAATAGAGCCTGTCATCAGTTGTGCGATTAAGGAACTCGTTAACGAAGAGTATCTACATGTGGCGATTCTTAATAAGTTGCACGAGTCCACGGTCATTGAACCAGAAAAACTAGTCCAATATTTGAGAGAATTGCATAATATCGACATCCACTCTGCGAAATCCGCATGGTACGTCTTCAAGCATTTTTGTGATGCCGACAACATCCCCGAAGTTGAGGAGGCTGTTGTTCTCATATTGAGAGGCCAAGAAATGCAAGGCGCCGCTCGTCAGGCCTTAGCGGCTGTACGAGAAGAGCTTAATGGCCGTGGCAAGGAACCCATGCTGATGGATGTCATAAACGGAATTTTCGAACGGGAGGCCCACAACGTTCTTTCACAAAATGCGGTGTTAGAGCTCAAGCTTACTCTTGGAGAGATCCTTATCCAAAGGGGAGTCAACATCGGCAAAGCGATCCGAATTTTGGAAGATGTCGCTGATGAGAGAAAGGATGTACGTGCACTTCATGCACTTTACTTAGCTTATAGAAAACAAAATAACGAAGCGAAGCAGGTAACTACTTTAGAAGAATTAATCCCGCTCGTTAAAGCCGATGGTCAGCTCCATCGCACATATCAGCTAGCCCAACTTGAAAACGTATACCAAAATCTGGCGAAAAGGGCGGAGGTTGCTTTCCAAGCCAAGGTTGTACCCATTGGCAATAGAAAAGAGGAGGCCGTTACGGCTTCCCCTGTCCAAGTGGAGCAAGCCGCAGGCGCCGAAGGATTTCCGCCTAAGAGAGTCGATCTCAAAGAAACGGTGACGAAAAGACCACAGGCGCATGAAAATACTGGACCTTCGGTGGATTGGCGTGATGCAGTTAGCAAATTATCCGTAGACGTCCGGTCAATCGCGCAGGTTATCGCCGATGATAAAATCAGCGCTGTGGAAAAACACGTAGCGGTGCAGGCTATGTCTCTTATTGCAGGTGACTTGACCCATATTAAAACGTGGCAGCACCCTGTTTGGAGAGATTTCTCCACGAAATTTTATGAGCTCAAGGCTGACAATAGAATTCCAAAAAATAAAGTGCATCCTCTCCTGAAAAGCGACCTCTGTAGCCTGCTAATAATGGTCAGCCCTATCGTTGTAAAATATTTTCGGCGTAGCTTTAAGATGGATGTTTTCATGCAGGAGAAAGGGATTACGCCGAAGTCGAAGAAGGATCTTAATTGGAACGACCGAGTTTTTGAGATGCTGGGTTTGAAAGCCTATCGAGCCGCAATTGAATCTCGGAAGTACAAGATAACTGACGTCGGAGGGATAGGAGAAACCTTGTTCTTTGACGCCTATAGAAACGTCCTCTTCTTCGATAAGCAACTGTACCTAGCACGCCCCAATTCGCATCTGTTTCACCGACTCCTGTTCATTTTGAGGTCGAGTTTTTTAGGGTATTATCCGTATTTCCATCTCAATACGGACAATCAAATAGCGCCATTCCTCGAACAATGGAGTGAAAACGCCAAGGCGGGCAATCTACATAAGTTCCTCAATGCTGGCAGCGGCTATCAGTTCATGAGCAAGGCAAGCCTAAACCAACTTGCCGCGGCATTCGCAAAAGTCGGTACGATTCGAAAAATGGACGTGGTTGTTTTAATAGAAGCGATGCGTAGCCATATTTACAAACTCGATGTGGCGGAAACTCTTGACGTTGTTGGTGCCTGTGAGGCTATTCAAAACGACGATTTCTACAAGGACGACAGCCATGGCCTTGATCGGCTGAAAGACGCCTCCCAGGTTGTGGCGCTCTTGGATTTTGTGACCAAGCTCGTCCTGACCGAATAAGGAAGCAGATATCCCCAAACAAGAAGCGCTCAGAAAGATCCGTTGGGATTATAGGCCGGTGTCCTTGATTTCTTCTTCGCTTAGACGTTGCCGGTAGTCCGTTGCATTGAAGACTTTAACGATATCGAGAATTCCGTTAACTTTGTTACCTCGTTTGGAAATTCCCATGAGCAGGTCGAAGCCTTTGCCAAGGTTTGTGACGTTCGATGCTTCGATTTGTGCCGCGTTTAGAGATATAACGTAAGTTATCGCATCGACTATGAGTCCTGCCATGACGCTCTCGTGATTTGTGATAATGATTCGGTTGGCTGGAGACGGCTTGCATTGATCATGGCCCATCATCGTGCGTAGACAGATAGCGGGAAGGATTGTGCCCCGCAGATTAATGACGCCGTCGACGAATTTCGGCCCCCCGGGCACGAAAGTAAGCCGGTTTAGCATGATTATTTCTTTCATGGCCGTCATCGGCAGCAAAAACTCCTCGTTTTCGACGATAAAGCCAATGAATTGCTTGAGGCCAATGAACGCTTCCGCTTTCTTGCTGCCGTCGAGGTCGCCTCGGATGGCAAAGAGGCTCGATCGATATGCGCTGCTAGAGTAATTTGACATTCTGTTGCTCCTTTACGCTGCGTTCTTGCGGCTCTTTGCGGTGAAGGCTTCTTCCAGCTCGGGTACGTCAAGGACAAGAACGACTTCGCCATTACCTAGAACCGCTCCGCCAGCAATGCATGGAGTACCTGTCATGATAGGTCCCATAGATTTGATAACCATTTCCTGCTGATTCAGAAGTTGATCGACAACAACCCCAAAGGGTCTATCTGCGTGACCGACGACAACGACGAAAAGACGGTTCGATGACTTGCGGTACTTGTGTTCCGTCTCCGAGGGAGCCGATGATTGTTTGTCCAGGAAGTCGGATAGTGTGTTCTTCTTCTGGTCGAGGTGTAATGCTTCACCTAAGTGCATGAGAGGCAATACTTTGTCGCGGAGCTTAATGACCTCGGCATCGCCAACTCTTTGTATGTCACTGCGTTCAATTCGAATGGACTCGATGACAGAGCTTAAGGGGAACGCGTAAGTCTCGCTTTGAACTCTAACCAAGAGACTTTGAACGATTGCTAGGGTGAGCGGCAACCGTATGATTATGGTTGAGCCTTGCTGCTTCTTGCTCTCGATCTCCACGAGTCCTTTAAGTTTCATGATCTGTTTCTTAACGACGTCCATACCCACTCCACGCCCTGAAATGTTGGACACCTTTTCTGCCGTCGAGAAACCTGGTTCGAAAATGAGGTTGAAAATTTCTCGTTCCGAGAGCTTTTCATCTGGCTTGACCAGCCCCTTTTCTTGAGCCTTTCTTCGGATCACTTCGGGATCCATCCCCTTGCCGTCGTCCCGTATGGAAATGACAATATTGTTACCTTCCTGATGTGCGGACAGGTAGACATTGCCGTCGGGGGATTTGTTGTTAGCGGTGCGGGTTTGGGCGTCTTCAATTCCGTGATCGCAAGCGTTTCTTATCAAGTGAATGAGCGGATCCCCGATTTGTTCGACAAGCGTCTTGTCAAGTTCTGCTGATTCTCCAGAAATATGTAAGTTGATGTTCTTATTAAGTGTTTTTGCCAGGTCTCTCACGATCCGGCCAAACTTGTTGAACGCGTTGCCAATAGGAACCATCCTGACTTTCATGATTATGTCCTGGAACTCGTTCATATGGCGACCGAACAGTTGCACAGTTTCCGATAGCGTGCCGAGCATCTTAATTTTTGGATGCTTAACTCGCATCTCTTCTTCAATAGAAGAAAACCTAGTTCGGTCAATAACCAATTCTCCAACCAAGTTTACAAGACTGTCGAGGCGTTTCAGATCGACGCGAATGGTGGAAATTTCTTCTGATTTCCCCTTTGCAGGAGCGGCTGCGGGGGCGTGCTCAGTTTCCACTTTTGGAGCTTTCGCGACGGCGACACGTTTGGTGTTTCCTTTTGCGGCTTGAGTCAGCGCAATGACAATGTCCTTGGTCTTAATTCCGCACGGCTTCCCGTTTTTCACGGCTGCCAGCAAAGTCTTTATAACGTCCATTCCCTGAAACAAGAGGTCCACGATGTCGGAATTCGCCGCCAGTTTTCCCTTGCGGATAAGATCAAAGAGGTTTTCCAACCGATGCATGATGCGTTCGAGTGCTTTGAATCCAAACATTCCGGCAGCCCCTTTTATGGTATGCGCCGCCCGAAATATTTCCTCGATAATTTCTTGATTGCTGGCATCCTGCTCAAGACGAAGAATCGCCTCGTCGAGAGATTGCATGAGCTCGTCGGTGTTGGTATTGAAATCGTTGATCATGTCAGGATCGGTTTGGAAGTCGTTAGGAGTCCATTCCTCGATCTCTTCGCACTCTTCATCAGAACCCGCCGCAGGAGCGGCGTGTCCATGGTCGTGATTGTTATCGATAATCGTTGGCGCCTCAACGTCTTCCGATTTATCGCCGCCACCTTGCTCCAATTCGGCAAGAAGCATTTCCGCTTCTTCGTCGGCCGAAAGAACGCCGGTTTTAGGTTTTTTTGTCTCAGAAGCTTTCGCTGCCGGACTTGGCGTGCTGGGGGCGGAAGGGCCATCCATTTCCGCGAGAAGACGCATGGCCTCGTCGTCAGAAATCACCACGACTTTGGGAGAGGCGGCGTCAGCATTGACAGGAGATGGATTGAGCGGAGCTTTTGGAGGCGGCGCGGGCGGTTCGCCTCCCTCCATTTCGGCAAGTAAGCGCATCGCCTCGTCGTCGGACATGTTTTCGTCGAAGTCAGCTTCTGGTTCAGGTTGAATTTCCGGCTGGATCAACGGCGCCGTTTTGATTGCTTGCTCCTTACTTGGGCCGGACCATTGTTTGAGCATTTGAAGTATCTCAAATGCTTCGTTAACGAGGCTTGCAACTTCAGGGCTGCTCTTTCTGTCGGAGAGTTTTTGCGCAAGCAACAGTTTTAGGTGCTCCGAGAGTTTGGGAAACACCTGTTGGATGAGTGTCTGTATTGCCGCGTTTGTGAGAGCATCCATGCTCGTATCCTGTGGTTAGCCTACTTTTGGAAGCACACTATTCGCAAATAGGAAGTAGCTCTCTTCCAGTGCGTCGAATTCGAGAGGGTTCCCACACTTTTCGCACGTGAGCTCAGGCGCCGTGCGAGAGGAAAGCGATTCTTGCGCTTCATCTACCTTGATGAGTCGATTTACTTCTCCGCCGCACTCGCAATAGTAAGGCGCGTGGAAAGATTCTATGTAACCAGATCCCAGCGAGTCGGGAACCATGTTGATTTGATCAATCATTGTCACTGAACATTCTTTGAAAACCAGATTTCCCAATGCACTGATCTTCTTTACGAGATAAATCCATTCTCGGATTCCGCAAGAGTTGAAGTTATTGATTTGAGCCAATTCGAAGTTGATCACCGGCTTTTTCATCAAAGGCACTTCTTCGTGCTGGAAGTTTTCGTCGACGTCACCAACAAATTTGTAAGTAACCTCGTTTTGTGCTTCTTTGATTTCGATTTGCAGGTTCGAAAACTTGACTACCTTAGTCATACGAATCTCCATAGACCCAGCTTTAAGAAACGTAGGTCAGATAAAAGGATTCTTCTCCTCTATGTAATATCGGATATTCACAGAGAAACTTTACAGGTCGCCGGCTTAAAAGCCGCGACCTGTAGGATTTTGCAATTAGGACTAAAGTAACGGGATTTTAGAAGGTTGCCAAAGAGGCCTGGTTGCCCAATTCCTCTTCAATTCTAAGGAGTTGGTTGTATTTGCAAATACGGTCTGTTCGGCAGGCGGATCCTGTTTTAATTTGATTAACGCCCGTGCCCACGGCGAGGTCGGCGATGAAAGTGTCCTCGGTCTCTCCAGAACGATGAGAGATGATAGACGCGAATCCCGCCTTTGAAGCCATGCGAATTGTCGACATGGTTTCCGTCAAAGTGCCAATTTGATTTACCTTGATCAAAATAGCGTTGGCCGACTTAGCTTCGATACCGCGCGCGAGGAATTTTGGATTCGTCACAAAAAGATCGTCGCCGACGATTTGAACCTTATCGCCTACTGCGGCCGTGAGATTTTTGAATCCATCCCAGTCATTTTCGTCAAGGCCGTCTTCGATGGAAACAATCGGAAAATCCGCGCACAAAGATTGGAAATATTGAACCATTTCATCGGAGCTAAGACTTTTTCCTTCTTTTGCTAGTTCATATTTTTTGTTGTTATAGAAGCTTGACGCTGCGACGTCGAGCGCGATACTAATGTCTTCGCCTGGACGGAATCCTGCCTTTTCTATAGCGACCATCAAGACTTCCAGGGCTTCGCGGTTAGATTTGAGATTTGGAGCGAAACCTCCTTCGTCGCCGACAGCCGTGGACATGTTTTTGGCGTGTAGAACGTTCTTCAGGGAATGAAAGGTTTGCACGCCCATTCTTAAGGATTCCCGGAATGACGGAGCCTTGTGCGGGACAATCATAAATTCTTGAAAATCGATACTGTTGTTCGCGTGAGCGCCGCCGTTGATAACGTTCATCAGTGGAATGGGGAGTTTGGTAACAAGGTTGCCGCCGAGGTAACGGTAGAGCGGAAGCTGCGTGAGCTCGCTTGCGGCCTTTGCGCAGGCCAGAGATACCCCTAGTATCGCGTTTGCGCCCAGGTGTTCTTTTGTCGATGTGCCGTCAAGCTCGATCATCAGCGTGTCGATTTCAGTTTGGTTGGTAACGTCCATGCCCAGAAGCTTTGGTCGGATAAGATCCCGGACGTTCTGGACCGCATTGAGAACGCCTTTACCGCCGTAGCGATTTTTATCTTTGTCGCGTAGTTCATGCGCTTCGTTTGCGCCCGTTGACGCACCGGACGGAACCGCTGCACGGCCGAAAAAGCCGCTTTTCGTCATGATTTCGACTTCGACAGTGGGGTTGCCTCGGGAATCCAGGATCTCTCTCGCGTGCACGTAACTAATGGCGCTCATCTCTAAAACCTTTCTGAGTGATCAATCAATAACCGGTGTTTTTAGTCCTTTCCGGGGCGAAAGTAAAGGAAATGGTTAACATTTCGTCCTATTCGGAAGGAGGAGGGGATCTTCGCCGCTATTCCACAAAGTAGAACAAAGTTTTTTGTTGGACTTTTATGAAATAAATGGCAATACCAAGAAATGACTAGCTTTACCTGAACAAGTTTTGAAAAGGATAAGTATATGGAAAATGCTCTTGGACAGTGGTCAGATTTAATACCCGACGTTTATAAGTGGGTTGGCAGCGTCAACGTTAAGTACACGGATGACATTCAGAATGCTGATTTGACCGTTGTGCCAGTTGCGCGGAAGGATGAGCGCATCGAGTTCTCGCGCAATTTTCCGCTTTCCGACCTAAAGACAAAGATCGAACAAGCAATGGTACAGGCAAAGTGGAAGGGCGAAACCAACTCCGCCAACTTCCTTATTGACGGACGACGAGTTCTTCTCGTTGTAAAATCGTCGCTCGACACCCGAGCCATTCAAAAATCTCGGCAAATCGGTATCGACACCTGGAACTTTGCAAAAGATTACAACTTCGCTTCCATTGCTTTCCTTGGTTGCGATGACTTGAACAGCTCTGTAATGTTCGAAGGCTACGCGATCGCTTCGTACAACGAAGGTTTTATGAAGCAGAACAAGAAGACTCGAGAGCTTGTGAATGATGTCCGCCTCTACGAAACAGGCTCAAACAAGGCGAATCTTGATAGAACTAAAAGTTTGATAAAGGCGTGTGTCGCTTCTAAACTTCTTCAAGACGCACCTCCTAACTGGGCCAATCCCGAACGCTTCCTTCAGGTTGCCGAATACATTGTTTCCCAAAACTCAAAGATCGAACTTACTGTCCTTACGAAGGAACAACTTCAATCCCAAGGTCTTGGTTCGATGCTGAGCGTTGCAAAAGGCAGCGACTATGACGGCAAGCTTATCTGTCTCAAAATAGCCGGCAAAGACACATCTCGAACGATTGCGCTTATTGGCAAAGGCGTCACATTCGACTCCGGCGGTATCAACCTTAAGCCATCGCAAGCAATGGCGGAGATGAAATACGACATGTCGGGCGCTGCCGCCGTGCTTTCAAGTGCGATGGTCTTGTCTGATCACCAACCGCCTACAAACGTCATCTGTGCTGTGGGGGCGGTAGAAAATATGCCGTCGGGCCGCGCGAGCCGACCCGGAGACGTAGTGAAGTCATACTCCGGTAAAACTATCGAGATTCTCAACACCGACGCGGAAGGCAGATTGGTGCTTGCGGACGTCATCTCTTGGGTTACGAAAAAATATTCCCCCGAGTTTATCGTTGACATCGCCACTCTTACAGGGGCGGTTCTCTATGGTCTTGGTCATGCGGGCGCTGGTTTTTTGAGCCATCAAGAAACGGCAGCAAGATACTTCCAAGAACAAGCCGACAACGCGGGAGAGCCAGTTTGGAGATTGCCGCTATGGCCAGAACTGGGCAAAGAAACAAAGAGCGACATTGCCGACCTTAAGAATATAGCAAAACCCGATGTTCTCGCGGGAACTATTATGGGTGCTTGGTTCCTGCGCGAGTTCATAGAAGATCGCGTCAAGGGATGGGTCCATATGGATATCGCGGGAACAGGCTGGTCCTGCAGCGCCACCGGGTATCCGTCGTCAGGCGGTAGCGCGTTCGGCATCAGAACGATGTTGGAAATGTGTTATAACTTCCCGACTTGGGATAAAAAGTAGTCTGATATTTTTCGCTTCGCTCAACATGACGTTGTTTTCGAGGTGGCGCCAGGTTCGTCATCCTGAGCCAACCCTTTCGGCGTTTCCCAAACCTCAGCGTTTCCGCGATCTCTTAATTGAACGCGGAGGCGCGGAATAAAGGAAACGCAGAAGGTATTGTCCGACAGGTTGGAGCGCAGCGTTAATTTGACGTAAGAACCTTCCGAGCTAGCTCCCACGCTTTTTTGTCAAAACTTGTCACAAGATTGTCAGCCACAGATTCTATCGGATACCATGAAATACCGGGGTGGGACTCAGCGGTCAAAGATACCTTCGCATGAATTTTATGATGCGTTATTGTATGTTTGAAAGTTCCAATAACCTTTGGTAGAGCGCCAGATTCGACGGCAAGTGGAAATCCTCGCGTCCCTTTGAGGAGAAAAGAATCACTTGTTCGTTGCGCTATGCCGACAAGATCGTTCTTGCGAGGAATGTTGACGTTAAGGCGCACCATTTGCCAAATCTTCGCTTCGCCAGCTTTGGGAATTTCATTTTGCAAAGACCTAGCGTAACCTGCGCAGTCAGGCCGTATCGGGCAAACGTCGCAGGCCGGTGACTTGGTTTTGCAGACTTGTTGTCCCAATTCCATGATAGCTTGGTTAAACGATCCAGGGTCATCGTGGTCGATCATTTCGGCGGCAATCCGTTTGATTTGCTTTTTTACTTCAGAATCCCGTAGGGCCCCTTTGATGGCGAACAAGCGCGCCAGAACTCTTTCCCAGTTTGCGTCGACGGCGGCGATAGGGTTATTGAACGCAATGCTGGTTACCGCAGCTGCCGTGTAAGGGCCGATGCCTGGGGCATCAAGCCAGGTTTGCATTTCGTTGGGAAATGTCGTTTTCAGAGTCGGGAGTTGCGCAAAATATTCCAAGGTTCTTTTGAGTTGTTTGAATCGTCGGTAATAGCCCAAGCCAGAGCACATTCGAAGGATTTCTTCCTCGGAGGCTTCGGACAAGGTCTTCGCGTCGGGAAAGCGCTCGATAAATTTCTGAAACTTCGGAGCAACAGCCGCGACGGTGGTTTGCTGCAGCATGATTTCGCTTATCCAGACAAAGTAGGGATCGTTAGTTTTTTGAAATTGAACGCGCCAGGGGTAGGGGGTGTAATGGCGGCGATACCAGCTCAGCAGCCTTCTCGCCAGGCCATCGGGATTGGAGTTTTGATTAAGCTTTTTTTGTCTTCCGTCTATTCGCAATTTTCTTTGTCTGCTCAGTTTTCACTTCTTTGATTTTGGCAGCCAGCTTTTTCTCAGCTACCGCGATTTCTTGACCATATTTTTTGCAGTTTACCTTGAAGTCTTTATACATTTTTTCGACGATCGGTTCAAATTTTTTGATCTTCTCTTCCATGATCTTTTCGATCTCGGCTTTGCGTTTCAAAAACTCCGCCCTTTGCTTGGGATAGTTTTGCTTGGCGGATTGCCGTAGTTTGGCAATAACTTCTTTGCCTTCTTTCTCGATAGATTTTTGTAGTTTTTCGACGTTCTTCTGAACGCGGTTGATGAGTTCGTTCACATTGCCTCCTGTCGCACTAGTGAGATTTTATTATACCTCAATTCGTTAACAAACTACACGGACGTACTGAAAGAGGGTTTGCGCTTTTCGATAAAAGCCGACATTCCTTCCCTGGCTTCGGGAGAATTTAGAATTGTCCCAAAAGTTGAAGCTTCGGCGGAAAGTCCTTGTTCGAGAGGTATGTCCCAGGAACGCTGGCAAAGCCGCTTGGTCTGTGCAATGGCATTCGGGCCGGCACGAAGTATATTCTTTATTACTGCCTGGGTTTGAGTCTCAAGGTTTTCCCGCGTTGTTACATAAGAAGCCAATCCCGCGCGCAGTGATTCCTCTCCCTTAAGCTGTTTGCCGGCTATCAGGATTGCCTGTGCCATGCTTTGTCCGACGCGTTTTGTGAGACGTTGAGTTCCGCCAAATCCTGGGATGAGACCTAGATTAACCTCGGGTTGACCAAAGATACTGTCTTCCGTAGCAATAATAAGGTCGCAAGCCATTGCTAATTCGCAACCCCCTCCCAAGGCGTAGCCATGGACTTTGGCGATTGTTGCGAATGGAGCGGCCTCAAGAAGTTGTGTCAACAACTGGCCGAATCGTGCAAATTCGTGGGCCTGTTCGCTGCTTAGGCCTTGCATTTGCGCGATATCTGCTCCCGCAATAAACGCTTTTTCTCCAGCTCCTGAAAGGACAAGAACGCGACACGACCCCACGCTTGTGAGTTCATTCACGCAACTTGTGAGTTCTTCCAGTACTTGCAGATTGAGAGCGTTGAGTACTTCGGGACGGTTAATTTTTACATGCGCGACGGGTCCTGAGACATCGACGAGAATCGCTTCATATTTCTTTGCCATAAAAAAACTCCAGAACTTAGTACTTATAAACTCCGCGTCCAGTTTTCTTGCCAAGGAAATTTGCTTCGACATATTTTACGAGAAGCGGACAAGGGCTGTAACGCTGGTCTCCGAGACCATTATAAAGCACGTTCATAATCGCAAGACAGGTATCGAGGCCAATAAAGTCGGCGAGAGCTAGAGGGCCCATCGGTTGGTTTGTACCTAGTTTCATGCCTTTGTCGATATCTTCCGCTGTAGCAACGCCTTCCATAAGAGTGCGGAAAGCCTCGTTTATCATAGGCATAAGAATGCGATTGATAATAAATCCAGGGTAATCTTGGCTTCGCACGGTTTCCTTGTCTAAGATGCGAGCAAGTGCTTCCGTCGCCTCCAGTGTGGTCTTTGATGTAGCCATGCCCGGGATAATTTCAACAAGCTTCATGATCGGAACGGGATTCATGAAGTGCATTCCAATAAATTGTTCCGGATTGGAAACGTAATTTGCAAGTTTAGTGATCGAAATGGAGGACGTGTTTGACGCAATAATCGCGTTCTTAGCTATCTTATCAACGGTTCGGAAAATTTCCGCTTTCAAAGATTCGTTTTCGGATACCGCTTCCACGATAAATTGCGATTTTGATAAGTGTTCGTAATCACTAGAGAACAGCAATTTGGCCAACGCGGCGTCTTTTTGTGCGGCTGTAAGAACTCCTTTCTCACAAAACTTGTCAAGAGACTTGGTGATCGCTTGCTTTGCTTTATCAAGTTGTGCCTGGCTCTTGTCAATAACGACGACATTGAAGCCCTTTACGGCGCAAATTTGAGCAATCCCGCCACCCATTTGACCGCTTCCTATGACGCCGATATTCTTTATGTCCAGTTTGAGCCACAAGGTATCTCCTATCTCCTTTGAAATCTTATAAAAAGCCAGATCATACTTTCCTATCTTTAAAATGCAATATAAGATAGTAAAAACGTACAGTTTGCCGAAAGTTCAATGAACGTTCAGAATCATAAAATGCCCCAAAATTTCTATGTCGACCTTCTGGATCGGGTGGGGAATTCTGACGTTGGAATCGTCTTCGGCGGGGGACAGAAACGGCATGTGATCGTCGGACTCAAGTTCTCCGAAGTCGATCCCCAAATTGTCTCAAAGTTGTCGTTGTGCGCGGCAAAGGCGCCCCTCGGCGCGATGCCGTGTCAATCAGGTATCTTCGGTCTGCTCAGCTATGACGACATGGTCGCCAAGAAGGTTGTTCAAAGCCGTTTTTTCGCGCTGCACAAATTTGTCGTTATAGATAGGAAGGCAGGGCGATATTCGATAGTCGACAATGGCGAAGTGGCGAGTGAGTTCGACTGTAGTCATATTCTTGATGCTACGACAGGGCTCAGAGTGACGGAGGCGGCGGCGCAAAGGTTGGAACCAACTCATAGCGACGCCGATTATCTGGCTAGCGTTGAGCGAGTCCTGGCCGACATTAGGTCGGGGCGTTATTATCAGCTAAATTTGATAAGGCAATTTAGATTTGTTTCGACGCCCTCCCATACCGATATTGCCGCCAGGTACGCTCAATACAGCGGCAATCAGGGTTGCTGGCTAAAAGTTCCTGGTCTTGAGGTGGTTTCATTTAGCCCTGAGACGTTTCTCACTTACCAACGCGAAGCCGAGGCATCTGTTTTGTCCGCATGGCCCATCAAAGGCACAATTCCAAGGGGATACGATCCGGAGTCCGATGCGCTTCGGCTCGACACGCTATTGCGGAGCGCTAAAGACGACGCCGAGCTGAGCATCATTATCGATTTAATGCGAAACGATTTGAACGTTGTTTGTCAGCGCGGATCAGTACGGGTTGCACAGTCGAAGAGCGTCAGAAAAACTCGTACAGTCCACCATCTCGAAGCAAAAATCTCGGGAGTTTTGGCAAACCCTACTCCTCTCATGGACCTGTTTGGCGTGGTGGGACCGTGCGGTTCGATAACAGGAGCTCCAAAGGCGGAAGTGATAAAGGCCATCGGCGAATTCGAGCCTTCCCGGCGGGGTTTCTTTATGGGATCGGCATTTCTTTTTGATTCTTTGCTTGGAACTCTCGATTCGTCGATTCTCATTCGTACAATAGTAAATTCTAACGGAACATACCGCTATGCTGCAGGAAGCGGCATTGTCGTCTCAAGCGATCCTCAAAGCGAACTAGAGGAAGTCAACGCAAAGTGCGCAATCTTGACACAACACCACTCTCATCTAACCGCAGAGGAAGAGGAAAGGATCTACCCAGTTTGACAGCCAAGCATCAAGGAAAAGCGATTATTTATTGCCTGAGGGACGATCTCAGAACAGTCATACGCAGCATACTCAAGTCCTTTGGGTTCGAGGCGGGGGATGTTCACAATGTTCGTGCGATTAAGGAGTATCAGGCGAAGGCGGAGGAACTCGGAAAAGAAAATTATCTTTTAATCCTCGATTGGGAAATTGGCGTCGAGAACATATTCGAGGTTTTCAAAATTGAGGAAAAAGAAAAATATGCTTATGCCGTACCGTGCATGCTTATTGCCTCAACAATTGACGCGAAGATCTTGAGCGTGGCTACGGAATTCAACGTTGCGAAAACGCATTTTGGAGAGATAACGCCAGAACTGATGAAGGGGAGCCTCCAGGACTTCATATCGGAAGGCATGGAGAAGACCGCCTTGAAAACACTTTATCAAGAGGTTGATAAGTTAAAAGAAGATGGCGACTGGATCAAAGCTTCCAAGATTTTGGAAGAGTTGACAAAGAAATTCCCCGAAAACGAGAAGTTGCACATCGACTACGCGGAGTCCTTATTCGAACAGAATTTGCTGACCGACGCGCAGGCCGAAATTGCAAAGATCAAGAACCCAAAGAATGCGCGTTCTCGACATATGCAGGCGCGGATTTACTTGAAACTCGGAGATTCTCAAAAGGCTGCAGCTGCATTACAGGACGCGCAAATCCTCAACCCGCTCAATATCAACCGCCTGCTGGAAATGGGGAATCTCTTTCTCAGCATGGCCGATCCCGAGAAAGCAAAGAATGCTTTTGAGCAAGTTTTGAAGGTTGCCCCTGACAGCAAGCAAGCAAAATCGGGCAAGAGTTCAAGTATGCTTTTGTCGGGAGAAATCAACGAAGCCATCGCTATGGTAAGAGATTCCTTTAGTCCTCGAGAAACGGCCGCTGTGTTCAATACTGCGGCAATCTTTGCCATCAAGGGCAAGCAGTTTGACGAGGCCATCAACCTCTATAAGACGGCGATCGAGTTTATCGGGCAAAATACCAAGATCAAGTCGCGGCTCTATTTTAACATGGGGATAGGCTACTATAAGAGGAATGACTCGCCTGAGGCGTTGAAGTGCTTCAGCCAGGCGGTAAAATTTGACGGAGAATTTCAAGACGCGAAGTTCAACTTGGAATTGATGCAGAAGAAAGATAGTAACAAAGTTACCATCGCTACCAGCGACAACGCTGACGATATAGGCAAATTGGAAGAATCCATCGGCCGAGCTTTAGAAAGCGGTCTTTCTGCCTCGAATTTTGACGATATCGAGGATGTTGAGGAGTAAGAATGTCGGATATGAATCACGAAAAGTGCAAAGGAGGAGTACTCAATATCCTGGAGAGCTTGGGAGTTGATACAAAGCAAGAAGGGTTGCTTAAAACTCCGGAACGCGTTGCTAAAAGCTTTGAGTTCCTGACGTCCGGATATAAGAAAGACGCAAAGGCCATTATTCAGAAGGCAATGTTTAATGTCGGCTATCAGGATATGGTGATTGTACGCGACGTGGAAATCTACAGTCTCTGCGAACATCACCTTCTTCCTTTCTACGGAAGATGTCATGTCGGCTATATTCCCAAAGATAAAGTTGTGGGGTTGTCAAAAATTCCGAGGGTGGTTGAAGTTTATGCGCGACGTTTGCAAGTGCAGGAACGACTGACTCATGAAATCGCGGAAAGTTTCTTCACGAATCTCGATGCGCTCGGCGTCGGCGTGGTTATAGAAGCCTATCACCTTTGCATGATGATGCGAGGGGTTGAGAAGCAAAGCTCTTACACAGTGACAAGCTCGATGCAGGGCGTATTCAGAAATTTAGAAACTCGCGAAGAGTTTCTTTCTCTTATTCATTCTCCCAAACGGGCGCTGCGCTGATTGTGGAGGCGAGCCGGCGTGCGTCGCAGGCGGGCCTTGCCTGCCAGGCCATTTTCCTTGGTCATATCTTGATTTAAAGGATCTGTAGCCCGCAGTTCACAGGGGATAATCAACATAAAGGTCGGTTGTTCGTCTTTATTCATGAAGTACAGTTCGCCAGCCTTGAGCTTAAGAATGCCCCGAATCCTCTCGATGCCGGCCGTAGTCTCGGCGGAAGATAGCATAGATTTATAGGCTGGAACTTGAAGAAGAAGTACCAGATCTGATTCCTTCTTGCGATACTTGATAGAGATAAGGTTGTTTTCTGAAAGTTTGGACGATTGTTTAAGAAAAGTGTAATAACATTGAAAGAATAAGCAAAAGAAAAAGAAACCCTCTCCTTCCTTCACGTAGTAATTCTGGTCTGAAAAATTGACAAGTCTGTCGCTTCGGAGGCGGTAGACCCGCTGAAGAATGTATGTCACGTCGGCGACAATATCTTCAAGAGTTCGGCTGTTGTCATTTTGCTTTAGCGACGAGGCCCGTCTCAGAGCCCCTACGAGATCGGACATCGCGGTCCCTTGCTTTTTCAGTCGCCTGAAGAGTTGGGATGTCTTCAGTGTTTGGTTAGAGACGGCGCCACTATAGTCCTGAATCTTGTTTAGCACTTGATCGAGTTCCGAACTTCCGTCGGGAAGAATTCGTTCTGAAAGGGTGCGTAAAAATTTCCGTGCCGATTTTTCCTTTAGTTCCGATTTCCACGATTTCGCAAGTCCAAACAGACTCTGAGGATGGTGGGGGATATGAGAGTTATGGGCGTCTTCGATGTGCGTTGCTTGACCGAGGAATCTCTGTAGATTTGTCGTTAGAGCGTCGGAACAAACTTGGAGGAAATGCGTGAAGCTTTGTGAAAGAATCTGGTCTTCCTCTAAGGATTGCAGAGTAAGGATCTTTCTCGAGTCCGACTTGCGAAGGTTCTCAATTTCTTTTTGGTAATTGGTAGCTAATCCGTTAAGCCGCTCAACCTTAATGCGATAGTCGTAAAGTAGGGGAAGCAACTTGGCGGCGACCGGATTTGCACTTTCCGGGGCCGGACTTATGGGAGTTTCGGCAAGCCAACTTTGAATTTCGCGGATTGAAGCGGCTTCTCGGCGCTTTTTGCGCTTCGCCTCGTACAATAATAGCAACCCAAAGAGTAAAGAAAGAGCGGCAAGAAGGCTGAAAGCAATTTCGGGCGCCTTTTGCAGGGACCCTTGCGTGCTGATCAACGGACCAGCCCAGTGTGAGTACTGAGCCGTAAATTCAGTCTTGAGGACTTCTGATTTGAAAGTGACGAGGCGCCGTGACTTCGCTATAGAACCGGGATCCTCCAGGAACATTAAGTCATACTTTTCTACCAAATCTCCTAACGGTTGAGTCCGTTTCAGCCAGGCCACATCCAATGAGATTAGACCTACTACTTGGATATTGCTCTGAGATGCAACGCGCTTTTGGAACACAAGTACAGGTTGCTCCGGGATAAGCCAGGAAACTTCTAATTTTGATGAAGACTTCAGATCGCAGAATCGGTCATTGAGAGAACTTGTCGCGCTTGCTGCAAGGAGTTTGCAGTTGGCATCGGTAACCAGGATAGTGTTGATATGAGGATTGTTTTGTAAGTCAATAAAGTGCTGTAGGGAGTCAGTCGTGTCATCGGGCGTCCATGCAAGGAGAGCTGGCGATGTGGCTATTTCTTCGACCGATAGATGCAGGGTCGAAAGAGATTCCTCGAGATGTTTTTCTAAGAGTTGTTGGGTTTGCTGAAGCTCCCAGGCGGCGCGGGAAACTCTCATGGTGAGTGGAAAACTGGACAGAGTCAGAAATAAAAGGAAAACCAAACCATAGTGTAGTTTCACTACGAGAGCTCTTTGAAAAGGTTAACGAGAAAGATCTGTAAACAGATTAGCGTGAATCGATGGCGTGGTCCACAAAAAGAAACAACCGAGCGCGAAAACGAAGGTAGGGTATTCGAATCTCGTTCGGTTTTTTAGCGGATCAGATTATTTCAAAAGTCCTATTGCTTCGATCATACCTTTAAGCTGTTTCTTCTGCTCTGGCTTAAGGTATTTGCTGTTTTCATGAAGCTTGAGCAAGGATTCTTTCGCATTGCCCGTAATGTTCAAGTATTCGCTGGGGTCGAGTTCGGAGAATTTGGAGTGAAGCTTGGTAAAAACTTCGTCTCTGTCAATGTCGGCTCCTGTAGACCACTTTCCTTTTCGCAGTGCGTTCGTCGAAAGAGCAACCAGTCTGCTAAAGCGGGCGCCGCTTGTCCCTGATCTTCTCGACTTTCCAGCTCTGCCTCTTGCCTTCAGTCGAAGTAAAAGCTCTTCGTATGAGAACGCAAAGCTCGACTCAACCTCTTTAACTCCTAGCGGAGTATCTTGCACCGAGGTCCAAACAATATTGAGAGTGTCTCCAGGTCTTAATTCTACTGATGCCATTTTCTTTTACCCCTACCCCTTTTACGGTTTATTTAAAAGACTTCATATCGTATCTCAGTCTTCGCATATTGCTAATAAACTTAATTAAGAAAGTCAAAAACCAATTACTCAGAACAGGTGCTCGACCATAATTTTGCAACTAATTCATAGATTCATAATAAATTTGTCAATAGAAGTCAATATAAAATCTGATAATTTTATATACTTTTTATAATAAAAACGCTTTGTTTTTTAAAGTCAGGGCTACTTCTATGGCGCTAGAATTGCGCAAGTAAGCGATATTAAATGGAAATAATAGTCAGAACAAAAAAAGATCAATAATTGGCTAAAAGAACCCTCAACTATTTTTTGGGACCTTCGATAAAGAGGGCAAGAACCTTAAGCAAGAAAAAAGGTACCCCCAAGGAGGGAGGGACTATGGGTTTGCGGATAGTTACAAATATCGCATCTCTGCGGGCAAGTAGAGCTCTCGGCGATACGCTGGGAAAAGTCCAGTCCAGCATGGAAAAGCTGTCAAGCGGCTATCGAATTAACAAGTCAGCTGACGATGCCGCCGGATTGGCCATTTCGGAGACGCTTCGAGCAAAAGTCCGGAGTTCGGAACAAGCCAAACGAAATGCCAACGACGGAGTTTCGCTGATCCAGACGGCGGAAGGAAGCATGAACGAAATAACAAACGCACTAGTTCGGCTCAGGGAGTTGGCAGTTCAGAGTTCATCAGACACAATAGGTAATAGGGAACGCACGTTCGTCAACAAGGAGTACGTGGAGCTTGTGCGTGAGATCGATCGTATTGCCGCCGTGACTGAATTCAATAGCATCAAGTTACTCGGCGGAAGCGACCCCGATCATGGTTTGGAGGAACTCACGATTCATATAGGACCGGGCGACGGTTTCGTGCCGAACACTGATACTCTATCACTAAATCTCGACGACATTGCCCTTGACGCCAAAAATATCTTAAGTCTTAATGACGGCAGTGAAATTGGGCCCGAAAGCATGGACGACTTAGGCGATTTTCAAAGAAGCCAAGCTGCGGAAAAATTGACGACGATCGATACCGCGTTGAATCAGGTTGCGGGGAAACGGGCCGTGCTTGGTGCGATGCAGAACCGGCTCTATTCGGCGATCAGCAATCTCGGAGTTCAAATAGAAAATATGACAACCTCAAAGAGCCGGATCAAGGATGTCGACTTTGCGGAAGAAACAGCTAAGCTGACGCAAAGCCAAATCATCGGGCAGTCGGGGGCATCGGTACTTTCTCAGGCTAATTCAGCGCCGGAACTTGTGCTGACGTTATTGCGGTAGTGTTACTCTCTTGGAAAGTGGGTTTGATATGCTGTTAAAGTTAAGGTGGATTGTACAGGCAAGTTTGTTGGTGATCAGCGTCGGCTGTACCCATACGGACGAACCGGAGCCTACGGACTCCGAACGACTCGAGGTCGAAAAGCCTGCAGAAAAGCAAGACGACGCCGCTTCGAAAAACAAGACGCTTCCTATAGTTAAAGATGAACCGCCGGAAGAGCCGTGTCTACCGCCGGAAGAGCAGGGGATTTCCGCTCCCGCGTACCTTGACCAATCGGGCATCATGGTGACTCAAGTCGTCAACGAATGTCTCACGAAGGATAACGAAGGAAAGATTAAGGAAGAGATTCGAATGCTGGCCATGGGCTTTCCTTGTACCGCCGGCAAGGGTGAAGTGGACATCACGGGTTATGCCTCGTCGCCCAAAATGGTCGCCTTTAATATTTCTAATTCATGTCCCATGAGCCCACAAGGGCAGCACGAGGCAAAAGCAAGGATCGAAGCCGAGTGGAATCTTGGATCTACAGCAAATCTGTTGGCGTATTTTCCTATGTCCATTCAGTACTGGGAACTTGAAGGATATTCCGAGGCGGACGTTGGAAGTTCTGTTGAGCTTCGCTCCAGCGAAGGCCTCAGTCAGGCATGGAAAACCTTTCTTAAAGGCCAACCCCTCCACCTCAAGGTTTTTGGCAGGGAGAACGCCTGGCTCGCCCAGCACCACATGTACCAAGCAGATGTTGAGCTTCTTAAGCAGACCGAACAAACGTTCAAAGTAAAAGTTGTCAGCATGAAAGTGCTCAACAACGAAGAACTTGAGGACGCTCGCAAGCGATGCCTCACTTCGCTTTCCCAGGGCACCTGCGGTGACGTGTTTGGGGGGTAATGTCGGGGTCTAATGAGCAGTAGGAGTCGCTGATTTTTGCCGTTCCTGCATGACCTGATTGTTTAAGCTGATTTGTTTTCTTATTCGATCGATCCCTTTTCTCACTACGCCATCGGTTGGATCTAGTTCCGCCGCTCGGAGCCAAGCCTTCTCGGCGAGTTCCAAATTGCCCATTTTTATGAGCACTGTTCCCTTCATCTTATAGAGCTTTTGGCTTGTCGGATAGAATGTCAGTAGGTTGTTGATTTCGATGAGCGCATATTCGAAATTATGTTCTTTATAGTTGGTGTTGATCTTGGCTATGCCCATGATATAGCTCGGGGCTTGCTTGGGGCCGTCTTTTTCGCCAACGCCAAAGGCCTTGTTGAGTAGGGCAAGTTCGGCCTCTGTTTGACCGCTAACTTTGGGCATGTTGCTCACAAGTTCTTTGTCGGTTTTGTACGGGTTTTTGACCTTGGTTGGGATTCCATCGCCTTTGAGTTCGGCGATGGGGACCTCGATGTCGTAGTTCTCACCTGCACGCGGAATTTCAACAACATATTCAGTATTGCCTGCCATAGTTCGAATGATAAATTTGTCGTCCGGGTCCTCTGTTCCGAGAGGAGTTGCGGGCTGAGCAAAGGGATAGGTTATGGTTGCTGTTGCCAATGACTGATACGGATCTTGAGTGCGACAGCCCCAAAGTGTTGCCAGGATCAGAAGCGCGAGACTAGAAGTTGTACGACAATACAAGCTCACCGCCAGCACCTCCCTTGGTTTTTACCGTCTCGTTCTTAACCAAAACCGAAGACGCCGCGATATAGACTAGACTTGTTGACATGATGAAGGTCTTTCCGAAGAAGACGTCCCATCCGGCTCGCCCGGTGCCTGCAAAGTATCCTGATGCGAGGAATGCACCCAGACCCATATGGATGCCGTGCCTCACCTCATTATAGGATTCGATCGAGCGTAAGAAATTGTGACCAAAAATTGCGTTAATGGCCAGAGCAGTCGTGAAGGGTTCGAGTTCAAAGTTGGCATCGTCCTCGGCCGCTTCAGTTTCAGGCTCCCCTTGGGCAGGATAGTCGCTCAGTAGTGAAGACGTTGCGTTATAGAGCGACAGCATCAGTCCAAACTCGCTCGACCGGTTATTAAACTTCTCCGTGCCTCGGAACTGAAGAGCTAGCATGCTTTTGTCATCTGGGTTGTCGCTAAGATTGGGAATAGACGCGGCACCAAGTCCGGCCGTGTACCGGAAGTCTGGCTGGTATTCGTCGCTGTCACGCGATTGCTTGACTTGAGAGTAGTCTATGGCAAGGCGTTGATACCGGCTCTTCACGGTTTCGCTATTGTAGGTTCGAGCCCATAAAAGCTCTTTTGTTTGAGTGTCGAAAATTTGGAACGCTAAGACCATGTGGGTCGTGTGGTAGACGAAGGTGACATCCATGAAGTTCTCTATTCCCAGTTCCTCCGCGGCTCTGTTCATCTCTGCGACATTGGTCAGGGGAGAAGTGATCTGCAGGCTCGAGTTTACAAGGCGCGAGGTTTTTGTTTTGCAGGGAAGACAATTCACCAAGCGCATTCTGGAGTTCTCGCGGATACGCTCTTCTATAAGGGATTCGAGATAAATGCTGTAGGATTTCGGCAAACTGTCGCTCACTATGACGCGCCGCACAGATAGGTTCTTTAGGCCTCCGAGTTGTTTCATTTTAACGTCGTACCCAAACTCAACGAGAAGTTCGTCTAAAACCTCGTGAAAGAGTCTGAGTGTTTTTGGTGTCGCAAGTTCTAGTTCCTTTGCATCCTTTTCTTGAGCTTCAGTAAGGGGGAGTTCTTGGGTTGTTGCGACGCGCTGACCAACGCCTTCGTGATCGCTTTGCGCAGCCTCTTGCTCGTCGGCGTCGTAACCACCCTCGGCATTGGCGGAGTCGGCCGTTTGACCTTCAGCATAGTTGTTGGACTCGTCGTATTGGGCAAGCCCAACATTGGAAGCGGCAAGGGAGAGAATTAATAGTTTCTTTATCATGAGCAAGCTCTACAAAATTACTCTTGTGGTGGCATTCGGAAGTTTTGGGCCGACCTTTCTAGGAAATATTTGCCCTGTTCATTGCGCCTGTCTGGTTTCGCCATAGTCGACCACGGCCGTCCCTTCCTAAGGATTTTTAGTGCGCCGCTTCGTTGTGGTGTAATTTGGCGTAAATGCTGCATCGGTGGGGTGATGTTGATTTTCTGTTTAATACCTTATGAGAGCGTCCCCACAGGAGGTTAACTTATGAATGATCAAGAGAATAACATATCTGACGGCAGTCTCATGAACTCAGTAAAAAACCTTATCACCCCAGATTTTGTCGCCACGGTCAGCAATCATCTTGGTGAGAGCCCCCATGCGGTTACGAAAGGAATAGGCGCCGCAATTCCAGCGCTTTTGGGTAGTATTGTGCATAAATTTTCAAGTGCGAACGGGGCCGATAACCTCATCGATATAGTCAGGAGCCCCTCGTTCTCGCAATACACGAAACCGTCATTAGCTGGGAGAAGTGAAAATGTCAGTTTTCTCACGAAGATTTTGGGGGATAACCTCGGAAATGTTAGCCGTATTATTCAAAACATTTCGGGAATTAGCGCCGAAAAAATCGCATCTCTGCTGGGAATGATCGCGCCGCTCGTCATGGGTGTCGTTGGGGAAAAGGTGAGGAATTTTGGATTCGATGCGACTTCAGTCATGAATTATTTTGGCCAACAAAAGTCCTCTATCTCTGCTTCGTTGCCCGAAGGTATGCAAGCCTTTTTCCACCCAGGAGAGCACACTATGGGAACGATGGTTAACCCTGGGGGAGACTTGAAACGTCGCGTTGGAATACCCACGTGGGCGAAAGTCGTGGCGGTGGCTCTCGCCGTTGTTGGAGCGTTTGCGATACTTAGGAATCGCGGTCGCCCCGTCGATGAACTCACGCAAAGAACCGAAGAACCCGCAAAGCCATTCCAAGGAAGCAGGGAGGAGAGCTCTCTCAAAGTGCACGAGTTTTTCTCCCGAGCTAAAGTTGACGGAGATCACGAGAAATTGGCTCTAGAAAATATCACCTTTCTAACCGGTACGGCCGAGCTTACGCCGGATGCGCGCGTTATAGTCGAAGAAGTAGCGACGCAGCTTTCCGACCACCCAGGCGTGCGAATTCGTCTCGATGGGCATACCGACGACACCGGGGATGCAGGGTCGAACAAGGCTTTGTCTCTTGCTCGAGCAAACGCTGTTAGAAGAGCTCTTACGGAGCGTGGTATTGACGGTGGAAGAATTGAGGTGATGGGATGGGGAGCCGAGCACCCCGTGGTGGCGAACTCGTCCGAGACTGGGCGACAACAGAACAGACGCATTGAGATCATTTTGTTAGAGCCCGGGGAGGAGACTGAAGAGGCGCACTAGATGCTTCTTCAATAGTCGTCAACTTCGTCGAAGGAATACGCCGCCTTTCCCTTTTTCTTTGGCGGTTCGAGATTTCCGCCAAGCGGCGATGAAACGGCGTCGAGGTCTTTGGCGAAGTAATCACGAGAGATTTGGATATATCGCCTTTGAAGAAAAGTGAAGTAGCTTTTAGTCTTGAGAATCTGATCGAGGGATAGAGCAAGTATCCAAAGAGATTTCATATGCTCGGCAAACTTTTGATTTTTTTGTTCCCAATAGATTCCAAGGCCATCGTTTTCGAGCTTATTGTCGAGGACCACCATTGAGTAATAAAAGCACCAGTGATATAGCTCGAGGTCGTCGGCAACCATTGCTCTGAATTTCTGCGTTGCCAAAATCAACGCATCCTGACTCGTGGCATATTCACCGAGTGCTTCTATTTCCTTTCGGCACTCATCGAGTTTGCTTTGTTCGGGCAATTCGCTGTTCATGACCAATAATTTTGTTTGATTGGAATTCGCTCGCTTGGGATGCGGAAGAGACTCCTTCTTTTTCTTCGCTTCTTGAGGCGACGGTTCTGCATCCAGACTAAATTCTTCTTGTTCGGCTTGCGAAAGGTTTTCTGGCGGTTGGTCGGTGGCCTTGTGTTGACAGCTGCTCGAGGACAGGAATAAGGGAAGAAGAGAAAGTATAAAACTAGTACCAGAAGCCCAGCCCAAACGCCGCGTAGTAGAACGCTTTGTTCTTACCCAGGCCCCCGCCCAGAGAAGCGTCAAAGCTAAAGTTATCGCGTAACTTCCAAAAGTAATTAAGTTCATTCCAAACACCTGGCGGATCATACCCCGCACCCTTTTCTTCGAACTCTGTGCCGGATGGTTTCTGTCCACGCTCGGTTTGGACGAATCTAGATTGAGCAGTCAGACCGAGTGAAAACGTGAAACCCGCCGAAGCTTTTCCCGGAGCATCTTCATCCGCGGAGCGTTCTAGGAAAAACTTGCCTACACTCACCATCGGTCCAAAATATAAAAAACCAAAGCTCGCCGGCGTCGATTTGTAAGTGCCGGTACCGCTTATCGGCAAAACGGAAAAACCTGCCCAAAAGGCCCAATTGCCTGCGGGGTTGGGGTTTAATAGGTACCGATAATGAACGAACATCGAAGGATCCAAGACAAAATCTTCGTAGTCCTCGCTCGAAGTTTTTATAAAAGGGAAGGCCAACTGGGCATAAGCGTGATGCCGACCTGGACCCGGGGTCACCGGCCGTTTCTGCTGTTTTGAAGAGGTCGGCTGGGATTCCGACTGGGGATTTTCCAAAATTTGCTCTTGTTCGCGGTTCGTTTTGCGGACTTGGATTCGCTGGTGGAGGTCTTCTTCAGATTCCTGCGGCGGCAAATTCGTCGCCGGCGAGCCGGGAGGCAGGATTTGGGCAAAAAGAGGCCTTGCTAATCCCACGAGGAGAAGCGCTGGGAAGATTGTGCCTATTTTTTGCCAGAGCCGCATATTTTACACTTAAATTAGAGTCCCGTGCATACTCCAATTTTACTTCCCCACGATTTTACTCACAAGAAATATTCGATGACGTGAGATGGAATACCGATGAACTGGTTTGCGAAAAACAGCGTTAGGAAGGACGAACAGTATTTTAACAACCTGTTTGATCCTAGTGTTGTCAATCAATTCGATAATTTTGAACCGTCCAAATCGAAGGTTTGGCGATTCCGACTCGCCGCTGCGATGGTGGTAGTCGCCGGAGCTATATTTTTTGTCTTCACTCATTCTTGGGCTAAACCGGAGGCGTTCGCTTTCGTCGATCTTAAGGCTATCACGCAATCTGGCCATCCTGTTGCTGGAGCAGAAGTGTTTTTGGACGACAAAACAATGGGATTTACCGATAGCTTCGGTGAATGGAGAAAGTTCGTGTCGGTTAGGGCAGAACAAAAGCTGCACTTTGTATTTGCCAAGACTACCGAGTCGGAGTCGTTTGCCGGAGAAAAAACCATCATGGTCGCCGCATCTCATCAAAAAGGCCGGGAAGCGGAAGTCAAATCGACGGTGCAATTGCGTACTCAGGGCGAGCCGGTGAAGTCAGAGCCGCAAAATACGTCCAAGACGATAACGTTAAACCCATGGAGCAGATTTAGCCTCGCCTTTGGCGTCGGCGTCGCTCCAGACTTGAAAGTAGCCCTGAGCGATCATCTTCAGGCATTAGGACTGACAATTGGCAGCAAAGGGACGGTCAAGATAACCATCGATCAACTGATGCCGCGACATCACAAGCTCCTTCGGTTAAAAGTCGAGGATATGAAGAGCGGTATGCCGGCAAGGACTGTCTTGATAAGGACGGTAGGACTCGCCGCCAATAACGTTGATGAGATAATCGAACTCAGTAAAATGCTGGTCCCGTATCCTTTCGAGTTCGTTTACTCCGAAGGACGGTGGATTTTGGACGAAGCTACGCCCGCTTTCTGGCTGCCATCAGGCAAGGTTGCCTTGCAGAGCCAAAAATTGAAAGAGTTTGAGGTCGGACGCGGTTCAGGCGGGAAATATGAAATTTCTTCTTTGGAAACGTCCGGTGATCCATGCGACCGGTCAGAACGGTGCAGATTAACCGCGCCGGCGCTCAGCGACGTGCCACCTCACTCCTCGTTCAAACCAATGCGCGTGCAAGTTCTCGGTCGGATCCCGCGAGAAAGCGAAATTTACGTTTCCGGTTACCGAGCGAACCACGTCGAACCCTCGTTCTGGGAATATTGGGGTAAAAACGGAGAGGATTCACTCGTTACCGTCGTCCGGGATCGATTGATCGTTCAACGTGAAAAGATCCACAACAGTCTTACTCGCCCTCCTAAATTGGTTTTAAAAGAGCCGAGAATCGCTAAAAACTAATCTTTCTATATCGGGTGTTTCGTGATAATAACGGGGTCATGGCACTGACTCATGTATTTATTACAGGCAAACTTGACGATATAGCGCTCACTCTCCTCAAGAGCCGGACCGACCTGCGCATTTCCAATCACCCCGATTGTTCTCGTGAATTTATCTTCCAAAATGCGGCAGATATTAATGTCCTAGTGAGTCGCAGCGAAACTGACGTCGACAAGGAACTCATAGAGGCTTGCCCGAATCTTCGTTTGATCGCGCGCGCCGCCGTTGGCGTTGGCAATATCGATCTCGAATATGCGACCGAAAAGGGTATCCTGGTCGTCAACACGCCAGGCAAGAATACCAACTCCGCTGCTGAATTGACGTTAGGACTCATCCTGGCGATGTTTCGAAAAATTCCTAATGCGCAGAGCCATATGAAAAAGGGCGGTTGGGACCGCCATCTGTTCTCGGGAACAGAATTGCGCGGAAAGTCGATCGGTATCGTCGGCTTGGGTAACGTGGGGCACCGCGTGGCAAAGTTTTGTCTTGGTTTCGACATGGACGTGTACGCGTACGATCCCTATATCTCGCCTAAGGTTTTCGCCAAATATGGTGTCGAGCTCTGTACCGAACTTGAGGAAATGATCGCAAAAGTTGACGTCCTTTCTCTCCATGTACCCCTTAATCAAGAAACAAAGGGCATGATCTCTTCCGAAATGCTGATGAGCATGAAGAAGGGGAGTTACGTCGTTAACGCGGCTAGGGGCGGCATTATCAAAGAAGCGGACCTTCTCGAGGGATTGAATAGCGGGCATCTCGGCGGTGTCGCTGTGGACACTTTCCAGACCGAGCCAAAATTCAACACTGAGTTGGTTGGGCATGAGAAGGTGTGGTGCACGCCTCATATCGGCGCGTCAACGACGGAAGCGCAATTTGCCATCGGACAGTCGATTGCCGAACAAATTATCAAAGTAGTGGACGGCGGCGTTGCCGATCATCCCGTCAACCTGCCTGAGATAGGTGTTATAGAGAAACCTATCCTAAAGGCATACTCTGTACTTGCGGAGAAGCTTGGCTCTTTGGTCGGGCAGATCCTCCATTTTAACCCCAATAAGGTGGAAATTCATTATCGCGGCGATTTGGCTGATCTTGGCAACTCGATTGTGAAACTGAGTTGGATGAAGGGCTACGCGGGGGCGGTCGTGGATTCTTATGTTTCATTTGTGAACGTAGGACAGCACTTTGCCGGGATGGGCATTGAAGTTGTTGAACAATCCGAGCCTGAATTCAGCGCTTATAAATCTGCCTTAAAGATCAAAGTTACCGGAGAAGGCAAGCATTCTCTCACAGTCGGAGGCGTCGTCTTCGACGATCGCTATTTGCGCCTCACTCTGATCAATGACTTCTATTTTGAGTTGGAACCTAACGGGCCGATGCTTCTTATTGAAAACAAGGATCGACCCGGTGTCGTAGCAAGCGTTGGTAAGTGTTTGGCGGATCACAGCGTCAACATCAGCTCTTTCAATCTTAGCCGCAACAAAAAAGGCGGGCAGGCAATGGCTGTTATCTCCGTCGACAGCTCCCTAGAACCGCAGATAGTAAAATCTTTACGCGATCTCAATAATATTGACAGCGCAAAATTCATAGCTTTGTAGGATGAACGACAAACCATTCAAGCCTATGACTCGTGCCGGGTTTGCTAGAATTGCCGCAGAGCACGAGCAATTGCTGGAAAAAGAACGTCCGAAGGTGGTGGCCGGCGTTGCTACGGCGGCGGCAGAAGGCGACCGATCCGAGAATGCGGAATACATCTACGGCAAGAAACGCTTACGAGAAATCGACAAGCGTCTCCGTTACCTGACCGAACTCCTCAGAGACGTGACGCTGATCGATCCTGAAAATGTGAGGAGCGATGTTGTAGATTTCGGCTGCACCGTTACCATATTCGAGTCGGATCTCGAACGCACCTGGACCATTGTCGGTGTTGGCGAAGAGGACGTTAGCGCCCGTCGGATCTCCTGGAAATCACCGCTCGCTCAAGCATTGTGGGGCAAGAAGGTGGGCGCCGTCTTTGATTTCAGGCGCCCAGCAGGGGAGGTAGAAGTGGAAGTTTTGGCTATTGAGTATCGGAAAGTAGAGTAAACTCGCCGTTTTTGACTGATATTGTATGTTCTCCTTGCGATAGCTTTCCTGAAAGTATCTCGTGTGAAACCTTTCTGTTTATTAGCTTATTGAACACAGAACGCAGCGGTCTTGCTCCAAAGTTGGGATCGTAGCCTTGCTCGCATAGACTTCTTAAGGCAGCATCGGTCAAAGTTATGTGAATTTTCTTCGCCTTTAATCGTTCATTTGTCTCTTCAAGTTGACGTTCGACCAATTTTGCCATGATGCTCTTGTCGATTGGTTTATAGTGTAGAACTCCGTCCAATCGACCTAAAACCTCCGGTTTGAAGTCTTGATGTATATTTTTGGAATTCGTTGTCAACAAAACGATAGTGTTCTTGAAGTTAATAACCCTTCCTTTATTATCTGTGAGCCGGCCATCGTCCAGGATTTGCAGCAAAATGTCTGAGAAGTCAGGGTGCGCTTTCTCTACCTCATCAAAGAGAATAAGAGAGTATGGCTTGCGTCGGACAGCTTCCGTAAGGATTCCGCCTTCGTCATACCCCACATATCCTGCCGGCGCCCCGATAAGTTTTGCCACCGAGTGCTTCTCTGAATACTCGCTTAAATCTAGACGAACCATGTTCTTTTCGGTGTCGAACAAGAATTGAGCAAGCGCTTTTGCTGTTTCGGTTTTCCCAACGCCCGTCGGTCCCGTGAGCAGAAAAGACCCCATAGGACGGCTGGGATCCGAAAGCCCCGCATAACTTGTCATAAGCGTTTCCGATATTTCATGAAGAGCGCTTTCCTGACCAAAAATGCGCGAGTTCAAATAACCCTCGAGCTCGAGGATATTCTCCTGCTTGTCCTTCAAAATTTTTTCTACGGGTATTCCTGTCTGGCGAGCTATGACGCCCGCGATATGCGTGCGGTTGAGGACCCAATCGTGTTGATGTTCTTCAAGCTTTTTCTCGATTTCCGGAATCAGTGAGTATTTGAGGCGAGACGCTTCTTCATAGCGGCTGTCTCTTTCGGCGGTCTCGAGATCGAATTTCAGCTTTTCGAGCTGCGTCTTGAGCATCGACACCTGCCGCAACGCCGCAACGTGGCTTTCCCAGCTAGCTTTTTCCTTGTCGAATCGCTTTTTCAACGAGTTGATCTCGTGTTTGATTTTCTCATTGTCCTTTTCCACTTGCGCCAATATCGTCTTATTGCGAATCTCCGCTTCAAGTTCGGCAAGCGGTGCTGGCATGGCCTCTGCTGAAAGCTTCAATGCCGAAGCTCCTTCATCAACGAGGTCGATAGCTTTATCGGGAAGGTTTTTGTCGGTAATATACTGATCGGACAAGTGGACCGCGTAGAACAGTGCATCGTCCGAAATCTTAATGCCGTGGTGCATTTCCAATTTATCTCGGATACCCATTAGGATTTCGAGGGCGTCTTCTTTTGACGGCTCATTGATGGGAACGCTCCGGAAACGTCTCTCCAGAGCAGGATCGCCAAGGATATATTTTTGAAATTCTTCAGGCGTGGTCGCTCCAATGCAGTGCAGTTCTCCACGCGCCAGCGCTGGTTTGAGCAGGTTGGCGGCGTCCATCGCCCCTTCTGTTCGACCCGCGCCGACGAGTTGATGAATTTCGTCGATGAAAAGAATCGATTCACCCTCGGAATGACGAATAAACTTAAGCAGCCTCTGCATTCGTTCTTCAAATTCACCGCGATACTTGGTCCCCGCCATCAACGAGCCCATTTCCAAGCTATAGACGATCTTATTGCGCAATACATCGGGAACCTTGCCCTTAACAATCTGGTCCGCCAGGCCCTCCACAATCGCGGTCTTGCCAACTCCAGCGGGGCCAACGAGAACCGGGTTGTTCTTTCCGCGGCGCCCAAGGATCTCCATGACCGACCGAATTTCTTTGGTTCTACCGATGACAGGGTCCAGCTTGCCCTTCCGGGCGAGGTCGTTAAGGTCGATCAGAAAGTCTGGCTTTTCTTCGACGTCATCTTGAGAAGAATAGTCGCTTAACATGCTTCGGGGTAAATCGAGGTTCGGAAGAATGCCGTGCACATTTTGCATGAAATCGGCCTCGGTCAATTCATCGCGCCCTCCTTTGGCGGCGGTGCTGGACGCCAGGGTAAGCCATTGCGAGAGCTTGCTTGACGGACGAAGCGTATCGGGCGTCACCGACGAGTGAGAGTAGGGCAGCTTGTCAATAAGCGAAAGAACAGCTGGTTCGTATTCTTTGAGAAGTTTTGAAGTTTTTGATTTTGGATGGGCGAGAAAGCCCAACATTAGGTGTTCAGGAAAGAGTTCCGTATTTTTTCGACTAATCGCTTCAGTTTGCGCGATGTCGAGAGCGCCGGTAACAGTACTGTCAAATTTATGCATAACGACCTCCCAAACACAAGTATGGTGTCGTTCGTGCACAAGTCAAGGGGCTGGAATTAATCCCAGGACAAAACAACCTTGCCCGCAGTCCCAGCGTTTAAGTTGGTAAAACCCTTTTCAAATTCGTCGACGTGATACCGATGAGTAATGACGGGCGAAATGTTGAGACCGCTTTGAAGCATGGAAGTCATTTTGTACCACGTTTCAAACATTTCCCGGCCGTATATGCCTTTAATAAAAAGCCCTTTGAAAACGACTTGGCTCCAATCAATCGCGACCTGATCCGAGAAAATACCAAGAAGAGCGATTTTTCCGCCGTGGTTCATCGTGTTGATCATGGAATTAAAGGCTTCTTTATTGCCCGACATTTCGAGGCCGACGTCGAACCCTTCGGTCATTTTGAGGTCTTGCATGACAGCGGAGAGATTCTTTTCTTTGACGTTGACCGCGACAGTAGCACCCATATCTTTTGCTAATTTGAGGCGATAGTCGTTAACGTCCGTGATGACCACGTGGCGAGCTCCCACATGTTTAGCTATAGCACAGGCCATTATTCCGATCGGCCCTGCGCCCGTAATAAGGACGTCTTCTCCAACCAAGTCAAACGAAAGAGTGGTGTGAACGGCATTGCCATACGGATCAAAAATTGATGCCACCTCGTCTGGGATTGATTCGTGGATTTTGAACGCATTAGAAGCAGGAATTGCCAAATATTCGGCGAATGCGCCGGCGCGATTTACTCCCACTCCGATTGTATTGCGGCACAGATGGCGCTTTCCCGCTCGACAGTTGCGGCAGTGAGAGCAGGTGATGTGTCCCTCTCCGGAGACGCGATCCCCCACTTTATACCCTGTTACGGCTGAGCCTACCTTGGCAATGGAACCGATGTATTCGTGGCCCACAACCATAGGCACGGGAATAGTTTTTTGTGCCCAGTGGTCCCAATTGTAAATGTGCAAATCCGTACCACAGATGGCGGTTTTCTTGATTTTTATCAGGACGTCGTTTGGACCAACATCGGGAATTGGCACTTTCGTCATTTGAAGCCCGACAGCTCGTTCGCTTTTTATGAGTGCCTTCATTTGGGTCATAGGGTGTCCTACTTTAATATTTTGAGTTCTTTGCCAACGGATTCAAACGCTGATACTGCCGCCTGAAGATCTTGCTCCGAATGAGCGGCGGAGACCTGAACCCGAATTCTCGCCTTTTCTTTGGGGACGACGGGAAAGGAGAAACCTACAACGTAGATTCCCTTTTGCAAAAGTTTCTCTGCCATGGCGCCGGCTAGTTTTGCGTCGCCCAGCATGACCGGCACAATCGGATGTTCTCCAGGGATAATTTGGAATCCGAGTTTTGTCATGGTCTCTCGGAACCATTTCGTGTTCCGGAAAAGCTTTTCTCTAAGTTCGCCCGTTGTCGAGAGCATATCGAGGACCGCTATGGAGGTTGCTGTTATGCTCGGCGCTAAGCTGTTAGAGAACAAGTAAGGGCGTGATTTTTGGCGAAGCATCTCGATAACTTCTTTGCGTCCCGACGTATATCCGCCGGAGGCGCCGCCCAAGGCTTTGCCTAACGTGCCCGTAATTATATCGACCTTACCGACGAGGTTGCAGTAATCGTGAGTCCCGCGGCCGCCCGACCCCATAAAACCGACCGCGTGGGAATCGTCCACCATAAGAAGAGCGCCGTATTTATCCGCAAGCGCCCGAATGGATTTGAGATCGGCGACAATACCGTCCATGGAGAAAACGCCGTCTGTTGCTACGAGCTTGAAACGACAATCACTCGCCGCTCGCAACTGTTCTTCCAAATCCTGCATATTGTTGTTCTTGTAGCGAAAGCGTTTGGCTTTGCAGAGCCGAATTCCGTCGATGATGCTGGCGTGATTCAATTCATCGCTAATAATAGCGTCTTCCGGGCCTAGAATTGTTTCGAAAAGTCCTCCGTTGGCGTCAAAACATGAACTGTAAAGTATCGTGTCATCGGTGCCGAGAAACTTTGATATCTTACTTTCGAGCTCCTTGTGAATGGTTTGAGTTCCGCAAATGAAACGCACGGAAGAAAGCCCGAAGCCAAACTTATCCAGCGCAGCTTTTGCTTGACTGACAAGAAGGGGATTGTTGGCTAATCCGAGATAATTGTTTGCACACATATTGATCACTTCAGATTTGCCCGAAGTGATGTGCGCGCCCTGTGCCGAAGCAATGATCCTTTCGTTCTTGTAAAGGCCCTGACTGCTGAGTTCTGCAACCTGGTCTCGCAGATACGTAAAAAACGCCTCCGATTTCATGACTCGCCCTTGTGTTGTCCAATACTTTGAATACCAAAAGCGAACATAGAAATCCAATAAAAACAGGTAGCTGCATGGCGTGATTCGGCGGGCTGACGTCGAGCGTGTCAGTCCTGATTCCGAGTGTCTCACGAAGAAATTGGTGCTATGCTGGGCCCATGTTCAAAATCAAAGCCTGCGAAGTAGCCTTTCCTGAGCGAATTGTCTCCAATACGGATGTCTTGGACGTTATCGCTAAAGCCAACGGTCAATTGCCGCAGCCTACTATCGAGAAACTCTTGTCAAAAATCTCGAGATTCTTTGACTATTCCGGGATTGAGTCCCGCCGGTGGCTAGAGCAGGGCGGCTCGTCGTTTCCCTTGATTCTGAATGCTGTGGAGTCGGCGTTGAGGGCGGCTGGTTCTGAAAAAGACGAGATCGGAATGGTGATTTTCGCGGGAATTGACCGGAAGGTGATCGAGCCGGGCTTTTCCTTCCTTGTCGCCAAGATGGCAGGACTGAAGAGTCTTCAGTGCTTTGACGTCCTGGAGGCCTGCAACGGCTGGGTGCGGGCCGTCGATATTGCGCAGAATTATTTTCGGGGCGGATTTAGGAAACAAATTCTAATTGTAACGGCGGAGTTTCTTTGTCACGAAGGCGCACTGGTACAAAAAAGTTTCACGGTTTCGGATGTGAAAGATCTCGATTGGTCCATGGCCTCGATGACCTTGGGCGAGTCGGCGACAGCAACAATTCTTGCGTACGACAGCAACGGAGTTTGGGACGGGGAATTGGTAGCTCTACCCGAGTATTGCGATCTCTGTTACTGCATTTTGGACGGCAACAACTTCGACATGCATGGATTCAGCAATGATCGTCCCAAGATCGAAGGGAAGTTTGCTTCGTATGCTCAAAGGATGAACACGGTCGGTATGCCTGTCATGTCTGAATTGATGGCTAACCATGTAGAGCATCTTTCCAAGGCGATGATATGTTTCCCTCACGCGCATTCCATCAAGTGCTGGACAAGAATCGCAAAGACACTTGCGCTCGAACTGCCGTATTATTTTATTTTTCGCGACTACGGCAATTTAGCGACTTCGTCGATACCGGCGGCTCTGTCATTGGCTTTCAAAGAAGGCGCTATCGTCCGAGGCGATAGATTTTCGGTCACCACCGCGGCAGCGGGGATGTCGTTCGGAGTGTTTCACTCTATTTTTTAAAAATCCATTGCATGTTCCCGTCATCCATACTTCCGTCCTCTCTCCGGAAAACATTTGGTAAAAACTTTAAAAAACAAAGGAAAACCAGGCGGTCGATGGAGGTATCGTCCAGTTGAGAATAATGAAATGGCGCCCCTCTTGAAAGAATCCTGGAAAACCGCGTAAAATAAGAATGTTAACCACCTCAATATATTTCAAGGTCACAATCTTTAGGATTAGTTTTGTCGGAAGAAATTCTTCAGCTTATTTCGTTGGCGAAAGTGCCTCCCGAGCGCATCGTCAAGGACCTTGTTCGGCTCGTCATGTCGGGCTTTTTGTCGACCGTCGCGGCGGGGCTTTACGCCTTTATCCAGAAGAAGGAAAGAATCACCGTCAACAATCTGCCTTATACCATGATCCTATTCAGCGTCATGGCCTGCGGCATGATGATGGTGGTCGGAGATTCGGTCGCCAAGGCATTTGGTTTGGTGGGTGCGCTGTCGGTATTGCGGTTTCGCTTAAATATTAAAAACCCAACCGATATGGCGGCGATCCTTTTTACGCTAGTCATTGGCATTACATGCGGGATCAACCTTCCCTCCATTGCGATGATGTTTACAGTTTTTGTACTCGCTATTTTTCTTGTCATCCATGCGGTCCACGAATCCCAGTACAAGCTCAGACGCGATGCGATCGTCCACGGGGGGGCAAAGAAAATTCGAAAATTTCTTGGGGCGGTTGAAGAAAATTTTAGTGCCAAAGCGAAAGTGAATAATCCCGAAAGCATGGGGAAGAACCCGCTCTGGAATGTTTCCTTTCGATTCCAAGAATCGGGCAAGCTTCAGGAATGGGAACGTTGGTTGGAGAAAGAAAAAGCGATTCTATTCTCCACCGCAAAGTATGAGATCGCTATCGACCTTTCAAAATGGGACAAAGATAAATCAGACGATGAAGAAGATTAGGAGTAAATATGGCAAAAAATGCAGAAACTTTTGAAGAGCGGGTTGAGAAAAAGTTCGTCGTTCCTCTTGCTAAGATGCGCTCCATAGTGCTCGATCCAAATGGACCGTTCATTCAACGCTTCGAATTCGACTATATTGACGATTCGTATTACAACATAATGGAGAACGTCTACTTTGACGACCCGGATTTGAGCTCCTACCACGAGCACGTCGAGGGTAAGCCGGTGCGGACAAAGCTCCGCCTGCGAAGATACAGTCCCGATGGGCTTCCTGGCGATGCGGTATATTTTGAAGTGAAGACTAAGAAAGAAGGCAAAACGTTCAAGTCGCGGGTAAAATTGCATCCGGCTTGGGTGCGGCCTTTTTTAAAGGACAAATTCCTGCCGAAAGACGAGTTTTATAGCTTCAATTCCGATATGAAGGAAAAGAAGATTGAGAAGACAATGACCGAGATCATCGACTTGGTCCACGGTCACGGATTTATACCCATGCTTAAATCAAACTATATGCGGCATGCTTTTAAGTTGAGGGAATCGGATAAGGTTCGGCTTACGATGGACCGGGACATCCAATGTACTCGCCTCTTTTATGGCGCGGATCCGAAGCTACCATACGATATCGGCCTGAACGACGGTAAGAATGTCATCGTTGAGGTAAAGGTGTCGGATCCTGCGTTTATGTATTTGATGGAGGAGTTTAAAGGTCAATTCGGCGAATCAATAAGCGTTTCCAAATACTGCTCAGGAATCTATCAGACAAAGAATAGTTTCTTGCAAAGCGATAGGGATCGCACCCTTCATATCCTGGAAAGCTATAAACAGAAGAAGACCAGCGCCTAATCTAAATCGGCAAGTCTTCGATTATGAGAAATCAGACGTTTACCCGTCCACGCCTCTTCAACAGCGCGTGAATGGCTTATAATTCTATTTAAACCAATCACTATGTCCACCAATGTCAACGTTACGAGCGGCGGTATCTTGTCGTCTCGCACGAATTTAAGATTAGTCTCGCGCAATTCATTGGACTTTTTGTGGAAGGTGTTTCGTAGACTCCGAAGTTCGTCAAGATTGGTATTGTCGCTCGTTCGCAGATGTTCGTACACCCGTGAGAAAAACTCGAGAATGATGTCGAACAGCTCATCGAGATCGTCTCTTGTTTGTTGGGGCAGGGAAACATTATCATCCCTTAATTTCTTCCCGTGATGAACAATTCTTTGGCAGTAATCCGCAAGGCTTTCCAGCTCGGCCGAGACCTTGACGAGTGCGTTGACTTGGAAGGACTCCTTGACGTTTAGGCCAAGGTGCATAATCCTGCTTACGAAGAGCATCATCTCGCGATGGATACTGTCTGTAATAGTCTCGTACTTCAGTACGCGTTGCCGAATTTTTACATTTTCCGTTTCCCCAAGTACGTACTCTTTGGTCCAGATCAGCATGTTCTTGACCATCGCGGCAAATTTGACGATCTCGAGGTGCCCTTGTTCAATGGCAAGTGCCGAAGATAGTTGAGTTTGTGTCCCCAAAAACTCGAGGTGTTTGGGTTGCTTCCCCCGGTCGCGAACGAGATAGCTCACGAATTGAGCTAGTTGATTGACAAAAGGGAGAAACAGAAAGGCATTGATGATGTTGAATCCACTGTGACTAGCGGCGATATGTGTAGCAATGTAAGGCTTTGTGCCGTCAAGCGCGGTGTAGTCAGCGGAGTTGGGAATCAAGTCTTCAATCAGTCCAATGTAATGCCAGAAGAATAGGGAGAAAGAAAACACCCCGATGACGTTAAAGAGAGCGTGAGCAACTGCCGCGCGTTTGGCGGGAACGTTGGCGGTTAAGGACGCTAATATAGCAGAGACGGTTGTACCGATATTTTCGCCAAAGACTAAGCCGCAAGCTGTTTGAAATGTTATATTTCCGGTGCTCGCCATGACGATTGTGATGCCAAGCACAGCGGCGCTCGATTGTACAAGTACCGTCATCAAGCACCCGACTGCTATGGTACCGAGAAGGCTGATGTAAGTGTCAGCTTGAAAGTGGCTGACAAGTGAAAGGAATGCTTGATCCGCCCTCAACGGTTTGACCGCCGCAGCCATCGTTTCGAGCCCAAAAAACACAAGGCCAAACGCAAAAATGACCTTTCCCCATGACGTCATGCGATCGTTTCTTGCCATCATCATAGGAAACAAGCCAACTCCTAGGAAAAGGAGCGCGTATTTGCCAATGTTCAGAGCAATAATCCACCCCGTGATGGTCGTGCCAATATTAGCTCCAAAGATAACTCCGATAGCCTGCGTCAGAGACATGAGGCCCGCGTTGACAAAGCCGACAACCATAACAGTTGTTATCGAGCTGGACTGAATAATGGCTGTGACAAGAAAGCCGACTAAAAGGGCTAAGAGCCGATTCGTCGTTAAAGTATTTATGGCCTTTTGAATAAAGGAACCTGAAATCGATTGGAACCCATCGGACATCATCTTCATACCGAAGAAGAAGAGCCCAACGCCACCAAGAACCGTGTAGCTGAAGGTAAACCAATCCATATAGGATGACTCCCCAGGTTGAAGAGGGAATGCACAGCAATCCCGCGTTTTTTCTGCATTGTACAAGTTTATGATAAAGGATATATTGGCGACATAAAAGAGAAATATGAGTATCGTGCGGCATTGCAAAAAAAGGGGTTACCAATGAAACCAACATTGATTTTCACAGCGCTGTTGGCGGCAAACTTGGGGAACGCTCAGGACTTCTCGAAAGTACAAGTGCAAACAACCAAAGTTGCCGGAAACGTCCACATGCTCGTTGGGGCAGGTGGCAACATCGGAGTGTCTGTTGGCAATGACGGCGTTCTTATCGTTGACGACCAATTTAAGGAGCTTGCTCCAAAGATTCGGGCTGCGATTGCAAAGTTGACCCCTGGTCCCATCAAGTTCGTTATTAACACTCACTGGCATGGAGATCACACGGGCGGAAACAGCGCTCTGGGGGACAAAGCTATCATTGTCGCCCACGAGAATGTTCGGAAGAGGATGAGCGTCGAACAGTTTAGCAAGTTCTTCAATAAAACAATTCCCGCATCTCCGAAAGCAGCGCTTCCCATTATCACGTTCGACGGCAACATCACCATCTATTTCAACGACGAGCCTATAAGGATTGTTCATCTGCCTTCAGGCCATACAGATACTGACAGCATGGTTATTTTTGAAAAGTCCAAGGTGGCCCACTTAGGGGATGAGTACTTTAGTGAGGGGTGGCCGTTTATCGACCTAGAGTCCGGCGGAACCGTTCGAGGATACATTTCCAATCTCGAAACAGTCATTAAGACGCTCGACGGCGGCTACAAGGTAATCCCAGGACACGGGCCAAAGGCAGGCACGGTAGAAGATGTAAAAACCTTTCACCAAGTGCTTTCCGATTCCTCGAAGTTTGTCCTGGAAAAGAAAAAAGCGGGCAAAACGCTTGATGCAATAAAGAAGGAAGGTTTGCCCGAACAATGGAGTAAATGGGGAAAGGGGTTTATCGACAATGACAGGTGGATTGAAACCGTTTTCAACGGCTAGTTTGATTGTAGCGACTTTGGCTTGCTCGCAAAACGCTTGGGCTTGGGGAGAGACCGGCCATAACATCATTGGACGCGTGGCCGCGCGATTGGTGAGGGATTCCGCTCCAGAGCCTCTCAGTAAGTTTGTCGAATACAAGGTAGAGATGATGGGGCATCTTTGCAACATCCCGGATATCTCTTGGCGTGACGCTCCCGAAAAAATAAGCGATTCGAATAGCCCCACTCATTATATTGACGTCGAATATCTCCTGGCTGACGGCAAGACTCTAGACTTTAAGGCGTTTCCAAAGACAATACTAGACGCGCAAAAAGTTTTGGACGCGCATTGCAAGGCGAACGAGAATGCTGAGTTGTGCCCCAAGGGAAACTCTTTTTCTGAAAAGATGGACCGAGTCGGGACAAACCCGTGGAGAATTCAACAGCTTCTCACCATGGCGACGGCGCGGATGAAGGCGTTTAGTGAGCGGCCGAAAGCAAAGTCTTCAAAGGATGAAAAAAGGGATTCCGAAGGCATTCAAATGGCCGACGACGTCGCAACCTTTTGGGGAATCTCGGGGCACTTTGTGGGCGACCTTGCTAATCCCCTGCACACGACAACCGATTATGACGGTTGGAAACGGAACCAAGGCGGGTTGCACCAATACTTTGAGACGGACCTTGTGAACTATGCCCCTCTCGATCTCACGCAAGACGTCTACGACTATATCCGCATTAAAAAACCATGGGAGAATATTATTCTGCCCATTCTCAAACGCAATGGGGCCGATCAAAATGACTTTTTCTTGAACGCGCTGGCTCTTATAGAGAATAGCTTCGGAAATATTGACGCCCTGTATCAATTAGACGAGAAAATCTCCCTTGTCGGTAAAAGTCTCATGAAGAACGGGACCAAGGTTCCGGCGCAACGGAAAGATCTAAAAGAAGCTTATGGCAAATATCGCGAGTTTATCATTGCGCGCTTGGCTCTCGCCGCAGATACGTTGGGACATCTTTGGATGATTTCTTGGGAAAAAGCCGGGAAACCCGAACTCAACCTCTACAATAGTTACAACTATCCGCTGAATCCCGTGTATATTTGGCCGGACTATCTCAAGGCCAATTGATCTAGGCGACGTTGGATAGGGTAACCTTGTTGCGGCCCGCTCCCTTGGACACATAGAGGGCTCGGTCGGCTTCCTGGATAAGCAGTTCCTTCGATTTGATCTGTTTGTTCAGTCCCGCTACGCCGAGGCTTGCCGTAACCGTAAGTTCTTTGTTGTCCACGGTGATCTTTGCTTTTTCAATATAGTTCCGAATCCTTTCGGCAACAATGAGAGCGTTCTGCGGCGAAGTTTCGGAAAGAATAACACAGATCTCTTCGCCCCCGTAGCGAGCGATAAGGTCCGACTTGCGGCACACTAACTGTATTGTGGACGCTACCTTTCGCAGGATTTGATCCCCCAGCTGGTGACCGTATTTATCGTTGAAGCTCTTGAAGTGATCGATGTCCACCATCACGAGAGACAAGTTCCGAGCTTGACGTTTCGACTGCACGATTTCCTTATCAAGCGCGTTTTGGAAAAATTGATGGTTGTAAAGACCTGTCAACCCGTCTGTTGCGGCTTGGAACGAGAGTTCGATACGGCCAGCGGCTGCGAGACAAATAATCTCCAGAGTTTCAATGCGTTCTTCGGTGAACGTGTTGGTGGCGCGATTGTTTTCGAGATAGAGAATGCCGATGAGATTGGAGTCCTTATCAAAGCCGTTCAAGATAGGAATGCAAAGAATTGATTTTACCTTGTTCTTAACGATATATCGGTTCAGATGCAGTCCAGGTATCTTATTTTGATGGAGGCAAGCATTACCAATCACAATGCTTTGTTTTGTCCTTTTTACAAAATTGATAACTGGTTCGCACAGATTTTTGGACTCTTGATACGGGGTAGATTGCAAAATTTTGGGATGCTTCAAATCGATGGAACCCTCTGCCTCGACCGAATAATCCTCTCCCATGCCTTTTTTGAGAAGAAGGACGCCCTTCTGAGCGCCGGCGAATTCTATGGCATTGTTTATGATGATCTCAAGCATCTTGCTGTGCACGGTTTCTTCCGCGATCGCCAGAAGCGCCTTTTTTAGAGTGGCTATGTCTATATTTGAAGATGACGTCGTACTTACCGTAGTGCTGGGCGTCTTGTTGCCGTTCTTTGCGAAGATGAGTTGAGGGTACTTCTCTTCAAGATGCCTTACTTTGGATCTCGCTCCCCATCGGTTGTAATAGTACTTGGCTTTTTTCATGTAGGAAGTGGCTATGAAGCTGCGTTCTTTTTCTACGTAAAACCTCGCGGCGAGTTCATGGGAGAGCGCCAGTTCTTGAGTGTATCCGAATTTCTCCGCGTCGATTATGGCGGCGTCATAGCGTTTTTGCGCGGACAGCTCGTCATTGTTTAGTCTGAAGCATTCTGCTTCGATGAGCGCAATGCGGTGAGATTGGTTCATCGGGGCGTGTGCTGCATACCCCTTAAGAAGCTTAACGTTACTACTGATGATTGTCTTGAGTTTCTTCTGCTGGCTGCTGGTTGATGCCCTGTAGACGGCAGCATAGATTAGGGATTCGTAAAAATAGAACGAAGGTACGAACGCAGTTGAAAAGACGCTATCGACATAACGCTTGCACGTAAGAATGCACCTAACGGCTTGGTCATAATCGCCAAACAAGTAGCATAGTTGTGCGCGCAGAAAGAAGTTTGCGAAAATCCCTTGTCGGTCGTTGATTCGTTCATGGCGTTTTAAGGTTTCCATTTCGTTATAGGCTTCGCCCGACAGCGAGATGGGAGATGTATTGAGACCCAATAGGTTAAGGGTCACTTGGTGGAATAGACTGAGAAGATAGATGCTGCCCTTTTGATTGATCGATTGAATGGCTTCAACAAATTTCTGACACTGCGAAACCAGTTCTTCAAGGTCGACGCCCACTAAGAACGAATGGTAACAATAGGCCATCCCAGCATGTGTTGCGAACTCGTGCTCTCCAGTTTCTATTCCGACGTTATGAGATTCGAGAAGGGAGTCAAGGGTTGTTTTGAGGTGTTCCTTCCAATGTCGGATAAAAACGTTGTAGGACAGCAGCACCGCCGATTTATACATCTTGTTGTTTTGCTTCTTTACAAGATCGAGGGCTAAGTTGCCGAACCTATATCCTTGTTCATAATCATTGGAAATGCCGCAAAGGAGCATGCCGTAACAGGCGTAGAAGTACGGAGAACCTTTGTAGTTGCCGTGTTTCAGCGAGGAACGTATGGCATCACAGATTATAAGTATGATCGAACGCGGTGACGTAAAATACAAGCATTGCGCGATCGCGAACTGAATACGCATCTTGGCGATTGCCCGCGGCTCCTCCATTGGTTTGATGGCTAGAAGTTGGTCGTTGGTCATTCCGCGAAGACGTTGTCGGGTCCTGAGGAAGCTGAAACCCAGGGATAGGGACGACGGTTTTTTCGGAACCTTGCATTTAAGCTTGCGTAGCAGCGAGCGACCAATGGCTGCAGCTTCCACCATATTGTTTTCGGAAATTTCTGCGTGAATCTTGGCCTCGAATGCTGGCAGCGTGTCAAGAAACGATTTGGCGTTCTTGGTGATGGTTTGAAAGGTCTTTTCTGTAGTTTCCTTCTTCCCGATAAGAAATGCACATTGGCAAAGGAGGGAGTGGACGTTCAACGTTAAAGGATAATGGCTGGTCCAAGCGTTGGGCCCAAGTAGCGAGGTCGATTTGGATAAGAATGAGAACGCTGTTTTCGCGGCGTTTACGGATTTCGCTTTCCTGGCAGCCAGAAGGTTTAAATTACAGAGTTCGATTCGCTCCTTCTCGTCTTTGCACAAGTCCATGGAATAGTTAAGATGGTTCGTGATTTCATATATCAGTGATGAATTGGCATTCTTGTCGAAGCCTTCGAATAATATATTGCCAATCGCATAGTGGATGCGTTTTTTCTCCGATGCGGAGTTGAGGTTATAGGCCGCGTTTCTAATGCGGTCGTGCGTGAATTGGAAGTCGTATTCATTGTCATGGACCTTGAGCGACTTGGCGTCTTGCAACTTACTCGTTGATTCTATTGGTTTAATCAAACCGTTGTTTTGCGCGTTTTTAATAGCTTCGAGTACTTTGTCTGTCGCTAGTTTCAAGACCTTAAGGATGACGGAGGCGCGAAATTTTGGTCCGATACAGGCGGCATATCGCAAAAGATCCTGAGTATTCTCGGGGAGGTTTTTGATCTTGTGGGACAAGAGATCGATGACGTTGTCGGTCATTTGCTGTGACGTTATTTTGCTGATCGACCATTCCCATTTGCCTGTTTTGACGTCAAAAGTCAGAAGATTTTGTTGATGCAGCGATTTAAGGAATTCTTCGACGAAGAATGGATTACCGGCTGTTTTTTCGAGGAGCAATTGAGCTAGGGAGCGAACCTCCTGCTTCGTGTGATGAAGCGTATCCGCCACCATGGTTGTCAGGTCATCCATGCCCAACGGAGATAGTTTGATCTCGTTGACCTTGACGCCTTGACTCGTCAAGCTCTTGAGCGCGGAAAAGAGGAAATGCCCCCGGGAGATTTGGTTGTCGCGGTAAGCGCCGATGAAGAACAGTCCCGCTATATTTTTGGAACCAATAATTTGGGTTAAGAGTTTTGTGGACGCCGCGTCCATCCATTGGATGTCGTCCAAGAACAATACCACTGGCCGATCTTGGTCACAGATGATCGACAAGAACCGTTTGAGCGCGAGATGGAATCTTTGATCAAAATCCGTTGAGGTTCGATTGTTTGTTATTGTTTCGGTATCGAGAAGTATGCCGAGTTCTGGAATTGTGTCGGTGAGATCCGAGATGTTGACCTTGAGAGCGCCGGTAAGACGCGTTTGCCATTGTTCCAGCACGTCCGAAGGCTCCGTGAGGATCTGACGAACGAGGCCTCCTAAAGCGGAGATCAGGCCGCTGTAAGGAACGTTCTTTTCGAACTCGCTGAAGCGCCCTGTCAGGAAGTAGCCGCTGCTTTCAGTGAGCGCGCTATGGAGTTCGTTGACCAGTGAGCTCTTTCCAATACCCGAGTAGCCGCTGATGAGAGCGATTTCCTTGGCGCCTCGAAGCGTATTTTTGAATGATTGAAGGAGGCTCTTCTTTTCCTTTTCTCTCCCATAAAGTTTTTCCGGGATCGTGAACTTATCGGGACGGTCGCGACGTCCAAGAGTGAAGGTTCGGATATCTCCGTTTTTCCTCAGTTCCTCAATGCAGTATTTGAGATCTTCTTTCAAGCCAAAGGAGCTTTGATAACGCTCCTCGGCCGTTTTCGAGATCAGTTTCATTATGATGTTGCTTATAGCTTTAGGGATACTGGGATCTTCCTCGTTCGGTGGAACAGGCTGTTTCGCTATATGAAAATGGATAAGTTTCAGAGGATCTTCCGCTCGAAACGGTTTTTTGCCTGTAAACAACTCGTAGAGTACGATTCCCAACGAATAAAAATCGGTGCGGTAATCCAGTTTCCGATTCATCCGGCCCGTTTGTTCCGGCGACATATAAGGCAGGGAGCCTTCCAGATTTTGCGGGTTCTTAAGGTCTATTTGTTCGGATTCGAGCATCGAAGCGATGGCGAAATCAATGATTTTCAGCGCGCGTGTGTTGATATTGTATACAATGTTGTGGCTACTGATGTCCTTATGGATGATGTTTTGTGCGTGAAAATCGCCGATTCCTTCCGCAATCTTTGTGGCGATTTCCAGGAGCTCGGTGGTTTCGAAAGTATGATGGCGAATGAGTTTGACCAACGGCTCTCCGCCGATGTCTTCAAATTCGATGTAAGGACTGTTGTGGCGAGTCTTAAGCTTGAGCGCGTTGATAATGAACGGGGAATGGACCTGGTTCGTTATCTCAAACTCATGCTTATAGCGTTCCGTTTCTTCGTCGTTAAAGTACTCCTCTTGCAGGATTTTGAGGATAACGGGAACATCGTCGACGCGGCGTACCGCCCGCAAGACGAGGCTGCGCGGACTTTCGAAAATCTTGGCGGTGATTCGATACTCGTCGAACTTGATGAGGTTGGGGCTGGTTTTCGCAGGCGATCCCGATTCGGCCGACATAAGAGTCCTAAAGTTATAAGCGTTCTGTATAGTTATCGGTTGGCGGGTGCAGTTATTGAGGCAAAACCAACGACACTCGCTTATAATTACTAAAAGGTATTTAAGATAAGAATCCAGACCCGAACGGACGGCATCACAATGACGACAAAAGAAACGGAATTTATTTGCAAAGAGCCCGCTTTTAGAATAGCAGCCAAAATCTGGAACCCACACCTAAGCAAAAATATATTTGCCTTTCACGGTTGGATGGATAATGCCGCGAGTTTTGATTTTTTAGCGCCTCTCTTGGCGGACAGATCGCTTATTGCTTATGACCTGCCAGGGCACGGGCGATCGACTCGCGCATCTTCTTACTGTTACCACCTTACTGAGTATTTTTTGGCTATGTACCAACTCTTGGAGTCAGAACGGCACCCCATCTTAATGGGGCATTCTTTGGGCGGCGCTCTCGCAAGTATGTACGCTGGAGTTTTCCCCGAGAAGATTCGGGCGCTCATTTTGCTCGACGGCCTCGGACCGCTTACCGAAGATGAATCTTTGTTACCAGAGCGATTGGCTCGTTTTCTCCAGCTTAGGACAAGGTCGGAAGGCCCCGAAAGGCCCGTGTCGCGCGATGCCGTCATTCGAAGACGCATGGAAATCAATCAGATCAGTTTTGCGTCGGCCGAAGCCCTGATGGATCGCAATCTTATTCCCGCGGTTGAAGACATGCGCACGTGGTCTATGGATTTAACCCTCCGGCTACCGTCGCCGTTTCGCTTTACTGAGAGTCAGGTACTCAGTGTTCTCCGAAAAATTGCTTGTCCCACGTTGTTGATTAAGACGGACGAAGAGCAGGGGTTGAGCGCTTTTCTAGAATCTCGGCGGCCCGCGGTCAAAACGCTTGAGATCGTCGAAGTAAAGGGTTGCCATCACGTCCACATGGAACAGCCAAAGATGGTCGCGGACATCATCCAGTCGTTCCTGAAAAAGCACGACCTATGAGAACGCTTTCTCTAAGAAGGACCGTAAGGAGGCGATGATCTCATACGGAATTTCGTGGCCGCCGCCGAAGAAGTGTTCCTCTCCATGCAGGCCACCTTCCTTGAGTAGGCCGGCCAGATTGCGCGCCTTTTCCGCGGGAAGTCGCTCGTCCCAATTACCGTGACTGAGAAAGTATTGGGTTGCGGCATGACGAGAGGCGGATTGCACCCACTTCTCCCTACATATCAAGGTGCCCGACATGATCAAAATGGCCGCATAAGATTTGGTTGAGTCCAGTGCAACGTTGGTTGCTACCATTGCTCCTTGAGAGAACCCGCCGATAGCGGTTTGCGCTGGATCCAATCCCAGCGCCTTGACGAGTCTACGCACATGTGTTGAAGCCTCTCCAAGTCCTTCAGGCTCAAACCGGTCGGTTTGTTCAATGGGGATGTTTCGAAGTTCGCGCAAGCGAGTTTCATCCAGCGGAAACCAGGTGAATGACGCCATCCCGGGAAAGAAGTCCAACTTCAGCGGAGCCTCGGGAAATATCCACGTGATGTCGTCAAGCGTCAAAACCTGTGTAAGCGAAGCTAGGTCTTCGGCATTGGCGCCGTAGCCATGGAGAAGGACGACATTCTTCTTCTGTCCCGGATTGATAACGATGACGTTCAGACCAGCGATGTTCTCGTATTTAAATCTCATGTATCACTTTCTTAGCTTAATTTGCATTCATGATTGATATAATATAAATCCTGATGTTAATAAATACGAACATCAAAGGGGGCATGGCATGAAATGGTTGTTAGGCGTATTATTATTCGGACTCTTAAATTGCGGCATCGAAAAGGTTGATGCCCAAACTACCACTCCATCGGCGAACAAGAGCATGTTTGTTGTCATCAAGGGTAGGTTATCGAAGGGCGCAGCCACCAACAAAGAGTCGCAGTGCGAAATCAAACAAAGTCATCCTGAGCTGAAGGATAAGGTCCAAGCCATGCAGGACCTGCTAGCCAAGGCAAACAAGGAACCTCTTAACACAGCCTATCATTTTACGGCGCAAATCCCGTCGGTAGAGATATACGGTTATCTCGGTGAGGGTAAGGACGCAGAAAAAGTGCTTCTCGTCGAAGATCATTCAGCCCTCAAGTCGCGTCAAGGGCCTGCGTCCGAAAAGCTTCTTGAGTTTATCAAGAAGGTTTGCCCCTAAGAATCGGAAACCGGAGCAGGCGGGGCGTCTTGCCTGGGTTTCTTTTTCGAGGATCGTCGCCGTCTCGATCGACCGTTTCCCTCTCGCTCGCCTTTTGGGCTTTCTCCCCCGGAGCGAATTTGCGGAAACGTTTTCCAGTCCAGAGTGTGAACTTCGTCCGCATGCCGGATCAGGTCCTTGTGAACCGTGTTGGCTTGGCCGCACCAAAGCGTCAGGGTAACCCCAGAGTCCTTCGCGGCTAAAATAGCCGGTATGAAATCGCTGTCGCCCGCGACGAGAATGGCATGTTGAATGTCGCGGGCCGCCGAATGGCGCACCATGTCGCATGAAAGCAAGACATCGACACGCTTTTGTTCGTAATATTCTTTGGAGCCGTCCCAGCGCTTCTCCAGTTTTCCAAGTCGCACCGCCCATCTTTGGATACTTTCGATATCGGCGACAAACTGATTGTGTACATCCATCCGCTTGAGTTCATCCTCCGTCGGCGGCTGGGATACCCAGGGAGCGCAGTAGTAAAAATAGCATCGCAAAAGGTCAAGGCTAGTATTTCGTCGTAATGGGGCAAGGAGATAGTCGGCGATTTTCTTAAAGTCAGGTGTGATCTTGTTGTACTTGAACTGTGCCAGTACATAACCGCCGTCGATAAATATTGCTGCTCTCAGATTTTCCTCCGTTTAGGATATTCCTGTTGATAGTACAACACAGTCGGGCCATTGCCTACGATTTAAAACCCACGCAAAAAAGGGGCCTTACGGCCCCTCAATGCTTACTTTTTCTTTTATTGTCAAGGTTGAGCTTCAACTAAGTTGGCAACGGTGTGCCCAACGGCCTTGGTCAGGTTTGCCATGTAGGTCCAGTTGATGCGATCCGTTCTGTCGCATGATTTGTGGTAGCAAGAGTTGCCGTCGCCGCCAAAAAAGTTTTGGGAGATAACAATGGCTGGCATCCCTTCTTCCCAGAAAGGCGCGTGATCGCTTCGATCCGTGCAGGCCGGAACGCGCTCAAGATCGATGCTGTTGCTTTGAATCGCCTTAACCATGATTTGTGATAAAGAAGCCGAAGTGTTTTCGTTACAGTCGATAACGTGGAACGCTCCGTCGTTGTCGGAATCATAGCCGGTCATTTCCATATCGACGACACCGAGGATTGTGCCCTTTTCGCCTTTATTGACGAGGTTTCTTACGTAGTTCTTTGATCCTACGAGACCAAGCTCTTCCTGATCAAAAGCCAAAACGCGGAGTGTGTATTTGAGGTTCGCATCCTTTAGTGCCGTTGCAATGGCAAGTGCGCTTATTGTCCCTGCGCCGTCGTCGTCAGCGCCTGCGTTACGTACGCTGTCAAGGTGCGATGCAATGATAATCACTTTGCTCGGATCCGAGCCTTTCTTTTCCGCAATAAAGTTGGCGCCGCTTATTCCGTAGGACTGCTCTGAAGTCGTGAAACCAATTTTTTCATATTCAGCTTTAAGATAGCTACGCGCCAACTTCCTGCCATTTGAGCTCCCGCGCTCTTCAATTTCGTAAGACACGTTGTCGATAACAAACGGCTCCTCTCCTGAAAGTTCTTCCAAACTTTTTTGAAGAGCCGATGGCTCGATGTTAATTGCAACTGGAGAAGTAAACGTGAACGTTCTTCGAATAGGTAAGGGGCGTACACTGCCGGTAGTCGAGGGAATTGCCTTGCGATACTTGAGAGGCTCCACACGCTGAACAAAACGCGTGATATTGCCTTCGTCGTGGGAGTGGGTTACTTTTTCGGCCGGACGAACGGCGATAACAATGTTCTCGATTCGACCAACTTCTCCTTTGACCTCGCCAACGTCGTTCTCAAGAGTCTCCACGAGATAGAGGCCTTGATCATCCGGAACGTCAACCGTGACCGATTCCAGGTTAGGAGTTACAGCAGCATCCGTAACGACTATCTCGTGGTGCATCGTCGGCACAGACTTATAAAGCTCGCGAACTTGACCTTTTTGAACAAGGCTTACAAAAAAGGTTTTAGCTTCTGCGTCGCCACAGGAGACCAACAACACCAACAAGGACAGACCAGCACCAAGAATCGTTCGCATAAAGCTCTCCCGTTAAATTAGTGCTGCTGAGTCTACTGGCCATACGGCCAGTAAGCAATTTATTTTTTATAATATCTTGTATAATTCCAGATTATGAGAAATTAAGTTGCCTTTCCAAGATGTTAGGTATACATTTCTTCATCTTAGAACCTACCCGGCGCAATAGCCAAGCGGCTAGGCAGCGGATTGCAAATCCGTTTAGAGCGGTTCGACTCCGCTTTGCGCCTCTATTTTTCGCGCAGGTATAGATTGCTCCTTCCCCCGGTCCTTTGGGCGCGAAAAAAGCATGAGTCGATGGCATGAGTGAATAGAGGTGATTCCACAAGATTCCGAAAGGCGCTTCGCGCAATTCGCATCGATGCCGTAAGCGTCTCGGGATTTTCTGTCTTCATTCATAGATTCGATTTATCCACCAATGTGAATGGCACATTTTGTTGCGGTTTCTTGACCGTTTTCGATGAAGGTCCCTTGGAGGCCGATCATACCGACCGACATTTTGTGTTGAATTTTCTTTTCGGCGTTTTCACACACCAGTTCTCCGTGCGCTGACCAAGCTCCGTCGCCTGGGAAGAATTTATAGTCGCACTCATCAAGCGTAATTGTCTCTAATTGCCCTTGTGCATTGGTTCTGGAAACCTTTGCGAACGATATCGGTTGAAAAAGCTCGCCAACGGCTTTGCGACTGAAATCTTTATAATGATCAACAGTGAGATTTTGTGACGGGAGTCTTCAGAATTCTGATCCTTACGTATCGTTTACTTCATTCGCAGCGGCGCTTTTAGCGGGTTATCGTTGCAGATTGGTGAAGTTTTTGGCGGAATTAGGGCGGCGTAAACGATTGTATATTCGCGGGTTTTTAGCTGTTACTCATAGCGAAGAACGAGAATTCCGATAGGAACTTACCAACAAATCCTAAGGGATCCGTTATGCTTAGAGGAATCTTTTCAGTCTTGGTGCTTAGTGCGTCTTGCGCTCAGAATTCGTCGGCACCGTCGATTCCCAAGAGCTCGGATTCAGAGATAGCCGCACACTCGAGTGAGCTGTTCGAAGAAGGCTTGGTGGGAATTTGGGCGACCAAATGCTCTCCCATTCCCAATAGCAAAGGCTTTGTTCGATACGAATATCGTTTCGGACAAGCTCAGCTCTTCAACCGCATCCTGACTTATCAAACTCAAGAATGTAAAGAGATCTATAGAGATCAGATTGACGTTTACAGTTACGTTGTAGGTGATGCCATAGAGTCTGCGGATATAGAAGGCACCCGAGAACTCGACATAGTTTACCTCAAGACAAGTCTAACGATCTACAATCCAAATCTGATAAACACATATAACACAAACAACGGTTATGGATATTCTGATTGGCAAGCTGGCGTCGCTAAAGATATCGGTGGTCGATCTTATAAGCCCACAGACGTTGTTTATTATGAACCTGGAAAAGTAAAATACACACTTGTTGCCTACGACGCGCAGTATCTTGTAGACGGGGATTTTGAGACTGGTGACGGAGAGTCGCAGCTTACAAGACCTCGAAGCGTTCGAACAAAGTACCCGTTTTATCGCACCATGAAACCAATCGTTAACGAGTCGACTGGCGCTCTTTAATAAGCTGCCAAATCTTTCCCCGAACCTCCTTGTATGGGCGGGCAAGCGATTCTTTGCTTGACGGTACAGCCCTCCAATTAAGCATTCCAAAACATGGGTATAAGCATCGGTATTTAATGGAGTTTTTTACTCACCTTTTATTACCGGCCTTTATTCCCGAATTATTACTTATAACATCGATTTTGGAGGAAGAGATGTTTATCAGAGGCATATTTTACTTAACTATCGCAACAGTTCTTGTTTTCAACCTATCAGGTTGTACTACCCTCACATCAAGCCCGCCGCAGGAAGAGGTTGCGCCTTCAGCACAACTGAATACTGCAGACGATAAAGAAATGAGCGAAGAGGAGATCTTCGAAAAGGAGCTCAGCCGAGATATTACGGAGGCTGAGCCTCTAGAATAAGATTCGAACCGAGGCGTTTGGGGACATTGATCCCCCGACGCCTTCATCGTCAGGCCGCAAATCTTTGGTTTGTAAGCGATAACCTTTATCCTTTAGAAATTTGCAAAAATGCCGATAAGGAGAAAATCCCTATAGTGGAGCTGATCCATGTTTAGAGCAAAAAGAGGGGTAGTTATACTCCTGGCAACCGGCCTTGCCGCGACCTCTTGCCGATCGCAGTCCACCAACTTCAATTCGAGCTCTAAACCTTCAAAGGCGCAGCAACAGCCTACGCAGCAAGCCCCCCAGCAACAAGCACCCGTTCAGCCGCAACCTCCTCCTACGGCGGCGCCAGAGGTGTCACAGAATGTTCCTGAGAAGGCTGTAACGAAAGGCAGTTTTAGCGCCTGGACAGAACCATTCGATCCCAAGCCGGGCAAAGACTACGATATCGTGATTGAAGTAAGGCTTCCGGACGGTACCTCAGGTTACAAGAAGAGCGATTTGTCGGGTCAACTCATTGGTACAGACGGTTATGAGCAAGAAATAGGTGAGTTCCCAGAGCCGGTTGAGGAGTTTAGCGTCCAAGGCACCAAAGCCCAACTTCGCATCGAAGTCCCAGGCGCCCAAAAGAAGGTTCGCGACGTCATACAAATCAGATCAAAGCTTCTCAAGGAAGAACAGTCTCTCGAAATCGTTTTCTAAACGGGCTCGATTCGTATTAATACCGATTTGAATGCGGGCGTTTTGGATACAGGATCGAAAGTCCTGTCCATAAGCGTGTTGGCCTCTGGGAAGTACATGAGGCAGTTGCCTCGTGCGATGTCGAACGGTCGAACGTAAGCTGGCAACGGCTCACCGCTCGGGCCGGTGACTTTCACATGGTCGTCCTCCATGAGTCGATATTCGCGTATATCGTCGGGATGCATAAGGATTACGTCCCGTCGCGTCTGCCCACGATAAAAATCCTCTTGTTCGTGAACGACAGTATTGAACTGTCCTTCTGATTGCACGGCCATAAGCTTAAGATACTTCTTCCGGTCAAACTCCAAGTGCGGAAGCGAGGTGGTAAAGAACTGCGCTCGATGGCTGAGCGTTGGAAAAAGCGTTCTGCGGAGAGCGCGCCCGGGGACCGTGAATTCTTTTTTGGTCCGATCAATATCTCGTAGCTGACTAAATCCTGGAACCAACTCGGCGATGAGGGAGCGAATGGCCGTGTGGCTGCTGAGTCGCTCCCATTCGATTTGGCCTGTTTTTGGGCCTAAGACTTGGTGCGCAATGTCAGAAATAATTTCCACTTCGCTTTTGACTTCCGGAATGCGGGGGCGGCCGGCTTGACAGATTCTTACGTTGTTGAACATCGACTCCTCGGTCGTTACTTGCGACTCTTCGTCGCGAGCTCTGACAGGAAGAATAAATGTTTGTTTACCCCGGCCGTGAATGTGACCGGTGTTTAGAGTCGTTCCGAGATAAACTACCGCGTCCAGTTGAGACATCGCTTCTCGTGAAAAGCGGGTATCTGGATTGGAGCCAAAGAGATTGCCCCCGAGACAGAATCCCACACTGAGTTTTCCCGTTCGAGCGCCTTCCATGCACTCCATGGCGTTCAGGCCGTCCCACGTTGGGGGCGACAAGCCTTTTCTCTCTAACTTTTGCAAAAAATCGGAGTCTAGTTTTGGCGTTACGCGCATAGATTCCATTCCCTGTGCGTTGCCGAGCCCTCGGATGGGAAGCAAGCCCGCATAACGTCGCCCAACCATACCGCGAAGGAGCGCCAGGTTGACGATGGATCGAACGTTGTCAACACCGTGAGTATGGTGCGTAATTCCCATGGTCCATCCAAACACCGTATTGCGCGATCGCGAGTACATTTGACCCGCCTGCACAATGTCCGCTATGGGGACTTGGGAGTGTTTGCGAATATCGTCCCAGCTCATGCTCCGAATCATTTTTTCGTAGGAGGAAAACCCTTGCGTGCAGTTCTTGAGAAACGTCGGGTCTTCGCGGTTGCTCTCGAGAACGTATTTGCCTATGCCGGCAAGTACTGCCATATCGCCGCCTATTTGCGGTTGAATAAACAAATCCGCCACTTTAGAACCGAAGAGTAAACGGCCCAGTTGCGACGGACTCGTAAACTCTGTTAGGCCCGGCTCCTTGACAGGATTGATGGCGATGACTTTGCCGCCTCGAGATTTCATTTTCTGAAGTGACTTCATGAGCCGAGGCTGATTAGCAGCGGGGTTGCTGCCCAGCAAAAAGAAAAGATCGCAGTTTTCTAAATCATCGAGATCGATTGTCGACGTATGTGTGCCGAGCGATTCGGCAAGCCCAATGCCGCTGGCTTGATGGCCGTAGGTTGAACAGTTGTTAACGTTGTTGGTTCCGTACGCGCGGCAAAACATCTGCAGCAAGAATCCCGCCTCATTCGACGAAAGACCGCTTGCATGAAAGAACGTCTTCTCGGGAGGTGTATTGCGAAGTATCTCGGCAACAAGGTTGATGGCATATTCCCAGCTCAACGGTTTAAAATGCCGATCTCCCGCAGCAACCATCGGCTGACAGAGTCGGCCCGATTTTTCGAGTTCAAGTGGAGTGCATTTCGCCAAGTCGTCGAGAGAATGCGCTTCCCAAAAATCCGGCGGAATGGGTTTTTGTAAATCGGAAGCCACGGCTTGAAGCGACTTTTTGCATATTTTTGGAAATCGGCCCTGTTCATTGTGCATTCGCGGAAGAACGGCGCGAAGGACCGGCAAGAATCCCAACTGGTTGGCCATTTTCAATGTATAGCGTAGGGAGTGGAACCCGCCTGGTTGCATCGAAGATCTTCCGTGGTTGAACATTTTTTTTAACCATGCCTGGAACAAATTCGAGATGCAACTTATTTTTAACCTGTTATACTAATTTTAGCACTCAAATTAAAAAGTTAAGAAGATCTCATATGCGCCGTTTTCTAGCCGTTTTGTTGTGCATTTTTGCATCTGAAGTCTATGGAGACGAACAGCCGCGTGTCTTTGAGTCCCCAAGGGCCTTGGGGCGTGGCGGAACCATCGTCGCAAGTTACGATTCTTATGAAGGCGCACGACACAATCCTGCGGTACTCGGTGATTTTGCCAAGACTTTCCAATTAAGAATTATTGAACTTGATGCACTAGCGGGACAGAACACTTTAAACTTGATTTCTGACTTTTCTGACATGTTCTCAAGTGACGATCCGCTGGCGAGTCTTCGGAAGTTTGACGATAAGTTTGGCGAGCGGCAATATTTCCGCGGGCAAATATCCGCTCTCAGTATGAGAATCGGGCGATTCGAGATCTCTCCTTTTGGCGTCAATAGCTCATTTCTCGATTTGCGCAATCGTCAAGTTCCAGAAGTTGAATGGTCGGCGGATACCTATGGCGGCATTCAAATGTCCTATGGCCGTCCGCTCGGCAAGACTTGGCTGGTGGGGATGACCGTGCGGCCGATGATAAGAAAGGTTTTTGCGGGAGAGCTCACTTTGACCGACTTGGCCGAATTTATTTCTCCCGACGATTCGAAGTTTAAAGATCAGGCCGAGATGCAATCTGGAAAAGGCATAGGCGTAGATCTTGGTATGCTGTGGACACCGAGTAAGACCTTTCGTTTTGGCATGACGGCGCAGAACGTCGGCGATACTTCGTTCAAAGCCGATGGCGACGGGCCCGCGCCCGCTGCGATGAAGCAGGTTCTCTCTATGGGGGTTCTTAAGCGCGTCGAATGGGGCAAGCTTCATAACGACATGACATTCGATATTCAGAGCTTGATGAACCGGGAAGCCATCAACATTTTGCGACTCATTCACCTCGGCAACGAATTTGGGTATTCAGCGTTCACTCCTGATAACGACTTCGGGTTACTCTTGGGCCTTAACGAGGGATATTTTGGCGGAGGAGCGTTCGCCGACTTATGGATAGGGCGAATTGACATTACCAACTACGCCGTCGAACTCGGCGTGACGCCTGGCCAACGAATGGATCGACGCTGGGCGTTCTCCTGGCGCACGGCGATGACTTTTTAGGGGATCACAATGAAAGGCAAGCGACTCATAAGCGTTGGAGCAGCGGTTCTTGTTTTCGCAGTGTGCTCGGGCTGCAACTTCAATCTCTTCAAAGAGGTTGCTCCGGAAACTTCCGACAGGGCACTCCTCGAACAAGCTCGCGTCCAGATCGACGAAAAACAGTTTGCAAGAGCGACGACGACGCTCAGCAAAGTTAAGAACGACAGCAACTACAAGCGGCTGCTCGAGGTGTCGGCAAAGTTGGGCGGGGTTGGCTTCGGCCTTTGGTCTCTCATCCTCGACTTGACCGAGAGCGGTGATTTCAAGAAGTCTGGCAGCAAAGGTTTCGACTATATCTTTGATACCTTTTCTGAGGCTTTGCTAGGAGAAGGGGAGGAGCGCACCAAGAAGCTGGCCTCTTTCGGCGAGAGTGTGCAAATATTGCAGTCGGCGCCTCAATCTGACGACGCCGGCGTTTCAACATTAAGATGCTTGCTCGCCGGCTTGATGGTGTATCCGACTGTCTCGGATAGCCAGAATTTGCTCGAACAGGCTACGTCTGATCTCAACCAGATCGTCGAATCCGCTCAGGGCGGAGGCGAAAACGCGGAAGATTGCCCGGATATAGATCTCCTGGCCACCACCATGGAAACCGTGACACAAGTACAAACCAACCTCGACACTATTTTGGAAGGAATTCAGGACTGCGATCTTTTAGACGTTAGCGAAGAACAGGCCAAGCTCAATGAGGTCGAGAAGAGAATAAATAGCCTTACAACCAATGCGGACAAGGGATGTGTCGAAACGCCGAGTTGCGGATCCTCAGAGGCCTGCGATGCCTTGCAGTTGGGATGCGTGCAGGAAGTCGTGAACGAATCTGAATCGGTCGCAGGCGACGGGTTGGTTTCTACGTGTGAGTTGTTGCAGAATTGTGTGGCTGCCGACTGCTTTGCGGACTAGTGTTATCTTAACGTTTCTGTGCTCACGTTAGATTATTTGTCTATTTGAACGTCACGAATCTTGGCAAAGATTTCTAGGAGATCTTGCGAATCATCTGTTTTCTGCAGGCCGCACCGTTTCATCGCCCCCATACCAGGAATGTTTTCAGTTTCCCCTGCGTCGCGACTCCAAATTACCTTTAGTTCGATTTCAATGTGTGACGGCGTAAGAGAAAGCTTGATGATCTGGCCCTCCTTTGGGCCTGGATCAATCATGAGTCCCATTCCTTCTTGCGAAATGTCGATGGGAAGAATCTCGAGATCTTTCCCTTTGGCAGTGCGTACTGTTCCAGGAATATTGCCGCGGAGAGCGTAACGAGTGTGGGAACGCATTTCTTTTTTCATAGCGTCACCTAATGATCAAGTCGGGATAATTTTGAATGAAATGGTTAACGTATTTTTCGAGCAAGGCTTGCGACCTATCGTCTATTTGCGTGATTTTCACGCCAAACCCTTTGCCTTTGGTGATGTGGGCTATTTTTGCGACAAAGTCGACTTTTTCCTGCATGAAACCGCTGAACTGCAAACTTATTTCCAAAATAGATTGAGGGGAGAAAGGGACCTGAGTCTTTTCGTCCGTCCGGATAAAAACACCCCCAGCGCTAATATTTCCGGTCTTGAATTTATAGGGATGTTGGCTGCCAAATGATCTTACAGCCACGTCAATCTCCGCTTCGACCCGGATCCTTTTAAACAATCGCTTTTCTTTAGTATTGGGAAGCATTTCAAACTCCTCGTTCCTTCTCTATAACGGTACGTTTTGGCAATAAATTTAGCGAAATGCAGTTTTCGATTGTAAGCAAAAAATTACGCTAAGGAAAACTTGCTTTAACAGTCAATGATATCAATTAGTTATGGGTTAGCTTTAAGCAAATCACAAAAACAGCCGAAAACTTGTTTGATGCTCATATCATCGAGGTTTCGCCACAAGGGGTATTTAGTATGATGAGAAATTATCACAAGTTATGTCGGACGGCCTTGCTGACCTCCCTGATAGGGTTGGCGGCGAGTTGTGCCAAAGAGGCGACGTTCTCCGACACCCGAAAGGTGAGACATGAAGCTGCGGCGACAGATCCTGAATCGATTGACCAACTTCCGCAGGTAACCGAATTGGACAAAGAATTTGTTATCAAGTCCAAGGACGAAGAAAAGCTCTCTGTGGACTTTGAGAGTCAAATTTATCAAAAAGAATTCAAGCTAAGCGAAGACGCTGCGGATAAAGCTAAAGAGTACGCACAGAATGACAGAACGCCCGTCACCAAAATGTTTGAGCAGGGTACTGCCGGAAAAGCTTATACTGACACATTTGAACAAGCCGCCGTCACTGGAATCGTTGACATTCTCATTATAGTCGACAACTCTGGTTCAATGGCTGAGGAACAGCAGAACTTGTCGACGAAGCTGGATCCAATCCTCTCGTATTTGACCAATACTGACTGGCAAATTGGAGTTGTGACCACGGATGCCGGCAGCAACTGCATGCGTGCCGTCATAAAGAAGGGCGAAGCCAACATCGACACGCGATTTCAGCAAGCCATTCAAGCAGGTACTAACGGCGCGTCGAATGAACGAGGAGTCTATCAGGCGATGAAAGGCCTGTCTTGCACTACGCCATCGTGGGTCAGATCAAACTCGACGTTGGCAGTACTCATTATCAGCGACGAAGACAACTGCAGTAAAGGCTGTTCTTCCAATAGCGGTGAATTACCCGCAAACCTTCTCAAGCGAATTTCTGACCCAGCCCCTGCGGGCTTAGGGCGAACCATTGGCACGCAAGCCCGGGTCTACGGATTGATCTGGCATCCAGGCGAGACTTGTTCGACCGGCGAAAACGTCGGTACGCAATATGCGCAAGCGATCAGCTTGTCGAGCGGTACCTACGGTTCCATTTGTTCGGCGGATTACACGTCAACTTTGCAGACGATGTCGGCCAATATCGCGTCCATTCTAAAATCGCAGTTCTCGTTGACCTATGAGCCTGACCCAGGTTCTCTTAAGGTGGAAGTTAAACCATTGGGAGCCGCGGATTACAGCGTTGTATCAAACTACACTCAAATGGGTACAACCGTAACGTTTAGCGAAGCGCCTCCTGTAGGTTCTTCTATTCGAATGTCTTATGTTGTAGGTAAAAAGGGAGAAATCAAATCGCAATTCGCCCTCGACGAAAAACCTGCCGGCGGTACTCTCCAAGTGCTTCTCAACGGCGCAGCCGTTGGGTCTGGAGCATATTCCGTTGGTTCGGACAACGTTCTCACTTTTGCCACGGTTCCGCCAGAGGGTGCCCAGATAAAAGTTATGTTTAGAAAAGACATGCCTTTGCTCAAAGACTTCAACGTGGAAGCTGGCCTTGATGGGGCGTATGTGGTTGTTAAAGTCAACGCGGTCGAAACAAACGATTATACCTATTCCGCCGCGACGGGAGTTGTTTCTTTTAACAATCCTCCGGCAGACGCATCCGCCATCCGAATCGACTACAAGGTCTTTTCCCAAATTTTGCGCTACGATATTGGTGCGGTAAGCCAACTGCTAAAAGCTTATGATAAATTGAACAGCGAAATGGTCAATGTAACTCTCGACGGCGAAGAAGTCGTATTCGACAAAGATACGTTCGTAAAAGGCAAGGTGATCGTGGTCGAATTTAAGCAAAACGACTCGGATTTGCACTCCATCAGCTTCTCTTATGCACCTATCCTAGACACCGTCCAGATAACAGAAAGCAGTGACTGCAAGATTGGCGACGGAATTACCATCGAAGCGGATAAGATTTCAATTGACTGTTCGCTTGAGTCGCTCACGAAGTTTGATATTCAATATGAATACGAGATCGAATCCAGCTCAGTCTTTCAATTCCCAGGGGTGAGCAATCCTGAGATGGGCAAATGGAGCGTTTCTGTGAACGGCAAATCTATCAAGGACTTCTTGCGAGAAGGCGCGACGATTACCGTAATCAGCGAGTTGGCTCATGGCGATGTCGTAAGGATCTCTTATCGACAGGTTACCGTCGCGGACTAATGTTGGGTTTCTAAAGTCGGTAGCAGACACACACAAACGCCCCGTCACATATTCATAAAACGTTCGCCGTATACGCATAGGTCGTACCAAGACTAGGGCGCATCCTTCTGCGTTTCCTTATTTCCGCGTTTCCGCGATAATAAACGCGGAGACGCGGAATAACGGAGGCGCGGAATGATAAGCGTGCGGCTTGTTACGGTTCAACCAAATCAAGCGTCAAAGTCTTCTCGGATCCGGCTGCCTTCACGCTTATTTTACCGCTAAGCTTCGCAACTTCGTCGACCACTTCAAGTTTACCTGTGGCCTTGACCTGCGAGTCGTCAGACTGCGCTTCGATAACAGTTAGCTCTCCCGATTGGCAGACCGACTTCACAACGAGCGTTTCGTTCATAATGGAGACCTCTCCAAGAGACTCGTTGGCGCTTTGGGTGCCGCATGCGGGTATCTGGGCGCCTTCGGCCATGTGCGATACGAGCTCGACATCGTGAACAGTATTGCCGTTCTTCGCAGAACCTACCATGAGTGGAGGTAAGCCGCCGCTGCCGGGCCGCGCTATGGCGCCGCCGGCAAGAAGTATGAAAGTGAAAAATAATGCCTTAGTTCTCATGTTCCCTCCATGCGTGAATATGTTTCCTCCGAATCCGTAACGGAAACAGCGGAGGTTTGAACGCTTGCTGGTGTTGTTATGGCGAGCTTGTAGCCCGTCCGGCCCGAGAGCAAAATAACCGGGTGGTTTTCATAGGATTCAATAATCTGTCGGGTTCTTTTAACGATGTCGAATATGCGCGGATCGTGGACTCTGGGTTTATACAGCGCCTCGGGCCAAAGGGAGCGCGCGATGGTCTGCTTAGAGACAAAGCCGGTCTTTGAATGAAGGACAAACAGGAAGTTGAAGATGATCGGTTTGTCCTGCAAATCGATCCATTTATTTTGATTGATACAAATCCTTCGAGAAGTTTGATCAAATTCGATGCTTGAAGGGATGTCGACATTTTGATCTTTGAATTCTATATTTATCAGGAAGATTTGAAAAATAGTCTCGTTCGGATCAAGATAGAATCCCAGCAAGTCTACGATGCACTTCACGTTATGTAATTTGCCCAAAGTCTTTTCCATTTGGGCGAGAGTGAAAAGGCATTTGATAATCCAGAACGTCCATCCTTCGTGGGCGGATGCGCGCGTGACCTGCCCCAAATAAAGGCGCGCCAAGTTTAAGTCATTCTTTAGGTAGAACGCGAGATGGGCGCGTAACAATCCGAGGCTCATTCGTTTGTCGCTCGAGACGAATTCCACAAGTTGAAGCATTTCTTCAGCCAATGTGTCCGCTGCGCAGAGGTCGCTTTCCTCTATAAAAGTGTAGGCGAGGCCCAAACATGCGTTGAAAAAATCTTCAGTGGATTCGCTTCGTTCTCGAAGTTGGGAAAATAACCGTTTGGCCTTCGCAAAGTCGCCGTCGATATAACAAAGGCGAGCGTAAGCATACAGAAAGGTGTTCGAATATTGCGGCTCAATAGTGACGAGATCGTTGAGAATCTTTTTCGATTGGTCTACCCGGTGAAGTTCATAGAGTGCTTGTGATCTCAGTACCTTCAACTTGAAGATTTGGTCTGCGTCCAACTCCCTTAGACATTCCTCGGAGGTTCTGGTGACGACTTCTTGAAATCGACACCGCATCCAAAGATCAAGCACTGTGCTAACATATGTACCGGCGCTCATAAGTGTCCCCTCGCTTTATCTTGGATAGAGCATGAAATATGCCATGGGTAACTGTTTATAATTATTAGGCTATGTGCGGCGGAGTGGCGGCATTTAGGAACATTTCTTTACCGGCGGAAAGAAAGGGGATTACAATTCTATACAGTGGTTTATACTGACCCGATGAGTGCAGATCCCCTTTCAAACATCCAAAACGTTGAACCAATGGACGTCGCCGCTTCCGCGATCTTCTTCCTTGCTGTATGCCATACCTTTGCCGCCCCCTTGTTCATCAAGCTCTCCCAGAGGATTCAACGTGGTCATCTCGCCCCGTTCGTTGCCAAACTCGTGCACGCTTGCGGCGAAATCGAGTTGATCTTTGGAATCTGGGCGATACCCCTGATGCTTGTGGTCATCGCCTTTAAGGGGTGGGACGCTCTCATACACTATCTGGCAAACGAAGTCAGTTTTGTCGAACCCCTGTTCGTCGTGGTCATAATGGCGGCCGCTTCAACTCGACCAATTCTCGATTTGGCGGAAAGCTGTCTGCGCCGCATAGCCGCTTTGGGAAAGGGATCGGCATCGTCGTGGTGGCTCACGATACTGACGCTTGGCCCCCTCACGGGGTCCTTGATTACCGAACCAGCCGCGATGACAATCTCTGCGCTTCTTTTGGGCAAGCAGTTTTACCGGTTGCAACCATCTAAGACCTTTGGCTATGCCACTCTTGGCTTATTGTTTGTCAATGTATCCGTCGGGGGCACCCTGACAAACTTTGCAGCGCCGCCGGTGCTTATGGTCGTAAAGCCGTGGGACTGGTCTTCGCAATACGTTTTGACGTACATTGGTTGGAAAGTGCTTGTAGGCGTTATGATCTCGAATCTGCTTTACTTCTTGATTTTTCGTCGGGAATTCAGCCAGCTCGAACAGCACAGGACAGAGCAGGATCGGTCCGAAGAAGGGCACGTCATAGATGGGCGACGTAATGGAATACCCATTTGGGTGCAGATAGTTCACGTCCTTGCTATGGGTTGGATCGTGGTGAACCTTCATCGTCCGCCATTATTTCTCGCCGGTTTTTTGTTTCTTTTGGGCTTTATGAGTATGACGCGACAGCATCAACGCAAGGTGGACATGCGCGGTCCTCTGCTCGTCGGTTTTTTTCTTGCGGGCTTAGTCATCCATGGCGGTTTTCAAGCGTGGTGGATTTCCCCGATGTTGGGGGATCTTGGCAAGAACGACCTGCTTTTCGTCTCGACGTTTTTAACCTCATTCAATGACAACGCAGCCATTACCTACCTGAGTACCTTTGTGCAGGGGTTCAGCGACGAGATGAAAATCGCGGTCGTTTCCGGAGCTGTTGCGGGCGGTGGGCTAACCGTCATAGCGAACGCTCCCAACCCAGCCGGAGCGGCCATTCTTGGTAGATTCTTCAACAACAAGGTCGTTTTGCCGCTTAACCTCGCATTAGCGGCGATGATTCCGACCGCGGTCATGGTTTTTTGCTTCTTAATCTTGTAAGATTCAGAACCAGTCGTTCTGGTAGCATCCAAACAACAAACATGATGTATCGCCACCAGAACGGGGTGAAGACTTTGTTCTTCTTATGTATGACCGCATCGTAGATATCTTTTCCTACTTTCTCCGCGCTTGAGAACAAAATATTCTTTGGCATGTGTCCCGTCATCGGAGTCGTCGTAAGCCCGGGGAGGATCGTGACAACATGAAATTTCGAGCCTTGGAGGGAGGCCCGCAAACCATCGGCGTAGGTTGTGAGGGCAGCCTTGGAGGCGCCGTAGAGGAAGTTTTCAGCTCGCCCTCTGACCCCGGCAACCGAGGAAATGATTCCCACGACGCACGATCTTTGAGGTACATAAGCCGCAGTAAGGAGATTGACGAAGGACAGGATACTCATGAAGTTAGTCTGGAAGAGTTCCTCACAGGTATCGTAGTCGCTCATCAAGGTCTTTTGGTCGCCAAGAATTCCGTGACATATGAGGACGACGTCAATAGTGTCATAAGTGGTCAGAATTGACTCAAGGAGCTTTCGGTGTTCTTTCGTTGACGTTAAATCGCATACAATGGTCCTTACGTCTTTTGCGCCGCTATGGCGAAGCTCGTCGGAAATGCTTGCTAGCTTTTCTTGCTTGCGACCTACCAGGATAAAGGCGGATGGATCCTTGCAAAAACAGATCGCGGCTTGTTTGCCAATTTCAGAGGTTGCGCCGAGTATGACAATATTCTTCATCGTTGAGAAACTCTTCTCCAAAAGGTTGAGGAAAACTTGGGGTCAATAAAGGGAAGAAAACTTTGCGCGTCGAAAGTAGAATGGAAAGAGAGTCCGCTCATCATCGCGTCCTTTGCCGGATACAATCGCCCGTTGTTCGTGACGACAAACCTTTCCGCTTCCTTATAGAGCGCCCGACATGCGGCGTTATTCGGAAAGTCGATGGCAATCGTTATCCCTTCCAAGGGGAAAGACAGCATCCCAGGAGGAGTCTGAGAACCGAACTTCTTTGCGACGCACAAAAACGACCCTCGCCTCGATTTGGCGATTTTGCCCAACAAAACTTTGAGATGCTCCGTTTTCGAAAGGGGCAATACGAACTGGAGTTGTAGAAAGCCGTTCCGTCCATACAAACGATTCCAGCCAAGTACTTTATCGAGTGGATAGAAGAAGGCGTTAAAATGAGTTTTTTCTTCTGCGAACTTACGATGCAAGCGCCAATAAGCGTTATTGAACAGCAACATTGAAATAGGGTTAAGGGTAATCGAAGGAAAATCGAACGGTACAGTTATTTTTGGGCGCATGATTTTTGCGACCGACTCCTTCGTGCTTTGCACAGTTTGCTTGCTGTGATTTCCTCTGAAAAACACTCCTTTTATGGCTCTTGAGCTGCTGACTAGGTCGAGCCAGGCGACAGTGTAGCGGAACTGGGCGTCAGACTCATTGCTTAATTGAAGGAAATCCTCGATCGATTCAAATCGGATGACTTGAGCGTCCATATATGGCGAAGTTATCGGAATCAAGTGAAATTCGGCTTCGAGAATTGCGCCTGTCAGGCCTAATCCGCCAATGGTTGCGCGAAAAAGATCTTCATTGCTGTTTCTGCTGCAGACAAGTTCCTGTCCATCGGAGCGGAGCAATTTCAGACTTATCACGTGATGGCCGAAGCTCCCGTCGCGGTGGTGGTTTTTGCCATGCACATCGTTGGCGATGGCTCCACCTACGGTGACGAACTTTGTCCCCGGTGTGACCGGAAGAAACCAGCCTTGAGGAACGATATGCGGCAAGAGTTGGTCAAATCTCATCCCTGCTTGACATCTTATGACGCCGTTCGTTGCGTTAAAACCTATGAGGTTGTTCTGAGCTTTCAAGTCTATTAAGAAGTTGTCGTCGTTCAAACAGGTATCGCCGTAGCTTCGGCCGTTGCCGTAAACCAAGAATGACTTGGTTTGGGCGCTGCGAGCCGTGCTCAAAAATTCTTGCAAAGGTAGCGATTGATGACGGAAGCGAAAAACTCTTCCCCACGACTCAAATTGTGGTGACGGCATTAAAGAAGGCCTACTGCAAATGTCCAGACAACGGAACTTATGCCGATTATGACATAGCTTGCCCTGTCTTTAAACGCAAAAACTAAAGGGTCGCTGTGCATTAAGCCTCGATGCGCCTTCAACCACATCCGACTCATCCAGTAAAGCATGATAGGACAGAACAACCAAAGCACTTCCGGGCGTTGGTAGGTCGCTGAAGACTGCTGGTTATGAATATAGAGAGCTAGGACCAGAATGGAGAGATAGCCGCTGGACGTACCAAAAGAAACGATTTGATCGTAATCTTCGAACTTGTATCCTCTTCGAGAGTTGGCTGTTTTTGCATTGGAACGGAGAAGGTTGAGCTCGCTGCAGCGTTTGAGAAGAGCCAAGCTAAAGAACAATGAACACGAAAATATGATAAGCCAGTCCGAAATAGGTACGTCGGTGGCTTGCGATCCGGCAAGTATTCGAATGGAGTAGAGTGCGGCTAAAATCAGAGTATCGACAAGAGCGATCTCCTTCAGACGTAAAGAGTAGGCTAGAGTTAGGACGAAATACCCCGCCAAGACCGACAAATATTCGTTCGAAATAACAGAACCCGCCGTAAGGCCGCCTGCTAGAAGCATCGGCGCTATGACCACCCCAAATCCTAATGGCAACATGCCGGATGCGAACGGTCGCTTTTTGTTTTCAGGATGTGCTCTATCCGATTCGAGATCAAGAAGGTCATTGATCATATAGACGGACGAGCTCACGAGGCAAAAGCTCAAAATCGCGATCACGGCATTTTGGTAAAGTTGCCAGTCTAAGAAGTTATGGGAAAGAAAAAGGGGGACAAATACGAGGAGGTTTTTGGTCCATTGGTGGACTCGAAAAGCTTTCCTGTAGTGTTTGAGTGTTCTTCTTGGCGTTGGTAGAACTTGGCAGGGCTTCATAGCTTGCACTTGCTTAATGAGACGTCTATTTGAACTCACCACGAAAGCCTTTTGGCAATAATTCCATGGTGGCAGGTCGTCGTACCCGTTGCCAACGTATTGAAAGCCGTCCTTGCCAAACAAATTGAGAAGTGTTGCGCCCTTGTTTCGAGTGGTGAGTGCAAGGTTTTCCGTGGGACCAATCACGTCCGTGAAAATCTCCAAGTGGGCCGCGATCTTTTTTGTGAAAGACAGGGGCAAATGACTTACTAGGTATATCTTGCGGCCAGAACTGTGAAGATCTCGAAGTTGATGGATCAAAGTATCGTTCAACGGCAGAGACTCAGGCTTCAAGTTGGCCCGCTCAAAAACCCTCATGCGAAAATAGTTCGATCCTCTCAACAGCCAAGTCCAAGAGATTAAGAAAGAGACGAAATCCCTTCTCGCCAGACAGAACAAGGCTTCTGCAAGGCAATCGGTCCTTACCAGCGTGCCGTCCAAATCGACGCACAGCGGAAGGCGCTCGTCGACAATTATGGGGAGCTGACTGTTTTGCAACATCGGAACCCCAGGTGATAATTATGATGACTTTTAGGATCGCGGACTTTCGATCCGTGCCAGAATGGAGCGCGCCAACGGCATTGATCGGGATGGGCTTGGAACTTGTCCCAAATAAACCAGCTGCCCTTCATTTCAGTGTAACCAAGCGTCTTTGACCCTTTGCTGGCCATTTCAGACTCTTCGACTGGCAGGTTCATATGCTCGGCGGCATTTCCGTGTTGGTCGTAAACGCCTAGAGTGCTCTTGCAGTCGGGAAAAGAGCCTGCGGGATAGGTGTTGGATCCGCATTTATTCCAGTCTCCGCCGTTACATCCTTCAAATTTAACACTGTTTGCCGCACAAACTCCTTTGCGAAAGGCGTTGCCGTAAGCCCAAGTTTTGGGAGCTTTCGCATTGTGCTTCATGCGCCGATCTCGAATCTTCTGTTCGGCGCTAAGGCCTTTTCCGCTATCAAAGTCGTAGTCGGGTTCTTCCAGAGCGCCGGCGCAACCGCCCTCCCATTCATGCGCGTCGCAAAGACGCTTACCAAGGGCCTCACAGATTTCGGCCGCTTCGCTGGCGCGAGTCCACACGACAGGATATTCGCAAGGGATGTTAGGAAATTCAAATTGATCGATACACGCCTTAGCGTCTGTCGGCTTTTGTTTGGAGGGGTCGTATAGGGGCGCCATATACCGCGCGCCGCAAATCTTCTCAAATTCGGGATTATCAAAAGATACCTTTTTTTGAAGACATTCTTCGCGGCTGACAGGGTGAACCGTGATCTTGGAGTTCCCTTGGCCAATGAACTGTGACTTATCGAGCACCTTTTGTAGGTTAGCCTTTTGTTCGTCGGTAAGCTTGTGAGTTTCCGAGAGCGATTGGACCCACTCTTTTTGTTGAGAATATGCCGCGGACGCCAACAGTACCGATCCAGAACAAGCTAGCAATATCAAGTGAGCTAAACGCATCAATGTCCTTCCTTTGTCGTCAAATAGAAGAAATCCCTATTATCAGGATATCCCACGAACCGCGGAATATTGCCCTTGAGACGTTGATCCAGAACCGCCATGCCGGTGATCAGATGGTAGGGGAAAAGTTCGCCGTGCGAGTTAGGCAAGTATATGGCTAGATAAGTATGTTCAAGAGCGTTCATGTCGAGGTGCATCGCGTATTGACAGCCATAGGCAGCAAAGACCTTTGCCATAGCGACCGGCGTCGCGCTCGAGAAATAAGCGTAAATGAGGAACTGCGATTCCCCTTTGGTGGCAAGACAAAGCCCGGCGCGCAAGGTTCGAAACTTCATTTCTTGAGATCCCGACCAGTTGCCCAAAGTCCAGTTGCTCACGAGGTCGCCGGGTTTCGGCAGGTTCGTTGTTGGATCGGTTTCGAGAATGGGAACGCCGTTTTGTCGTGCGAACTTAATATCCGGAAGCATGACGTTGTCTTCGGCTTTCCACGTTTTCATGATAACACGGTCGTCTTTGAGCACCGCGATCGTGGCGAGATCTTCTTGTAGTTTGCTAAACACAACGCCGCTTTCAATGAAACCATAGTGACTGCCGAAATTTTTCGTTGCAAGGCTTCCCCATCGGAATGCCCCGTGAGAGCGCTTGAACCCGCCCGTGAACGTGCTGATTATTCTCTTGGCTTCAAGCGGGTTGACGATCCCCGTTGCGATAATTGGGTCGATAGTACCTATACCGTCGGGACCTGGTTGTTTCGTTCTAACCTTGTCGAGCGCCCGTTCTGACCAGTCGACCCTGGGATGTTCCGTGCCGACGACGAAATGCACTTTGTATTGGTTGAGGTCAAACGCGGTTGCGTAGGAGATTGCTTTCGCCTCGATAGAGTCGATGGACCCCGTTGTTTTCTTATTGGCCTCTAAAATGTCTCGATCAATGTGTTCCGGGGCCATCATGCTGACAAAAATGCCCTGGCGGCCCTTGAGTTCATACCAGCGTCCCGAAAACATTTTGTTCTCACTATTGTCTCTATTATCTACGGTAAGCCCAAGTTCTTTTGGCTCGAGCAAGACACCGGAAAACTCTCGGTCTACCTTTGCATCCTGCGGGAAGTGCTGGCCTCGGAAGTGTCCGGTGGAGGGTTCTTTGTCGCCGTCGTCTGCGGAAATGAGATACTTGTCTTTGTATATAGTTTCCTTGACCATCGTGGTAATCGTTTCACCGCCCCAAACATTGTCGCGCAAGAATTCGACAGCCCATTCCTTGAGCGTCCTATACCCCTCAATTTTATTGCGCAGGAAAAGTTTGCCGTCGCACAGCAGAACATGCGGCTGGCTCTTGGCGGAAGCCTCGCGAAGCGGGGATTGGCTTTCGGAGGCCCAGAGGGGACAATTTTGCTCGGCCTTGTTATCTTTGTCGATCTTGGAGATGATTATGCCGTTCGGGAAGTTAGCACTTAAGCCAAGTCGTTGGCTTTCGGGATAGGCGTTTTCGATATGGTACTGCGTCGTTGTCTTGTCCTTTGGCCAGGTCACCTTAAGAATAAACCACATGTTAATTTTTTCATTTAGATTGATGAGTTCCACCGAGCCTTCTTCACCGGCTTGGTTTTTGAAAGTCGCGTTTTGAGAAAAGAGATAACTTTGGAGATCAATGATTGTGGTTTTGCTTTTGGGTCGAACGGGTTCCACAGCCTCTTTTGGAGGAGTTGGGGAAGCAGGCGTTGGAGAGTGGTTAACCGGCGGCGGGTCCCAACCGCGATTCTGTTTTTTAGCTTCAGCAGCAGCGTCCTCAGGACTAACACTCTCTTCGGTTTTTGGGGTATCATGGGTGCTTGGCGGTTCAGAAGGAACGTCGGGTATTGCAGCATTGGCGATTTCGGGGGCTGTGTTTTCAGCTAATGTCGTGTTCCATCCCGCGATAAGCAATGCTGCCACAAGGCACGGCGTGAACTTGGCGAGGCCTCTCACGCGAGCTAATATGTGTGTGTTTCGCAGCATCTACGCGCCTTCTCTATCCTTTGCAATTTGCTCTTCAGCTGGTATAAGTGCTCTGTATTGCTTAATAAAACTAAGCTTTTTGAGTGATCGGTTTGAAATAGCAAAACATAAGCGGAAATTTGGTGAAAGAACAAAAGATCATAGCTAGCAAAAATAAAATGTTTAAAAACAGTGGCTTATGTTTTTCAGCGCCGGTTTCAGCGGGGCTTTTTATTGTTTGCGTGCTCCTGAATTTAATCTTCGTTCCTTCGTGCGCCAAGGAGACGGTGCAATTTGATTCGTTCATTCCCTCATCTTTCGTAGGGTTAACGGCCGGTTCCATTCCTAAGCGCCAGAGGAATTCCCCCTTGGGCAGTCAATTTATCGCGAAAACAAGGGCGATGAGCAAGCCGAGTCGCGAAAGGATGATACTTGCCGAACTGCGGCGCGGGAATGTTCCTGATTTTCTTCGAAGGCTGAGACCCATAAAATTTTCGATGAGACGCGGTGGTAAGAGTTATGAGGCGGTCTTACTCGTGTTGCCCGATTATCTCTCCATTGGCTCGGACAAAGACTTCGTCAGGATGCCTATGACGCCGGTAACCGCCCAAGTGATTGCTGATCATTACGGCCTGATGTTGCCCACAAGCAAGATGGTGGACATTATTTACGAGCACGCGGAAACGGTGCTCTCGCCAAGGCCCCTGCCGCCAAAGCCCGAAATGGAGCTGAATGACTATTATCTAAGGCACAACGCGATGGTCGAGGAGCAGCTGGGCGAGGACTTTGACCGCTCCCAACTTGTGGCGGGGCATAAGAAAGATATCATTCTCACAAACCAGCTCGTGGGCAATCCGTTTCGGGTGGCAATTTACGGCTGGCACCGATCTAAAGGCAACCCTATCCAACCCGTAAGCTTGGTGCATGGAAACTCTTATGCCGATTATAGCCACGGAGTCCGCCTTGTGGCGCCAATGATGATCATCAACAACAAAATATACCCTGTCGCTGAAGTTCTTCAGGATTATGAGCGGTCCTATCTCCTCTCAGAAGAAGGACCACTCCGTTATACTAGGCTCTTTACCGTGTTTCTGGACAATCGAGTCCTCTAAACCGAGGTTCCTTCTATGGAAAAAGGCAGGTTTTCGTCTCCTAAAGATCTCAGCGCCCTCATCCAAGCGGCCCGAGGCACTGTCCCCTGCGACGTGGTTGTGAAGGGGGCAAAGTTTTTGGACGTGTTCAACGGTTCGTTCCAAGAGGGTGATATCGCCATCTTGGGAAACACCATTGTCGGCATAGGCGACTCCTATTCGGGCAAAGAGCACATTGACGCACAAGATCTGATAGTCGTGCCGGGGTTTGTCGATACGCACGTCCATATCGAAAGCAGCCTAATGACTCCAGCAACTTTCGCAAAGGCTGTTTTGCCGTGCGGTACGACCACTGCCATTTGGGATCCGCACGAGATCGCGAATGTTTGGGGCAAAGAAGGAATAGAGTGGGCCTTGGCGTCATCGGAAAATGTTGGATTGGACGTTTTTGTCATGGTGCCAAGCTGCGTACCTTCGACCAGCCCTGAGCTAGGGCTGGAAACAAGCGGCGCCGTATTGCGCCAGAAGGATCTTTCGTCGTTTCGTGGACATCCTAGAGTCTTGGGTCTTGCGGAGATGATGAACTTTCCGGGACTCCTGCACCAGGAAGCCGACGTGGTCGGCAAATTGGTTGACTACAAAGACATGAAGAGAGACGGACATTGCCCGGGTTTGCGCGGCAAAGATCTCAATGCCTATGGTGTTGCAGGGGTGCATTCCTGTCACGAATCAACGACGCTCGACGAGGCGTACGAGAAGATGATGAAAGGCATTCACGTGCTCATTCGCGAAGGATCGTGCGCGAAAGACGCTGCCACGTTGTTGCCTTTGCTCAACAGTTATTCGTCAGCCGTTCTTGGATTTTGCAGCGACGACCGCAATCCCTTGGACATCGCGGAAACCGGCCACATCGATTGCATCGTCAATATGGGCTTGAAGAAGGGACTCGACCCTGCGAGCGTGTTCCGCGCCGCGACATACTCCGCATGCCGACAGTATGGTCTGCTCGATCGAGGCGCTGTCGCCCCGGGTTATCTTGCTGATTTAGTTTTTGTTCGTCCCCTCGGCGGAGACATGAAGAATGGAGTTGAGATCACAAGGGTCATCAAGAACGGTCGCGATATCAAGGAACTTAAAGTCTCGCAAAGCCTTCCGGCAAAGTCTCGCAAGAACCTGAATATGAAAGATATAACTCTGGATCATTTCTCCGTTCGTGCGAAAGCGGCAAGCGGAACGGTTGTGACGCGAGTTATTGAAGTTATTCCAAATCAAATACTCACGAAGAAATCTACGATCAGCATGCTCGTTGACAAAGGCTCTATCGCCAACGACCTCGAGCGCGATGTTCTGAAAATCGCCGTGCTCGAAAGACATCATCAGACGGGCGGATACAGCGTTGCGTTAGTTCAAGGTTTTGGAATCAAAGAAGGAGCTATTGCAACGAGCATCAATCACGATTCGCACAATGTCATCGTTGTGGGGAGTTCGGACGAATATATGCTGCAAGCCGTAAACGAATTGCGCGCCATCGACGGCGGCATTGTCGTTGTGGGCAAGAAAACCGTGGAGAAATTGGCGTGCCCGATTGGAGGGTTGATGTCGGTTGCCGAGCCTCGAGACGTAAAGGAAGGGCTTGAACGCTTGAAAAAACTTGCCCGCGAAATTGGCTGCGTGTTGTCGGAGCCGTTTTTGCAACTTTCGTTCCTGGCCCTGCCGGTCATTCCTTCGTTGAAAATCACGGATAAGGGTTTGGTCGACGTTGATGAATTTCGCGTTGTGACGTTGGTCGTAGATTAACCCCCCAGATTCTCTTCCGCGTTTCCTAACTTCCGCGCATCCGCGATAAAAGACTTCCTGATGACTCCGATTCTGCTAATTAAACGCGGAAGCGCGGAAGTATGGAGGCGCGGAAGTCTAGGTGAATTTGTTGGGAAGTCAGGCCGGTTCTGGCAATTTGATCGGCCGTTACGAGATGGATTTCAAGAAACTCTCGCACATGGTCTTGGTATCTCTCATGGCGTCCTCGATGGCTTTCTGCCATTTCGGTAAGTCTTCCGGAGGCATCCCAGGGGGGACGACAATAGGTTTTCCGTAGGCAACAACCATGGTGCAGAACGGTTTCGGTATCATGTGTTTGTCCCAAGATTTTTCTGATATCCAGTTCTTGTCGCAGGAATAATAGAACGGAACTATAGGCGCTCCGGTTGTTTGCGCGGCAATGATGATGCCTGACTTGACTTTTTCGGGCGGACCTTTGGGACCGTCTGGAGTTATGGCGACAGGAAAGCCCGAGCGGAAATGCCGGATGATATTCTTGAGCGCCTCTCGTCCGCCTCGAGAACTGCTGCCTCGAATGCCTTTGTGGCCCAGAAGTTCCACCACTCCCGATATGAGGTCGCCGTCAAAGGATTTTGAAACCATCACCCCGTGGCCAATATTGCGATTCAGAATGGGCGTGTAGAGCACGTTTTGATGCCAAACCGACAGCACCCAAAGCAGGTTGCGGGAACGGAGAGTTTCTATGTGTTCGTAACCAATCACTTTGAGTTTCATGGTGCGAAGAAGAATTCGTTGCAAACCGACGACGAGCCTGGGAATGACGGCTAGAAGCAGGCGCTTGGAAAAAGGCAAATGACTTGTCTGTTTTACGTCGTCCATTCGGTGTTGCTAGAGCTGCTGTTTTTCGTACCAGCCGTCGTCAACCCGCCTCTTATGAATGAGGGTCCAGGCTGCTCCAGCGTATAGCTTGCCAAACTTATTAATGTCGGGATGCTCGCCGAAATTTTCGTTTTGCACGACGATATTAAGCTGATCGACGGCTTGAGCCTTTGCTTCAATTGTTGCGAGATCGCGCTTTGCTTCGTCCACATTGTGGTAAAAAAGGACGGCGTAATTGCGGAGCTTCGGCGGCGCCTGGGGAGCCGGGGCACGGTTTTCCTGTTGGGGACGGTTGTTGCGGCGTCGATGTCTATGCCGGTTTCGGGGGTTGCGGCTCAATTCTTACTTCCTTGTTTAATTTGTTGGGAGACGAAATCAGCGATTGCGGCAATCGGTTTGCGAATTTGTTCTGCCGTATCGCGCAAACGAATGGTCGCCGAGTTGTCTTGTTGAGAGTCTCTGTCGAATGTCACCGCAAAGGGGGTGCCTATCTCGTCATGCTTAGCATAACGTTTGCCAATGGAGCCTGCCGTATCAAGGCTGCTGGCGTAGCCTCTTTGGCGCATGTCGTTCACTAGGTCTTGCGCCATTTTCTCGAGACTCTCGTCTTTTACCAGAGGGAGAGCCGCAAGCTTGATGGGAGCAATTCGTGGATTCAAACGCAGAAGCACGCGAGTTTTCGATTCACCGTTGGCATCTGTCGAAGTTTGTTCCTCGTAGGAGTCGAGAAGCAACGCGAGAACGCTTCGAGTCAAACCGGCAGCCGGTTCGATGACGTAAGGCGTGTAGCGGTAGCCTGTTTTGCCTGTTGCGGGGTCCGTGGCGTTCGGATCGAAATAACTGAGTTTGGTATTGGCGTGTTGCGAATGTTTTTTAAGATCGTAGTCGGTACGGGAAGCGATGCCTTCCAGTTCGTCCCAACCCCAAGGATAAAGGTATTCAACATCGTAGCAATCGTCGGAGTAATGCGCGAGCTCGTCCTTGGCGTGCTGACGCAATCTGAAATTATCTGGACTTCGGGAAAGGTTCTTGTACCAGTTAAGGCGCTCTTTTTTCCAATATTCCATCCATTCCTTTTGAGTGCCAGGTTCTACAAAGAATTCCATTTCCATTTGTTCAAATTCGCAACTGCGGAAAATGAAATGCTCCGTGATGATCTCGTTGCGAAAAGATTTGCCGATCTGCGCAATGCCAAACGGCACTTTCATCGACATCGTCTGCTGCACGTTATTAAACTGTACAAACATGGCCTGAGCGGTTTCGGGACGCAAGTAGACAGAGTTTTCCTTTACAGTCTCGGCAAGTTTGCTAAAGAATTCTTCTTCGGGTAGGCCCTTCTTGTAATTGGCTTTAATGAACTCATAAACGGGTTCGATCGGGCCCAAAGTTGTTTTAAACATGAGATGGAACTGGCGTTCTTCGCTCAAGAGCGGAGAAGAACATTGCGGGCATACATATCCTCTCGTTGCGGTTGCCGAGAGTTTCTTGCCACCCTTTTTGCCGCCTTCGACGTATTCCACAGTAGAGCCTACGGCCTGTTTGGGCGCTTTGTCGGCGCGAAAGCGCTCCTTGCAGTTCAGGCAATCGACAAGAGGATCAGAAAATCCGGCGAGGTGACCGGAGGCTTCCCATACCTTGGGGTGCATGATGATCGATGCATCGATGCCGACGATGTTTTCCCGCGCAACGACCATTTCATTCCACCACGCCTGGGCGATGTTTCTCTTGAGTTCCACCCCAAGCGGGCCGTAGTCATAGCAGGACTTCAGGCCGCCATATATTTCGCTGCTTTGAAAGACGAAACCCCGGCGTTTGCACAAGGAAACAATCTTGTTCATCAAATCGGATGCGCTCACACTGCCTCCAAGAGGGTGAAAGTACAAAAAGTAATATGTAACGGTTAATTTTCCAAGCCTAAGTTAAAGATTAGGCTTGGATTTTATATAAAGATAGGTCGCTGAGGGGCTGGGATAGAAGGGTTAGCTCCTGGGAAGTTCGGGAATTGACCTTAAAAGAGACGATTTCGTCCTTCTTGACGTTGCGCAAGGGGAGGGGGATAACGTTGCTCGGCAAGGGAACCTCGTCGTCCCTGTGCAGGGCTTCTTGCTCGGCCAAGACTCTTAGCCGTCCCAGGAGGTCATGCGGAGGTTGGCCGGCACCGTGCTGTCTGCTGCTCTTCATAAAAACTCCAAACAGATTTATTGTTATATCGAATAGAAATTTTAAAACTTAAAAAAAATAAAAACATAAAACATCAAAAGACAGCTGATAAGGAAGGAAAAAGAGCTTGTTAGGGGTTTGGTTGCCGACGGGGCGTCGGTTCGGCGGTATTTATGCTTGCATCCTACGATAAATACTGATTTAATCGAGCGCTCTTTTAATACACTAGATTGGTAGGAATAACTATGTTCGAAAACACGTCAACCTCGGGTGGGGTATCGGGTAAGTCAAAAGGTCGGGGCGAATTCAAAGATTTCAAGGTCAAGGACATGAGCCTTGCGGATTTCGGCAGAAAAGAAATCCAAATCGCTGAAAACGAGATGCCGGGCCTCATGGCGCTTCGCAAGGAATTCGGCGCAAGCAAACCGTTGAAAGGTGCGCGCATCGCTGGCTGCCTCCACATGACTATTCAAACTGCGGTTCTCATGGAGACGCTGATCGAGTTGGGCGCAAAAGTCCGATGGTCGAGCTGCAATATTTTCTCAACGCAGGATCACGCCGCTGCCGCTATGGCCGCTGCCGGAATTCCAGTTTTCGCATGGAAAGCCATGACGGAAGAAGAATATGATTGGTGTATTGAGCAGACGATCAATTTTGAAGACGGCCCGCTCAATATGATCTTGGACGACGGCGGCGACCTTACCAAAATCGTGCACGACAAGTATCCCCAGCTTCTTAAAAATATCAAGGGTATCTCCGAAGAAACCACAACAGGCGTTGGACGACTGTACAGAATGTTCAAAGAAGGCACCCTTAAAGTTCCTGCCATCAATGTCAATGACTCTGTAACCAAGTCAAAATTTGACAACCTCTACGGTTGTCGCGAATCGCTTGCTGACGGCATCAAGCGCGCAACGGACGTTATGCTCGCCGGCAAAGTTGTTGTTGTCGCCGGCTTTGGTGACGTGGGCAAGGGCTGCGCTGACTCAATGCGGAGCTACGGAGCGCGCGTTCTCGTTACTGAAATCGATCCCATTTGCGCATTGCAAGCCGCGATGGAAGGCTTTGAAGTCATAACGATGGAAGAGGCGTGCGAAAAGGCTGACATCTTTGTAACCGCGACAGGTTGCTGCGACGTTATTACTGAAACTCACTTTACAAAAATGAAAAACGAAGCCATCCTTTGCAACATTGGACACTTCGATTCCGAAATTAAAATCGGCTGGCTCGAAAAGAATCCGCAAGTGAAAGAAGTCAACATTAAGCCGCAAGTGGATAGATTTATTCTTCCGAACGGCAGATCTTTAATTGTTCTCGCTCGCGGAAGACTCGTCAACTTAGGATGCGCAACAGGTCACCCCAGCTTTGTTATGTCGAACTCGTTCACGAACCAGGTCATGGCGCAAATCGCGCTTTGGACGGAAGGTCACAAATTCCCGCTTGGCGTCCACGTGTTGCCGAAGCAATTGGATGAAAAAGTGGCTAGTCTGCACCTGGAAAAGCTCGGCGTGAAGCTGACGAAGTTGACGAAAGACCAGGCGGAATACCTTGGCATCAATGCTCAAGGGCCATTCAAACCCGATCACTATCGGTACTAAGAAATAAGATTCGCGTAGACGGCGCGATTGCCAGCGGCCATTTTCTCGACGGAGAAGGTGGCCGTTACCTTTTTATGGGCTTGGGAGGCCAATGTTTGCCGTTTCCGTTCATCGCTCAACACATCGAGGATGGCTTCGCTTAGTGCGGCAGGATCCTTAATTGGGCACAATTTTCCTGTTAGGCCGTCCGTAATAACTTCAGGAATGCCGCCGGCACTCGTGGCGACCACGCAGGTCTGTGCGAGCATCGCGTCGAGAATAGACGTTCCGAGAGCTTCCCACTGAGACGACATGACAAAAATATCAGCGCCTAAGAGCAGGTCAACGACATCGGTACGGATCCCAAGGAATTGCACGCGATCCGTCAGGCCCAGTTCTTCCGCAAGGGTTTGACATTCGCTGAGCAGCGGACCTCCCCCCGCAAAGAGACAATAAAAATTTGAACGTCGCTTCACAAGCAATGCGAGGGCTCGAAGAAGAGTTTTATGGTCCTTTTGCCCAGTAAAATAGGCGACGCTCAATAGGATTTTGGTATCCTGAGCGAGGTTGAATTTGGAAACGAGGTCTTCTCTTTTTTGCTTTTTGAGTCGTACGTCAAAAAGACGCGCATCTGTTGCGCTATTCACAACTGCAATTTTGGAGGTAGAAACCCCGATCGAGATGAGGATATCCTTCACGGCGTTCGATATTGCGACGTAAGCGTCAACCTTGGGCGAAAGGTACTTGAGCGAAGTTAGAAGCCATTTGTCGGGAACAAAATCCACTCGACGATGCACCACGAGCTTGGATCCGCGAAGAAAAAATCTGGCGCATAATGCTAGCGAGTGTGCCTTGGAGGTGTGGGCATGGAGGATGTTTATCTTCTCTTCCCGACAGAAGCGCACGAGCGCCATGAGATTCCGCAAAGAAAAAAAGTTGGACGCGAGCGTGAGCGCGGACCCGCCTCGTTGTTTCCAGCGAGTGAGTATTTCGCTCTCGGAGGTTGCTGCAAGAAAGTGCGCATCGCCCGGTTTTGCGGCCTTGCAGAGCTCCGATAGCAACAAGACCACCTGGTTTTGTCCCCCGCGCCAAGACCGTTCTGAGTCGAGATGTAAAGTGCGTATTGGTAACATCTGAGAATAACAACTTTTAAAGTTCAAAAACAAAATATCTAAAAAAATTAATTGCTTAAACTCCTAAAAAAAATCCTTACTGATATCAGCAACATAACTTTAAGTTTTTGCGTCTAACGGATTTATCATATAATTTGAGGTAGAGTAAAAAACATCATATTGGTGTGGAACTACCTCCTAACTTTCTTGACCAGATCTTAAAAAGATTTGGTCAATTTTTTTTTGTCCTCGGAAATTAAAGAAATAGTTGTTATTTATTTGGGTAGCACTTTCCAGAGGAGGTAGAAATGTTGTGTCGAATGGCTTTAGTTTTAATGTGCATGTTTAGTTTTTTGGCCCCAGCAAGTTATGCGGTCTTTGACGCTCAGCTGCTGCTTGGACAGCGATCCGCCAAGATTCAGCCAGAGGGTGCCGGGAGCTCCACAGGCAAAGGCCAAGTTGTTAAACTAGCCGGTCACCTAGATCCCATTCCTCTCGTACCTGTGGCATTTGGCGTCAGCGCCGCTCAGGTGGACTTTAAGGATGATTTCGAAGCAGGTAGCTCATTCAAGGGAACAGAGATCGGTGTTGAAGTGATGGCTTGGGTTCCCCTGGACCTGTGGAATATTAATCCATACGGCAAACTTGGTTACACGGTTTTGGGCGCTTACACTATGGACACGGAAGATGACGGCAATGACATAAAAGCTGTCTATACGCCAAACGGACTGAACTTTGCTATCGGTCTTAAATGGTCGCCGCTTCCGTTAGTCGGATTTTTGCTAGAGTTTGACAACGGATCGGGCGAGCTGAAAGAAAAAGAGACGAAAGTAAACGGCGAAAAATTCACGGGCGACAAGACCGATTTTGACTCGTCCCATACCGACATCTTGGTTGGTGTACAAGTAGGCCTCTAGATTATTGCTGTAAAAACACAGGATTGCGGGTTTCTCTCGGCGCGCATTAAAGCATTTTTCCCATGTTCCGATAGATGGTTGAATGGGAGGATCGCTTATGAAGAATATTTCTTTCGACAAAGTAAGGACTCTTCGTCGGGTTAGAAATCAAGATCTACTGAGAAAGATGAAAAAAGGCGAGTCATTGACGAGTTTTAATAGTCTCGATAGCTGGTATCCGCCGCGCCCCGTCATTGAAAAGGATCGCGATGCTGTAAAAAAGCTTTACGGTGAAATGGATACACGCCTCCTCAGCGCAGCAGGCAAACTGAAAAAAGATGCTGAAAAGGGACCTTCTTTCCCTCTTCGATTAGCCTAATCAATTCAAAGACCATAATGAGATCCCTGGTACAGCAAAGTACCAGGGATTTTTGCTGGTCTTAATTCTAAAGCAGGTATCCCCGTTGTTTCCGCTGTTAATCTTCTGAAATTTTGACCGATACACCATCAAAGACCAATGGAGGAGTGCGACCATGCAATCGCAAGCCAATCTGGACAAACCAGTGCGAATGGGCGACGTGTTTCTTAACGATTTCGGTTTTGGAACACTCTCCCGCGAAAACGGAGAATCCATTTCCTATCAGCCGTACGAGATATCCGCGACGGCCATCGGCGTTTTGAGCCAGCAATTGCTTCCCCTTGGCAGCAGGGTAAAGCTCGTGACTCCGCTCGGCGCGCTTCAGATGATGGTGCAGTCGCAAAAGTCCTCCGATCTGTCGAACCTCTCACGTTACTATCTCATCTCCATGGACCCGGACTTTAATTTGGAGAAGGTGTTTGCTCTGTCGGGATGCCACAAGCGTCTCGCGCTGAGCCAGAGCCGAATCCAATCTGTTCGTTACGAAATTAGGCCTGCACTTATCGTCAAAGCGAAAACATTCGGGACCAACGACTTCTATAAGTTCCTCACCGTTAACGTTTCAAAAACAGGAATTCTTCTGCAGAGCACTAATTTTAAAGCGCCCTTTATCCTTAATACAATTGTCGAGGTTGTTGTCGAAAGCGGGCTAGAGTCTCTGTCAAAGCCTGTTCGGTGCCTGGGTAAAATTGTGCGCATCACCGAGGGTGCCACGAGTGCCGATCCTAATGAATTTGGCGTCAAGCTCTTCGATTTTAGCGACGAAGATTTTAGGATTTGGAAAAAATCTCTCAACAAATACGAAAAAACGACTTTGGCGGCATAAACACCTGGTTAATGCCGATGTGATTCGTTAAAGATAGAGGATATGAAAACATTCCTCTCTATCCTTGCCTTCTCTGTCGCATTTATTCTTGCTCAGCAAGCTTTCTTATCAAATCCAAACATGATGGGCATGGAAGCGAAGTCATTGGCCTGGGGCATTGTCAGTTTTTTCCCCATGGAAGCTGTCATAGAGGAAGCAAAACTCGTCCTGGTGACGTTCGTTTGGTTCGGGTTTGTTTGGCTTACTCTGGCGAAAACCCGAAAACTCATGAAGAAAGCTTGGAGCAAGAACGCCGCTACGTTAGTGGTTGCGGCCGCGCTGTTAGCCTTTTGGTTTGCGCCCGTTTGGCACTATCCGGCCATGTTTGATTCCTATTTGCCTCAAGCGATCAAGCAAATTGTATTTCGGACCAGTTTTTTTCTGGCCGATTTTCCTGTGGAAGCTACGGTTTTCGGAGTGCTGCTCTTCATTTGGGGATGGTTCATTTTTCATGAGACGTTCCCGAAGGTACGTGTTGTCCTCGGTGTATTAACTCCTCGTCGCGCGGTCTTGTCGTCTTTGTCAGTCGCGGTCCCGTTGAGCGCGGGATATTTTTGGTGGCATGAGACGGGGCATGATCATAAAGGGCCAGCCGACAAACCCAATGTTGTCCTTTTGGTTGTCGACTCCATGCGTGTCGACCGAGCGGTAGATGGTGCGGTAATGCCGAGTTTGCACGCTTTGGCTAGCGATAGCCAATCGGTGTTCTTTCACGATCACCATATCGGAGTTCCGCGAACGTTCCCGTCGTGGATCGAGTTTCTCTCCGGCAAGTATGCTGTCCAAACAGGGGTGCGTCACATGTTTCCCGGTTTGGAAAAAAGATCGGACGTATTTGACGGAATGGTGTCCCAAGCTAAGCGCGCCGGTTATCGCACGGCGGCCGTATCCGACTTCGCAGGAGATATTTTTCCGCGTTTTGATGCTGGCTTTGACGAAATTCGTGCGCCGAAGCTATCCATACAGACGATGATTCGAATGGGAACGTTGCAGAGCGCTCCTGCGTCGCTTGCGATTTTGCTTCGAGATCCGTTGTGGCGTTTGTTTGGAGAGCTGAAGCAGGACCCCAACTTTGCTGACCCTCGCCACATCGCAGACGATGCCGTTGACGTCGCGTCGTCAGGATCGCAACCCTATTTCTTAACTTTGTTTTTCTCCACAGCTCATTTTCCTTATGCGGCTCCGTATCCCTGGTACAACAAGTTTGCAGACCCGTCTTACCGTGGATCGTTCTGTTTCTTGAAAAATCCGAATCTCGTTCGAAGCGAGCAAGGGATATCCGATGAAGATATTCGCCAGATTCAAGGGCTCTACAACGGGGCGTTGGGTTCGATTGACGAAGAAATAGGAAGGGTTGTTGCCCATTTGAAAGAGAGCGGGCAATGGGACAACACGCTCTTTGTCGTTACTGCGGACCACGGCGAGTCTGTTTACGACGACGGCGCGTCGCAAGGGCACGGCGAAGAATTTGCGGGCAACCAAGTCCATAGAGTGCCTTTGCTCATGAAGCTCCCCCTCAACAAAAAACCGGCTCTTCGCACAGTGGAATTCCTGACGCGCTCCATCGACTTGTCTCCGACTATTCAGGGACTGCTGGGCTTTAAAGATGAGAAGGCGTACGGGGTCGATCTCTCGGATTGGTTACTTCGAGCACAACCCCCGCCAAGGCTAGCGGCTTACATGGAGACCGGCATTTGGTTTACCCCGCACACCGAACATGAGTACAATCGCAATCGGCTTTTCTATCCAGGAATAGCGGGCCTGCTGCATTTTAACGTCGGAGGAACGGGCGACATCGTCTTACGAAGCGAATATGAGTCGATGATAGTTGCGGCGAAACACCGAGCTTGGGTGGAGCAAGATTACAAACTCATTTATGAGCCAACGGCAGAAGGCGTGAAGTTCAAACTTTTCAATAGAAGGAACGATCCCGCCAATAGGACCGATCTGGCAGCAAAGGAACCGCAAAAACTTCGCGAGATGAAGAGCAAGCTCTTCACCTTCCTGCGCGAAAATGAATGGGATTACAAACTCGTTCAGGACTATTTCGTTCCTAAGAACTGAGAACAACGCTTTCCGGAGGATTGAGTACCACAAAGCTCATTGCCGAAGTCGTGAACGCGACAACCCATTCCGTGCTTGAAACCGCAATCCAACCGTACGAGCGGCCCCTTTGGGTTGCCTCCTCAAGAGTTTTTTCACAAGCCTGTTTTAGGGTGAGCCCGTCGCGACAGCGGGTTTCGATACGGACGCAAAGCCCGTCATCGACGATCTCCTCGCCAATGCCCGTTGCACTAATAGCAGCAAAGGGACTTGCATAGTTGCCTGCGACAGTGGCGCTGTCGCTGATTCTACCCGGAACCTCGAATCCGCGCCCGCCGGTGCTCGTTCCGGCGAACAGTCTTTTATCGGCGGCAAATACCGCGCCCACAGTATCATGGCCGGTATCGCTACTTTTTTCGATTTTGCGCTGGTACCATCTCTCTAGCCGTTTAGGAGAAACCAGATCTTCAACAGGTAGACCGAGTTCCCTGGCCAACCATTCTGCGCCGGGCTGCGTGAGCACTCTCGAATTTCGGTTTTGCAGCTCTAACGCGAGGTCCGAAGGATGCTTGACTTGGGAAACAGAGATGACTCCGGAAAACTTTTGATCTTGTCCGCTCATAAGTGCTGCGGACAATCTTGCGACTCCGTCTTTTTGCAACGCCGAACCGTATCCGGCGTTAAAACGCTCCGTGTCCTCCATGCCGCGAAGCGCAGACGCTACAGCGGCGATGCCCAGATCAGTTCCGCCGTCCTTGAAAACACTCTTGGCGATGCGCACGAGTTCGGCGGTAGCTTGCGTCATCTGATCCGTCTTCGGATCAACCGGACCGGCTCCGCCGTGAAGAAGCAAAATGCTCTTTTGTAATTTTCCGGAAAAGAGGGTCATGGTCGCACCTGAAAAAAAGTTTACCCCATGGATTAACGACTCCATGGGGTAAATTCAAGACTTATTCGTCTTCGCTCCACCGGGCCAGGACAGTGGTCTCTGGTGATTCGAATGGCGACGATGCCATTCTAAGCCGGTGTGTCGGACCATGTCTTTTCTGCGCTTCCGTTATTCGGCGTTTCCGTGATCTTAAACGCGGAGGCGCGGAATTAGGGAAGCGCAGAACGTATTGTCCGAGAGTTTATCTGAGCTTAGTTTTGGTTAGGACCGTTCTGGTTTGGACCTTCCTCGTTAGTCGAGTCGTCTTCACAGTCGTAGTCGCCTTTTGCCACGCACTGATCTGGCGTGTCTTCGTCAATCGGCGTGTCTAGATCTGGCGTCGTTTCGTCGTCCGGAGTAGTTACGTCGTCTGTTGTGTCGACCGGAATTTCTTCGTCCGTTGTAGTGTCGGTGTCGGTCGTTTCTTCAGGTGTCGGACAACCTTTGGGAAGAGCTTCGCCTTCTTCCACAATACATTCTTCAGGAACGGTGTCCGTCGGACAGCTTTTACCCAGCAGGCAGGTTTCGTCCTGGTTCGTGGTCTCGTCTGTTGGGATTTCGTCTTCGACGCTGGCAAGGGACTTCACTCCTGATCCGGAGGAAAAGTCGGCGGCCCTGTTACAGCCTACCGCAAGGGTGAGAAGAGCACAGAGGGAAACAACATTTCTCATATTCAAACTCCACAATGATTCGGATCCGCAGCAACAACACGGGCGTTTCTTGCCCGTCTTTATAAATTAACAGTATTTTAATAAAATGTCAATATCGTTTAAAATGATATTAACATGGTTTAAAATATTATATGTTTTTTAATCCCCGAATTTCGTAAAGATCTTCAATCATTGAGAGCGAAAGGTTAGAAATAGGGCCGTGAATGGGCGGTCGGGTAGGGCTAATAGCCACAAACTCTTGGGTAAAATTTCGGATTAATGTGAGATCGTGCAAGCTGACGCAGACCAGATTTCCGGATGAAGCTAAGCCATTGAAAATACGCATAGTTTTTATCCCGGCTCCGGTGTCGAGGTGAGAGCAAGGTTCGTCTGCGAGATAGACCGCGGCGCGGCCAGCAAGGGCTCGCGCCAAGAACACTTTTTGGCGCTCTCCCGAGCTCAGGGACGCGATATTTCGACTCCCTAACCCCAACGCCCCGGTTTGGGTCAAAGCCGCTTCGGCGGCTTCAATATCGATTTTAGAGGGGAGTCCCTGGTGGAGCGGGTACCGTCCCCAAACGACAAGTTCCATCGCCTTTATGGGGAGATAGATGTCGTGGTGAGCGGGAAGCCATGACATGAGCGTGCTTCGCTCCCTTTCGGAATACGAAAAGAGAGGGCGGCCTCCCAAGACGACAGAATGGAGAGTGCTACGATCGAGGCCGGCCAATGACCGGAGTAACGAAGTCTTCCCGGTGCCGTTGGGGCCGATGACGGCGATAACCTTCCCGGGTTCGAGCCGCAGGTTTAGCCCGCTGAAAATTTGTTTTGAACCTTTGATTACGGAGAGGTTGACGGCTTCCAAATTTGGCGTTTTTTTACTTTCAGTCATTTTGCTTTCAACCTCGCGATTGTGCTTTGCCGTGGTTGACGGCAAGCCAGAGGAAGAACGGGCCGCCAACGAACGCGATAAGAACGCCGACTTGCACTTCTTGGGGCTGCCACAGGGTTCTCGCTAAGAGATCCGCAAGCAACATGAGGCTTGCACCGTGGATGCAACTGTAAGCGAACAGTCGTTTGTGTTCAAATCCGTATAGCCACCTTGTAAAATGCGGCACGAGCAAACCGACGAAGCCAATAGGGCCAGCAACGCTTACAGCGCCCCCCACGAGGATAGCGACAACAACTATTGCTTGCCACTTGATGTTGGCGACAGGAACGCCCAGAGATGTCGCTATGTCTTCGCCAAGAGCTGCGACATTGAGTTTGGTGCAGAGCCCAACGGCGAGAATCCCTCCGGCCAGGAGAAACAAAGAGGCGATACCCGCATGTTCCCATCCCGCCCCGCTGAGGCCGCCAAGCAACCAATAAAGGAGCGGCTGCACCGCGATTTGTTTGGCCATCATGAAAGACATCAGAAGCGACGTGACAGAAGCAAAGAGCGAATTGAGCGCAAAGCTCAGCAGCAACAAGATCTCCACCGACATGTTGCTCAGACGATGGTTGAGAAACAGGAGAAAGCTGGTCGATAAAAATGCCCCTATGACGGAACAAACCGGGACAAGCCACCATGCTTGAAGCATCGGGAAAAGAAAGAAGCCAATGGCCGAAGCCATTCCCGCGCCGCCCGTCGTCCCGAGCACCGAGGGGCTTGCCAGAGGGTTGCGAAAGAGTCCTTGTGAAATAACGCCGGCGCCCGCGAGCGCGCCTCCTGCGAAAGCTGCGACAAGACAGCGCGGCAAACGGATTGCGAAGAAGATTTTTGAAGTGATTTCGCCAGGTGCGTCGCCTATCAACTTGAAGACGTCCCAGAGCGTGGCGTCACTTGATCCAAAATGCAGCGAAACCGCAAAGCAGACCGCCAAGACAAGCCAGCTCAGCGATAAGGGAAAGGCATTAGCGCGCATACAAACCTTGGTGTAGGGCATGCACCGCTTTGACGATGTGATGGGAAACCGAGTGAAGCCATGCCGGACGAATTTCAATGATCTTATTTCGTTTCACCGCCGGCATGATTTTCCATCCTGCCATGGTCTTCAGGTTGAAATCGAGCGGGTTGTCGGCTGTCGCCACCACTATAAAATCGGGATTAAGCGTTGCGATGCGTTCCACATTTACGACCGGCCAGCCTTTAATCCCTAGGGTGAGGGCTAAATTGGACCCGCCTGCCTTCGAGACAATCTCGTCGAAGAGACTGCCCGCCCCCCAAATGGTTCCGTCCGCGCTAAAGTTTAAGACCGTGGGCTTAACGGAAGCCTTTGCGTACTCTGCAGCAAGGGTCTTGAGTTGGGCATTCATCGATTCGACAAGGTCGTTGGCTTCCCGAGTTTTGCCCGTGGCCCGTCCGAGAGTCCTTATGTTGTCGACAATGTCGTTGAAGGTGTTAAAGCGTTGCAGCGTCACCGCGGTTACGCCCAACTTTTTGACGGTAAGAGCAATCTCGGGACGGTTGTAGGACGCGAGGATAACAAGATCCGGCTTGAGCTGCGCAAGATACTCCATATTGTCGCCAAGGCTCGCGAGCTTGGCGGGGACCTCTTCTGCAATAGCGCTATAAACTTTGTCGTCCGCCAAATGCGATAATCCGACAATTCTGTTTCGGTCCGTTCGCAATAGCTCCCAGAGAATTTCGTCACAGCCAAGGCAGAACGATGCGATCCTTTGCGGAGCGGGTTTTGCCGCTTTCGCTATGTTGGAAAAGGAAAGCAGCGCTGTCAGAATAAGAAGTGGTCTTAATGACATAGATGACAAACCTACAATGGTGCGATCATGTTCATAGGCGTTCTTGCCGCTAATTTCAATTTTAATTTCGGAATACCGCCGTGAAGGTATAGAATACACGATGGCGGGAGGATAATCTTTTGGATTCTGGGTTTCTGCATCACATGGGATTGAAGGCTGACCCTGTATTCTGGAGTACAACGCTGCTCTATACTTTGGCGTTTTACAACTGCTTTAGAATAATAGGTCAAAACATCAGCCCGCAAACAGCGCTGGCGTGGATTCTCATCAATGCGGCATTTCCGCCTGTGGGCGTGCCTTTGTATTATTTACTTGGGCAGAACCGACTCAAGTCTTATGTGAAACGGCGACGAAAAAGCCGCAAAAGGCGCATGGAGACGGATCAGATATCGGAACGCTTCGAAGTAGACCAGATGCCTGTGGTGCCCTATATTTCAGAGTTCGAAGGATTTGCTCGTCTAAGTGAATCGTTTACCCCGAGCCTCGCAACTGACGTTCAGCTTCTCATCGACGGCGAGATGACATTCGAAAGCATCTTTCAGGAGATCAAGTCGGCCAAGCGTTATATTTTCGTGCAATATTACATATTGCGATCGGACCGCCTGGGGCTTGAGCTTAAACAGCTTTTGATCGAGAAGGCCAAAGAAGGTGTGGCTATCTTTTTGCTGCTTGACCATATCGGATCCTTTTTCCTGACTCAGAGCTATCTCAAAGACCTGTCCGATTCAGGCGTGCACATTGCCAAGTTCTTACCGCTCAGACTTAATTTGCAGATCAACTTTCGCAATCACAGAAAATTAGTGGTTGTAGACGGCCGCTCGGCGTTTTTAGGCGGTCTGAATGTTGGCGTCGAGTATCTCGGCAAGCAAAAAGCGGCGTATTGGCGCGATACCCATGTGAAGGTGACGGGAGCCGTTGTCGAGCGACTCGAAGAAGTATTCTTGGACGATTGGTATTTTGCCGCGCGCAAGCGGACAAAACGACTTCCTGCGCTCGTCTTGCAGCGCAAAGTATTGGGAGGCTCCCCGTCGACGTCGCCGACTCCTGTGCAGGTCGTGTCTTTTGGGCCTAACGATGAGACGCAAATTGGACTGTTGCTTTTCTTGCAGATCATTAATATCGCAAAAGAACGCCTGTGGATCGCCTCTCCTTACTTCGTTCCCGATTCGACTCTCGAGCAGCACCTTGAGCTGGCGGCAGTTCGAGGTGTTGACGTTCGCATTCTAATTCCTTCCACCTCCGACCACCACTTTGTCCATTGGGTGACGATGGGCTATGCGAAGAAGCTCGTGCAAAAGGGTATCAAGGTTTTCTGCTACCAAAAGGGTTTTATGCATCAAAAGATTATTTTGGTGGACAACGAGTTGACGGTTTTAGGCACCAGCAATTTCGACAATCGATCCATATATTTAAACTTCGAAACAGCCCTTCTCGTGTACGGCAAAAATTTCGGCGACAAAATAACGGCTATGCTGGTAAAGGATTTTGCGTCGTCGCGCGAATTGACCATGGAGGCGACGAAGACGTCTTGGCTGGTGAACTTTCGATCGGGTTTGGTGTCGTTACTAGCGCCGTTGATGTAAGACTTATTTGGCGTTCTTGTTTTTAGTAGGCGATATGTAGATTCGGCACAGCCCGATTTTTATTTCGTCGCTAGGCTTCACCGGATGGAGACCTGTAATTTTCTTGCCGTTAAGGAAAGAACCGTTGGTTGATCCCTGATCCTCGATAAAGACTTGTCCCGTCTCGTTCAGTTTTACCATTAAATGTTTTCGCGAAATTTCGGGGTCCTGATCGAATTTGCCAAAGCTCGTGGCGCGTCCCAGGTAGATTATCGGTTGATGCACGGTCAGGTTTTCCTGAACGCCATTGCCGTAGGTGACGTTGATATGGAGGACCCTCTCTTGGGTGGAGCGAAGCTCTTTCTCAATAATCGTGTCGACGATGCTGTACGCAGTGTTCTCAGCCTTTTTGCTCTTGAAAAGAGTGGGGATATGGCGAACCTTGGATTCGTCTTCCAAGGAAAATCGGAATGAGGTCCGTCCGATGGTAATGACGTCTCCGTGGGATAGCTTCGCTTTAACGATTCGTTGGTTGTTAACGAAGGTTCCGTTGCTGCTGTTCATGTCGAAGACGTGATACGTGTCGCTGATATTTTGAATCTGGCAATGGGTTGAAGAAATTTCGGAATCGTCGATGATGATGTCAGCTTTTTCGCGACCGAGGATCGTGGCGTCACGGCGAAGTTTCACCAGTTCGTTGGCGCGATCTGGGGATAAACAAACTAATACGCCTCGCTTGTCGCTTTTCAACCGAATCTCCTGTCTATTCCATTATAAACTGTTCGCTTCATTTCACAAAATCGGTTTAGTGTTGAAACATGAATAATATTGAGACGACAAGACTCACAACAGCAGACAGCGCGATGAGGGACATAACGTACAATCCTTCGTCAGCGTCGGGTTTGCGAATCGATTCATTACTTGGCGTCTTCGTGCCGTACTGGGCGTGAATCTCGACGATCTGCTTGGGTTCTTCGACCGATTTTGGCTGGTCTTCTGCCATAATGGGCGCTGAACCTTTTTGAGGTTCCAGTTCGATCTTTGGGACCGACGTATTTGTTTCAGCAATCGGAATTGTCACATTTCGATTGGGGACCGCGCAAAACTGCGCTTCGACGACATAAGCTCCGCGCTCGTTGGGATCAGGCTGCACATTTATCACCTTGATATAAGGTGCGGTTCCAAATTGTGCTTCGAGCTCTTTGCACTTGACTTGCGCAAGAGCGAAGTTGCCGATGTGGCTGCGCGCAATAAGCGTTAGCCCGGAGTCGCTCCAAGTCCTGATTTCGGCCTGGACATCAAGCTCCGCCAAGGAGAACTCGTGATCAGACGGAATAAAAAAAGCGCCCGTGTCGGCGAGACTTGGCAATTTGCTAAAGTCCAAGACTTGTTTAAGCAATACTTCTTCCAGGTTCTTGGGTATTCGATTGAGAAAATGGACCCGGCGTTTCACGTGCAGCGATTCCGGTTGGCTTCGTTGAGAGCCCACCACGACGATCGCACAATGTTTGGGTAAGTTCTGTTCCATTGTCCGGAATCGGTCGAGATACTCCCCCTTACAAAATCGATCTTCGATGAAGACGAGATCAGGCGAAAAATATTTTGGTTCTTCGACAACGCTGCGCTTTTGCAGGGCGCTATGGACTTCGAACTTTTCAGCGGGCAGGTAGCTTAAGAGGGCCGATCTCAATGCCGGCGATTGGATTGCCAGAAACGCCTTGCATCGTCTTCCGGTGTTGAGATTTTTGAGCAGCTCGAGCGTGTCGCTCGTTAACGTAGACGTGTTGTCTTTGGTTTCCCAACTTCCGACGAGAGCTTCCGAAAAGCGATAGAACAAGTTGTCCTGGTAACGCCTCTGGATCTCGATCGCGATGGATTTGCGTCCCATAGACTGGGCAAGCGGGCCAACGAGCGCAAGCTTGTCGCCGGTTTCGGCGGCTACTCTCGATTCGATCCAGATGCGATTGGTCGTCAACCAAACCGCCCTGGCCGGCACAAGGATTGAAGCCGGCTTGTTCAATTGGCGATCCTGGGCTTTCTGCGCAAACGACGCAGGCTGACCGCTTGTCGAAAACTCAAACCGTCGCAACCAATCCTCATTCTTCAGTTCGAGCGGAACCATGTCGCGAAATCCTTCGCAGGCCGCGAGCCGCAAGATTGCATCCAAACTTCTCGAAACGGAGAGAAGCAGTCTCGCGCCTTGGATGTCCGGCATATGTCGAAGGAGCGTTACCGCTTTGGAGATAAAGGTTTCAGGACCTTCGTCACCGACCACAAGAATGGTGACGCGTTGATTTCGCAAAGCTTTCGTTAGAGAATCAAGAGTTTTGAAAAACTCGACTTTATAGCCGCGCGCGTCCAACAGCGCAGCTTTCTTCTCGTGCTCGCTTTGCTTGTCGATGGTTAACCAATATACACGTTTGGGCGTCGTCATGTAGAGGATTTCGGAAGTTAAGCCAAGATCCTTACTGCCGGAGCTTGGTAAAGTAGCAATAACAGTCAAAAAACGGTATGAAAGAACTTACTCGTATAGACTTTCACATATGCTTATGCGTGATCAGGATCGTGCTCCTGCCCTTATGGATTTCCCTCAGCCAAGGGAATAGCGGAAGGGATGATGATGGAAGATAGTAAACCCAACGATTTTTGTAGGAGTCTTCCCGACGTCATGATCTTTGTGTCTCGTACTTCGTGAATGACTCGCAGCCTGGCGTTTGAGCCCGTAGGGCCTTCGAGAGCGATGGAATAAAACGTTTTCCATACCCATTCGTCGCCTTGTTCTTCAAGGCACCAACCCCATTTGGTTACCATATCCCGGCTGAAGAAGTAGCTTCGTGGGCTGTAGGGAACGTCGTCGTCTTTGCGTACAGCGTTGCCGCAGTTTGTTTCAAACTGTAGGCTTTCTTCCTGATAGTTATCGTCGGCGTTAAAGAACGCTGCGCGAATTATCTCGTTGCTTTGCTCTAGATTTTTTTCGTCCGTGAGAACAATCATGTTGTCGGCGAAGGGGCTGCTGTAAGTTCCTTTCAGGCGCTCGATCCTCGGGAAGGATTCGCAGTAGGCGAGATCGTCGTCTTCTGAAATGCTATTGCCGCGTCCTCTGCACTCTTCTTCGGACGTGGTTGAGCCGTCCTCGCCTAGAAGCGTAAAGGCGTTTGTCTCGCCCTTAAGCGAACTAGAGGAACTATAGTAATAAACGTAGGAATTAAAGGGGACGATGAGAAAGCTATTGGGCCCGAGGAGCAAATTGCGATTTGCTTGGGATGAATGATCCTTTGTGGGACGCGGAAGGTCTTTGACTCCCTCCACCGGCGGGACTCTTTGCGCGGCGCCAGAAGCATCCTGCGCGGGTTTTCCTTTCGTCTGATCGCTCGTGAACTTGACTTTCACAGGACTGGAATCCGAACGTCCGCTCTCCGGATCCTTTGCCCGGTATGTGAGGGAGTACGATTTGCCGTGGACCAGATGATCCCACACATATTTGTCAGGACAACTTTCGAAGTCGTTGCCTTTCTGTCCTGTCTTGCACTCATACTGTGGCGCGAACACGTTGGAGGCAAATTGAAGGTCGATTTGTCCAGCCTTGAGGCGATTTGGAATGCTGTAGGGAGCGATAAGAAAGGTCTCCACCGGAACGTTGTTGGGGAGCACTAGCTCGGCGGTAGGGGGTTCTTGCTGCTTTCGAAGATTGAGAAAGTCGGATTGGGCGCAGCCGACGCTTAACATCAGCGCTAGCAAAGACAGGAGATGTGTCTTTAACAATTCCATGAACTACCCTTGGTGTCGCGGAATTATATTATAATTATTTTAATAAATCAAGATAGTGTTATTAAAAGTTTAAAATATATTAAAATCGAGGGGATGAGCGAAGTTTTGCGTTAGCGTGGGGGGCTTTATAAAAAAGGGCTCCCCGTAGGGAGCCCTAAAAAGAGGGACCGAAATTTGGTATCTCGGTATAATAGCTAAGAATTACTGGCGAATCTTACGGAACCAGATGTCGAAGACCATGCGCAGAGTGCCGTCTTCGAGGATGACGCTGGAGCGTTCCCGGGTTTCGTTGCCGTAAACGTCCATTTCAAAACCACTCGTGTAGAGCAGGTCGATGGTGCCCACTTTGAGGTCTTCCAAAGACTTGAGCTCGTCTGGGGCTGCAACCCCGTCGAAGTTCACGTCCGTCCAGAGGCGAAGTTTGCTGTAAACCTCGTCGGACGCATTGATCTTCGAGTCTTTGTTGTCGTCATATTTTGCCAGGGCGAGGAAGCCGTTGGATGACGTCAATTGGTCGGGTCCAATCGAGAAGTTACCAAAAAGCTCGGTACCGTTGTCGATATTGCCGTTGGCGTTTACGTCAAGAGTCAAGAACGAAGTCTCTCCGCCCAGCGGCCAAGAGATTTGGTCTTTTTTGCCGTCGGCGTCGATGTCAAATTCCACGCCGTCGAGCGGAGCGCTCAATTCCACACCTTTGTTGGCAAAGTCGATCACGAGCGGAGAAACTGTACCGTCGCACTCTTCGTAGTCGTTTTCATAATCGCCGTATTCACCGCCCAATAGGTTGTTGGAGTCTTTCTTGTTGGTGTCATAGAGTAATACGACTTGAGGTGCCATAACCGTTTCGAATTCAACAGCGTTGATAGAGCTTCGGATAACCCGGATGCCTTCGTTCTTGTTGATGTAAGATACCTCGGGGTATCGAACAAGACCGTTTTCAACGGTTATTCTTGGAGCACCGCCAAAAACGCCTTCGTTTTCAAAAATGATTTCGTCGCGAACCGTCTTGTGGTTCTTTCTGTCGAAATCCTTAGTGAATTTGAAGACGCCGCGTTTCTCTTCGCGGAAGTATTCGGACTCGTAATCTGAAAACAAATCACGTTGGAAGTCTATAAGCTCGCCGTATTCTCGTAGGAAATCTGTTTCCTCGCACGCAGAACCCTTGTTGCACAACAGGATATTGTACGTACCGTCGGCAACGTCACTAAAGTTGATGCCAAAGTCGCCTGTGTTGACGATGTCGGCGATAAAGTCGCTGTCAACGTTGAACGTAATAGGGGCCTGGCCATTGCCTTCGATCGGAAACAATTTGACCACGACGTCAGACGGTTGCAGGTCGAGAAGCGTGAATCCGTGAAGTTTATATCCGCGGTCCGAGCAAATCTTTCTCGTCGGGAATATCGACTCGCCCGTCGGCTTCGTTTTGCCGCCAGTTCCGCCCTTACCAGCCGGGGTTACCGGGGTAGGCTTGAAAACGGGTTCGTTGATTGAATTATCCCGCTTGATTTCTGTCACGGGTTCTTCAAACGCCGAATTTTCCAGGATTGCTTCTTTGCCGTTTTTGCCGTCGTCGCGGGCAAGGCCGGTTTTGAACTTTTTGATGCTGTTTGAGTCAGCATCAAAAGACTTTTTGCTGCAGCCGGTAAATACCAGCAAACTGGGCAGCAACAGTCCCAAAATAGAGGTTCCGATTCGCATAACAATTCTCCTTAATCAACATCCGCATCAAATCAACACGAAACAGCTAGGAGGGACACCTAGCTCCGATGTGCAAAGTGCATACCACGTACCAGACGGCGGATTTCTTAAGCGGCGGATATGGAAAGGAAATATTTCTAAGGAAACGATGTCGGGTGGTAAAACAGTTGTCCATTGTCCAATACTTTGACATTCTGCCTATACTTACTAAGGGATACCAACTTGAACGAAGATCCTCGCATTTCTGAGCGGACCGCCGGTCATCCTGAACCTATCGGTCACCCTGAGCGCACCGCCGGTCACCCTGAGCGTACCTCCGGTCATCCTGAGCGCACCGTTTATTATCCTGAGGCGAATGTTCGTCATCCTGAGCGAAGCGAAGGATCTCTACCCGGCAACAAAATCTTCCCACCCGAAACCTGCCTGGTAACGGCTCTCGCCAAAGTGCTCGCCGCCTTTCCCCGTCAAGACATGAGAGCTACGGTCGTTATGCCCACGCAGAGAATGGCCGTCCAACTCATCAATCTTCTTACAGACCGAGTCGGCTCCTTTCTTGGCCTGAACATATGTAATCTGGATAACTTCATTCGCCAACGTGCGGGCCAGGTACGACAAGGCATTGCCGACCCCGACCAGGAAAAACTTATCTTGCGCATCCTACTTGCCAGCCAGAATTGGAGGCATTTGAGGCCAGGGTGCGAGAGCGAACTCCAGGTGTTTTTTAGCGAGATTTGGCTTTACGACCTGCAGAATGACGGCATCGACGAACTGCGAAAGATAGTGCAACAGGATATTTATAAATCCGATTTGGTCAAAGTCTTTCTCGAAAAGAAGTTTGAGGAGCTCGCGGCGATCAGGAATATGTTTTTTTCGGCGCTCAGGAACCTCAATCTATATTCAAACGCACAGGGCGCTTGCCTTTTGGCTGCGGCCATGTGCGAACGCAATACGGAGAGTGACGATTCGACACAGCAAACGTTCATCGTCGGATTCAATTCCGTCGTTCAGCCCTTTAAAAAGGTCTTCTCGGCTTTGTCTCGAGATCCCAACGTTGAAATATGGCTTCACGACGGCAGCGGCGTGCCGAATGCGAAGAACCCTCTTGTCGAGCTAAGAACCTTGCTTGATCCGACGCGCACACGGTATGTCGAACCGAATAAGAAAGGTTCGCGGGGCCGGGAAACATTGGTGGTTGCTGCGCCTAATCCATACGCGGAATGCCGCCGAGCCGTCGAGTTGGCAAAAGAATACATGAACGAAGGTTGGGCGCCGTCACAAATTGGATTCTTGCTTTCCAACGAACAGGCTTACGCCCCTGTTCTAAGAATCTTGCTTGCCCAAGAGAACATAGAAGCAAATTTCGCGGTTCCGTTTTGCTTTCGGGATACGGGACTGGGAACCATACTCTGTCAGATCAACAAGCTGTTGGGCGGAAGCGAAAATTGTGGAGAGCTCATCAGCTTTCTCGAAAACGAGTGGGTAGGGAGGTACATTCGCCGGAGCGGCGCTATCCCGGAAGAGACGACTGCTTTGGGCGAGGTGTCCTTTCACGTCGTCAAAACCCAAATTTTTGCAGGGTGGACCGACATAAAAGCCAAACTGGAACGAATGGGTTGCTTGACAAGCGCTGCGCTCGTTGACAAGGCGATAGAACTCTTTGCAGGCAAGGGAAAACGACAGAGGTTTGAAACATACGTCCGGCGTCTTCTTGCGATCCTAGAAACGATCATTCCGGTTACGCCTTATCAAATGCGGGAAGAGCGCGAATTGTTGCAGGCAAGTCTCGAGCAAGTTTTGCCCGACTTCGGTAAGCCTGGCGCGGCTGCGACGACAGAGTTAACGTCGCTCGAGTGCAGCAAAATATTCGCGGACTTTGTCTTGAACCAACCGACGCATAGCAAGGGCGATATGCTCGCGGGCGTCCAAGTTCTCAGTATTCCGGAGTCTCGACATATCCCGTTTCCGATTGTCATGGTCTTGGGATGTCATGAAGGAGATTTCCCGCAAGGCTTGCCGGACGATTCCATCGTCGAGGATTTCCTGAAGCGCCGGCTTGGGCTACCTGGCTGGTCGGCCCTCGAGGCGATGGAAGACGTGACGTTCCATCTTCTTTTGGCGAGAACCCACAAGCTCCACTTGTTTTACTCTCAACCCGACTCCGCCAACAAGCGAGTTCGCTCGCGTTTTATCCAAGTGCTCGAAGCGAAGGGCGGGACTAAAACGCTTCCGACCGCGCGAGATATAGATCACCACGCTAAAAGAGCGTCGGAGCAAGCGGAACCAGAGGGACAGGTGACGCCGTTGTTTGGGTTCGAAACGTCTCAGTCCGCAACAAAGATAGATCGATTGCTGCGCTGTCCCTACCAGTATCTTCTGACGCATCAGAAGGTCAATGCATGGGAATTAGCCGACGAAAGAATGACGGTTAAAGAGGAAGGCACTCTGCTTCACGGCATCATGGAAGCGTTTTTCACGGGAAAATGGGAAGAGAGGGCGGTTCTGCCTCCCTGGCCTGACATGGTCGGATTCGACGAGTTTGGGGCGGTTGCTTTGGCGAGGCTCGAGCAAGCGACGGAGACTCTCATCAAGAACGACGGTCAGACGAAAGCTCATCTGAGATTTTTTGCTTGGCCAAAATTTGTCTCGCACTTGCAAAAACTCTATGGCGAAGGGTCTTGGAATTGCCTCAAAAAAGGTTGGCGCGAATATAGTTTTCAGCAGCCTATCGGCGACGTCGTCTCGACGGACAAGTTGTCCGGCGAATTGCGCGGAACCATTGATAGCGTCGATTTTGTGAACGGTTTTACCGTAATTACGGATTTCAAAAGAAAAGGCGTTCCCGACAGCAAGGAATTGCGTCAAGGTTTATGCTCGCAGTTGCTGCTGTATGCCGCCATTGTTGCCCGGCGTTCTGGCGATGAGCGTAGCGAAGGATCTCCCTACGACAAATTCCTCCTAGGCTACTACTCCCTCATCGACGGCGAATGGACACCTGTCGCCGCCGGCGCGGAGGCGATGCAATATTTCTCTGCAAGCGGTTTGGTCAAGAAAAACACGCCCCTCCTGTCAGACTTGATGGAAGCCCTAGTAAAGAATATCGATTGGCGTCTTAAGGATATTGAAAAATCGGGCAGATACTACGCCGACCCCAGCCAGTGCGGTCTTTGCCAATACGGAAACGTTTGCAGAAAAGACGACCCGAACGTGCGTGAGCAGATCGCGACACAAAATGTTTTAGAGAAGAGAATGCAAAGTGAAGCCCTGTAACGATCCCCAAAGTCCCTATAATAGCTTTTTGGTTTGCGCATCGGCGGGATCAGGAAAAACCTACCAACTGACGCAGCGGTTTTTGAAGCTTGTGGCTGTTCACACGCCTGTCCAAAATATTCTCGCCATAACCTTTACCAATAAAGCGGCCGGAGAAATGCACGAACGGATTATTCGTTTGGCGTCCGAATTCATGGTGGATGCGGAAAAGCGAGCGGAGTTCGATCGTGCCATGACGATATTCTATCGCGAAAACGGCATGCCGCAAGGCGCTCCGAAACCGTTGTCCGCGCAAGAAACGGCGCAAAAGGTTCTCGGTTCGACCCAAGCTCTCAACATAAAGACAATCGACAGTTTATTTTGGCAGTGGTTGCGAAAATTCGGCGGAGAACTCGAAGGTATAGAGAACGGTCAAACGCTGCAACTGATGGAAGTCAAGGATGACGAAGTCTTCGTCGATCTGGCTTTTGATCGTACTTGGGGCGAAGTGCTTCGTAACGAGAACTTTGCTGTCGCGCTCGATTATTTGGATCGTCGGAACCTTTTTGACCTGAAACGCGTCGTTCAAACCTTAACTCGCCATGATTCCCTGCTGTGGTTCTGTGCAAAAAAGGGGATGGGCTACAATGGGCTATCGCTCGATTCCGACTATGACGTCTCAGAACAAGAGCTTCTCGATGGCATAGCCGAGGATCTTCGAGAGATTCTCCAGAGTCTAAAGTCTAAAAACCGCGACCTCATGATGCAGAATCTTGCCGAGAGAAACCTGGCGGGGCTGCAGGCTACCGGCGTGGTGAAAAAATCCGAACTCAGTCTCAACGAATCAACGATCCGCGGCGTCAAAGCAAAGTTCGAAGACAAGGTAGCGCGAATTAACGAGACCCTTCGAGGCTACGAAAATTATCAAAAGACGGCGAAGCTCAACCTCCTTGGCCGCATTCTCCAGTCAATGTTTCAAGCCTATAACGATGCCAAGACAGAGATAAAAAGTCGAAAAGGCATGATCGACTTTGGCGATCTTGTCAAAGGTTGCTACGACCTGTACAGCAACCCTAGTTATATCGGGGCACGGTATCTCATTCAGCGCAACATCGATCATATTCTGATTGATGAGTTTCAGGACACGAGTGCGCTGCAATGGGCGGTGTTTCGAGAAATTTGCACAGAAATCCTTGCTGGCAGCGGGTCTGAAAAATCGTCCGGCAGCCCTTCGACGGTCTTCGTCGTTGGTGACGAAAAGCAGTCAATTTACGGATTTCGAGAGGCGGACTACAAACTCTTGGGGCAGGCCGGTGAAGAGCTTGCGAGTTCGGGTTTGACGACGGTTTCTCTGTCGGCAAATTACCGCAGCAGCAAGATTATTCTTGATTACGTGAATCGTTTCTTTCTCAATCGGTGGTCCGAGTTTCCCGAGCACGTCCCAGGTGTGGCGAGTGCGGCAAAGATCGGGGGGATTTGGTTGAGCGACGCTTTTAGCGCGGACAATCGCATCGAATCCCAGAAGGCCGAAGCGAGGTATATCGCTTGGTTTCTGAAGGAAAAAGTAGAAGGAAACGTTCCTCTTCGCGTGTGGGAAAACAGGGAGCAGGCGGAAAGACGTATGGGCTATTCGGATTGCCTTATCCTATACCGCGCGTCCACTCATCTTGGCATTGTCGAAGAAGCTCTTACAAACGCAGGAGTTCCCTTTACCAAAGACCAAGGCGAGGGCCTGTTTCAAATTCAAGACGTGAAAGACCTGCTAAGTCTTATTCGTTGGCTGGCATACCCGCGGGACGTTCAAAGTCTCACCGAGTTTTTGAAGTCTCGTTGGTTGCGCATTCCCGACGACAAACTTATCGCCGCCCTTAAAGAAACGCGATCAAACGCAAAGGCCTGGGAAGAAATCCTGCAAAAAGTCGGAGCCGCCGAGTGGCTCATGTTTGCGCGAACCAAGAGCCAGAAGACGTTTTTTGAGCTCATCGCCGACCTTTTGGCGGAGCTCGGGTTGGTTAAGAATTCAAAGGCCAACGCATTTCCTTGGTGCGACGTCTGGAACAACTTTCTCTTTCAAACTATCAGCCGACGCCAGATCACGGACATGCGCGAACTTTCCGCAGTGCTTGACGACGCGGCAGAATACGAGACAATTCCTGTCAACTCAGGTTCGGGCAACGAAGTCACTCTCATGTCGATTCACAAGGCCAAAGGTCTTGAATATCCTCTTGTTTGCTTGATCGACACCCACGAAACTTGGGAAAAACGCGACAATTATTGGCTGAAGTGGGGAGAAAACGGCTCGGAATCGGTCTCCTACATCGGTACCCAAAGCGAGTGGCCGAAGGACGATTTCGCTTTTGACCGTCTTGTCGGCCAAAGTGCGTCGGAGATGAGAAAAGAAAACGAACGGCTTCTTTATGTGGCTTTGACGCGCGCCAAGCATTATCTCGTCATCACCGGCAGCGAGCGAAAAAAGCAACAATCGAAGCAAGGGTACCTTGCGGATCTGAAGCAGGCCTTAGTGGAGTTAGGAGGGATGCCGGCAAATCTCGGAGGGCAGGAATCCGTTGTGTTGACGGAGGATGTTTCGGAGTTGGAGATGACCGAAGCGAGTTTGGGCCAGGAATACCGAGCGCGGAGCTCGGAACCGTCAAGCCCAGCGGGAAGCGCGTCGGGCATCCCGTCGGAGATAATTCACCCGTACCCCACGGAAATCCGATTTGTGAACCCGCACAAGGAAGCGAAGCTCGAAGCGGAAACAACTCAGAAAACGGCAGGCGTTCAAGATGCGCTTTGGAAGACTTTCGGCCGCCACATTGGACAACTTATTCACCGAGGGCTGGAGCTGCGCGTCCAGAACCGGCCGTTTAAAGCGCGCGAATTCTGGGATTCACTCCTCAAACGAAACGACGCGAGCGAGAATGGTTTTGAATTGGCGCAGGACCTGCTGGACGGCGTGTTGTCGAGTCCGCGGTGGTTGGATTTGTGGCAAGATGCGGTCAATATATGGCCTGAAATGACCTGTTGCGAACGGCGCGGCGACCAAATCGTTCGCGGCAGCATGGATCTGCTCATCGAAAAGGCGAACGGCGACCTTTGGATTGTGGACTACAAGACCGCCGTGATGCCGTCAAATCTCACGCCAAAAGAATTTGTATTGGCGAAGCGTTACTTCGATCAGTTGGCGCATTACTCTTTGATCGTTCAGGGCATGTACCCGGGGCGCACTGTGAAATCGTGCGTCTATCTTACGGTTCCCAACGTCGCTGTGTTTTTGTCTTAAGCTACAAAAAACCCCTCAACCAGCGTGGTCGAGGGGTTCAATGTTAAGCTTTTAAAAAGCTACAGTGTTCTTAGAAAAAGTTGTACACGAGGCGAAGTCTGTTCATTAAGCGCTGGTCTTTGTAGCTTTGGAAAAAGCCGTCGTGGTTAACGTAGAGGTTATTTGCAAGGCTGAGGTTGTCGGTGAATTTATACTTCACAAATCCAGAGCTTTGAGTTTCCGCGGTCGTGCTGTAACCGTCAAGCTCTGATCTGTCGGCGTCATCTCCGATGACAGAGTATTTTGGTTCATACGTTGCGCTCCATGCTGTATCGACACCTGTTGAAAGACCTTTGACAGCAGCGATCTTAATTTCAGCCAAGAGTAAGGAAGAGAGATTGTAAGCAGGATTTCGCTCCGTTGTTGTTGTTTGATTTGGAGCAAGGCTGAGGTTCTTGTTTTTGAGTTCAACGTCTCTGCGGTTATTGCTGTGATCATAAGCATAGTTTGCATAGGCCTCACCGTAGAGGTTGAGCGAACCGATGCCAATGTTGATGTCGGTTCCTGGTGCATAGTAGTAAGCGCCAAAGTAGCCATTGTCAGCCGCATCACCAAACTTTGGGTAGATTTCAGCGTAAGGGCCAGCCACTCCTAGATCGTTTTCCATGAGATGGTACTCAGCCCAAATAAACGGCTGGATCATTTTTACGGTTTCCGCTTGCGAATTGCGTCCGTTTTGCGGTGTTTTTTCGAAACGCATGGAATAGAACATGTCCAATTTCTTATCGAGGAGCAATGTACCAAGTTCCAATCTAGGTTGAAGACTTGGTGAAGTGCTGGTGACTTCGCCCTTGTCGTTAAAAGTTTGTTTTGTGTAATGGCGTACGTCAGCTCTCAAGTATGCATTTTCGATAGCTGGTGTTTGCGCCGTTTTGGTGGTCGCTGTTACCTCGGCTTGTCCGAAAGCCGTTGCAGATAGAGCAGCAACACCGGTAATCACTGTAGCAAGTAGCTTAAGCATGGTTTTCTCCTAAAAAGTTAGTAAACTTTAAAAATTAAGCCTAAAGCCTAATAATGCCGAAAAAATAAAGCACTTTTCTTAATCTAAGGCGCATTTTATCACGTTATTATTAAAAGTCAAGGTATTTTAATAAAACATTTAAAATAAGCCAAATCTAATAAAATCCAATGTCTTTTTAAAGATCGAGAGGTCGGTCAGCGTCGCGGTCCATTTCAAACTTAGGATCCCAAGTAAACGGAGTGCCTCCACTAGCCCCTCCAACTTCTGCTCGATATATTGGATCTGAAGACGAATATAAGAAATTGGTAAACTCCGCAATCAGTTTCTTAGCTTCCTCATAAGTTTCTGTTGCTTGGATTTTAGCTTTGATTTCTTTGCTGTTAGGCCACCCCTTCAAATACCAGAGGAGGTGCTTGCGCATGGTGACGGCCGCGAGATTGCGACGCTCGATGCCGTAGCTTTCCCAATGAAGTTTCATATGAAATTCAAGCGTTTCGAACCAGTCGGAGACGGAAAGAGGGCGGTCGTAGCCGGCAAGCGCGTCAAACAGCCAAGGATTGCCCAACGCCCCGCGACTTACCATAACCAGATCGACTCCCGTTTTATTTTTCATGAACGCGGCATTTTGCGCGGTAAGAACATTTCCGTTGCCTATAACAGGAATACGGAGAGCAGCCTTGATCTCCGCAATCGTTTCCAGGTCCACGGGATCGGCATAGGTGCAGCTGCGCGTGCGGCCGTGAACGGTGACCCATTCGGCGCCGGCGTCTTCCGCAGCGAGCGCGATTTCTTTGCCGTTGATCTGGGTTTTGTCCCATCCCAATCGAATCTTCACGGAAAGCGGTTTGGACGTCGAATCCCGGCAAAGACGCACGGTTTCGTGAACTCTCTTCACGTCTTTCAGAATAGCCGCGCCACAGCCGTTATTCACGATCTTACGGACAGGGCAACCCATATTGATGTCGATGGTTTCGAGGTCGGTCTTGTCTAATATCTCCACAGCGCGAGCCGTTTCTTCTGAGGATTTCCCTGTGATCTGGACGCCGAGGAGGTCTTCCGCGGGATGGCGAGCCAGCATGCGTTGCGTGTTGACGTTTTTACAAACAAGGGCGGTCGCGGAAATCATTTCCACATACGTTAATGCCGCACCATGCCGCGTGCAAGTAAGTCGAAACGGGAAATCACTTACGCCCGCCAACGGTGCTAGTATAGCGGCGTTCGGGTTTGTTACGAGGTTCCAAAGGCGTGATGGTGTCATAAGTTCTTTATTGAGAGAGATCCTTCGCTTCGCTCAGGATGACGGTGCTCGATAACGATGGCGCTCCGGGTTCACAGATTCGCTCTGAAGATTGGCTAATACCTTATTTTGAGAACGCGTTAAAGATCTAAAAATGAACTCGCTTGGGAAGGCTTTTTTGCTTTCTTTGGCAGCACTGGTCTTGTGAAATGTCTCATGTTGCCTTAGTATGCAATATTGCAGGCTTCTGCCACATTAGAAAAACAGGGAATGGGTTCATGCTGGATATCAAGTACATACGGGAAAACCTCGATCGCTGTGTTAAAGGCGCGCGAGACAAGAATTTCAAAGTGGACTTCCAAGAAGTTCTGACTTTGGACGATCAGATGCGCTCGCTGCGGATGGACCTTGAAAAACTCCAAAATCAACGGAACGAGGCGTCTAAAGCTATCGCCAAAGCCGATCCCGCGACCCGGGAAACCCTCAAAACTCAAGTCGCAGCGCTGAAGCCCGACATGGAACGCCTCAAAACTGAACTTACGGCGGTGGAAGCGACTTTTAGCGACCTCATGCTAAGACTACCCGCTCCCGCTCGGGCCGATGTGCCCGTGGGCAAGGACGACACTGAGAATGTCGAGGTTAAAAAATGGGGGGAACCTAGGAAATTCGACTTCCCAATTAAAGACCATGCCGAATTAGGCTCTAAATTGGGAATCATCGACATCGAGAGGGGAGTGAAGCTCGCCGGAAGTCGTTCTTATTTTCTGGTCGGCGACGGAGCGTTGCTGGAGCAAGCCGTCATGCGCTTCGTCTATGAGAAGCTCTACAAGAAAGGGTACACCCCATATTCCATTCCTGTGCTTGTAAAAGACGATGCGATGACCGGTACAGGTTATTTCCCTCTCGGAAGAGAACAAGCCTATTACGTTGAAAAGGATGAGTTGTCCCTTGTTGGCACGTCTGAAGTGGCACTCACGAGCATTTATTCCGACGAAATCCTAAACGCCGAAGACTTGCCCATCCGCGTCATGGCGCAGAGTTCCTGCTTTCGGCGCGAAGCCGGCACTTATGGCAAAGATACCCAAGGCCTTTATCGCGTGCATCAGTTTCAGAAGATCGAACAGGTCATTGTTGGCATTGCCGATGAGAAAGATTCGGAGCAACTGCACGCCGAACTCTTACAAAATGCCGAAGAAATATTACAGGCATTGAGTTTGCCGTACCGCGTGGTCTACGTCTGCACTGGTGATCTTGGCCAAGGTCAGGTACGCAAACACGATATCGAAACTTGGATGCCGTCACGTAAAAACTACGGCGAAACCCATAGCTGCTCGACGTTCCACGATTTCCAAGCGCGTCGCCTTAAAATGCGCTACAAGGATAAGAGCGGCGAAAAACGGATTTGCCATACGCTCAACAACACCGCCATCGCAAGCCCGCGAATTCTCATACCATTACTGGAAAATCATCAAAACGCGGACGGAACGATTAGTATTCCAGAATGCCTCCAACCCTACATGGGCGGCCGCAAGAAAATTGGCGGCTAGTACCCCCTAAGAAACTACCCAGAAATTGTTGCACAAGATAAATAAGTGGTTTATCTCCCGTCGACACCTTAGCGGCGGAAAAGTCGAGTTGGGGCGAACTACTGAATTTTCTCACGGTCGCCGCTACCCAGCTGAGATGCTTCAGTGCCAGTGAATTGGACTAGCGAAACAACGAGTCGATTTCTTTTTCAGATTTAAGTTCTTTTTGGAACTCGCCAAGAATCGTGCTGTAACGGATGTTCCCTGACAACAGGACCTTGTCGATTTTGCCGCTCAATAGTTTTTTTGCGTTGTTGAACGTCTTAAAATTGACGTCAAATGCAAGACTCACTTTTGTCGGCACGTCGCTTTCCGCATTGACGGATTCCTTAAGCGCGCCCTTGGCAAGCTCGATTTCTCCAGCCTGGACTTGATAATCGAAAGACTGCACGGTGACGTCAAAGAAGTTCTCATTCAGCAAAGTTCCGTCAACGACAAACGTTGCTTTCTGAAAGTCGAGCGACTGCAAATTAATTTCGTTAATCTCAAATTTAGGCGGCGTCGGATTCAGCCCTAGCGTTGCGCAGCCCGAGTTCATCAAACCAAAAATCGCAGCCGCTATTAAGAAAAGCTGTTTGAACATCATGTCACCAACGTGAGGAACCTGTCTTTGCCTATTTCCTTGATGAATTGCGGCAGCCGCGGTCCGCTTTCGCGGTCGATAAGGCATTGGTAAACCGCTTTAAAGAATTCACCGGAATCGCAGCCTGTCTTGCGAATGACTTCGTCGTAGATGAGCTGATTTAGGTCTTTAGTCTCAATGGAATCGAGATTGGTGGTTTTTACAAGTCCCGACAAAGCATTAAGCGCCTGCTTTTGAGACGAGTTAAACTCCGTCGGATTTGGCGTTTTACGAAGCGTATAACGAAATTCTTTTGGAGCATAACGTTCGAGCCAAGCTTTCGCTTTTTCGGCTCGCGCGTGAAACAGCGTCACGTCTGAGGCATCGGTTATCTTGCTGCTGTAAAAACGCTCATAAGCGCGTTGCGAATCCATATCGCAGATTTGCAGTCGGTCGCAGAGCTCTCTAAAGGCCGGACGAATAGGCGCGCGTTTCGGCATTGGGCCCACCACGGACAATTCATAGGTGCGCTTAATAAGAGGGAATTTCCCTTCTTTTTCAGGAACCGGACCAAGCGCCATAGTCTCGATCTTGTCGAATTCTTCGTAGGTTTTGATCACGTCTTGGTCAAAAGAAATCGAGAAGTCGTGGTTGGGGCGTTGATCGGCAAAGATCCATCGGATCATCTGCGGTTCGTAAATCTCAAGCGCATCCGAAAGGGTGATAACGTCTCCCGACGACGACGACATTTTGCCGCCCTTACCTTTGGCCGAAACGAAATCGTACTGCAGATACACCGGGGGTCGTTGATTCCACACCTCTTGCGAGATTTTTTTGCCTGTATCGAAAGATCCGCCTTCGGTGGAATGATCTTTGCCGCCCGGTTCGAATTGCACGTTCTCATGATGCCAGCGCATGGGCCAGTCAGCGCGCCAGTTGAGTTTGAGGTTTCGTGTCTTGCGAATGTCCGTCGTTGTTTCGTGGTGGCAGAGAGAACACTTGTAGCTGTAGTTCCACTCTCCGTCGTAACGTTCATAATCCATTTGATCGCGGTCGCATTTTTCACAATAGATGGTTGTGGGGAGCCAGGTGTCTTCAAGCGGTGACGAGCGATACTCGTTCAGAATTGCTTTAATTTTGTCGTTTTGCTCGAGCGCTTTGCGAATGGCTTCAGCATAAGTCCCCGCGGCGTAACGATCTTCTTGGTAAAGGAATTCCGGCGCGATACCCATGATCTTCAGCTCGGACTCAAACGTTTTTATGTTGTAGTCCGCATAGCTCTTAGCCTTACCGTGAGGATCCGGAAGACGGGAGATCGGATGGCGGAGGTTTTTTTCGAGCATCTCTTGGTTGGGCAAGTTTTTGGGAACTTTCCTAAACGTGTCGAAGTTGTCCCAGCTGTATATGAAGCGGACCTTCTTGCCGGCGTCGTGCAATGCGCGAGCGACAAAGTAAGTGGTGATAACTTCGCGAAAATTGCCGATGTGAACTGTTCCGGACGGCGTGATGCCGCTGGCGACGGTGTAGACCGGCAAGTCGCCCCATGTGGAGACAATCTTAACGACCGTCGTATCGGCCCAATGCGGTGATAAAGGTTTCATTTCATTGACTCAGACGTAGTTCAGACCACCGAATTTACACTAAAGAGACGGAATAGAAAAGGCCTCCATCACTTTCCGTGCTCAATCTTCGGCCAGTATTCGTTAAACTTAAAATCCGCGCTGTGAGGCAAATGGTGGCAGCTCGTGCAGACCTCGCGCGCGGAAGCGGCCTTTTTGGGTTTAACAGTCGGATTCATCACGTGCTCTTTGCGCGGTCCGTGGCAGGTTTCGCATTGGACGGAAGCGAACTCCGGCGTTGCCTCCTCTGAAATAAACCCTCCGGGTATTTCCAGGCCCAGAACATGGCAGTTGACGCATTCCAGGTTTGTTCTCTTTTCCGGCGGCAGGGCCTTGTAAGCGGAGGCATGTTTGGATTCTTTCCATTTCTCATAGGCCTGCAGGTGGCAGGCGGCGCAAGCTTGGGCGCCAACAAAGGGGGAAGGATGCCCCTCCGCCTTTTTTTTGGCGGCGTGCGCCAGGAACAACCGTGTTTCTTCCTGGTCCAGGTTTTCCATGACTTTGGCGAGCTTGCTCGGACCCTTAAACTCCGTGGTGAGCCAGGCGAACAAAGATTGTTGGGGTACGAGGCCATCGAGGCTCAATCCCTCCTTTTTGCACTCGCCGCCTCCCGGACATTTTTCGATGCCCAGTGCGGGGGTCGAACGCAGCGCATCCCCGAGAAGCACGCCTTGGCCAAAGACCGGAACGGCATATATTTCAGGCGCAACAAGAAGCCTGCCTGGCTCTTCCTTTTCTATCGGTGAGGGTTGCGTTTCCCAGTTGCTCGAGTTGGATGCGATCACGACATCGAAAAAATCCCCGGATGTTGCCGTCGCTAGCAATGTCTTAGAACCCGCGAACAGGAGAACCTTCTTTCGCCCCGGGAATTTTTGAGCAAACGCATCGCGCAGTTTGAGAAAATCCTTTGGGTCAGACCGGCCTTCGACGAAGCCCAGCACCAGGACCTTGTCGTCGGCGAGATGGGTTTTCACAAAAGGTTGTTTGCGTGTGGACGACGTCAATATATAGGTCTGATTTTTCGGTGAACTCATTTTGTTTTTGGCAAAAAACAAAGCTTCGGTTTCATTAAAAAGCGAAGCGCTAGATGCTATAACGTCGAGGCTCGCGGCTATCGTCTTCGCTTTGCCGTCATCCAGGTTTTTGCGGGAAAAATTATTGCCGAGGTCAAACACATAGATGCCAGGGTGCGTTCGCCGAGTTTGGTCGAGAAAGTTGCTCAACCGTTCCAGTCCACCTAAATCCGTGGTCGGGTCACATCCGCAAGGCTCGGTTTCGCCCCGGAAGTCGCCAAAGGCAACCCATGCAGGGTCCGAACCTCCCGCCGCGGTTGCGTAAGACGGGAGAAACATCGAGAGGAGAAGGATATGGCTGATTCTTTGCATTTGATTTATCTCATGGTCGAGCCGTATGTCTCTTGACAATAGCATACGACAGATTAGATTGTCGTGTAACGCCACAATCTCCTAAGTGGCCAAAATTAAAGAAGTCTTATGAAACAAGAGAAAATTTACCGCGTCCGATTCGTTGAGAAAGATCAGAAGGAACCTATTGAGGCCCTTGTAAAGTCAGTTGAGCCTTCCGATTTTACAGGGCTCGTTTGTTTCAAGGATTTCGTATTTAGAGATCAAACTAAGAAAATAATCTTACCCGAAGAAGAGGCGGCAAGTAAAAGATTTCACAAAACTCTTGCTTTGCACATTCCCTATCATAATATCCTCTTTGTAGAAGAATTGTACGACGAACCGGTAGACTACAATAGTCTGGCGTTTCTCAAAAGTGTTGAAAGTAGTCCCTAGGATTCCTTGCAAGAACGTCTTTATAAATCGTGGCTTTCCGCCGGTCGGTTTTGGCTGCTTGTTAGCCTGCTGTTTCTGGTCCACCGGCTTTTAACTTTCCCGTACCTGTCGGATTCCGCGGATTGGGTCAAAACCCTCGAATCCGCGCTTGTCGGCACATGGAGCGACCTTTGGGTAGCATGGCTGGTAGGTGCGTTGGTTTTTTGGGTGCATCTCACGACCAGTCGGAAGGTTGCCCGTGGCTTCGATCGAGCTTTCCTCTTATTTATCGGCCTTGTCGTCGCGGCCCACCAAAGCTATGTAGAGTTCTTCGGATTCCAATTTATTCTAAACCATTTCAAGTACCTTTCGGATCGCGCTTTTATTGGCGCTAACATCCGATCCCTTTTGGAATGGCGGGTGCTCGCCACGGCGTTCGTCGCGGCCGGTCTCGTCGCGATTTATCCCAGATTTCGCCTCAAGCCGGTGCAATCAAAAACGCTCCCCGTCGCCGCCGCCCTTTGCGTCACCATCCTTCCCGTCATAGGACACAGTCTTAATATCCACTATCGGGTGCAATGGTTCGTGCCGGAGAGGCTGCAGACCCAAGTCTTCGAACGGATCTATCTGCAGTGGAAGATACAGGACAACCTGACGGATTATCCGAAGGATGAGATGAACTTTCTCAGATCGGCCTTAGGCGACAAAGGTTCTGATCTCTCGCCACAGAGCGCGGTCTGGCGCCAGGTGAGGGATTCCGGAGAAATGCATCCGCTCGCCGTTCAGATGCGCAGGGAGTTGGCCAATACGGTCCAGGAAGGGAGACGGCCGCTTATCCTGGTCGTTTTGTTGGAGTCGGCGCGACCTCTGGAGTTCGGAACTTTCGGATTTTACGGAGGTGAAAGCCTGACGCCGAACTTTGACAAGCTGGCTCGGGAATCCGTGCTCTTCAAGGAAGCTTATAGCACCGGAACGGTTACCCGTAGCGGTCAAGAAGCGGCGTGGTGCGGTTATTATTCCGGGTTTTCTAATTCACTCATGCGGGAAAGGCCAGATCTAACCTTGGCTTGTCTTCCGTCTCTTCTGAAAAACCAAGTTGAGTCTTTTTGGTTTCATGGCGGCAAAGGCGAGTTTGACAACCAAAAGACGTTTTGGCAATCGCAAGGCGTTCAGCATTTCATTACGGGCCAATCCTTTGCGCCGGATACTCCAAGATCCGACTGGGGCGTAAGTGACAAGGCTCTGTTCCAAAGAAGCGCTGAAGAAATCACCCGGCTCGAAGGGAGTGCTGCCAAACAACCTTTTCTCCTTGGTTTCGTGCTCTCGATCACGAATCACATACCGTGGGGCGTGCCGAGCGATAGTTCGGAAACCGTCAAAGCTGCCGCTGCCGCAAGCGAACAACCTCACTTTGTTACCACGATGTATACGGATGACGCGTTGGGCGCCTTTGTCGACGATCTTAAGCAGCGGGGCATTTGGCAGGATACGCTTATGATCGTTTCAAGCGATCACGGAATAACGAAATCAGCAAAGTCCAATTACAATTCTCCAAATGCAGGCAAAAAGCAGCTTAGCCACATCGTTCTTTCGATAACCGGAGGCGTTGCGACGAAAAGTTTGAGGGCTTTGCAGATGGATCAATTAGAGGTCAAAGACTTCGTGTCACAAGCCGATATCGCGCCCTTTATCTCCTACGTTACGGGCAACGACACGGCGGCATTCATGGGCGAGCCATTGCTCAGCAAGAGGCGGATGCCTGTGTTCTCCGACGTCATAACGGACGTCTACTTTCCCCAAGAAGATTCTTCAATTTCAAGAAGGGACAAGATCGAAGCGCCATTGGCTTCTATTCCTGACAACCTTAAGTTCGCGGTGAGTTACTATCGGGCGTTTTTATATAGTTTGTTCGAAATGTCGGTGGATTAATCTCGGCTTGCAACCCAATTCATCATGAGTTCCTTGATTTTCGTTTGGTATGGCACGTTCTCTAACATTGACTTGGTCTTGAAGGTTGCGAGCAAACTCTCAGGAACTTTGATGCTGATCAGTTTGCTTTTGGAAGGTCGGGCTTCAGAAACTAGAACGCGAAAGTTTTCGACAAAAAGGATGATCTGCTCGGTTGTGAGAACCGACTGACCTTCTAAAGCATCGTTGTCGAAAATTTGGGGCGTTTTATTCACTTTTTCAATTTCCTTAGAGCAGCAATGTCTAAGAGATCTTGAGGTCTACCGGATTCCTCTTTCATGGCCATAAGATCGTCGATCGCAAGGATGACGAGCTTGTGCCCTCTAAACTCTTTGACGGCTGTCTTGAAGTTTTTTAAATCGTGAGTGATGATCACATCTACAACTTCGGTAGGATTTGATGTGTTGTAAAATGACCAAGCGATGAGATTTCTATTTTTTATGTATTCTTCGCGAAAAGAAAAAACTTCCCTTGCCACGACGGGTAGGCGGGAAGCAAAGCCCATGCGTTTCAATGAGCTCTCGATCTTTTCAAAGTTTTCTAACGCGATATTTGTGATGATGTCTATATCGATGGTTCCCCTAACGGCTCCGTGGAGTGCAACGGCGAACCCGCCAACAATAGCGTAGGGAATTTTCTCTTTGGCGAATTCTCCGCAAATTTTTTCTATCAAAGTCATCATGGAGCAACTATAGTATATACCAGTATATACTGCAATCTTTATATGAAAGTGTCTTATTTTTCAGTAAGTTGCACATTTCGAACCGAGGCGAGACTGCCAGACTTATATCCCATCACCCGAAGTTTCTCTTGATTCTCCAGGTCAAAGAGAGCCACGTCGTCGATGAACATGGCGCGCGATCCTGAATTGCCTGCAAGTGGTGAAAGGACCCGTTCCTCTGCGCATTCCATTTCTGTTTCTGAGTTTACGATGCAAACTTCCACTTCAGAAATATCTGAAGGCGCTGACACTCCAATGTAATAGCGGCCTCCGAATTCCGTGGGAATGAGCGCAAGTTTGAGATCGTGACCAAGGTTTGTGGAAAACTCGTCGTAAAGAGTCGCGTAATTGGAAGTCTCAAGGTGCATTCCGGCATAGTGCGCGAGAAAGCCAAGTATGAGCTTTACGAACCGCTCGGGAAGCGCCCTGTTGGGCCCGTTCTCGACTGTGTCGGACGCCGAGTGAATATGCGGATTGTAGCTTCCCGGATTCTCGAAGGGGAAAACGGTGGGAAAACCTCGCGTAAACCACGATTTGTGATCGGACGTTCCTCCTGCAAGCTTCTTCTCCTCGTAGGGACTGTTGAGATAGTTCTTAATGATGTCCTTTGCCGATCTTCGCACGCTGGTGCTTGTGTCTGTTGACACGAGGTAAATGGTGTCGTCGTCATCGGTTGCCGAATAAGTGTTCATATCAACTTGCAGCATGGCGACCACATTTTTTTGATCCTCAGCATAGTTTTCCGCAATCTCGCCGCTACCGATCAAACCAACTTCCTCGGCTGCGTACGCATGGAGTTCAACGTTGCGATCGAACTTCACCCCTGCGTCCTTCAAGATCCTTAACACTTCAGCGAGCGTGGCCACGCCGCTGGCGTTATCGTCGGAGCCTGGCGCATCATTCTCATCATCCGGATTGATGCTGTCCAGATGAGAGCCAATAACGACGGTTTTTTCGGTATCCGTCTCACCGGCAATGGTTGCAACTACGGAATTCTGATCTGATCCAGAGTGGACCACGAGACTGCTTGTGTAGTTCGCAAGATTTCCCGCCGCGGCATCGAAAATATCTTTGATCGTGGCGCTCACTTCAAGACCGCTTTGGGTCGTGTGATATCGAGAGCCGACACTCGTTAAAGTTGTAAGGTTATCTTCGAAATCCTCGAGTTTTGCAGAATCGACAAGATCGGCGACTTCAGGAATCTTTATGGCCGAGTGATAGACGGGAGGAGTCAGGACCGTTTCTTCGCGCAACGACGCCGCGAAGGGGATGCGCTGTATATTGCCGCATGCGAAGCTGCTGGAGTCGTGCGCTAAGTTTGCCCAATGCGTGACTTCCTCTTTTGAATTGAGCGAGACAACAGCGAGGGAAACGTTCCTTTCCTCGCGCAATGAGCGCAAAGCGGACGACTGAAGAAGTGCTTTTTCAAGAGGCGTTCCGCTTAAGAAGGTTATGAGATAGAGATTTTCATGCGGCCCGATCAAGGGAAAATCGTCCTCGGGCACCGTAATGCTAAACTCCCCTTGTTTCCATAGCAAGCGATCCCCTGCGTCCTTATGATACTTGATAGAGACGGCGCCCTTATATGAGCTTGGAGATTGCAAGCAGATGGAGAGAAGCGACAAAAAGACGAGACGGCGTGTGCATCTAGTCAAGGTCTTTGAGTGCAAACGGATTGCCTGCCCAGTCTTCATTGACGCTCCAATTTTTAGGAAAATTCTTATTAAGACCGGTTATACCCTCGCCTTTGTGGCTGCTCTTCTTTCCGCATAACGTAAGAAACAAGAGAAAAGGTAACAGTCCAAATACAAAGACGTAGTTTTGTATTTTTTTGTATTTTCTATTTTGCATGTGCTGCCTTTTTAAAAATTTTAAAGGAAATTCCGAAGAAAATACAGACAAAAGGAGGTCAAGGTGAAGTTCGCTCTCTTTTCAATTTTCTGGTTATTGACGGCATGCGGTCTCACATCTACGAGTGCCACGGAGCAGACGCTCACAATTGAAATGGCGGCCTCGAAAACGACGCCAGACGGAGCGGAGGGAGACGTCACTCCAAAATATCAAAATTATACGATAACGGCGGTCAACTTCCTCAGCGAAGACGGCACGGAAACGACAGAGCTATACGGCGCAACGGACGGCAAAGAGTATAAGATTATCGAGCGCGATCAAATCATCTTCAAGAAAGACATTGGAGATCTCAAGGGCAACACGTACTCGGGCATTACCGTGAGCTTTAACGGCGACGTCACGGGCGCCTCCGAGAATTCCGACGATCACTCCTTTATCCTTTCAGATCCTAACCTCGTTCTCAGCGAAGCGTTCACAATCGAAAAGGGCAAATCGATAACGCTCTACATCAGCGTTTTGTGGAAGAACACCGTCCTAGAGGACGCGATGTCGGAACCAGGTTTCAAACTCAGCCTTGACTAGTTTTTAGGGGACTTCACCTGAATTGAGGCCCAATTTCGGTGCAAACGGGAAGGGTTAAGAAAGTGTGGTTCTGTAAGGCCTGGAAATCACGCCACAAAGAGACATCAGCAAATTGGCCCGAAGAATGCTTTATGCGCCGCACGAGGAAAAATAATGATTCGGACGAAAACAGCTCTCATTATTGAAGACGATCCGTTGGAACGACGCAGCTATGTAGGTTTCTGCGCGAAGCTTGGGTTCGTCGCAAAGGAGGCGTCGTCCCTGGCCGAGGCTGAACGCATTCTAGCGACGGAAAACTTCGATGCGGTTCTCGTCGACCTGTATCTTGACGCAGCGAGCGAGGAGGCGGGAGGGATTCAGCTCTTGAAACTGCTTCGTCAAAATCACGAGAACACTATTGCTCTAGCGATGTCCTCTGATCCGAACCAGGATATTGCCGCGTGCGCCAAAGAGAGCGGGGCCTTGGAGTTTCTTAAGAAGCCACTCCTCAATGCTGACGAAATCGCGATTGCGCTTGCATCCGCCGCGGAAAAACACGCTTGGCAGACGCGCGAAACCGATGACGCGCTCGCCGTCGTTCTCGGATCCGCGGTGCGCAAAGCCTACCCTCATGGAATCGTGATCGATCCGGCGACAGAAAATTTCGCTCAGATTATAGCGAGAGACGGCAAAATACCGTCTGTCATCTTGGGCGAAACAGGAACGGGCAAGGAAGAGGTCGTAAAACTCATTCATAAATTTCGCGTAGCAAAACAGAGCGCCATTCCGCTCGTATCTGTCAATTGTTCGCACCTGAATGGCGATATTGCCGATTCCTTGTTGTTTGGACATCGGAAGGGCGCTTTTTCGGGCGCCGTTCAAAACGCCATAGGATATGTGGGACAAGCCAACGGTGGCATCTTGTTTCTTGATGAAATTCATTGTCTCTCCTTGGTTTCGCAGCAAAAGCTTCTTCGGGTTCTCAACGACGGGACCTATATCCGCGTGGGCGACACCATGGAGCGCCGATCTGATTTTCAAATTATTGCGGCAAGCACTCTTAATCTCGATCAACTCATCGAAGAAGGCCGCTTCTTGCTCGACCTCCGCACGAGGCTAACGGGCGTCGACATTCATCTCAAACCTCTTCGCGAGCGCAGATCCGACATCGCGCCTCTCACGAGCCTATTCTTTGCGAAGAAGGGCATTTCCATCGGCCACGAAGAGTTGCAGAAGATCGTCAAGCGCTGTGAGAGTTTTTATTGGCAGGGGAATATTCGACAACTCTATGGTGTGCTGAACGCTCTCACAGTCATGTCGATTGCTCAAGACCATGCTATTAGAGCGGAGAACATGCCTGTGTTCCAAACTATGATAAGCCCTGAAAAAGGCTCCCTAGCCTCGAGCGAATGCCCCGCAGCCGAAAATCTTGTCGTCGTGAAGTCTCTGGAACGCGCCTTGGCTGAAGACTATCCTCTCGTCAAGCTAGTTGAAGAAGTTGAAAAGGCCGTGATTGAGGCCGCGCTCAAGCGTCACGATAAGGTTAAAGACGTTTATCTGGGCCTGGAAATCGGTCGCAATACGCTGGATCAAAAACGTAAAAAATATCAGATCGAGGAAAATTAATGATGAATGCGTTGAGATTGTTTCGCAATCAAGAGCTCCAAGACCCGACCGACGAGCCTCTTAGCCTCTTAAGACGCGCTCTGGAAACTGATGTGCCATTGACTTATGTCCTGGAAAACATCGAGAAAGCGATCCTCGAAGCCGCACTCCATCGGCATAAGACCTCACAATCCGCTTACGGCGCTCTCAAGATTCCCAAGACGAGTTTCTTTTCTAAAAAAAGAAAGTACTTCCACTAACTTGCTTCTTAGAGAAATTTAAGGTTGCCGCTGTTAGTCTAAAAATGACCTGCGGGGGAACCAGCCTCTTTTTAAGCCGCAGAGCTTTGAAAAGGGTTCTCCTTCCAACAAGTCCAATAGCTCTCTCCTTATACGGCGGCGTGGTGGAAACCACGCCGTCTTTCCTTGCATAAACCAGCGACTTTATATACAAACCGGAGGTATTTTATTGAGGATTCGAAGTGACGTCGCCTACCGATAGTTTGGTTTTGTTTAAAAACGAAGATGACTTGTTCTTGACGGAAAAGTTTCCGCATCCTTTTCGCTTCGATCAGGAGGTCGCCGCGGTTTTCGACGACATGGCGAGGCGTTCCATTCCGCTTTACGAGGATGTCACCAAAACCTGCGTCTTCTGGGCGCTCCGGTACTACCAACCCAATACGGCTATTTACGACGTTGGGTGTTCGACGGGCACAACGCTTGATCTCATCTCTAGAAACTTGCAAATACCCGCGCATTTTTTTGGTGTCGACAACTCCGAAGCGATGATCGAAAAGGCTAGCGAGAAACTGAAGAACGTCCCTCCGCGACACGAATTACAACTTCTTTGCGAAGACGTGACAACGACGAAATTCAAACGTTCTTCGGTCGTTATCGTCAACTACACGATGCAGTTTCTTCCGATCAACGAACGACAGATTTTATTCAAGAGAATATACGAGAGTCTGGTTCCTGGTGGAATCTTGATTCTCAGTGAGAAGGTTGTGTCATCTTCCGCTCAAGTTCAAGAAACCTTTAACCAGATCTATTACCAATATAAGATGGCGAAAGGTTACAGCAAGCGCGAGATTGAGCGTAAAAAGGAATCACTGGAAAATATTCTGATCCCTCTGCCCGAGTCACAATATCGGGAGATGCTTCTCGCGGCGGGCTTCGCGCATGCAGAAAGCGTCGTTCGCTGGAACAACTTTGTCTCCATGATCGCCATAAAAAATCCATGACAAGTTTTGATTCGTTTTTTGAGAGGCTGCTATCTGACGATGGTCATATCCCTGACGAGCAGGCCCGTTGCGCGAGAAAAACCCGGCTAGAGAGCGCTCTGCAACCGCAGTGGCAGCAACACCGCGATCTTTTCTCCAAGGTGGCTGGAATAACCCCTACGGACATGTGTTTTCAGGAAGACGTGGTACGCTTTGGTCGGGGCGCTGATTTGTCAACGGAAGAGACGTCTCTCATTTTGGAGTATCTCAAACTATTTTCACCCTGGAAGAAGGGGCCGTTTGAAATCTTCGGCAACCAAATCGACGCGGAGTGGCGCTCGAATGTGAAGTGGAACCGCATTAAGCCTTTTGTGGGATCCCTTGAGGGAAAAGTAGTTGCGGATATCGGCTGCCATAACGGCTACTTCATGTTTCGTATGGCGCACGAAAATCCGGCGCTTGTGATCGGTTTAGAGCCTGTTGTTAAACATTGGTTTGTCGCATCCTGGCTCAAGCACATGAGCCGTTTGGACCAGTTACGTTTTGAGCTGTTAGGGCTGGAACATATTGATCGATTTCCCGGTTATTTCGATGTTGTATTCTGCATGGGCATCCTTTATCACCATAAGAACCCGGTTGAGGCGCTGGAAAACATGAGAAAAGCCCTCAAACCAGGCGGTAAAGTCGTCATCGACTGCCAGGGAATTCCCGGCGAAGGCCCCCTGTGCTTAGTGCCCAGGCGCAAATATGCAGGGGCGACAGGAATATGGTATCTTCCCACAGCGCAGTGCCTCGAAAATTGGGTCGCGCGGGCTGGTTTTAGCTCATGGAAGGTTTGTTACAAAGGCAAGCTTACGTCGGAAGAGCAGCGTTCCACGAAATGGGCAGAGATTAAGAGTCTGAAAGATTTCCTCAGCGAAGATGGGGAACAGACTATGGAAGGTTATCCGGCGCCTGTCCGAATATACGGTATAGCCGAGCGCTAAAGAGTTGCTATGGACGAAATCAGAATCAGAGATCTAAAAGTAAATTGCCTCATCGGCGTTTATCCTTTTGAAATGGAAAACGTTCAACCCTTGTTGCTCGATATCGGGCTTTTTCTCGAGACCAAAAAGACGTTTGCCACGGATTCACTCGGAGACACCATTGATTATCATCGCGTGACCAACGAACTCTGTTTTTTGTTGTCCAACGGCCAATACCGTTTGCTGGAAACCGCCGCCGGCACACTTGTAAATTACTTATTTATGCGCAATCGCCTTGTCGACAACGTCGTGCTGGAACAAGTTCGCTTGAAGCTTACCAAGCCGGCCGCAATGGCGGGAAAAGCCATTCCAGAACTTTTGATTAAGAGATCCCGCCACGAAATACATTCGGCGCTGAAAAAGCGGACCGGAATTTCTGCGTGCGACGTTTTCTCATCGAAGACTTGTTCGGTGTTCCTTCTTAATCTAGGCGCTGACGAAAAAACATGGCATCTTGAGATCGATCAGCAAGGCCTCGCCTGTCTTCCGATAACTCCCGGCTTGGAACTTAAAGAAGCGCCAGAACCAGGTACGCTGTTTTTGCACGATCACGCTGGCGCGGGCGGCGCTATCCTTTGCGTCTGCAAAGACTTGTTTTCATGGGAAAACGTTAGGGTTGCGCCTTTTGTTAAAGAGCAGGGCGAACGCGATGGCGTAAGCTTTGAGGCGAATTAGTCGTTATCGTCCCCAGAGCGTCTTTAAAGCGCTCGAGGATTAAAGTACTTTGCCACGCCCGGAATAGGATCGCCCGCCATTACATCCGCCAGTAAAGACGCACTGCCGTGTGCCCACGAGAATCCGTGTCCGGTAAAACCGGCGACAGTATAGATAAGCGGGCTCGAAGTTGGACCGATGAACGGAAAGCCTGTCCGGGATGCGGCCATAATGCCGCCCCAGGAGTATTCCCACTCGACATCCTCGGCAATGTCGTAATGATCTTGCGCGAACAGGGCCAGTCCCTGTTCAATGTGCGAATTCGGCGTGGTGTCGTAGGTTCCGAGTTCTTTGGAAGGGCTATGGTTGCGCCAGCCGCCCAGCATGAGGCGGTTGTCTTCGGTGACCAGCGCGTATTCGTAACCGTGGTCAAAGCTATGCGGAAACTTAACCTTGAACTCGTGTTTGAGGGGGTTGGAAACCATGATTTGCCCGCGAAAGGGCTCGACCAGCCTGTGGTTGGCATAAAATGACGACAGCAAGGGACTATAGGCGTTGGCCGCAATCACGGCGCTATCGTACTTGAGATCGCCGTACGCATGCGAAGAGAGAATCACCGAACCGTTGGATTCGTTTACTTCATTGATCTTGACGTCGGAAAAATATTTAACGCCGCTTTTAAGGCAATAATTCAACAGCCCGTTGCGAAATTTTACGGGGTGGGCTTGCGCTGAGGTTTTCTCGTATCGGGCGCCAAAAACATTCTTAAATCCATAGTCGCGCAGTTGGGCGTCGGATACGAGCTCGCTGTGAAACCCCATTCTTGTCAACAGCTCCACCGACTGTTCAATCTCTTTGCGTTCCGTCTCGTCGATAGCCATAACGAGATAGCCGTCTTTTCGATAGTCGGCGTTGATTCCGAGTTCTCTCACCGTCTCGCCGACCATGTCGCATATTCGAACTGAGAATTCCCAAATCTCTTTTGCGATTTCTTCGCCGTGGAGAGCAACCATTGCCAGCATGGATTCCACGGTGCCGTTGAGGATATGGCCACAATTTCGAAGGGTTGCTGATTCCGTGTTTTGATAGTCGATGATGGTAATATCTTCAAAACCTTTTTTAAGCAGCCAGTACGCCGCGCTCGCACCCGCTAACCCCGAACCAACGATGGCAATGCCTCCTTCGGTTGGCTTGGACTTCTGGCCTATAACGGGGGGAATTTCGCACCAGTAGGGGTAGTTTTTCATGGGTAATCTTAAAAATTTGGATTTATGAGAGCACGTAGTCCTGAACTAGTACCTAAACTTGGGGAATAGTTCAAGTCGCATTGGGTTCTTAGAATCGGTAAGGGTTGGTCTTGGATTCGGGTTGGGGCGCCGCCCGCTTCGCACAGGGCGCGGAGGCAGCGAAGCGGCCCACAAACCCTATTGCATTTTTCTCTAAAAAGTATAGATTCTGAAGCTTTAGACCATTTGGAAGTTTCCATGCATATACCCTTTATCGATCTCGGTCGTTCGATCGCGCCGTTAGAAAACGAAATTCTCCTCGACTGGCGCAGGTGTCTCAGGGCGACGGAGTTTGTTGGCGGCAAAACCGTCATTGAATTAGAGAAACGGTTGGCGCAAAAACTCGGCGCCAACAACGTCATCGGCTGTTCTAACGGCACCGACGCTATCATGGTCGGCTTGCAAGCTTTGGGTATCGAACCGGGCATGAAAGTGGCGATGCCGAACATGACGTTCTGGGCAACGGTGGAAGCCGTGAAGCTGCTGGGCGCGGAGCCCGTTCTCATCGACTTTGATCCCGACGACCTGCAAATGTGCTTTGACGAGTTCAAAAAAGCCTACGACCAATTTCGCTTTGAAGGCGCAATCCTTGTCCACCTCTTTGGATGGGCAAGTGAAAGACTTCATGAATTCCGAGCGTTTTGCAAAGAAAACAACATTCGTTTGCTCGAAGACAGCGCGCAGGCATTTGGGGTTGAGGAAAATAACAAGTCCATTTTGGCCGACGCCGAAGTAGCAACGATATCGTTCTATCCTGCGAAAGTCCTTGGGGCATGCGGCGACGCCGGGGCAGTGGTATGCGCGGATTCTAAGGTCGCGGAGAAGGTTCGCACGCTTTGCAATCACGGTCGAGCGGGACACTACACGCACGATTACCTTGGGTGGAACGCGCGCTTGGGCGGCCTTCAGGCGAGTTTTCTCTTGTCGATGTTGAGTCGCGTCGACGAATTTATAGCAAGCCGAAAGGCGGCCATGGCTTACTACTCCGAACGATTCATGAATAGAGACGATATTGTTTGTTATCAAGGGCCCGCCCGATTCTCGGGCAATGGCTATCTCAACGTCTTCTTCAGCAAGAAAGCCTATGGCGATCAGATCGTCGCCTTTATGCAAAAAAATAACGTCGGCGCGGCCCGAACCTACCCTCAGACCATGGACGAGCAGCCTCCCGCCAAGAATTCTCCGCGGGTTTCGGATTTGAAGAAGAGCAAGGAATTCAGTAGACGCGTCGTCAACTTGCCGCAGTTCGCCGGGATAACCATGCGAGAATGCGAAATAGCCGCAGACGTGTTCCAGAAGGCGCTTTCGGAAACATAGACTCTGTCGCTTCAGAAAGGAATATTGTGAAACCGTTTAAGACGGGCCTTGTCGGCCTTGGCAATATGGGAAAGTACCATCTGCAATCGCTGCAGCAAGACGCGGATTTTAATGTTGTCGCGGCGGTCGATCCTGATGAGGCTAGACTGGCGCCTGTGCGCGAAACGGCGAAAGTTTTTCGCGACTATAAAGAACTTGCTGATCTCGACCTCGATTGTGTTGTCGTCGCAGCGCCAACTCAGACCCACTACACCATCGCTAAGTTTTTCCTGGATCGCGGGATAAACGTTCTGGTGGAAAAGCCGGCGGCGACGACCGTTCCAGAGTCACAGGATCTGGTTGCGACGGCTAAAAAGAAGGGCGTAAAACTCTGCGTCGGACACGTCGAGCGTTGCAATCCGGTTGTAAAAATTGCTAAAAAAATTATCAGCGAAGGCGTCATCGGGCGACCACTTCACTCGCATTCCATGCGCGTGGGGCACTATCCCGGCAGCGTTCATGCGTCCAACAACGTCATCATCGATTTAGCGGTGCATGAACTTGACGTGTTGGCGACGATGTTCGGACCCGTTCAACTGCGGAGCACCTACGGACGCAAGGTTCGTCACCAGGACATTTGTGACATGGGTGAAATCTTTGCCGTTACCGAAAGTGGGACCAGCGCTCTTATGCACGTCAATTGGCTAAGCCCATTCAAACAACGCAAAATGAGAGTTATGGGATCCGGCGGCGTCATGGAGCTCGACTACATGCATCAAGAATGCGAAGTTTTCGCGCCGCAATTGCCCAAAATGACGTTTCCCGACGCGGACGTCAGCGCTGTGCAAGATCCGAAATTGGGCGACAAGCTCTTCATAAAATGCCACAGGCAACATCCGATTTATAACCAGCTACAACAGTTCAGCGCGTATTTGTCGGGCAATGAGCACAATTTGTGCGCGATGGACGATATCGTGGATTCGATTCGCGTCTTGGAGCATGCTCAGAAGTTCTTAGAAATCGGCAAGTAAGTGAAGAATCGCAAGCTGGTCTTTGACCTGCCGCGTCCCCGTTTCATTGCGTTGCCAATATTCGAGTTGTAAGAACGGTATAGGATGAAGGTCGAGAAAGAAGTTGGTGCGTTTGCTGTCTCGGCTGGCGTCGTCTAGCTTCTCGAGGACAGATCCGAACATGACCCCGGTAATGCCTGCATAAGCAATAGTATATTCTGAAATGACAGAAGACGGATGGAGTCCGTTGGGGTCAGCCTCGCTCGGTTCAGCAGTTTCGGAACCGTCGACGGAATGTACTTTGCGCCAGTTGCGTTCGCCGTACAGCAAGACGCCGAAGACGTTAAAACCCCCGCCAAAGGCCCGCATGTCTATTTCGTCTGCTTCGGATTTTGTTTTCCACCCGCTGCCGTTGATATGCCACCCTAAGGTAACGCCGCGCATGCCCGCGTGGTACGAAACGCCCTTCTGTCTTTGGTCTTTAGCCACATATGGGTCGCCGGTCATGAGCGACACTCTGTAAAACGGCACGTTTGGAGTGCCGCCTATTTCAAGAGCTTCCGTGGTCGCGTATTGATCGAGCCCTATGCGCTGACGAATCCAAAGCGAATGATTGGGGCGCCTGAGGCCATACGTTGGTATGCCTCTGGAGGCGCGGATATAGGTGTTTAAGGGAAGATTGTCGACCATAACGGAGTAGCGTTCGCGGAATCTTCGATCGCCTTCCCGCACGATGCGAAAGTTTTCGTCGTCAATGCGTCCTAACAAGAGATTCTGGTAGGTGAAGTGAAGATAGCGAATAAACGGACGCAATCTTACCGAAAATTCCGAGCTCATGGGAAAGATGCTGTCTCTCCCGTCTTGTATTTCTTGAGCTATGATTCGTCCGTCGTAGTGAAAATCAATCCGAGATTCGTCCTTCATGGGGTCGGCCGGCTTGAAGAAATTAAACATGGCAAGATCTTCGTTGGTATAGTACGCGCCCCATTGGTTTCGCGGCCCTGCGCCCGACGGATCGATATGACAACCCTGGCAATCCAAGGTGCACCGTCGTTCGAAGAACGGCTTCTGCCCGCGTCCGCCGTTGTGACATCCATCACAATTCTGCGCTTCCCTAAGGGCTATGAGCGGCGTACCAATTGCATGTGAAGAAAACGAAAGGTAACAAGCGAAAAAAAACAAAATTATGAGAAATTTGTTAAACAAAACGGGCTTCCAATGGATGACGTAATTTCATAGTATCATTCGGGCGCTTACTTTACAAAAAGGTTCACAGAAATCGTTGAAACCAGTGGATGTTCGAGTTAAACTGTGCCCATTGAAAATTGTTATTTTATTTGCGTGGAGATGAACATATGGCTCTCGAGCGACGAAATTTTTTGAAAGGTCTTGGACTCGCCCTTGCCGGATTGCCGGTTTTATTGGCTTCTAAAATTAGTTATGCGGCGAAGAAGCTTGTGTCGGAGGACGACCCTGTTGCAAAGGCCCTCAAGTACACCCATGACGCTGCCACGAACCCGCTTCGCACCAAGGAAAAAATGGGCGTACAGGCCAAGGACCAAGCATGTAAGAACTGCGCCTTCTTTTCGGCAGCGCCAAAATTGGACGGCGTTGACGTCGGCAATTGCGCCATGATTGCTTCAGGCGTTGTGAAGGCTACGGGATGGTGCAACTCTTGGGCTGCTAAGAAATAATTCTTTTTGTGATCCGTCATTTTCTTTCAGCGTTTCCGTAATTTCGGGCTGCCGCGCCCGATTAAAAAGTCGCGGAAACGCGGGATAATGGAGACGCGGAAGATATTTTCGACAGGTTTATTTCACTTCAAATCGCGCCGTACCCAGACAACTCAAAACATCGGCAACTTCGGATTCTGTAACGGCTTTCGTCACAGGAGACGTCTTTGTCTCTAGAGAGTGGAGTTCGCAGGCGCTTTCGCTTGCGAGCCCTCGAAGTGCCGAACTCATGTTGTCGCTTTCGCGAGCGGACGCCTCGTCGCTGTAGACGATTTTTCCGTCGGCCACGAAGGTTACGGCCTGATCGTTGATGAGAATTACTTTGTCGAGTTTGCGCGCGAGCATGGCGATATTCTCGCCAATGACGTCAATGGTCGGAGTTAAGGAACACTGACGGCTTACGCATTGAGCTGTTTGCGATTCCTCGGTCTCACAGTCCTGAGGTTGAGGTAGGCGCAGCAGCGTGTTTTGATAGTCGGAGACGAGGACCGTGAGGTCTTTTTCTACCGTGGCGCGAGTTGAGATCGCTATTGTTGTGGGACAATAGCCGTAGCTTGAGACGGCTTTGCATTCGCTTTGAGCGGTACAGGTTTTGTCGGAAACCAGGGGTTCGATCTTCACCTGAAGCGCTGCAAGATGCGATTGAATTTGTTCTTGGCAGGCCGTATCGCTAATGTCGCAAGATCCCGTTTCGACGTCGCCGGACCCCTGCTTTGCGCTTTGGTCTTTAGATTCACCGGGATTATGGATGCCGTCGCACTGGACAACAAACGCCAGGCCAACCACCGGTAAGCACCTCTTTAAAAAACCAAAAATACGCATAATGCCACCTTATTTTCGATCCTAAGACAAAATATCGGCAAAACCCGAGATAGTCTTGACGGCTAAGTGTATCGTGGTGAAAGAATTGGGGTTTCGGAGCCTTTTAGAAGCTTAGCGTTTTTGTGATTTTTGCCGATAGGAAGGCAGGCATAAGACATTGGATTTACAGGGCTATGAAGGCTACCTTTTTCTACGTTTGCATGTTTCTCCTCTTCACGGCCTGCAGCCTGGAGGAAGCGGGGCCTCGCGGCGTCCGCTTTCACGACACCAACCATATGGGGGTCTTCCATGCCGCTCCCGCGAGCAAAGCCCTACGGTACTGTGTCAAATGCCACGGCGCCACCCTGGCGGGCGGCCCGTTGGGAGAACCGTCCTGTTTCACCTGTCACGGGGTGAAGTGGGAATCTAGCCCCAACCTCGAAGCCACGGCCGCTCCCGCGGACCATACCGAACAGCAGGAAGAATGGTACCATCACGGCGACCTCATGACGCCGGAAACAAGCTGTGCCTTGAGCGGCTGTCACGGGACCAACCTTAAAGGGGATAAAGACGCGGCGACGCCTGGGTGTTTGCTTTGTCACGACAAAAAATGGTAGATAGGGTGGATGCAGTTTTTTAACCTGACAACCATCGACAACAAACGGGTGAGCCTCGATATTATCGGCAACCGGATGACCTTGCAGCCTCAGTCGGACGGCTCCTCCGGACCTCGGCTTTCCGAAGATGATCTCCGGCAACACATTCAAGGCGGAAAATCAGTAAATGCGGAGGGATACTGGCTCCTTCCCGGGATGATTGACGCCCATGTCCATAGCCGAGAGCCTGGCCACGAATACAAAGAAGATTGGCAACATCTCGCCCGCAGCGCCTTCAAAGGCGGGGTAGTCGGGGTGTGCGATATGCCAAACACCTCGCCGCCGACGACGGATCGACAAAGCATCGAACAAAAAATGAGGGCGGCTGGAAAAGCAGGCATTGCCTACCGCTTCTTTCTTGGCGTTACGGAAGACAATATCGGGGAGTGTCGTGAGTTATTGCGCGATGACAGCTTACCTCTCTGCGGCGTCAAAATCTATTACGGCCAAACAACAGGCACGCTGCACTTTTCCCATATTGAAAAACTCGCGGCTCTGGCGACTGATAAAATTTTGGTGTTTCACTCGGAAGACCAGTGTTGTATGGACGACAACCTTAAGGGAGCTCCTCCCGAATTGACCTTTAAAAACCCTGAGGATTTTGCTTGGCACTCTCGAATCAGGGACACGCGGGCCGCCATGACCTCGACGCGTGCCATACTTGAATGGGCGAAAAACTCCCCGGCTAGGATTCACATCGCGCATATCAGCACGCCGGAAGAAGTTGACCTGATTATCAAAGCAAGAGAACAGGGGGTTCGCGTGACCTGCGAGATTGCCCCCCATCATCTGATTTTTTCAACCAAAGACTATAAAAGGTGGGGCGGCTTCTTAAAAATGAATCCTCCAATCCGAGACGAGGCGCAGGTTGAGCGCCTGAGGAAGCAATTCGCGCAAAGAGAGATCGAAGTTTACGCAACGGATCATGCTCCTCATACGTTGGAGGAAAAGCGGCGTGCGGACTATCTGCAATGTCCCTCGGGAGTCCCCGCACTCGAATTCTTTGCGCCATTATTGTTTTATACCGCGCAACAGGCTGGACTTGATATCGCCGACGCCGTTGCTATGGCAAGTTCTGTCCCTTCACGTCTTTTCGGAATGCCTGAACTCGGCACGCTGAAATCAAACGCGTTTGCCAGTTTTAGCATTGTAAAGCCGGAGAAGTTCAGAATTACCGAGCGAGACGTTCAAGCAAAATGCGGTTGGAGCCCTTACTTAAATTTAGAAATGCCCGCAAAGGTTTTTGCAACGTGGCATCTAGGAGAACTGAAATACCTATGCGGAGATCTCGAGTAGAAAACTCGAAAAAGCTTAAAGAACCACCATTGAAACATCACCAGGTCAACCTTGAGGTCGACTTGGAAAACATCTCTTACATCGTATTTGACATAGAAACGACTGGCGGCAATCCGGAGAAAAACGGAATAACCGAAATATGCGCCCTGCGCTATCGGGACGGAAAAGTCGTGGATTCGTTCAACACGTTGGTTAATCCGAAAATTCCGGTTCCTCCCATTGTTCGACGCATGACCGGAATCACAAACGCCATGTTGAAAGACGCTCCTCTCATCGAAGAGGTTATGCCAAAGTTTGTCGAATTTATAAAAAACGACATTTTGGTAAGCCATAACACGATAGGCGATCTCAAATTTCTTCGCTACTTTAGTCATCAAACCACGGAATCGGCAATTTCGAATCTCTATCTGTGCACGCATATATTGTCTGAAAAGCTGCTTGCCGATGCGCCAAGAAAATCTCTGAAAGGACTCAAGCAACACCTCAACATTGATTCAACATCCAAGCTTCATCGCGCAGAAGCCGACGCCGAAGTAACTCTCACGCTCTTCACCATCCTCAAGGAAAAAATGCGCGCATTTGGCGTTAAAACAATTGCCGACGCCATTCGTTTCCAAGGTGATTACGAGTCGCTATGCCGTATAGGCTGGAACATTACGAGAAAACAGCTGCACGAAGTTCCGCCTCGTCCCGGCGTCTTCTATCTCTATGACAAAAACGAGGACCTTTTGTTCTTGACGTCCACGAGAAACCTTAAGAAGGAAGTGAACAGAATCTCTCAGCTGAAAAACCTCCCGCGAAACCTCATTCCAAAGATTTCAGCTGCATGCTCCATGAAATGGAACGAAACAAAAAATATTATCGATGCAACGGTCAAGGAAGCGGAAGACTTTTTGGGAAATCCCCAGGCTGTGAAACCCTACATTTGGCACCGGCGCTATTCTAGTTTTGCCATGATAAAAAAGGGTAAAGAAGGTTACTCCTTCGAAATCGGCCCACTCGATCTAAGCGCGGCTATAGCTTTTGGTCCGTTCATCAATGAATTCGAGGTGAATAGATTCAGCAAGGACTTCGCGGAAAACTTTGGAGAAAAACTCAGCCGCAACGTTATGAAAATATCCAAAGAAGAATACCGAGCGATCGAATGTCTTGTGCACCGCTGGAATTATCGCTTGTTTCCAGGGCTTGGGAACTACCTCAAGATGACGACATCTCAGTTTTTCTATCGACAAGAAGGCAATCTTGTCGAGTCTCTAGAACAGCATCTTGTCCGCTTCTATGTCAGTCCGCTTTCGCATTTGACAGGCGTTCTTGTGGATCACAATCACCAGGAAAAAATCGCATACTTGCTGCGCAACGGTTTAGTCTTGAAGTCCGTTGTGTTGAAAGACGTAGCGCATCCGTTGAATCGCTCAAGCTTATCGAAGTTTTTTGATGAGATAAAAAGCTCTAGGAACACCGCAGTCCGACAAGGCTCTGACTATATGATTGGTGCTCTGTCTTGGTGGTTGAAATCAAACTTCCGAAACAGCGGAGTTCAGTTTTTCCCTCTTAAGGAGAGAACGGAGGGACGTTACCGCAGTAACGCGGATTCACGTTCTGAGCCAACGCCATCGTGAACCCCCGTCATCCTGAGCGGTAGCGAAGGATCTCATCCGAGATATTTCGCTACGCCCAACATGTCACATTACTTATTAGAAAAATAAGCCTTAAGACCTTCTTGGTTGGCTTTCATAGACTTGGCGCCTTTCTTCCAGTTAGCAGGACAAACTTCGCCGTGCTCTTCGTGGAATTGCCAAGCTTCAACCACTCTCAAGAACTCGTCAATGCTGCGGCCGATAGGAAGATCGTTCACAGTTTGATGGCGGACGATGCCGTCTTTGTCGATGAGGAATGCGCCGCGAAGAGCAATGCCTGCATCCGCAATGAGGACGTCATAGTCGCGAGAAATTGTCTTATTGATATCGGAAACCAAAGGATATTTCACGCCCTTGATTCCGCCGTCTGACTCCGGAGTGTTGAGCCATGCCAAATGTGAGAATTTGCTATCCACGGAAACGCCGATGACTTCGGTGTTGAGTTTCTTAAACGTGTCTAATTTTGCCTGGAACGCATGAAGCTCCGTTGGGCAGACAAACGTAAAGTCGAGAGGGTAGAAGAACAATAGGATGTTTTTTCCGCGGAAGTCGGAAAGCTTGAAGTTATCTTTAAAATCTCCGTTTACAACCGCGCTCGCCTGAAAGTCGGGAGCCTTTTTTCCTACTAAAACCGCCATTATAGTCTCCTTGGTAATCTGAAAGGGTTAAGACCGGGTTATCCAATCATAGAACCATCAAGCTGTCAACAGAACCTCATCTAAGAATCCTGCATAAACGAATAACGATAATCCGTAAACGAACTAAAGTTTTCCTTGATCGTGCGCATGCTTGTCCAACGAATTAGGTTTAAAACACTGCCTGCTTTGTCGTTGGTGCCTGACGCTCTGGCGCCTCCAAAGGGCTGTTGTCCGACGACAGCGCCCGTGGGCTTGTCGTTGATGTAGAAGTTTCCGGCTGCGTACCGAAGCTTTTCCGTCATGTTGTGAACGGCCCAGCGGTCGTTGGCGAAGATAGCGCCGGTAAGCGCATAGGGCGATGCTTGGTCGCAAATCTTAAGCGTCGCTTCGAAAGTTCCTGGTTCATATGGGAATACCGTAAGAACGGGACCGAAAATTTCTTCGCACATCGTTTTGTATTTTGGATCTTCGGTTTCAATGATTGTCGGTCGAATATAGTAGCCGACGGAATCGTCAAATTGCCCGCCAGCGATGATTTCGCAATGAGGGCTTTTCTTTGCGTCGTTTATATAGCCGGTAATTTTGCCAAAAGATTTTTTGTCGATCACCGCTGACATGAAATTGGTGAAGTCATTGGGATTGCCCATCTTAATTTCGTTTACTTGAGATACGAGAGAAGGCTTAATTTTTTTCCATAGCGGCTTCGGAATAAACGCACGTGAAGCCGCCGAACATTTTTGCCCTTGGTATTCAAAGGACCCACGAATCAAAGCCGTCAGGAGTTCTTCCGGGGTGGCGCTTTCATGCGCGAAGATGAAGTCTTTACCGCCAGTTTCGCCAACCAGGCGCGGATAATTTCGGTAATTGGCGACATTTGCGCCCACTTCCTTCCAAAGCGAGTTAAACGTTTGCGTTGAACCAGTGAAATGAATGCCCGCCAGATCGGGGTGTTTAAGCACAATATCGCTGATTTCCGCGGGATTGCCGGAGATGAGGTTGATGACGCCCTTGGGAAGTCCTGCCTCTTCGAGAATCTGCATGGCGGTCCAGGACGAAAGCATGCTCGTCGCCGCAGGTTTCCAAACAACGCCGCACCCCATCAAGGCGGGGGCGCACGGTAAGTTCACGGCGATTGAAGTGAAGTTGAAGGGAGTAACCGCAAAAACAAACCCTTCCAAGCCGCGTAGTTCGGCTCTGTTCCACATCCCCTTCATCGATTGCGGTTGGACGTCTTGGTACAATTTCGCCATAAAACTGACGTTAAATCTGAAGAAGTCGATCAGTTCGCAAGCTGCGTCGATTTCCGCCTGGTGTACGGTTTTGCTCTGACCCAGCATGGTTGCCGCGTTCAAACGCGCGCGATATTTCGTCGCAAGCATTTCAGCTGCACGCAGAAACACCGAGGCTCTTTCCTCCCAAGGCATGGCACCCCAAGTCTTTTGTGCCTCCACGGCTTTGGCGATCGCATTTTGAACATCTTCGGCGTTTGCCTTGGAACATTGTGCGAGCACGAGCTCGTGTTGGTGGGGACAAACGACTTGGAATGTTTCCTTCCTTTGAACGTGTTCGCCGCCAATCACCAGTGGGATATCTGTACGGTTGTCTTCGAATTCTTTGAGCGTGGCTTTTATCTGTTTGCGTTCAGTGCTTCCCGCTTTGTATTCCAAAACGGGCTCGTTTGTGACGTGAGGAGGAGTGAAGATCGCGTTTGTCATGTTAATATCCTGTATCGTTATTTAACAACTTTGTTCAAAAGGTCCTCATCTATCGGCTCGGGCAGGGTGACCAAACCCAAATTGCCCAAAGAGTTGAATTCCTTGCTTGCCTCGATGGCGTGCGGATTACGGGCCCACGCTCGTCGGGCAACGCCCCCCATAACATCCCAGGGGATCGCCATGGAGATAATCTTGTCGATCCGCTCCGAACCGTCGAGGACTAAGCCAAATCCGCCGTTAATTGACTTGCCAATGCCGACTCCGCCGCCGTTGTGAAGCGCGACGAGGCTCATTCCGCGTGCCGCGTTCCCCGCATAAAGCGTGGTCGCCATGTCCGCCATGACGTTGGATCCGTCCTTAATATTTGCGGTCTCCCGGTACGGGGAGTCTGTACCGCCCGTGTCGTGATGGTCTCGTCCCAGCATGATGGGGCCGACTTCGCCTTTGCGCACGAGCTCGTTGAATTTGAGCGCGATTTCCGTGCGGCCGCGCGCGTCTTGATAGAGGATGCGCGCCTTCGTGCCGACGACTAGATTGTTTTTCTTGGCGTCAACGACCCACTTGTGATTGTCTCGATCCTGGTAGCGCAGCTGGGAGCGCAAACCCAGGATTGTCTCTGAGGCAACGCGGTCGGTTTTGTCGAGATCGGCGCCCTTGCCGCTGAGGCACACCCAGCGGAACGGACCGTAACCGTAATCAAAAAGTTCGGGTCCCATAATGTCTTCGACATAGCTGGGCCAGATAAAACCTTCGCTCTCATCTTGGCCGTTCATGGCAATGCCGCGAACGCCGGCGTCAAAAACGGCTTTCATAAACGCATTGCCGTAATCAAAAAAGTAAGAGCCCTGTCCTGTGAGCGCCTTGATCGCAGCAAAGTGTCGAGCCAGGGATTGGTCCACAAGTTTCATAAAGCGGGATTTATCGTCCGCCAACAATTGGGTTCGTTGCTCAAAGGTTACACCAACCGGGCAATAGCCGCCGTCGTAGGCGACATGGCAGCTGGTTTGGTCGGAGAGTAAATCGATTGTTTTGTTCTGTATTACAGCGTGTTCCAGCAAATCGACTATATTGCCGCAAAACGCAATACTTGAAGGCTCCCGGGTTTTGATAAAGTTTTCAGCCAAGGCGAACGCCTCTGCAGGCGTCTCTGCGACATGCCGAACCCAGCCTTGGCTATGCCTGGTCTGGATCCGCGACTTGTCCACCTCGGCAATGATACCTACGCCGCCTGCAATCTCCACCGCCTTGCCTTGGGCGCCGCTCATCCCGCCCAGGCCGGAACTCACAAAAAGCTTGCCGGCGAGATTCCCGTCTTCGGGTATTCCCAGGCGCTGCCGGCCCGCGATAAGCAATGTATTATATGTACCGTGCACAATACCCTGAGGACCGATGTACATCCATCCGCCGGCGGTCATTTGCCCGTAGTTGGCCACCCCTAATTGGGCTGCCTTATGCCACGCTTGCTGGTTGTCGAACATACCGACCATGAGAGCATTTGCGGTTATGACCCGCGGGGCGAGCTCATGAGACTTAAAAAGGCCGAGCGGATGGCCGGAATGAAGGACTAGGGTCTGATCCTTAGTCATCGCGGCGAGGTATTTCTTTATAAGCTGATATTGCATCCAGTTTTGACAAACCTGCCCGGTCTCGCCGTAAGTCACGAGTTCGTAGGGATACAGCGCGACCTCCGGATCGAGGTTGTTGTCAATCATCACCTGGAAGGCGCGACCTTCAAGTGTCTCGCCGGGGTACTCGTTGACGGGCTTCCCGCGAAGAGGCTGCTCGGGCATGAACCGATACCCGTAGATGCGACCTCGTTCGTGAAGTTCGGTAAGAAACTCGGGCGCTAACGTTTCATGAAGGGCGTTTGGCACGTATCTCAGCGCGTTTTTTAGAGCGAGTTTCGTCTCCTTTGCAGAGAGAACAAACTCTCGTTTTGGTGCGCGCCGAATATTCTGAGCAAAAATGGGAGCTTTAGGTAAGACCGGCTCAAGACCTAAGCGGGGCAAGGGAGACGAGGTCATCGGTTTTCTATCCTGTACCTTAGAAAGTTAAGCGCGATTATCAATCATATCTTCCATATTTTTATAATATGTAATACAAATAGCCCACTGTTTTTGAAATAGGAAACGCGAAAACCTTTTGGAGAGAGTAATGTCATATATTCCTGAAACTATCAAGAAAATCGGTCTCGATAAGGCGGGCATAACGGCCGCAAAAGAGCTCTACTACAACCTTTCTTACGACGAACTTTTTCAGCACGAGACCGAGATTGCGGCCCAGGGGCACGAAAAAGGCACCATCACCAACTCCGGCGCCGTAAACGTTGATACAGGAAGATTCACGGGACGTTCACCCAAGGACAAATACATCGTAATGAACCCCGCCTCCAAAAACAACGTATGGTGGGCCGGTACCGGATCCGACAACAACCCCATAAAGCCGGAAATATGGAATGAACTAAAGAAAGTTGCCGTTGATCAACTTAACGGAAAAAAACTCTATGTGATGGACGTATATTGCGGCGCAACGAAAGAACACCGACTTTCGATCCGTCTCATTACCGAAGTGGCTTGGATGGCGCACTTTGCAAAAAACATGTTTATCCGTCCAACAGACGACGAACTAAAGACCTTCAAACCTGATTGGACCATCTTTAACGCATGCAAAACGTCTTGCAAGGACTATGAAAAGCTTGGTTTAAGATCCGAGGTTTTCGCTGCGTTCAACATCGAAGAGCGTCAAACGGTCATTGGCGGAACCTGGTATGGCGGAGAGATCAAAAAAGGTATCTTCACCATGATGAACTACTTCCTTCCGCTCAAAGGCGTGGGAGCGTTCCACTGCAGCGCGAACGAAGGCAAGGACAAGGACACAGCGCTCTTCTTCGGACTTTCAGGCACAGGCAAGACGACGCTTTCGGCCGACCCCAAACGCGCCCTTATCGGCGACGACGAGCACGGTTGGGACGAAAATGGTGTCTTCAACTTTGAAGGCGGCTGCTACGCGAAGTGCATCAATCTTTCAAAAGACAATGAACCGGATATCTATAACGCTATTAGACGCGATGCCCTGCTCGAGAACGTTACGGTAAAACCCAACGGCGACGTTGACTACAACGACGTATCTAAGACGGAAAATACGCGCGTTTCTTACCCTATTTATCATATCGACAATATCGTGAAGCCAGTATCTAAAGGCGGGCATCCCAAGAATATTATCTTCCTAACTTGCGATGCGTTCGGCGTACTGCCTCCGGTAGCGAAGCTCACCGAGGAACAAGCTGAATACCAATATCTTAGCGGCTATACGGCAAAAGTAGCTGGTACGGAAATCGGCATCAAGGAGCCAAAGGCAACGTTCTCTCCATGCTTCGGCGGACCTTTCCTTTTAATGCACCCAACAGTTTACGGAAACATTCTTGCCAAGAAGATGATCGAACATAAAACCAGCGCTTACCTCGTTAACACCGGTTGGACCGGCGGCGCCTACGGTACGGGCTCTCGCATGAAGCTTAGCATCACGCGTCGCATCATCGACGTGATTCTCGATGGCACCATCAACGATGCGGAGTTCGAAGATTTCCCAGTGTTCGGCTTTAAGATTCCAAAGAAGATCTCCGGAATCGAGTCAGAATTGTTGAATACCCGAAACACTTGGAAAGACAAAGCTGCTTACGATCAAGCTTTGACGAAACTGGGCAACATGTTTTCGGAAAACTTTAAAAAGTATATGGATACGCCACGCGGGAAAGAGATCGTGAAGGCTGGACCAAAAATTTAGGATCTAATTCCAGAAGTACAACAACGGGACACCGTCTTCGGACGTGGTCCCGTTTTCTGTTTGAATCGGATTTTTCGCTTTCCAATATTCCGCGTCTCCGCGTTTAGGTTAGCCCAGCTCCTAGGGATCCATCAATGGTACGCGGAAGCGCGGAATGGGGGTGCTGAAAAGGAAAATCAAGTCAACGGCCAGGCATAAGCGACTTCGAGAAGTTTTTCGCCACCGAATTCGCGTTGCTGTGTTTGGTCGGTGAGGGCGCCGTTCATGCGTTCGTAGAAGCGCCGGGAAGGCTGGTTGTCAGTCAAGACCCATAGCTTCATGGCGTTGAATTTTTCCTGAGTAAGATGATTCATGAGGTGACGCATGAGTTGAGCGCCGAAACCGTTGCCTTGGTGCTCGGCGCGCACGTAAATGGCGTAGAGTTCGCCGTCGTAAACAGAATCTGCGTCGCGGGATTTGCCGCCTGAAACGAATCCCAGGATTTCTCCATTATCCGTCTCGGCGACAAACCAGAGGCGGCGGTAATTCTCGTCGTTCAGCAGTTTTTGAAACCCTGGAATTCTCGACTCGTACGTCATGGCGTCCAGGAAGTCTTGCTTCATAATGCCCTTGTAAGCGGTTTTCCACCCGTCAACGACAATGCGAACAATAGAATTTAAATCGTTCGGAGAAACGTTTCGGATCGTGATCTTATTATCCATGGTCAAACAACTCCATGATTTCGGCGGTTGACAAAGCTTGCGCTGCATTCAGTTCGAGAAGATCGTCCGAAAGCCCCTTCTTCTTTTCTTGCAGTGCGACGATTCTTTCTTCGATCGTGTCCTTGGCAATGAGTTTGTATATATTGACCGGACGCGTTTGCCCAATTCGGTAGATACGGTCCGCCGCCTGTTGTTCGACGGCGGGATTCCACCACGGTTCCATCAGGAACACATGGTCCGCTGACGTGAGGTTGAGGCCAACGCCGCCCGCCTTCAGAGACATAAGAAGCACGGTGATCTCGGGGGAGGCGTTAAACTTTTCGGTTATTTCTCCCCGGTTCTTGGATGCCCCGTCCAGACGGATGAAGGAAATGCCCCTTTCCTGAAGGTGGGGTTCAATCAAATCGAGAAAGCTCGTCCATTGCGAAAACACAAGGGCCTTGTGCCCTTCGGCCTTTGCTTCGAGCAATTTTTCGAGAAGCAAATCGATCTTAGACGAGCTAGGAGCTGTTTTTCCGGGCAGCAGACCGACGTGGCAGCAGGACTGGCGAAGGCGCAACAGGGCCTCGAGAATTTCGAAGTTTATTCCTTGTGCTTTTAGCAGTTGGGCGATTTTGGGTTTCACAGCTTGGAAAACCGAAGCGTATTGGGCTTGTTCGTCGGTTGAAAGGTCAACGCTGAGAGTCTCTTCCGTCTTGGGCGGAAGTTCGGTCAGGACTTCGTTCTTCCTTCGCCTTAATATGAACGGGTTGAGAATCGCACGCAGTTTTTCTCTTCGATAAATGTCGCCGGAAAGAATAGGGGACTCATAGCGTTGGCGAAAATCAGACTCGCTCAGCAACAACCCTGGCATCACAAATTGAAAAATGCTCCACGCATCCGAGAGAGAGTTTTCCACCGGCGTTCCTGTCAGCGCCAGGCGGAATTTTGCGTTCAGCGAGAAAATTGCGCGACTGGTTTGGCTCTTGGGATTCTTGATTACTTGCGCTTCGTCGATGACCGCGACGGCCCATTCTCTCTCGCTCAGAGGAGCGTTGTCGATGCGGTAGGTTCCGTATGTGGTGATCACAACGTCGGCCTTGGCATCCAACCGACGGTTTGGGCCGTGATATATGTTAACCTTAAGTTCGGGGCGATGTTTCGCGAGTTCATTGTTCCAGTTTGAAATCACACTGGAAGGGCAGATCACCAGAGTTCCCGACGTCATTATTGTCAGGGCCTGAATGGTCTTTCCCAGTCCCATGTCGTCGGCAAGGAGAGCTCCGAGATGGGCTTCTTTTCGATGCGCCAACCACTTGAAACCTTGTTCCTGGTATGGCCGCAAGGTTCCAACAAAACTGCTTGGGACGACACGGTCGTCGATCGGTTTGTTTACTTTGTCAAAGAGGGCGCGAAGTTCTGGTTCCGACGTCGCGTCGACGTTGAGATGTTGCATAAGTCCTGCGAGCCGGATCTGGTGGCTTGCCTCAAACCGATTGCCGCAGTGCGCTTTAAGTTGCAATATCTCGTCGAGAACATCCTGGTTCTTGCGTAGCCATTCAAACGGGAGGCGGCCAAAGCCATTTTCGCCCAGCGGGATCATGCTTTGGTTCTGCTGGAAAGCTGACAACACTCGTTCCGCAAATTGAGCGGAGTGCTTGGGAGCAAGGTCCTTCGTACTTCCAAAGTCGATCTCAAGTTGTCCGTTCTGGAATCTCATTTCAGGCTCGTTCAACGGGACCACGTTGTAGCGCCGGAGAATCTGGCTTGGAACGTAAAAGTCGGAATCCTTCCGAACGTTGGTGAGCCAGTCCGCGAACTCCGGCGGCGACATCACGAATTCTATGTCAAAATCAAAACCCATGTCCCTTTGGAGTTTGCTCTTAAGCCTGCTCTCGTCGTCGTAGGAGCGGTGAGGCACAAAGTCGGAGCGTTGCGTCACCAGTCGATTAGCGCGCACAAAAGCGTCCTCGCCGTAGCGCAAACAGAAACTCACTTTCATTTCATCGCCGTCAAGGAAAGCGTTCAGAGCGATCTTGGGCTTGAGCGTGACAAGGGTGGGCAGCTTGTCGGTTTGCACGACGACTTGAATGTGATGAGATTTTAGAGTCGGGATGATTTCTTGAACAAGCGAAGAAAACGCCTGGGGAAAAACCCGTATTTCGTCTTTTTTGAAAAGAGACCGGATCTCGGGGCTCAGGGGGGCAATCGTGGAAACGGTATGGGAAGCTACCGCTATTCCGATGCGAAAGACTTGATCAAACTTCTCCTCCAGATCAAGCTTGAGGCTAACTCCAGGATTCTCGTCCTTGACCGTCACAACCCAGTTCGTTGATTCGCGAGACACAGCGACCTTGTGGCCCGCATAGTAAACTTCAGCTGCTTCTGACAAGCAAAGGAAGAGTTTTCGGAGTTGCTCCCATTTCAGATCCTTAAGGTCCCTTCCGGCGAGAAGGTCGTCGATATCCCGGTCGAGCTGCGTGGTGAGGAGGTTCTCCGTCTTCTCATAAACCGTCAGCTTTGCATTAACGTGGCGCTCAGACTGGCCTTCCGTTTTCACGAAGCGTTGGAGCGAAAGATTTTCGCCCAAGAGCTCAAAATGGTATGATAGAGTTGCGGACTGTCCGGATTTTTGCCCCTGCTGCCAACCGTTGTGCTTGATCGCTAAAATGGATCCGACTACATGTTCGCAGGGGTCGTCTTTAGAGGCGCAGTCACAACCCCAATACTCGTCTTCGGGCTGCAGAGTCACCACGTGGGCGACGGCGTTGGTCAGGCTTCGGACCCGGAGGCTGATTTCGGCGGTGTCGTTCCAATTATCGAGATTTATTGCGCCTTTTTGTCGGGAGAGCTCGACCCCCTTGGACCAAATTCGGGGTGTTGCAGATTCACGAATAGCGCTGAGAAGGTCGTTAATCATGGGAAACAAAGCAGGGACTTGGGTGAAAACAGCTGTTTTATTCTTTTAATTTTGCTACGCTCGAAGTATACGGGGAAAACTTATGGAAAGCAAAGAAAAGGGTATGAAGGTACTTTCACTCTCCTGTCGCGTGTCGGCGGAAACGTGGAATACTATCCAGATCCTTGCCTCCAATCTTCGCAAGACCCCCGGCGACATCGTTTCTCAATTGGTCGAGGCTTACGTCAAAAAACAAACCAAGGCAAAAGGCTCGAACGAAGAAGACGATACCCTTCTTCCTCTAGAGAAGCTGTTTCGCGAAGCGGCTGCCGGAACAAAAGCCGAGCCAGCAAAAACGAATGGAAAAAATCCCAATCTTAGCTTCGGCAAGATCGATAAGCGCACCAATCAAAAGAAAACGAGTCCGGCCCTGAAGTCCTACTTATCCTTCACGGAATAAAGCTATCCTCGATTTGAGGCAAATTCAGAATTCTTTCGGCCTTGTCCAAAAGGCGCAGAATACTTATTTCATCGATCTGCTTGCGCGCCTCCGCAAAAGTAAACCACCGCAGATAATCCGACTCGTCGGATATCTGAATATCGTCAGGACGATCTGTCGCGAGAAGATACCTTACGTCGTAATGATTATGAGGCGGTTCGCCTGCCCATCCCGGTATGGCGTGGATGTCGAGATCAATGGGCGTTATTTGACCTTGCCAACTAAAAGTCTTCAGGTGACGGAGGCCCGATTCTTCTTGGGCTTCCCGCAATGCAGTTTGTGCAGGAGACGTTTCGTGTTCGTCGGCGTGCCCGCCTAATTGCAGCCACTTTTTGGCTTTCTTGTGGAACGTAAATAGCGCGGCATTGAGTTGTGGGGCGATGACGAGCGCCGACGCCGTTACGTGGCCCGGATACGTCGAGCGCAAAAACGGACGCGAAGTGGAAGCAAAGAGATCCGTAAACCGACTGGTCATGTCTTCATCGTGCGCATCGAGAACGTCGACAGAGCGAAAATCAGCATACTGACGGATAAAGTCGATCATCTGACATCTTCCTTAACTAATGCTTGAAACTGCGATAATATAGCAGCGCTCATTGCCTCACAAGGAAGAATTCGACATGACAAAGCGCAGCCCTTTGATCGTGGCTATCAGCGGCGGATCAGGAGCGGGCAAAACGACCTTTCTGAACGCTGTCGTAAAGCTCGTCAACCATCCCTACACCTGGCTTAAACTTGACGACTACTACAGAGATCTTTCGCACCTTAGTGCGGCCGAAAGAGATCGCATCAATTTCGACGATCCGGGCGCTCTGGAGCTCGACTTGTTCGCACAGGATCTAAAAAAACTTGTACGGGGAGAAAAAGTCGAGCATCCGCTCTACGATTTTACGACGCATACCCGGAAGGGGATGAACAGCGTGAAAGCCGAGCGTCTTATTTTCGTTGACGGTATCTTTACGCTGGTCGAAGCGAATATGCGTGAAAGCTACAATCTCAGCATTTATCTCGACGTGGCTAACGACATTCGATTTTACCGCAGGCTCAGCCGCGATACCAAAGAACGAGGCCGAGGTTTTGACAACATCGTGTCGCAGTATTTCGCGACTGTGAAACCGATGCACGAGCGGCATGTTGAACCAACCAAGGTCCATGCCGACATGATTTTACCTTGGGATGTGTTCAATCAGAGAGCGGTAGAGGTTGTGGCGAAATATCTTCATCAGGCTCTCTCACAGGGTGGCAAATCGTAAACCATAACCAAAGGGTTTGTTTTCTGCGCATCGAATAACAGACGCGATAGCGTGGTACGATCGCGCAGAACCTCTCGGAATAATCTCTAGCTCTACCTTTTGGTCTACAGCGAATGCCTTGTCTTTGGTTGTGACAAAAATACCTGATGCGGAGATGTCGCGCGCTTGCCCAACAATTGTTCCTTCTTTGGACATGATCTTAACTTCGGCGTCGAATTTGAGGCGTTTATGATCTCGAACACCGCGTGACGCTTCTTGTCTCTCCAGACGTTTTCGCGTTTCGCTCTCCAGGTCTCCCGAAAGGTAACTTTTCTCGCGCTGACGAGCGTATTTCGTCATGAGGTTGAGGGTTGTCAGAATCGTTGACAATTCGTTGTCGTTGCTTTTTTTCTTAAACAAGGACTGTAAAAACATTCTTACCTCTCACTGCCGTGAAAAACAGAACCAAATAAACTCATCGGAAACTATTTGTGAACTTTTGAAACTACTGAAAAAATTACGTTGAATTGCACCATTATAGGCGGATTTTTTTTCGCTGCCTAGCTCAAGAATAGCATGAAACCAAAATTTTCTCTTAATTCCGCTCCAAAGTGATCGGAATTCGGTACACAAAAGAAAAAGCCCCGGTTTGACCCGGGGCTTTACCCTTGTATCTGGAGTTTCTCTATGTTTCCAGCTTAGGGTGCGTGACTGGCTATGGATTAAATCCATAGATCTGTGTGGGATAAGTTGGGATGGGAATATCATGGTGCGAGAGCCACCGTTTCCGCTGGACAAAGGAAATCCTAGGAACCTGGGTCCCTCTGTTCCTTAAAGTCCAGCGATGGAAACGGTGCTTTTGCATGGAAGGTCCTCTAAAGTTTAAGTTTTAACCATCTTCATCAAGTTTCACGTTCAATTCTGGCTACATTAAAGTATTCGGAGCTCCCCCCGTCCGGCTTTAGAAAGTGCGCAAAAAATTTAAAAACAGCAGCAAAAACATAGATATATAAAATTGGATAAGGTTGCCGTTTCCCGGGCTTGTTGGTGAGAAATGCGATTTTGGAGGGTTTCGATATGGGATATTAGACACTTACAGATCAGAACCCGCGTTTCCCCCTTACGCGCTTCCGCTTGCAGAATGTGTTGCCAACAAATCGCGGAGGCGCGGAAAACACGGAAATAGGAGATTTACGGTTACTCATGGATTGTGAGACGGCACCCAATATGCTAAAGCGTAGAGCCCCTTTGGCGGGGCGGAAGAGAGGGCCGTATGAGGATTTCACATATACTAGCTCTTCTGTGGTTTGGACTAGCCGGAGACGGCCAGCTTCTTGCCTCGAAATCTTCTATACCTCTAGCGCCCGTCCCTCTAATACCTCTCTCCCGTCCGCAAGTTGATACCAATCCAAAGATAGTCCGCGTCAAGATCTTCCCTCACGAAACCCACGCTAAACCACATCGCATAGACGTTGTTCGTACGAAGATAAAGTTCCAGGGATCGAGCGCCTGCGAAGTGTTTGCCGGCAAAAAAGACGCGGCCGAAAAATTGCCGCAGCTCCTCTACAAAGCCACAAGCTTTGTGATCGACGGAGCGAAGCACAAGCTTCCCGTCTATATCGACTGCCCCAGCCCTCATAGGATTGTGCGCTTTGGCGACGCGCCTAGCTTTGCTTACCGTGGCGGGTTCTACGTGCAGCGCAAAGCGGGAACCCCTGCGGATATTGAAATTATTAATGTGGTGGATGTCGATGATTATCTGAAGGGCGTTGTGCCGTCGGAAGTGTACTCGGCTTGGCCTATGGAATCGCTTAAAGCCCAAGCGGTAGCGTCTCGCAGCTACGCCTTGTACCACGCGAAAATGGCGCGGGCTTCAAAGAAAGATCAACTTTACGATTTTGACGATACGGTGGTCTACCAGGCCTATACTGGAATTGAATTAGAGAATGAACGCACGTCCCATGCCGTCGACGCGACGAATGCCGAAGTGCTTCTCTATGGCGACAATATCATTCAGGCGTACTATCATGCGGACAGCGGCGGAGCGACGGAGTCGCCAGAACAAGTATGGCATAGCAGCATCCCTTACTGTCAAAGTCAGACAGAACCAGCATTTCCCGCCGAACAAGTAGCCAGCAGCGTGTGGACCAAACAAATTGAAATAAATTCCCTCGAGCGTCTCCTCAAACAAACAAAGCATTTAAAACCGAAACAGCACATAGCCAAACTCCTCGTGACGCCTTTTGGAAAAACGAAGACGGGACGAGTTAAAACTGTCACCGCAGTAGCGTCGGACGGCTCGCGGATTCCATTTTCGTCGAAGTTGCTGCGGAAGGTCATACCGTCTTTGCCAAGCTATTTGTTTGAAATAGCCCCGTCAAAGAACATGAAATCCATAGAAATTGTGGGTAAGGGGAGTGGGCATGGGGTTGGCCTCAGTCAACAGGGCGCGTCCCGCCTGGCGGGAAATCTGGGTTGGTCCTATGAGAAGATACTGAGTTTTTATTACAACGACGTGACGCTCTGCAGTCTTGCGAAATCCGGCAAACCCTTGGCAAGCTGTTCGGACACGATCAACGTAGGTCTTGCTCACTAAAAAGACTATATCTAACCATAACCAGTTCGAATTTATTATCTTTAAATTACCGTCAAATATCTATATAAACTAACCAATTTTAAAAATTCCCAGGAAGTCGGTTGTTGCGTCATCAGAAAATGCCATTGCGAATTATCTTTTGGATTGCGTGGCGCAATATTGTTTCGAAAAAGCGTCAGTCCGGCTTGTCTTTCATGACAACAATATCGATCTTCGGCATCCTTCTCGGGGTTGCAGCTCTCGTCATAGTCTTGTCCGTGATGGGTGGATTTGAGGGCGAACTCAAAGAAAAAATGCTCAAAGGCGAACCTCATCTTGAGATTGTCAATAAGACCGCCTTAGTAGGGCTAAGTCTCAAAGAACATCCTTTATCAGAATTTGCTCATTACCCCGAAATTTCACATATCGAGCCCTTTGTTCAGGCGGACGTTGTGGCAAAACAGGGAAAACACCTTTCTCCTATGGTTTTATTCGGCATCGATCCCACCAAGGGGGGCGAAGTTTGGGGATTTGGGAGCGCCGACTTCGAAGGCGACCTCAAAAGCATCGGAGAGGACCATGAAGCGGCATTCGTAGAGAATACCGGTAAGTACCCAGGAATAGCGCTCGGAAAGGACCTTGCAAAGCAACTTGGGGCAAGTCTAGGGGACGAGCTGTTTGTTATTTCGCCAGAGGCCAATGGTCAATCGGTGCTAGCGGGAGGAACGCTCTCTCGGCCGTACGTCGTTTCGGGGATATTTGAAACAGGCTTATTTAATTACGACGCGAAGTGGGCTGTCGTCAGACTCGATGAAGCGCGAAAATTTATGGCGGATTATGATCCTTCGCTCGATGAAGATGAGTACGTATCGGGCATCGGCATTAACGTGCAGAACCCTTTCGAAGTTGAAAAGTTCGCCAAAAAACTTCCTTTAGGAGAATTGACCACAAAAAGTTGGACGCAAACCAATTCGGCGCTCCTTTTTGCTCTTAAACTCGAGAAATTCACGATGGGAGCCATATTAATGCTTATCGTGCTCGTGGCTGCATTTTCCATCAGCGGTACTCTGATGATGACCGTGTTCCATAAGAAACGTCAGATCGCCATTTTGCGATCGCTTGGTGCGACGAGGGCAGCAATTTTGAAGACATTTCTCGCGCAAGGACTAAGTATTGGTCTGCTCGGAGTAGCTTCGGGCGGCGGAATCGGGTTGTCGTTCTGTTATCTTCTTGAAAAGTTTAAGTTTCATGAAATGCCATCAAACATATATTATTTGCGATCATTGCCTGTTAAGTTTTTACCGTTCGATTATCTTGTGATATGCTTCCTCGCTTTGATACTAAGCTTGATTGGCGCCTTATACCCGGCATTTATTGCGTCGAAGCAGAATCCTAGCCAAGGATTGAGGTACTAGTGGAACAGTTTTCGGAAGCTGCGGTGGTCGAGAAGCCTCCCGTAAATATTAAAATCGTCGATCTCTCCAAAACCTTTACGATCAGGTCCCATAGCGTCCATGCGCTGAGAGATATCAATCTCGAAATACGTCAGGGACAAGTCATCGCGGTGACCGGGCGCTCCGGTTCGGGCAAGAGCACACTGCTGCATATCCTTGCCACGCTTGACACGCCGAGCTCGGGAAAGGTCTACATCAACAATACGGACACTTCGAAAATCCCGGACAATCAAATATCGCATTTTCGCAATTACACGATCGGCCTTGTGTTTCAGATGAACAACCTTCTTGCGGACTTCTCGGCGCTGGAAAACACAATGATGCCAGGTCTTATCGCGGGCATTTCCCGCAAACAAATCGAACCTCGGGCTAAAGAGCTGCTTACTGCCGTGGGATTGGAGAGTCGCCTTGACCATCGTCCCGGCGAATTGTCGGGCGGCGAGCAACAGCGGGTTGCAATTGCGCGGGCGTTGTTGATGGAACCGCCGATCTTGCTGGCGGACGAACCCACGGGAAACTTGGACAAACGAAACAGCGACAGCGTTCGAAACCTTCTGCTTGATTTATGCCGGGAACGCAAGATTACTATGCTGTTGGTAACACACGATTTAGAACTGGCACGATCCCTGCCGACTCAGGTAGTCATGGAAGACGGACAAGTCGTGGAACTCGGGGGTAGTTGGTGAATCAGCGGTTGTTGCTCTTATTCTCTGCGGTCGCTCTCGTCTTTACTTTAGAACAAGCGAACTCCCAAACAGCGGAAGCTCCTCAGACTACCCAGGAAACGCCAGAAGGTGCTCAGACCGTTAACCCAACGGCAGAAGATTCTCAGGCACCGAAGGATGTTAAAGCCGAAGAACAGGGACCGGAAGATCCAGGGACCAGGAAACAAGCACCGGAAGATTCAAAAGCCGTAAAGCAAACGCCAAAAGCTTCAAACACCGTAAAGCCAACGCCAGAAGACGCTCCGGCCGTCAAGCAGACGGCAGAGGATTCTCAAACCGTTAAACAAATAACAGTCGAGGGCAACCGCAAGGTCGAAAGCGACGCGGTCCTGACGACAATCAAGACGCGAACCGAGGATCCCCTCGATCCTAAAAAAATCCGCGAAGATATTAAAGCCCTTCACGAGCTCGGGTACTTCTCCGACATCAAGGTTTTTTCCGAGCCTGCGGACGGCGGCGTTCGCCTCATCTACGCCGTGAAAGAGAAACCGGCGATTGTCGAAATCCAATTCAACGGCCTTCACGAGCTTACGGAAGAAGACGTCAAGGAAAAACTTGAAACGAAACTATTCACCATCGTGAATGAACATCAGATCAATAACGATCTTCAGGTCATCGAGCGCCAATACCTAGAAAAGGGATTTTTTCTCGCTAGCGCCAGCTATAAGCTCGAGCCAAAGGACGGAAACGAGAACGAAGTTATTCTGCACTACAACATTGAAGAGGGCGGCAAAGTGCAGGTTGCCGAACTGGATATTGTCGGCAACGAATATTTTACAGACGCCGATTTGATTGACAAATTCGCATCTAAACCGGTGACGCGAAGCTCCACCTTTCAGACCCCAGGCTCTCTTTACAATGACGAACTTGTGAAACGCGACCTGGAAGTCTTAGCCTATCTGTACAAAGACCAGGGTTTTGCCGAGGTCAAAGTGGCCAAGCCGGTAGAGGTTATGGATTCCGATAGGGAGTTTGTCCGTATCACGTTCGAAGTCGAGGAAGGAATTCAGTACAATGTTGGCACCATCGACATCACAGGCGATTTGTTGTTCGACAAAAAGGAACTTCTCGAAAGCCTCAAACTCAAGCCAGGGGCCCTGTTCCGGTATTCTTTCTTCTCAAAGGACGTTGAGACTCTTTTCAACAAATACGCCGACAAAGGCTACGCGTTTACAGACGTAAACCCAATCCCCACGTTCGATCGCGAAAAGAAACTGGTCAACCTCAACTTCAACATCACCAAAGGTGAGAAGGTGTACTTTGGCGAGATTACCATCGTCGGTAACACCAAGACCCGCGATAACGTCATTCGCCGAGAAATTGAGATCGCCGACAGCGAACTCTTCAATCAGACCAACTTGACGAAATCAAAATCGAACGTCGAACGACTCGGTTTTTTCGAGGAAGTTCAGTCGATCAAAAAGCGAGACGACAAAGAACCCAACATTCTTCACTACAAATTCAAGATCAAAGAGAAGCCGACAGGACAGCTCCAAGCGGCATTAGGCTTTAGCCCGGGCAAGAAGGACGTCGATCAATCCAATTGGTTCGGCCAAGGCCGCTATAGCGAAGAGAACCAGTCGGGTAGGGGCTGGAAAACGGGCCTTTCAGGCAAATGGAACGGCGACAAGAACTACTCTCTTGATCTCAACATGAAGGATCCTCGCGTCAATGACAGCCAATGGTCGTTAGGGTTCGGGGCATACTTTGGCAACACGGCGACGAAAAGAGCGGAGATCGATATAGAAACGAGGACGATTGGCGGCAACGTCGAAGTTGGTCGTACTTTGTTCGAGCTTGTTCGCGGTACGGTGACCTACCAAATTGAGAAGACCAAACAGATTTCGGACAAGTTTCTCATTGACCGCCTTCGAGAAGAAGGGGTGGAAAGCAGCATTATCCTCGGCCTCAGCCGCAATTCGACCGACAACTATTTGGATCCAAGCGAAGGCTCCGTTATTCGACTCAGCCAAAAGTTCACGGGCGGACCTGTTTTGCGGGGAGACCACCAGTATCTCGAATCCATTGCCTCGACCGATTACTATTACCCGGTAGACTTTACGGAAACGTATAGGACCTATTTCCGCGCCCATGGCTCGTACCGCATGCTTTGGCCGGCGGGTGGCAAGCAAATACCGCTGTCCAAACGCTACCTTCTCGGAGGCTACGACGATCTGAGGGGATACGAGACCGAAACGGTTGGCCCCTCCTTCAGTATCCTCAACGCGCCGGGCGATAGAGCCCAACGCTTCGACAAAGGCGGTACTAAGCGCGTCCTGTTCCAGGTGGAATACTTCTTCCCCATTATCAAGGAAGCGAACATCAAGGGCTTGTTGTTTACCGACAAGGGACGAGTTTACGACGACGGTGAACCTTTTGAACTGAAGGGTTACCGTTCGGACGTCGGCTTTGGTTTCAGGTGGATAACGCCTATTGCACCGTTTAGATTTGAATTTGCCTATCCTATTGAAAATGGTAAGCTTGGCGACGATCGACAATTTATATTCTATATAGGCTTTTAATATTTTGTGAGGTTGTAATGTTCCATAAGTTTTTATCTAAAAGGGTTCACGTGATCCGATGCGCCCTCGCTCTCGTGGCTCTTTGTTCCTCAGTACCGGGTAAATCTGTGGCGCAACCAAAGGCGCAAAAGAAATTTGCCGTAGTCGATATGCAAGCCATCATTCTCAATGTTTCCGAAGGCAAAGATGCCAAGAACAATCTCGAAAAAGAAATCAAAGCAAAGGAAGCCCAACTCAACAAACAAAAGCAAGAACTTGAAGAGTTAAACAAGAACTGGCAACAGCAAGCCCCTCTTCTCAGCAACGAAGCTCGCGCCAAAAAGCAGCAAGAATTCCAAGAAAAATATATGAACTTGCGCAACGAAGAAATGAATTTCCAAGCAGACATCAAGCAAAAGGAACAAAAGGCGACACAGAAAATCGCTGTCAACGTGACTCAGCTAGTTGAAAAACTGTCTAAAGACCGTGGCTATGAAATGGTATTCGAAACCAGCAGCGCTGGTTTGCTCTATCTTAAGGACCCCGACGACCTCACGAAAGAAGTCATTGCTGCATATGAAGAGCAATCGAAAAGCGGAAAAGACTCAGATAAATCAGCAAAGAAGTAGCAACAGGCGGTCCCATCACAATGACGTTAGATTTTAAATTGCCGATGCGCGTGTCGGAAATCGAACGGTGTATACCGCACCGTTATCCATTTTTACTTATCGATAAAATTGTTGAGTACGAAAAAGGCGCTTTTATTAAAGCCGTCAAAACCGTATCTGGCGCAGATCCGATCCTTCAAGGGCATTTCCCGGGAAATCCGGTCCTACCTGGAGTAATCATCGTTGAAGCAATGGCACAAGCTTCCGCGGTGCTTGGTAAGCTTACGAAGGGCGACAAATGCGATACCTGTTTGCTCATGGAAATCAATGAAGCCCGTTTTAAAAGGGTTGTGACGGCTGGCGACGTTTTGGATCTCACCATCAAGGTTGTAAAACAACGAGCTGATTTCTTCTGGTTCTCGGGCGAAGCGCATGTAGGCAACGAACTCGCCGCGACAGCACAGTTTTCCGCTAAATTGGCGTAGTTGAGGAGAATATGAGTAGTAGTTACGAAAATTCCGCAGGTGGTACGTCTATCCATCCGACGGTGATTCTCGGAAAAAATATTGAGCTGGGTAGGGGAGTCAGCATTGGCCCCTACGCGATCATCGGAGACGGCGTTAAACTCGGAGACGGAGTCTGGGTCGGCGCGCATGCCGCGATCACGGGAAACACTACGGTTGGGGAGAAAACTAAGATCCATTCCTTCGCATCCATTGGCTCAGATCCGCAAGATCTAAAATACAAAGGCGAGCCTACGCAACTCGTCATTGGCAAGAACAATAATATTCGCGAATACGTCAACATTTCTCTCGGCACAGTAACAGGCGGCGGCATCACGCGAATTGGCGACAACAACCTTATCATGGTTTACTCGCATATCGCGCATGATTGCCACGTCGGCAACAACTGCATATTAGCGAACAGCGTCCACCTAGCTGGACATATCCATGTCGAGGACAATGTGGTGTTCGGCGGTATGGCAGGAGGGCATCAGTTCTGCCGATTTGGTAAGCTGAGTATGATAGGCGCCGGTTCCATAGTAGTTCAAGACGTCGCTCCCTATACTTTGGTTCAAGGCGACCACGCGGAAACAAAGGGCCTCAATGTAGTAGGCTTGCGCCGGGCTGGCGTCACTGGGAAAAACTTAAAGACCCTCAAGGATGCTTTCAAAATGGTGTTTCGGGACAACCTCGGCTTAGAGCAGGCCGCACAAAAGGCCTACGATGAATTGCCTGCGTCTGCGGAAAAATCCCATTTTCTTGAATTTCTGAAAGCTACAAAAAGAGGTATCTGCCGTTGAAACAGTCGAGCTATTTCATCGCGGCCGATGCACCTTCAAGTGACATATTGGCGACCCAGGTTGTCCTCGCGCTCAGAGCGAAATATCCCGGCATCGAAGCTTACGGAATTTGCGGCGATTCGATGCGTCGCTCCAAGGTTAACGAGATTCTCCCTATCGAAACAACCCTTGGCGAAACCTTCAAACGACAGGAAACACTCTTCACGGCAATGATCAAAGAGCAGATCAACCGGTTGCACCCTGACGTCGCTTTATTTGTCGGATACAACGAATTTTTGGGGCGACTTGCCAATTATTTTAGCCTCAACAAGATTCCGACAATCTTGTACAACCCCCCTTACATTGATTCGTGGCCAAAGTACAAAATTATCGAACTTAAAAACAGCATGACAAAGGTCCTGGGCATTCTTCCTAACAACACCACCTTTGAAAAATACGGTTTCAACTACCGATATGTCGGCTCACCGCACAACGAACGCGTCAGCAAGGTCATGGTTCGACCTGAGATGTTTGGACTGACGCCCGATGATCTCGTCATATCGTATTTGCCAGGGACAAGAAGCGCGTTTTTCTTTCCAATATTTCGCGTTCTGATGAAGGTGCACCGAATTATTCGGCTAAATTTTCCAGGGGCGAAGTTTTTGCTACCTCTGCCAGAACACATACAAGTAAGTGACATCATAGCAAAAAACATAATATCTCCGAAGCAGATACGCAAGGAGAACGGCTCCACTTATATCGATGAAATCAAACTCGTGAACGGAATGAGTCTAGAAACCTTAGCTCTATCGCGCGCTGCCATTACTCCACCGTTAACGTCCTCTCTTGAGGCTTCCTTACTTGGCGTTCCTCACCTCGCCTTGGATCCTTTTTCCTGGGCTAAGGCGCGACAGAAATGCATCGTAAACAAAATCATGTCCGCAGAAGTGGTCAGGTGTTTCGGTACGACCGCCTCCGTAGGGAGCATTGCGGACCAGCTCACACACCTGGTCAAGGACGAGGAACTTCGTAAAAACTTAAAAGGAAAATTCATCGAACTGAAAGACGCCATGGGTGATTTCCTTCCCGAAGAAATCGCTGATACCGTCGGAGAATTCACAAAGTGGCAAACAGGCAAGCGCCGCCGAACCATGGGCTAGCTTTTTGATGACGCCTCGGCTGCTTCTTCAATACTTCGCTCGGATAATATGGCAAACGAGCAGATCTTCATTAATCAAGATCTTGGGCGCTCTATCCCTTCTGGGACTCTCTCAATCCTTGTTTATCCTAGTATCTGGTCCTTTTCTTCAAAGTTTTTTCACCACCGAACAGAAAAACGTCAATCTAAAGGATCTCCTCCCGGCAAGCGTCTCGGGCGTCATAAGCAATTTCATCCCTGACGGCGTTCTTGTAACGCTCGAACAGGCAGCATTTTATTTGCCCGCCTTGTTGCTCCTAGCTTCCGTCTTGCGAAGCTTTGCTGGATATATATTCCAACTCCACCAGAGTATTATGACCGAGAACCTCGCGCGCGTTTATCGCCAGCGCCTATTCTCTTCCGTCCTTGCCCAAAGATATTACGAAACCAGTAAGAAAACAGCGGGCGAGTGGATGTCGTTGATCATGAACGACGTCCTGTTTTTGCAGGCAAGATTCTCTGATATCGCCAAGGGTATGGTAAAAGACGGGTTTGTAATCTTCTCGTGCTTAGTAACCCTCGCGGTGATTCATATGCCCACCTTTCTCGTGCTCATAATCTGCGCTCCTTGTTTAGCTTGGGTGCTTGGGGCCGTCGGCAAGCGAATCTCCCATTTCGCGCAGATGTGGCAAAGGAATCTGGCGCATATTTCCGCCTTTTGCCTGGAAATTAGGCGCAGGATGAAGTTCGTAAAGGGTCAGAGGGGAGAGAAATGGGAGGAGGCGAAATTTTCGCATACCAATCAAAACTATTTTGAATCCATCGCTCAGTCAATCTTCATAAGATCTGCCTTTGCCCCGGCCCTCGAGTGGTTTGGGTTCTTTCTACTCGTGGTCATTTCTTCCGCAGTAACGAAAAAACTATGGGGCAATTTTTCCGACGAAGAAGCCATCCGTTTTTTCGTAGCACTCGGGCTTGTGCTTAAACCTGCTCGCAACATGGGAGAGCAGATGACAAACCTGCACGAAGTGTACGGCGTTCTCCTTAAGAGTTTTCCGCTCGTTCAAAACTATCGCGAATTGCCGCCGAGAAAAACCTCCAAAGGGCCGCAGCTACCGTTGCCTCTGGCTATTTCCAGCGTCACGTGCGGCTATACGTCACCTATTGTGGTTGCAAGTGAGCTTGCCCTAAGCCCCGGAAAAACCATTGCCGTAATCGGTCCGAGTGGAGCTGGAAAATCCACGCTCATCAAAACGCTAGCGGGGATCCTAGAACCGCTGCAATGGAAGAGCAAAGTACCTTGGGACCACCTCGGCGGCAACACCGGCTTCGTGAGTCAGAATCCTTTTTTGTTTCGCGCGTCGGTGAGAGACAATCTTCGATACGGACGGGACGAAATCGAAGACATAGACGACGACAAGATTTGGCAAGCACTTGAAGATGCAGGAATAGCATCGCATATACGTAGCCTTCCGGGAAAACTTGACGCCGCGATCAACGATTTTTCCGGCAATATTTCGGGCGGACAGTTGCAAAGACTTTGCATCGCGCGGGCCCTTTTATCGCGAAGCTCCATTTTATTTTTAGACGAGATCACAAGCGCCCTCGATGTCGCCGCCGAAAAAACACTTACAGATCACATACTTGCTTTCGCTCCGCGCCGACAAAAGGCGATTGTTTGGATCACTCACCGACTGCGATGGCTCGAAAGATACGACGAGGTATGGTTTATAGAAAATTCCGAAATAAAATGTCGTGGTCGTCATTCTGAACTTTTGGCGAACGAACGATATAAAAATTTTGTTTTCTCAGAAAAGGAATCGTTTGCAAATTAGCAAATGACGCCATCTCTTGCCGCAACTTTGATACCTTAGATACATGGTCGCTGCTGTCTTGCGCGCCCTTACGGGCGTCGCAACTCCCTGATTCTTGCTTACTGCGCTCGAATGCCTTTATAATGGTACTAGGGTTTCCATACAATAGAACAGAAACAGAACTAAAGTCTTTAGATTAGCTTCCGATGACTTCAGCATACAGTGCTATAGGTGTGAATACTTTTGAGGATTAGTCCTCGGTGAAATAGAAGAAACCAATTTTTATGGAGTGGAGGCAATGAATAACGATCCAAACAATACCAATGTGGCTTTTAGTCAGCACACAAATGGTACGCAGTCGAATCCGTTCACAGGTGATTTGAAAGGCGAGTTTACAAGCGACTTCGGTACGAACACGAACGCTGTATCGCAAATTTTCAAAAGCAGCGGCTTAGGCGAAGACCGAAATAAAATGATCATCATCGGGGTTGTTGTTCTCGCCGTCCTTGGGGGAGCATTTTTCTACCTCACTTCATCAGAGGATGAAGAGTTTAGCGAATTTACAGAAGAAGGTGGCGCAACAGAAGAGGGTGTTACGGGCGACGAAGCCACAACGGACGCTACGGCTGAAGCTACTAAAGAAGGCGAAGAAGGCGCTGCGCCAATGGAAGCGGCAACGGATACAGCTATGCCGGCAACACCAGCCGAAACAGCCGCACCAGCGACTTCTGCAGCAAGTGCGCCAGCCAACAGCGGCGGACTCAGCATTACTTCTCCGCAAGACGGCGCTCAGCAAACCTACGACGAGACGCAAGGAGCTGCAGTGTTTCAATGGGATGGTCCGGCTGACCGCATCATCTTTGCAAGAAACTCAAGCATGAATCCTGTCAACCGCGTGGTCAACCTTGGCGGCGGATCAAGCTACTCTTTCAACAACCCACATCCAGGGACATGGTACTGGAAGGTTGAAAACTCCAGCGGCTCCAGCGAAGTCAGAAGCTTCATGGTTAATCCGCCTGTGAGAAGAACTTTCCCAGTGTCTCAGCCAACGGCCGGATCCAGCATCGCCGGTAACGGCGGAGTGGTTTCATGGTCACCGGGAGAAAAAGTGGCACGATACCAAGTACAACTTGTTACACAAGGAAGCTCTTGGGCAAGCCCGCAATACCGTTTTTCATCGTCTGGCAACAGCGTGCAACTCCAGGGCGTAGCTGCTGGCTCATACGACATGAGAGTTGGAGCTTTCTCCGAAGTCTCAGGTCGCTGGGAATGGCAAGTTGTCAGTGGCGTTACCGTCCAATAACCAATAAGAACAGTACGTGCATTTTTGATTTCTCTACTCCCTTAATACCCACCGAAAAGGTGGGTTTTTTTTCGCCCGATCTGCTATATTTTTCGATATGAACTCGAAAAAAACCTTACGCGAAGAATATCTCGTCGAACGAAACAAGATCACGCCATCCGAACGCGCATCCCTCGACAAGCGGCTTTGCGAAAACCTCGTCAAATTAATCGCAAAACACATGTTTCATACAATCTTCTCTTACCGCACCTTTGGCTCAGAACCGTCGCTCCGCGGCATTCCAGACGCTTCTAGCGTTACAACAGCCGTTCCCGTAATCAACCCCCGCGACAAAAGCATGGAATTTTATCCCATAGGTCCAAATCAAACCTATACGACCAACAAATTCGGCATCGAAGAACCGTTCCACCCGCTCGGCGCCCCACTCATACCCGACAATCATACTTTAGTCGTCTTGCCATGCTTGGCTGTCAGCAAATCAGGGTATAGGCTAGGATACGGCGGCGGATACTACGACCGATACCTAGCGAGGTTCCCCCAGGCTCAAAGAGCAGGTATCCTATACCGGCAGTTTTTAGTGCCGGATATGCCCGTCGAGAGCCACGATCAAAAACTGCATCATCTGATATTGGAAGACCAAATATTAACCTTTAACCCTTGAGCGAGGAACGCAACTGGCGTCGAGGCAAAGGGCGCGAGTCTGTGCGCAAGCTCGGCGAATCTTGCGGAAATCGACCAAATCCTCCGCGAATACTTCAACCTTTTGGAAGAGCCCTGAACAAAGCCCTCCATCAACTCCGAGACGGAAGAAAAGCCAAAACGAGCGCGAGAGATTCTCGGTGCTCAAAGTCGCCCTTCCTGCGAACCTAGAAAGAACCAATTCATAGTCTTGTGGTGGTCTCTGATGTTAGGCAGCTTTCGCCGCAAAAAACTGGTTATTGGCGGGACAAAGACAATTAAAACTTTAGCGATATTTTGCGCTATTTTGTAAGTCCCCAACAATACCTTTAAAAACAAAAAATATTCGTCGAAATAACTTCTGAATTTCGAAGGAAACAGCTAAAGCAAAATCAAAAACCTCCGATAAGATTCGAAACAAGTCAGATGAGAAGATATGTATAAGCAATTATCTTTTCCCGTCATGTTCGCTTTAGCGGCAGTCCTAATAGCAGCGCCTGTGATTGCGCTAACCTTTAAAGCAACTCATACGCAAGAGCAGGTCAAACGGTGCCTCGGAGGAACCTGCTTGCGATTCTCCATTGACTCAGCAACAGAACAAACTCTGAAACGCCTGCAAGGGATACTCGGCACCCAGAAGATCGAAGAGATCTTTGAGCTTGCTTTAGACGCCCTGGACAGAGAATACCTCATGCTTCCGGGAGAGACGGACGAGAGGCACGCCTCAGATAAACGGCTGACAGGTCAAATAGTAGCTACGGCCTTCAATGCACCAGCTCATTATAATCTGAAAGTTCTGTGCAGGCGCAGAGTCTTCATCAAAGAAGGTCACATTTTGGAAGAGAGAAGATGTCTGCCTTTCAAGCCGGAAGCAGACAAAAAACTTCGCGATCTTGTATTGCGGGGAAGCCCAGCTTAAAGCCAACTGAAACTATAGAGGGATAGGGTATGCAAAAGTATCTACGGTTTTCCGCCATTCTCGTCATTATGGCAGCATGTTCGAGTAATACTTTCTCCGGCAAGGGGAATACTCAAAAATCATTAGCGACTCCCAAGTCATCCCCTTCATCTGGGGAAAACGGTTCACCCAAAGGAAGCGGGGAAGTATCTTCGATGTCATGCAAAGTTGAAGCAGAAGATTCGATAAAAGCCGGTGCATCGGTGACTTTGAAAATTTCGGTCAATGGCGAGCCTGATACTGTATTGGTGAACGGGGTCCCACTTGCCGAAAAAGGATCTCAGATCGAACATACCCTCTCCCCCGACAGCGACCAAACCTTCGTCGTCGAACTGCGGAAAGGCGATCAAACAACATCTTGCGAATTCAAAGTTGCCGTTATTCAACCGGATGAGGTTTTGCGCGAAGACCAGGCATTGTGCTTTGGACAAAAGGCAAAGGGTCGAAAAATCCTTATGTTCGTTGCATACACCCCCATGGCAGCTGATGTAGATATAGATGCGCAGGAGATCGAGGCCGCAACAGGTCTAACAATAGACCGTTTCTCCGCTGACCAAGTGACGAATGCAGAGGCTGCGCTTCAGGGAACACAATATGATGCTATCTGGGTTTTCTCTGACGGTGGTGGGGAAAGCCGAGACGAAACTGTACTTTTCCAAGAGATAAAAGCCCAAGTCGAGAAAGGTGCGGGATTAGTGCTGTACGGCGACAATGCCCCCTACTATTATGAGGCCAACGCCCTTCTGAATCTGATACATCCCGATTGGAACATTGCTCTCGACGGGAATTACTTTGGAGAGGGCCAAGTGAGCAAAGACGGATTTCCTTCAACAGGAAAGGGCAAACTGTTAGACCATCCCGTTACGGCCGGCCTTTACCAAAGCGTCTCGGAAGGGACCAGCATTTCCAACCTAGTATCGACTGGCATGCCGTCCGTCATGGACCAAACTCAGTTTGCCAAGGTTCTTATCAACTCCGAAGGGAATGTTTCTGTGGCCGCCATCGACGGGAGTCCGTTCGGCAAAAAAACTTCTCGAACGATAATCCATGGCGGTTTTACGAGCTTCTATCGTGGCGGATGGGACTGGGCTTGGGATTCAACCGTTTCCCCTGGAACGCCGCAGTTCATTTTCAACATTGCTTGCTGGACAGCGGGTGTGCTCTGACATCAGAAAACTTTAGCCTACTTCCGTCCTGTGTTGTTTCCAGAGCGGCGAGAGAGCCAAGTACGTGCAAGGTCAAGACCCGCCTCGTTCGTACTCCACTCACCCTCCAGAAAACGCAGGTGAAGATATTGCAACAACTCCCCGACCAAAGTCCCCTTCTGCAAAGAAAGCTCCTGCATCAGATCGTTGCCCGATAACGGCATCGGTTGACCGCGACGGCACCCTACTTTCGATTCGGTATCCAACAGAAAGTCGACGAGCTTCTGCTTGCCGGGGAAGGCTACGGCCCAAAGCGGGGCGTAAAGCTTCAGAAACGAGCCGGGAAAAGTGTTTTTTTCTAGAGAAGATATAAATTGCAGCGTCTCACCTATTGGCGGAAGCGATTTCGAGTCATAGGATAAAGTGTGCAAAAAAGAGGCAACGATGAGTATCTTCTTTTGCTCGGTGGATAATTTCAAACGCGACGCCAAAGTTTCTGCCGCAGATTTGTCGCAACCGCTAAGCAGAGACAAATAAGCAAGCTCGCGTCTTGGGAGCGCACCGTTCGTCTTGAGAAATTGACCAACAGATTCGAGTCCCCTGCTCTTTTCAGGAAGGAGAAATGCCAACAAGCCGAGTTTATCCATGGCTTCGAGAACGACAACAACATTGGGCCCTTGAAAGACCCCCAGAAGTTCGGAAGTGATCCGTTCCTGGCTCACGATGCGAAGGTTCGAGAACTCTCTCTTAATCACCACAAGCGTCGAATCCTCGACTTCATAGGATAGTCGAGACCAAAACCGGAACAATCTTAAGATCCGCAGGTAGTCTTCCCGGATTCTTTGGGCAGGGTCCCCCACGAAAACCAGCTTCTGCTGGCGGATATGCTCCTGGCCCCCATAAAAGTCGTAAATTCGCCCTGTGGCGTCTTCAAACATCGCGTTAATGGTAAAGTCCCGCCTGGCGGCATCCGCTTCAAAATCGGCCACAAAACGGACCTCGGCTTTTCGACCGAAAGTCTTTTCGTCGACCCGCAAAGTCGTCACTTCAACAGCGCTATGTTTGGCAACAACGGTCACCGTACCGTGGTCAACACCCGTCGGTACAACCTTGAAACCAGCTCCCATACAGGCTTTCGTGACTTCTTCGTGCCGCGCGTTTGTGGCGATATCATAGTCGTTAGGGGTTTTTCCCATCAACCTATCCCGCACACAACCGCCCGCTAACATTGCTTCAAAACCACTTTTTTTCAAAACAGCCAAAATACTCAAGGCGTCGTTGTAGTTTTTGTCGGGGATTTTCTGTTCAATTTTTGAGCACACGGCCACGCCCTTTTATGCTTTTTCCAAGTACCAATGCCTTATCGGACCAAAGTTTTTATATTAAATCAAATTTGATACGACAGCAGCAGCGCTTTTGCTGCCGCTGTCATTGTTGGTTTTGTTCGTAAACAACCATAGTTTATATTTTTCATCAAAATCGACCATACGCCGTCCCATTCGATCATTAAACAGGTGTTAAATGACCAATTTGCAAAAATGTATTTTTACAAATAAAATCAATAGGTTATGACTTATTTCTGAGGTATAATGATCAGTATTAGGGCGCATTGATCCTGATGCTTAAAAAATGGACAGATTATCCTAGGGAAGAGGGCAGGCGTTTTAATTGCGGGAAAAGGGCGTTTTGGGGCTTTCCGGGCGTCATACCGCCTGCCGGTGATGATTATTTGGCTTTTCGAACGCTAAAGGGAGCCCGAACGAATCTCTGCCTAAGAAAGAAACAGATTGTCCCAGGAGGGAAGTCCGGGACGCATCTAAATCGTCACTGCCGATTATACATATATGAACCAGAAATATGCTTTTGCCTCAAAATATAAAGTACCAGTATATATTTCGTCCTGTGCGTTCATTGGATTCAAGGTATAGATCGAATCTTCACCAACTTCAATCTTTGGCCTCCGCTATAGAATTCAGAACGGAATGTTGTCAAAGGATTTTGTCCCCTCCTAATTATCAAGCGACTTTGTCCCCTTAGGATGCCAAAAATAGACCAGATTGGACTACTTTTGGCTAACATTTTTGCATGCGATCAGGGTCTTAACACCCCAAACATCAAATCTCTTAATGGCTATGTTTGTTATTTCACCAAGTTATGGAATGGGTCATACTGACCTACTTTTGGCAAGGCAGTTGCAACTACCGTCGTGAGTTTTGTTTCTAAATAAACAAAAATGAACAAACAAAGGAGCAAGTATGAAACAAGTAATGTCAAAATTCGCACTCGTGGGAGCCCTCTTAGCAACCGCTTGCGGCCAATCCAACACATCGTCTGTCGCAGGCCACCGAGAGCCGCGCGTCGACAGAGACGACGTTAAGAAATTTGCATTGGTACAATTCAAAGCCAGCGAAGAACTCGCAGGACTAGAAGACACGCTCGAAGAAAGCTTATTCAATAGGTTTCAAATTCATGTCAGCGACGCTCGCTTCAGCGACAATGTTGAAATCACGGATAGATCCATCGCTTCTGACGAAGAACTTTACTATGTTAGCGTTACCAGAACCTACAAAATGGACGGCGATAAGATAGCTCGAATTATCGCTAAGACTAGGATCGACGTTGACATAGACTCTCTGGAACTCGATCTTGACCGAGAATTCCGCGGCTACGCCGACGTTATTAAGTAAGAGCGAACTCTCTAAGAAAAACCCATGCTGCATAAAGCGACATGGGTTTTTTGAATTTTGCCATTCCTTATCTATTCGATAATGACCAATTCGGTCAGCTCGATTTGGACATGGTTCTTGTACTGATCAAGCTCTTGTCCCTCGTTAAACTGCTCTCCGTCCTTGATGCCCGTCACTCGAAACCAAGTTCCAGGAGCAAAGAGCGCTTCCTTTTCCTCGCTAATATCAGACAAATTGTCGATAATCGCCGCAGAATAAGAATGAATGACAAGTTTGACAGCCCGCTCGAACTCCGTACCCTTAACGTAGGATGTGCTAGTAAAGCCAAGCTGCTGGATAGGCTCGTCGTTGTTGAAAGCATCTGTAAATGGATCGACCCGACTCTCTTTGTAGTCAAACCCCCTATACACAGTTCCTTCGAATTTTTGCAGTTTTCGCAGGGCGGAAGTAATGACAGCAATATAGGGCATGTATTTGTCGAGTTGTGTTTCGTCCTTGCCCCACAGTGCGTCGTTGAGGGTGCCGTAGTCGCCCTGAGTATAATGTAAGACACCGCTGCTTTCCTGCGCCGTTATATAAGGCACATATTCGTCAGGCGCCATAGTGTCACCGTTGGGCGCTGAATAGCCGCTAAAGACTATCGTGTTGCCATCCATAATATCAGCCATTGCAGCCTTTCTCAAAGCGGGTTCTGCGTCATAGTCATACGGAAATCTTAAACCGCATTTCTCAGGAAAAACAATCTTGCCCAGATTATGGCAAAGCCAAGGAACGTCCCCATAGAAAGACACATAACTTCCCGGACCGAAGCGCGCTTCCAAGGCTTTCAAATCAGCTTCATTCTTGAAGCGCTCCACAAGTTCGGGATAGACCGCCAGTCTTCCACCGACTAGGTCATTGCGCTTGTCACCGCGTATGTGGGCAACATCATCGGAAACGAGACGCACCACCAGACCACCTTCTTGCTCGAGTTCCAAATAGCAACTCTCTTTGAGCCGCTCGGATGCGACGTCGTTAGCACAGACAATGTCTTTGATTGTCCCTTGCACCATGTTTGCAGGGTGTTTCGTGACGGGCTTTTCGATCTCATCCGAGTCTTTTACCTTTGCATCGTTGCTTATGCTTTTGCATGAGGTAGAGCTTAGTGCTAAGAAGAGTAAGAAGGTGGACAGACGCATGGCGATTTCTCCGTTAGGTGTTTTTTTATGGGATAGGAATCAATTTAATGATGGTCAGATTTTCCTCTTGTTCTCGGGTCAAAACTTTGAATAGAGTACCGGCCTGGAAAAGCAGCTCGGCTTCGCCTTCTTCATTGAGGAGACTGAGATTAGTAAGGTCGGCCCCCTTGGCGTCAAAATACTGAAACTCAACATTTCCCGCAAAACTGGAATGTACGTCTGTACCCACCGTGGTACTTGTAAAGGCCGGTTCTGTAATAAAAGCTCCAGGAATGTACCTTGCTAACTTTTCGGGGCTGAGGGTAGCTCCCCGCACAACGACGCCCGCTCTGATTTTTTTGGCGCAATTTACCGCCGAAATCGTCGTTCGAATGCGTCCGTCAAGTTGAGGTTCTATCGCCGCCGGCGTCACATCGAAGGTGCGAAGCCCCTTATTGATGTCCCTGTATCCTTCCGAAGAGTAATCAAGCAGCGAAAAGACTTCCGCCTCCTGGCAGTGCGAGTGGTAATTCACGTCTTCGATATGGGCCTTCATTTCGGCTTCTTCCTCATCGGGAAGATAGCCCATAAATCTCTGGAGATCACCGTCATTACCTTTATAGGTCCGCGCCACAATCGCCTCCATACCCACGTGCACGGCGGACACTTGCGAGGAAGATGGAAGAGGGCGGCCGTGCTCGTCTTTGGCACCCGGAGGCGGTGTCAGCGAGCCGAAATCGTCAGGACGAACAACCAATCGCTCGGCTAGAAAATCACGCACGCTGTCTTCAAAGCCCTCGTAGTTGCATTCCCAAGAGTCGCGGGTATTGCTGCATGCGAGCTTTCTCTTTCCTCCGATCACAACCGAACCGCCTGAGGCGGCGGGGGCAAGAAGCGGGGGCAATACAGCAGTTGCCAAATAGGACGATACCTTTGGCCAGGAGGAAGAGGTAAAGGAGCAGTTGACGTTATCAAGTTTCGCTATATCAAAATGGATATCCGTATCACTTTGGCCAAAACAGTAGATAAAATCAGATCGGGTAGCGGGGTCGTAGGTGGAGCACTCCTTCGTGGGCATCGCACCCGGAACTTCCTTGCAACCAACGAGCTCAGGATGGGTGTTTGTAGCGTCGAGCAGGAATCTAAATATTTTTACGGCAAGGGTTTGGTCGGCGTTTTGCGACGTTAGGAACACCCGAGAATCCGCCTGCTTTCCGTGGCGTTCGCCCGAGGTGGGTGGTTTGGAGGAGGCGAGTCCCGACCGCCCTTCTTGGCGAGGTTTACAGGCAAACAGAGCAACTGTTGAGAGGACTAAGGCACGAAACACGAGTCGACGCATATATCTTCCCCGAGTTGTGGTAGCAATAACGATTTTTTACCAGTTTAACAAAGGCTCATATTTATTACAAACGTTTGGAGCTGGGTCCGCGGACACAAAAAAGGGAAGCTTCCAGTCCGGAAGCTTCCCTTTTATACCTGGTATTGAATTACACCGTTAAAGCCGCCTTCCAAATCCCGTGCATATTGCAAAACGAGAAAGCGTTATATTGTCCCGACATACCTTTTTTCGGGAAGGTACTCTTTGGCGCAAGAGTTGTCGGCAGAAAGTTCTTTTCGTGCACCAGTTTTCCGCTGGCGTCGCGAATTTGATGTTTTGCAATATAGTGCTCAGGCGTCATGACGTGGTTGGTAGCAACATCGATAGTCTCGGCATTGACGGTCACCATGGGGATATGACCTTCGGGCGCGCCGCCATTGGGGCCAGCTGTCGTCGTATAAACGTAGTTCACTTGTTCAAAGTTATAAACGTTTCTCCAGATACCGTGAAGGTTGCAGGAGGCGTAGATATGGTAGATGCCGACACTGCCTTGGAAAAGGTTACCGTTGAAGGTGGCGGTTGCAGTTGTTGTCACGGTCGGATCAACGTCCTTCGATGAAATCAAAGCGCCCTCTTCGCTACGTACTTGGTATTTGTAAACAAAGTGCGTGCCCGCGACCATCTCGTGGGTGTTGGTAATAACAACGTCGTATCGTCCCAAGACGTTTGGATCGTATAGCAGAGCCGCCGTTGGAACGTGTGCCGCTGGATCGCCTGTTGGGCCTGGCGCCGTCGCTGTGTAAACTTTTGCTACTTGATCGAAGGTCATGTCAGCTTGCCAGATACCGTGAAGGTTGCAGGTTGAAAATAAACTTAAGCCGCCGTTGGGCGCGGCGATTTCAAAAACACTTTTAGCCTCGGTATCCACGCCTTGGACAAGGACGTTGGAAGCAAGAACGGACCCTTGAGGATCCCGGATTTGTTGTTTGCAAATATAGTGGTCTTGCTCCATGACGTGGTTGGTGACCACCTCGACACGCAGAAGACCGGTTGGCAATTCGGTGGCGGCAGCGATAGCGGGCAAGTGACCAGCTTCTTTGCCGGCCCATGGACCTGGGTTCTGCGCCGTGAAAATGACGGGGATAAAGCCTGTCTCTAGGTCGGCAATCGGGAACGACGCCTTCCAAACACCGTGCATGTTACACGTAGAGTATGCGTTGATAGTCTCACCCGCAGGTTTCGCAAGAGCAAACACGCTTTCGGGTTTGCCGTCCGCAGCAATCACTTTGTCAGCGATAATTTGATCTTTATCGTTTTGCAATTGGTGCCGGGAAATATAATGCTCCGCCGCCATCGCGTGGTCGGTGATCATCGTCAGTCGACCGTCGGCTGCCGTCAGTTTTGGTAAGTGGGAAGCCTCTTTGCCCGCCCATGGACCTGGGTTTTCGGCCGTGTAGATCTCGTCGCCCGCGGTCTTCTCCTCGCTTTCGGCGTTGTCGGCGCCCGGTGCCACTTTCGCACGCGCCAAGACTCTTTCCTTGGTAACTCCACAACTATAAACGGCGTAACTACCTGCCGCTAAAGAACCAAATTTGAGGAAAAATCTTCGATCCATTTGTCCGCCTCCCGGCTGGGTTGAGACCGTCGGTATCTCTAAGACAAGATAAAACCCCTTACTCAAAGCTCACGGTCGATAACGAAACTTATCGGCTTATATGGCGAATTATTTAATAGGGACCAAAAACTAAGTAAAAGCGACGGCTTCCGTAAACCTTATATTACGAAAAGTTCGAACGGTTCGCAGGCTTTGAAATTCGGCACCCTTTTTCCAAGGAATGCCGACAGCTATAGAAATCTGTCATCTCCAGGCCGTTATGTGCCGATAAAAATATCTGAGTTTTTCCAACCAAGGTCAGTTGCAGTTTATTAGTGGCCGCGCGACTTTGGCAACTAGGAACGTCTAGTCGGGGTTGAAATGATCAAGACACTTTTCATTTGCACCGCTGTAAGCTTAACACTGAGCATGTGCGCCAAAAGCAACAACGAACGAGAGAACAGCAAAGTATTTGCCGCAGGCACCGGCGGTTCTGGCAATTCGCAACCATCAAAGACAGATTCAGAAACCGCTTCGGATCCGGTGATTGCTGATCTTCAGGGGACCTGGACGACGGAATGCTATGTTTTTGAAGACAAGTCGCAAACTGCTACCTGGGAAATCTCGGAATCGCAATTCACATATACATCAAATACTTTTAAAGACACTACCTGTACGGAAAAGCTGCAAAGGTTAATATTTGAAAGAATTCTCAAAGTAGGCAATGAAATGTCAACGAAGGGAGAATTCGAAGTTGACATGTTAATTGTCGATCAGAAAGTCGCCATTGACGACCCCGAACTCCTTGCTCAATATCAGGGAGTAAGCGCCTATGCCTACACAGACTGGGAACTCGGTGCCGCCAAAAGCGTCTCGGGCAGAAGTTATACTCCCGATCAGGCAGCCAAAGAAGCTCCAGGAGACACGTTCTACACTATCATGAAAGTCTCAGGGCGCTTTCTAAACGTAGGAGATCCCTCGACAGGAAAAGCAGACTCGCCCGTCACAAGACCAAAGAGCTTTTCTCGCTTTTTCTTCACGAAACAGCTTTGATTCAATAACATCCCAATATGGAAGGTACGTCCTTCCAGCCCGGTAATCTAATAAAGAAGAGGAAGGGCATCGCCGCTTCCTCTACAAGAAAAGAAAAAGAGGAAGTGGCCTAAACCGCTTCCTCTTGATTATTAATCGTCGCAATTGTCGTTGTCGTCGTCATCGCAATCGTCGTCATCATCGCAATCGTCGTTGTCGTCGTCATCGCAATCGTCGTTGTCGTCGTCGCAATCGTCGTTGTCGTCGTCGCAATCGTCGTTGTCGTCGTCATCGCAATCATCGTTATCGTCGTGATCACAATCGTCATTATCGTTATTGTCATTATCCTCGTCGCAATCGCGGTCATCGTCATCATTATCATCGTTATCGTCGTCGCAATTGCAGTCGTTGTCGTCATTATCGTCGTCGTTATCATTGTCGTCGTCATCGCCGGGTAAGCAATCTTCGTCGCCGATCTCGCAGCTGTCAGGAAGGCAGTCCACACCAGCCTCGCAATCTTCGTCGCCGATTGGTTCGCAATCTACGCCGATGGTGCAGTCTTCGACGGTTCTTCCGCCGTTTGGTGTTGATTCAACGTTTTTTGATTTAACTTTTTCGTCGGTGCCGAAGGTGGCGACGTTGCAGCCAACGCCGAGGAAAACCAAGGTGCAAAGGGCTAGGAAATTTCTCATACAAAGCACTCCATACAACATATTTCAGGTCCGCTACCGCAAAGTAACCTTTGCTTGGCATTATAATTATCATCTCTATTTTAAAATATCAATAGTTATTTTAACAATTTTAAAGCTATTTTATAAATATATTAATTTCTATTAAAATAAGGGGTTATAGTAGTGACATTTCTCCTGTATTCCCCTAGCATGGGCCCTGGATATGGCCGAAGAGAAGGAAAATACCCTATGATTATTTGCACATGGAACGTAAATTCCATTAAAGCTCGACAGGAACGCTTCTGCAAGTTCGTCGAGCGGGTACGCCCTGACGTGCTGTGTCTCCAGGAGCTAAAATGCCTCGATGAGGCTTTCCCTCTCGAGGCTGTTCAGGCACTGGGCTATGAATGCCATACCTTTGGGCAAAAGACCTATAACGGAGTAGCCATTTTGAGTCGGCTTCCTGTTACCAACGTGAAAAAAGGCTTTTGCGAGGGCTTTCCCGAGGCCAGGTATATCGAGGGTACCGTCGGCAATGCCACCATTGTGTCCGTGTATGTGCCGAACGGTCAAGAAGTGGGAAGTGAGAAATACCGCTACAAACTAGATTGGCTTGCGAAACTCGAGGAACATCTGGCGCAACACCCTCAAAGAGGCGGCATGATGGCTATCTGCGGCGATTTTAATATCGCCCCGACCAATAGAGACGTCCACGATGTCACGTTGTGGAAGGACAAGATCCTCTTCTCCGAACCTGAAAAGGCTGCCTTGCAAAAAATCTGTGACGTCGGCTTTGGCGACGTGTACCGCGAGGCGAATCCCCATGCGACGGAATTCAGTTGGTGGGACTATAGAGGACTCGCATTTCCTTTTAACAGAGGACTTCGCATCGATTTTATCTTGGCGACGGAAAAGCTGCGTCAAAAGACGAAACGGTCTTGGATGGAACGAGACGAACGCAAGGGACAGAAGCCGTCCGATCACATACCGGTACTCGCCGAGTTTGACCTGGACGGACAGTGAGAGGATATGGGCGCGGAGACAAAAAAAGCTCGGGAAAAACTGTTTATCGTCGACACCATGGCGCTTGTTTATCGCTCTTACTACGCACTCACCCGCATGCAACTGCGGACCAGGAGCGGAATACCTACCTGGGCCGTCTATGGTACGGCGGTTTTCCTGCATAAGATCATAAATGAGGAAAAACCGGATTATCTCGTCTGCGTGACGGAATCCGAAGAGCCTACGTTCCGACACGAGGTTTATGAGGATTACAAAGCTAATCGCGAAACAACTCCGAACGACCTTAGCCAGCAGTTTCCTCTAATCTTCGAACTCTTTGAACATCTCAAAATTCCGGTCCTCGCCAACCCCAAACACGAAGCGGACGACGTGATCGGGACTCTCGCAAAGAAGTTCTCCTCCCCTCATTTGGACGCTTACATCGTCTCGAACGACAAGGACTTCATGCAACTCGTCTCTCCCCATGTTCTTATGTTTATCGCCAAAAAGGGAGAAGTCACGGAAATCGTTGACGAGGCCAAGGTGCGGGAACGATTCCAATGTTCCCCAGAGCATGTGATCGACGTTTTGGCTCTCATGGGAGACGCCGTCGACAATGTCCCCGGGGTACCTGGCATCGGCGAAAAAACCGCAGCTAAACTAGTTTCGACTTACGGAACATTGGAAGACATTTACAAGAGCATCGACAAACTTCCGGCCAAACAACAACAAATCCTCACAGAGCATAGGAAAGAAGCGCAGCTCTCCAAACAACTGGTGACTATTGATCAGGATGTCCCGATCAAAGTCGATTTGGAGACTTTGCGCTACGATGCGCAAGCCGCCCTTCGAGAACCCGAACTTCGTTCTTTTTATGAAAAAGTCGAATTTCAATCACTCCTTCGCCGCTTGCCTAAGTCGTCTGCGGAGGCGGCTAAAACGATCGAAGTGCAGGACTTTGAGTGGACGGACTTGGAGGCTGCTTCGTTACGGACCTTGCTCCCAACGCTGGCGAAGGCGGAGCAATTATTTGCGAAAATAGTGACGGGTACAGATGATCCGATCGACACCCGGCCTACTCAGGTTCAGTTGGCCGTGGGTGACGACAAATTCTATCGTATGGAGTATACGGAAGAGTGCAAACCAACATTGCAGGAACTCTTTACCAATCGTGAATCCACCAAAATATTCTTCAACCTCAAACCGCAACTCGAAGCCTTGATAAACGTTGGCATCGACTTACAAGAGCCGTTCCAAGATCTCATGCTCGAAGACTATCTGATCGACTCAAACCAATACGACGGTCGATTCGACCGCTGTGTCGCGAGACATTTGGGGGCGACAGAAATGGGTATAAATAGCGCAAACGAATTGCGCCTCTACGGCGACCTGCGCTCGGCTCTCGCCAAGAAGATCCGCCACCTGAAATTAGACCGCACCCTCGAGCAAATCGAGCTTCCGCTGGTGCCTGTTTTAGCCAAAATGGAGCAAACAGGTGTGCACGTCGATACCAGCATCATGGAGAATCTTTCGAGCGAGCTTAGCGAATCGTTGCAAGCTATCGAAACAGAAATTTACGAGGCGGCGGGAGAAGAGTTCAACATAAACTCACCCAAGCAGCTGCAGCATATTTTGTTCGAGAAATTGAATCTCTATGAAGTGTTGGGCGTTTCAAAGGTCAAGAAAACCCAGACCGGCCTGTCAACCGACGAATCCGTGCTCGAAAAACTGAGCGCGCATAAGGTACCGCGTCTGATTCTCGAATACCGGGGCCTCGCCAAACTCAAAAGCACCTACGTGGACACCCTACCGCAATGCGTTCACGGCAAAACGGGTAGAATACACGCTCGTTTTAATCAAACGGGCGCCGGCACAGGAAGGCTTAGTTCGGACAAACCCAATCTGCAGAATATCCCGAAGCATTCCAGACGAGCGGAAAGCGTGCGCAAGGCGTTCTGTCCGCAGAAATCAAATTGGAAACTTATTGGCGCCGACTACTCCCAGATTGAAATGCGCCTTGTCGCCTTTTTGTCGGAGTCTCAAACGCTCATCCACGCTTTTCAGAAGGGTTTGGACATTCACGCCGTGACGGCAGGAAAAATATTTAACGTGAAACCCAACGATGTGAGTTCTCTTTTGCGCTCCCGCGCTAAAGCGGTTAATTTCGGCATCATATACGGTATGGGACCACAAAAGCTAGCCGCCGACACCGGCGTCACGTTGCCTGAAGCCAAAGACTTTATTTCTAAATATTTTGATTCTTTCCCCGAGGTCAAAACCTTTCTCAAATCGCTCCTGCAGAAAGCAAAAACGGACGGCTACAGTCGCACACTGCTCGGTCGCATTCGTCCGATCAACGGTTTGCACGACGACAATAGAGTCGTGGCAAAGCACGCCGAAAATATCGCCGTCAATGCTCCTCTTCAGGGCCTCGCCGCCGACATCATCAAACTGGCTATGGTCCGGGCCGATGCGGAACTGACACACCAAAATCTCCAAAGCCGCCTCATTCTGCAGGTGCACGACGAGCTGGTCTTCGAGTGTCCGCCGGAAGAAGTCACGAGGGTAGAAGATCTCGCCCGCGACGTTATGGAGAACGTGCTGCCGAACCAGATCGAGCTGAAGGTGAACGTCGCCACGGGGAACAACTGGCAAGAAGTGTGATAGAATCATCATTGAGCAAAGATCCCTCTTGTCGTTTCCGCGCTTCCATCCTTCCGCGCTTCCGCGATATCTTAATTGAACGCGGAAGCACGGAAGCATGGAAACGCTGAACAGGAAAAAGCCGGAAAACCTTTGAAAGCACCGCTTACCGTAACATTTCTAATTCTATGCATGACCTCAAGCTGCAGAACAACAAGCAGCAGGTCAGCCCCTAAAGCCTTCGTAACCGACGCGCAGGCAAAGGAGGCTTTTAAGATCATTAAAGGCATAGACTACCTTCCGTTTGACTATCCCAAGGAAGGCTGTTTTGCGCGCGCCTACTTTATGGCCATGGAACTTGCCGCACAGGGCATTCCGTCGAGTTCTCAGTATCTCGCGCGCATGCAAGGCCGCCTGATGTTTGGCGAGATTGAATGGAAATGGCATGTCGCGCCCGCCCTACTCATCGTCGAAGACCCAGCTACGGGCAAACAGCGCGACGTTTATAAGTATCAGGAAGTTAACAAGGGAAATATCGAGCAGGTGACAGAGGAAGTCACCATCGTCGATCCGGCTATGAGTTCCGAGCCCATGTCCGTCAAAAAGTGGTTTGGTCTCATGCTTGAGGACGACACCAACGCCTATGCTCTCATTGCACCGGGAAATTTTTATGATGCGGCTGTGCCGCCTCTTATCGGTCCGCGACCGGAAGTGATCAAAAGCTTTGCGGAGCTTGGCAAGTTCAAGCTTTCACACGTCCGTCGATCATGCGGCGTTCTTACCAAGTTCCTTTTCGAGGACGAGGCCCGTAAGAAAAAAGTCTCCGCACGGGCCGAAGCTCTAGTCACCAAACTCGAAGCGATGGGCAAACTCGAACGCGACATCCCGTCCATGGATTTCGCCTGCCCATTTGTTGGTTGGTGATTACCACGCGAATTGCAACTGCGGCAGCCACAGCACAACGTCGTCTACTTTTTTCGTTTCCCGCATTTGGTACGCGGCCGCCAGGGCTATGACATCCCACCAAGCATGAATAAAGATAGACTCGGACAGAGTCCATTCGCGCTTCTGAGCGACAAATCCGAGGTACCATCCCAGGCCAAGCTGAGCGACCGGAATTGGGTTTTGCGGTCCAAGGTGCAGCAAACCAAACACGGTCGCGGTTGCCGTATTGCTCCAAAAATTGCTTCCCCACGTTTCACGAAGAGTCGGCATAAGCCACCCGCGAAACATCGCTTCCTCCCATACCCCGGCATTATAAGAAGTGCCTGCGGTATAAAAGGCGTCGGAGCTAGAAAAAGCATCCTTCTTGTAGCCATCCGTTTCGTCCACGGAAGATACCTGAAGTGCCGCAATGGAGACACCCACCGCTAGCGGTATCCACGTCGTGAGTTTGGTAAGATGCGAAAATTGAAAAGGAGCTAGCGCCAACTCTGCCGGAGTTTCCTCCTTGGTCAAGAACGCAAATTCTCCCATAGGTTGTCGACTGCGGACGGCGGTACGAAAGGCGTGGTAGGTACTTAATCCCCCCATAGCATTGGACAACTGGCTGCCGTAGCCAATTTTGCGCTCTCGTTCTCCGTGTGTGTCGCGGTTTCGTTGTTCGTAATCCGGAAGGTTATCGTAGCCCATTTCCTCCCGCTCATCCGCCAACTTCTGCGCATTGTAAGACGTATACGCAAGACTCGAAAAACTCATGCCGGCATAAAAGCCGCCATACCCCCACTGGCCCTCGATTATTTGATCGAGTCCAGGAACAAAGAATGTCGCAAGCGGCATCCAGAAATAACTCCGCGGCTTATTCTTCTTGTATTTAAGCGCAAACGGATTGCTCTCGTCGCTCCACGCAACGGGATTCAACGCAGCAATACCTACCATGAAAGCAATGAGTTTTTTTCGCATATTTTCCCCTTTTCAAAATAGGATAATCAACGATCAAACAGGCAGCAAGCACCTATTTATCGAACGACCTGAGAACCGCTCTCCTAGCTGGTTTCAAGCCATATGCTTAATTTAATAGCAGCATCCAACTGCCAGCATTTTTTGCACTATTAGGCACTTTTACGTTAAAGACCGTAACCTGCCGATAACACTAATAGGTGCAAAGATTTGAAGGCACTCTATGGATAAAAGCTATTCACTCGTAATCCTCTTACCAGGCTTGCTCTGGGCATGCGCATCGGTCCACCATCCCAAGGCTCGAATCGCATCCGCGCAACAAAACGTCGATGCGACGGCTCATGTCAGTTCCTTTTCCTATTCCGGTAACTTTTTTTCGCCGTGCGAGAAAAACGAAGTCGGCTGGGGCATGGCGGAGCTGGATTTCGAAGACAAAGTTCTTATCATCACCTACACCGCTTACATGGATTCTGAATGCAGCGAAGCGTCTCTCGACGTCTCGGTAAAAGAAGAAGCTATGATCACCTATAGCCCCTCCCAGTTCGGACAAGATTCATATTTGGTGAAAGCGAAAAGAAGTCGGGTCAGCGCCATGTTCGGTACCAACTCAGTGTACGGCGCAAATATGGCGAAGCGATATGGCTTGATAGACTGGAGCGCTGGCGTCTACAGAGATATTTCCGAAAGTCCCCAAATAAAAAGCAACATCGGCGAGGTTTCGACTTTCATCTTTAGGTTTGAAGAAGACCAAATTTGTTCGGGTGGCAAGGGCGAATCGTGTTACTTTCGATATAAATGAGATCCTTCGCCTTCGGCTCAGGTTGACGGCGGCCGACTCAGGATGAGCGTCAGGTCGTCATGTTGAGCGTAGCGAAACATCTCAAACCAATCTACTGTCTATTGGCCTTACGACAACGCACCACGGAGCTGTCGCTGAATCCGCGCGTCTTGCGGGATTTGAAGACCAAACCTTCGATGAGCGGATCGGTTGTTTCCATGACCTCTTGGCATTTGGCGACTTGCGAAATTACAGGAAGAGTTTCCACGTACTGTGACACGTAGACTTGCGGTAACAGTTGATACCTGTCCTCGTACGTTGATGTGTTGAGCAATTGCCCGTTAAGCTTCAGCATGTCGAAGATAAAAAGCTTGTTAAGAGGCTTAACCCATTCAGCGTCCACAGTAGACCAGCCGTTCTTGAGCGGCAGAATGCGGCGAAGTTCTTCCTCGATTTCTTTTGAGAGCTTTACGCCGTGCGGTTTGCCGTGACGGTTGTAAACGATTGTACCCTCAGTGGAATTGGCGCTGAGATGAACTTGGGCGCGGTGACCATGAATCTTTTTTTGTCCCCACCAGCCTTCGCTGAGGATTTTTTTCATGAGAACAGGATCGGGTTTAATCTCTGTTTTGGGGTGAATCGGGCGTATAAACAACGAATCAGGCAATATAACTCTCGCACTGAATAAAATAGATTGCAAAACGCTCGGAACACCCACTTGCGCAGCCCAGTTCTGTTAACCATATGTTTTGCTGCAATATACTTGAAGGATGTACCAAGATCAAACCAAAACCCCAAACGTGCAAATTAATCAGAAATCACTTGATATAGTGTTTTACTTTGAGATCACTTAAGATTTCTCTGATCTCCTCTGGATTTTTTGCAAATTTCTTAATTTCTTCCGCGACGTTCGGTTTGGCTTTCATGAGCATCGGTTTGAACAAATTCTCAAGAATTTCTGGATCCAGATTTTGCAATGCGGAGACAATTTCGTCGTAGTGAGCTTCGAGAACTTTGTCGTCAAAGCGAATCGTGCGTAAGTCGCGCGTGATCAGGCGATCGGCGGCGTCTTGTCCCCACTTCTCCGCGATGTACGCGACGTCTTCTTCTGTCAACCCCGCGCTGGAATCCATGACGATATACGTTACCATGGCCTCGTCGCCCATAACCTTAAACGACTTCCCTTTTCCCGTTAAAAGCCTCTTGGCATATTGCTCTTGGCAAAACTCGAGGATTCGATCTTTGTAAATTGTCGCCTCCCCTTCAAAATGCCGAGCCTGCTCCTGGCACTCGCGGAACATATCGACCGCTTCGGCGACCTCTTCGGGCGGCTTGACGCTGTCTTCAACGACTTTGGTCGCTTCTTTGGTCTTTCTGGTCTTGAAAGGATCTGACTTCGTTTCGGTCTTTTGTTTCTTTGCTTGTTTTGCCATCTCTCTAACCCACTGAAGGTGTTGTTACCAGCGGCGTATCGGCAGGCCACGGGATCTTCTAAAATCAAGAGACATGGTTATGGTGAGTTTATGGGTTTGTCAACGCCTTCGGAACGATCGAGCCCGTTGTGCCACTTGCCCCGCCAAATATCAGATTTTTGCGATAATCGTGCCGGAATTGTCCGCAAATTGAATTCGCGCGGGTCGAGTTTGGCGTTGAGCTCCTCCCACTCCACGGGCGTCGATACTGTAGCGCTAGCCTTGGGTCGCACGCAATACGCGGCGGCAAGGGTCTGAGAACGCCGATTTTGCAAACAATCCAAGTACATCTTGCCGACCCGCTGACTGGGATTCCTTTCCATGCTCGTTATCTTTGAAAATTCCTGGTGAGCAAGATCGCAGATCCTTTCGCAAAGATGGCGCGATTCGTCGTAACTCCAAGGTCCTTTAAGAGGCACCAGAATATGAATCCCGCTTGAGCCTGATGTCTTGACCACGTGGGGAACGTCGTTCGCGGCGCAGACAGCGTGTATGAATTTCGCCACCTTCACGACGTCTGACCACGGGCGTTCATGCGGATCCAGGTCGATCGCCGCATAATCGGGAACTTCCGGTGAGCTTATCCGGGAAATCCACGGGTTGAATTCAATGCAGCCGAGATTGACGAGGTAAAGCAATGATTTCTTGTTCTGGCAGAGCGGGTAGAGAATCGTTTTGTCCGAGCTCCGCGATTGATGGGCAAAAGTTTTCATCCAGCCGGGAATATAACCTGTCAGGTCCTTTTGGAAAAAAGAACTCGTCAATGCGCCTCCCGGATGTCGCCGCAAACTCAGCGGTCGATTCTCCAAATAAGGCAAAATGATGTCCGCAATCTGCTCGTAGTAGGCGAAAACGTCGCCCTTTGTGATTTTCTCCTCGGGCCAGTACATGCGACTGCCGTGGGTGAGAATACTTGCTTCTGGGGTTTTCTTCTTTTCGGGCGCCGGTTGCGCCAAGAGAGCCTTCAACTCCCCGGTCGAGTCGATTCCGCACGCGGAATTGGACAGTCCAGGTTCGTAAGGGCTCTCTTTGTCGATGACGACAAGACCGGTATATCCGGCTTTTAAGGCCTTTTGTAGGTGTGTTTCCATGTCCTTTTCGAAATACGCCGCTTTGTGCAGCCGATTATTCTTCTGTCGGGGAATTTTGATTTTCTGCAAGACGTCGAGTCTCTTCGACAGCGGTTCGTTGGCGACTTCTTTGCGGTCCCACACCAGAACGTCGTAAATGTGAAAGGCATGAACGTCGCCTTCTTCTTCGAGTTTTTTGCCGTGACCACGATCGGAGGAAACAATCTCACCGTCGAGCACCCAACTCCCCTCGATTTTCAAAAGCTGCTGCGCAATCTCTTTGAACTTGTCGCCGTATTCTCGCCCCCAGCCCGACAATAGTTTCACCGCGTCGCCGGCTCTCACCGCGAGCACCCTGTAGCCGTCCAGTTCATTGCGAAAGGTAACGCTCAAAGGGAGAGACCAATTTTTTGAGCTTTGCCGAGCGCGCATGGCGCTGTATCCAAGAGCCAGCAAGGACTCGTCGTCGATCTCCCCTTCCTTTACCGGCTGTTTACTTGGCGCTGCTCCGCTTCGAATTTCCTCCATGGTCCGCTGCGAAACAACCGAACGCTCGGAGAAAACCGTTTTCGTCCCAAACTGCGCGTATCCGTCTCTCTTCTTGATGAGAAACCAGGCTTTGTCGTCTTTGCCCGACCGCACCAAAGTAAAGTCGCCTTTGAGTTTGGTCCCGCGAAAGGTCACTGTGATCTGACCCTTGGCAAGGCCTTTGACGAGCTTCTGGTAGCTTTCTTCGAAAGTTTCGCTGTGGTGCTCGGCGTATGTGCCTCTGTCCCAGATCATAACGGGACCCGCGCCGTAGTTACCTTTAGGAATGACCCCCTCGAAATTGCCGTATTCCAGCGGATGGTCCTCCACTTGGACGGCGAGATGGCGGTCGAGGGGGTTAAGCGAAAAGCCTTTGGGCACCGCCCAACTGTGCAAGACGCCGTCCAACTCCAAGCGAAGATCGTAATGGAGCCGGGTTGCGTCGTGCTTGTGAACGACAAAGGTCAGCTGGTTTTGTTGTTGTGGGACAGAACCGGACGGTTCGGGGGTCTTCTTAAAGTTTCGTTTGGATTGGTATTCCTTTAATGCCACTCGGTGTTATGTCTCTTTTTGGTCTCGCCTGCAAAACTTTAAATCCGCAAACAAGAAATCTGTATCATCAAGCCGGGCTCCTATCAAGCTGGCGTTCTGCAGCACCGCTCGACGCAACTTGGCGCGTGAAAGATCAGCCTCTTCGAGATCGGCCTGACTAAGATCGCAACCTGTGAGGTTGGCTCCTTTGAGATTGGCACCGCGAAGCGAAACGCGTTGCATGCTGGCACCGCGGAGATCCCGTCCCTCCAAATCGAAGCCGTCTAAGTTAGCCCCTTTCAGATTGGCGCGACCGCCCTGCACGGGTCGTGCAGGGTCAAGCACGGATTCAATCCATGTCTTATGCAATTCGAGAACAGACTCGAGATCTTCCGCACAGTTGATGATCGCAACTTCCGACGGCCGTACCTCCGGCTGTGTTGCCGGTGCAGCAGGCGTTTCAGAAGAATGGGTAGCTGTCGTAGACTCTGTCATCGTCTTCTAACCTCATTTATGTGATATTCTCTTGTGTTTTCATTTTAGAAGAATTCGCGTAAAAAATATATGGGCAGGCTGTGAATTTATGCTACTATCTTCTGATATATTAAAAGCTTACCCATATTTTAACGGTCAGGAATATTATGAACGAAAAAAGACAGCACCCCGTCGTTAGAATTTTGCGATTCTTTCTGAAAATTATTAAAGCCTATTTCATAAGCATCGGTGTGTTTGTCACACTCGTGCCCCTCACCATAGCTTATTTTGTCGCTCGCTCGCATCCTCAAACCGAACCGACCTTCCGCAAGGCCATTATTGCTGAAAAGGAATCGGTGCTTCTTAAGTTTGATCTTGAGGGCGTGTTGTCGGACCGATCCCCGGGTTTGCGTGAAACCTTATGGTCGGAGCTTGTGGGCGAAGACCTGGGGGTTCAGATGTCAAATATAGAGACGGCCCTTCGCCGGGCGCGGAACGACAAGCGCGTCAAAGGCGTATTTTTCGACGTTCGGTCGTTTTACGGTCCGCCCAATTTATTCTCTGAATTGCGTTCGCGTATTGCCAACTTCAAAACCTCGGGTAAACCGATCTATTTTAGTGCCTACAATATAGGCAACGAAGAATTGCTCTTGTCATCCGTCGCCGACCGCCTCAATCTCGACCCTGCCGGCGGGGCCATGGTCACGGGTCCTATTCTCCAAATGACTTATTTCAAGGACGCTTTGGACAAACTTGGTATCGAACTAACGGTCGTCAAGGAAGGTCAATTTAAATCGGCGATGGAACCGTTCGTCGCGAACGAACCGAGTCAACCCACTCAGGAAATGTATAAATCCATTGAGTCTAACCTGCGCAACCACTTGGTCGATGCCGTCGTGACGAGTCGGAAGATCGACGAGAAGAAAGTACGAGGTTGGCTCGACAGAGGCTTTTTTACTGCGGAACAAGCCAAGAAAGAACTTTTGGTCACGGACTCGACGCCGCGCGACTTGTTCGAACTCGATTTTAAGAAAACTATCGACGCGGATTCCGTTGTGGAGTTTGAAAAATATTTGGACGCCACCGAAGACCTCGATGAAAGGAGTTTCGCGTCGGGCAACTCTAAGATTGCGTTGCTTGAGGCTAAAGGCACGATCTTTATGGACGAGGACAACTCCGCTCCCGATTCGATAACGCCAGATTCTTTTAACGAGCAACTCAGCTGGGCCATGGACGAAGACGATGTTAAGGCCGTGGTGATTCGCATCGACAGCCCCGGCGGTTCCGCTCTCGCATCTGACATCATTGGACGCCAGGTGCGCAAACTCAGGGAGAAAAAACCCGTCGTCGTATCCATGGGAGGCGTCGCAGCCTCCGGGGGCTATTATATCGCGGCGCCGGCGACCAAAATAATCGCGGACCCCACCACGATCACCGGATCGATTGGCGTCATTTCCGCGATACCGCACGCCGCAGGATTTACAGAGAAATGGGGCGTGCATTTTCACACCTTTTCAGGGAGCGCGCGGAAAGATGTGTTTAACTTTGGCGCAAAGCCAAATCCGGAGGATCTCGCCATTCTTGCCGAGCAGATGAAGGATACCTACAAACTCTTTCTTAACGTTGTCGCCGAGGGCCGAAAGATTCCGCTGGAGAAAGTGGAGCAGCTTGCGCAAGGCCGCGTCTACACGGGAATCGAAGCAAAATCCCTTGGCCTCATTGACGAATTTGGCGGTATGGCCGACGCCTTTCAGGAAGCCAAGACGCTGGCGGGACTTGATCCTAACAAACTTTACACTATCGCCCACTATGAAGAATCCCATCTTTCTTTCATGGAATGCCTGAAATCGTCAGCGGATTTACGCGGATGTTTGGAAATCTTAAGCATATCGAAACTTATATCGCAACATACCTTAGCCAATCCTGCCAGCGAAGTTTTGACGAGCGTTCAAAACTGGTACAAGCTCGCTGCGCACGAACGGATTCTTGCGCTCAGTTTTCCGCCGCAACCTAAGCTTTGAGGACGTATGCTCGACAAAGGTCTGATGGCCCAGATTAAATCCCTTGAAATCAAGGCACGGCACCTCGCCAGCCAGTCGCTTACGGGCGAATATGCGAGCGTCTTCAAGGGATTTGGCATTGAGTTCGACGAGATTCGCGAGTACGCGATGGGCGATGACGTGCGGAACATCGACTGGAACGTCACGGCAAAGATGAACCAACCGTACATTAAAGTTTTTCGAGAAGAACGCGAGATGACGTTGTTCCTCCTGATCGACGTGAGCTTTTCGCAACATTTTGGAAGTTTCGCTAAAACCAAGCGCGACATCGCGGCGGAGCTTGCCGCTATTCTCGCATTGTTGGCAAGCAACAATAACGACAAGATCGGGCTGATCATGTTTTCAGACCGTGTGGAAAAAGTGGTCCCGCCGCTAAAGGCGCGCGGCCACGTCTGGCAAATCCTCAGGAACATTCTCACTCACGAGACGAAGCACACAGGGACCAATATCGCGGCGGCGGTAGACGCGTTTAGCAAGCTGCAAAAAAGAAAGAGCGTTTGCTTCGTTATTTCAGATTTCCTAATGCCGGATTATGAGAAACCGCTCAAAACTATGGCGGCTCGTCACGACGTCATCGCCGCGACGATTGTCGACCCGCATGAGGCGTCACTGCCGGGCGCTGGGTACGTGCGATTTCAAGACCTCGAGACGGGAGAGACGCACGTCGTCGACGCGAGCGACCCGGTCATCGCTTCCTCAATTCAGCGCAAGCATGAGGACCATGCTCACAAGTTGGGCGTATTTTTTAACCGCACCCGTATAGACCACGTAAGGATAGACACGACCGAATCGGTCATCAAGGGTCTTGTTTCCTTAATTCGGAAACGGGATAGACGCTCGGCCGGTGCGTGATGACATTGCTGCCGTATATCCATTTTCAATACCCTTGGGCTCTCACGCTGCTACTTGTCATTCCTGTACTGGCCATGGTTGAAAAACGAAAATCCAAGAAAGCGTTTTTCGGCTATTCGGATTTAAGCAAGGTGCCGCGGCCGAGCAAGCTAAAGTCCTTGATCGGGGCGAACGCCGTCACAATCTTTCGACTCACTAGTATATTCTTTCTCGTCGCGGGGTTGTCGCGTCCCAAGCTCGACATGGATAAAAGGCCCATCGAAAAAGAAGGCATCGATATCTTGTTGGCGATCGACACCAGCGCCAGCATGCAAGCGCTCGATTTTGAAATGGGATCGGAGCGTTACGATCGACTCACTGTCGCCAAAAGGGTTATTGCAGATTTTATCGCCCAACGCGCCGACGACCGCATTGGCATTGTTATCTTTGGTTCGAAATCGTTCACACAAGTTCCACTCACCCTGGATCACGAAGTTCTATTGTCGTTTTTGGAACATCTCGAAATCGGCATGGCGGGCCGCGCGACGGCAATAGGCGACGCGATTGCCGTGTCCGCGAAGAGACTTGAATCGTCCACGGCCAAGTCCAAAATCATCATCTTGCTAACGGACGGCAGCAACACGGCGGGCGCGATCGATCCTGCCACCGCCACCGAAGCTGCAAAAAATTTAGGCTACAAGGTCTACTCGATTGCCATAGGATCCAAGGGCAAAGTTCCGTTTCCCGTCGACGGAATCTTTGGCAAGACTATCCAATACCAGACGGTCGACATGGACGAAGATTTGCTGAAGCAAATCGCGTCAACAACCGGCGGGAAATATTTTCTGGCGTCCAACACTTCTATGCTGAAAGACGTCTACACGACAATCGACAAACTAGAAAAAACCAAGATAAAATCCGTAGACTATTCCAAATTTAGAGACCTGTATCCCACGCTCATTTCGTTAGCCCTTGTGTTCTGCGTGGGCGAGTACCTGCTCAGAGTCTCTAAATTTCTGGTAATTCCTTAAGGAACACGCGATGGTTTTCGAAAACCAAAACTATCTCCACCTGCTCTGGTTCATCCCTATTCTGATTTTGCTTTCCGTAGGAGAGTGGCAGTATCGCAAGCGGCGCTTGCAAAAACTCGCGACGGCAGAAATCTTGGCTTCGCTCTCCAGTCCGGTGTCGAAATTGAGATTTTCTGTCAAGAAAGCGCTTCTCGCCATAATGTATGGCCTGCTGGTTTTTGCGCTGGCGGGGCCCAAGTGGGGATTCACATGGCGTACCGCCTCCTACACCGGGGCAGATATCGTTGTGGCGCTGGACGTATCGTCAAGCATGCTGGCGACCGACGTCAATCCGAATCGCCTTGAAAGAGCCAAGCGCGAGATCAAGGACCTCTTGAATCTCCTGAGGGGCGACAGAGTCGCCTTGGTTGTTTTCGCGGGAACTGCGTTTGTTCAGTGCCCTCTCACCTCGGATTATTCGATCATAAATTTGTTCCTCGACAATCTAACGGATAAGACTCTGAGCGAATCAGGGACTTCGCTTGCGGATGCTTTACAAGTAGCGACAAAAAGCCTTACGAGCGGCGCAGACCGGTCGACGTCAGCAAAGAGCGTGATCTTATTGACGGACGGCGAAGCTCACAAGGAAGATCTCGACGGCCCTATCAACGATGTCGTCAAAAACGGCATAAAGGTTTTCGCCATTGGACTTGGAACAACGGATGGAGCGCCTATCCCTGAGGAGCATGGCGGATTTAAACGAGACAAGGACGGCAACATTGTCATCTCTAAACTCGACGCAAAAACTTTGACCGGCGTCGCGATTCAAACCGGCGGCATCTTTGTCGAAAGTTCGGCAAGCGACTCAGATCTTGAAAAGATTTTGGCAAGCGGCGTAAAGCCTGCGACCAACAGCGGCGAAATTCGTGAATCCAAGGAAAAAGTTTGGGAGGATCGATACTATCTTTTTGCTGGAGTCGGCTTGCTGCTTGCTGTAGGAGAATTCTTACTTCCGCTTGTAAGAAGGAAATCCTGATTCCGCGCACTAGATCACGGCGGCAATCGTATGATAGAATAGTCAATAAGCATCCCCAAAAAATTAGAGGTCAGCATGGCTCCAAAGAAACTGCCGGAACTGGTGGTGGACAAACATCCCTTCGATGATGCGTTCCTCGCGATCTTCACAGATCTTTGCGAACAATCGGTTGCCAACGTCGCGGATTGTACCCGACAGGTGTTCGAACTCTCCGCATCGTTTGTTTCCAAGGACGCGAGTAAGGTGCTCAAACAATTTTACGAATTGTATTTCGCGACAGGGAAAGTCCAGGCCCAAAAAGAAAAGGTCAACAAGGACGTCGATGACCTCATTGATCAGATCCAGGCGAAAATGGCTGCCGGACAAGAAATCACCAGCGAGAACGTCGTCGAAGACGAAGCGAAAAAAACGGAACGTTTAGGGCTATCAGGTTTGCAAAAGCAACTCGAAGGCCTCATTACGTTGGACGAAGGCATCAAAGAGCGGATAATGCCGGCTCTTTCCTCAATGCAGTTTGAAGACGCCGCCAGGCAACGCATCGAGCATCTCACCTACATGTGGGATCTTGCCGTGAATGCCTCCAACGCCATCGACACGGAAATCTTAAAGGAAACGATCGCCGAAATTTTGAGCTCGGCGGCCGAGACCAAAATCTATTACGAAATCGTTCTCAAAAGAGAACCACCAAAAGTTATTGAAGAGAATGTTTGGTTTTTTGATAAGGAAGCATCATGAACGAAAGACAAGAGTTCTACGGAGAGCTATCCAAATTCACCAAAAAATCCCTTGGTTGGTGCACTCTCGAATCCGAGAAGTCGACCACCAACATCACCGACACTATCACCTTGCTTCTCTCTGACACGCAAAGGGTTTCGAAGCTTTCCAAAGAGAGCTTAGCCGCTATTAAGCAGGTGGGTAACAAGTTTCAAGGCGCCGCGTCGCTCAATGCCATCAAAGTCGGGGACCTTATCGCCACTCTCGTGCACCTTTGCAAAGAACACGAAGAACTTGGCCTCATCATCGAACCGATCATCCACTCCCTTCAGTTTCAAGACCGCTTTCGCCAGAACCTCGAAAACATCGCTAAAATGGTCGATGTTTGGCTCGCGGAACGCGCAAAAACCGTAACGGGAGACCAGCAGGCAGCCCTCTCAACCTTTGGAGAGAAGTTGGCAAAATGCACGACCATGCGCGAAGAGCGGGACGTGCTGCGAAAGCATATCCCGAATATCAACCTTCCGCCTGAACGGACGGAAGAGGTCACCTTTTTCTAAAATTATTGCTCGACCGGAGCATATGGGATTTGAAAATTTCGCCCGCTTCTACGAATCTTTCAAGAAGATAGCAAGGCGGCCTCTGGAAAATATAAGAAGAAACAGTCGAAGAGATCATCGTATCTGCATACTGCTCCAAGCCTTGTCTTTGCATTATCGGAGCCGATGTCCCGATTTTTCACCATTCCTAGAGTGGTGAAAAATCGGGACATTCGAGTTCCTATTTTGTGCTTGACAGCTTTTACTGAAGAGTTACGTCACTCAAGCGAGCAATCCTCCAGAACTCATCTAAACACGCTATCCTTTCCTTGAAGGAAATTAAATCGCTAATACTACCTCAATCGGCTCCTGTAGATCCTTTCGTGCAATAGAGTGCAAATCTGAGCTTCGAAAAAACACGTGCTAATATCTCCTCCATAACAGAGGAGAATGCCATGAATTCACTATCGCATCTTTCAGACGCAGCCATCACGAACAACTTAAAGAAAATTGCAGTACACGAGCGCACCACGCTGATCCAGTTTCTTGACTATCTCGCGGAGGTTGAGGGGAGACGGCTTTACGCACCTGAAGGATTTTCCTCCCTCTTTGCTTTCTGTCTCTCAGTCTTAAAATTATCGGAGGCAGAGACTTGCGCGAGGATTCGTGCCTGCAGGCTGATGAGGCAATATTCCGTCCTGAGGCAGTTTATTGCTGCGGGTAAAATTACCTTGGGTGCGGTCCGCCTAATCGCTCCCGTTGTCACGAGTGATAACTTTGCGCAAATCTTTGCCAGGGTAGCAAACAAACCTATGCGGGAAGTTGAGGCGATTGTCGCAAGCTTTGTTCCGAAAAGGGACATTCCCGATCAAATTCGCAAAATCCCAACCAAGGAGCCTTCACAGCTTACATTTCTTGATGCACCCGATCCTGCCTTGAATGCTCCCAAGGAAATTGATTTCATACCGACTCCAGTAGCCGGGCAATCTCCCCGATCAAAGAACGCAGACAAGGTATCCTTTCTTACTGAAACTCGCGTTCACATCAAATTTAGACGTCGAAAACATAAGACTATTGTGTCCAGCACATAACAGACTCCATGCGGAATATGCGTTCGGGAAGAGCTTCATCGCGAAGAAAATTTATCCCGTTTTTTCTCCATTCCAGGAAAGGTGAAAAAACGCGAGACACCGGATCACGCCTCGCGACATGCCCGGAATAAAGATTTACCCGTGAGCCCGGTTTTTACCCCTCTGATCGCGGAAACGCGGAAGGGAATGTGTTCTTTGCGCACAAGTGGTAGAAGCGGTGCTACTTGCCATTTTTCAATCTGTTCACCTTACCCCGCTGAAAGTCTTGATTCTCATTTGTTTTTTCGAAAATTCGGACGTTGTCATACCGAACGGCGGCTTCATGGGCGGCGACAAGAAGATTCAGGGTCTCCAGGCGGACTCTGTATATCGTTTCCTTTTCAAGAAATATTTCTCTGAAACGGCTTTCGTGTTTGAGTTTCTCTTCTTCGGCTAGAACAACGGCTTTGTCGGTGTGGTTATGGTCCGCCTTGGAGAGATGATAATTCATGAGTTTGACGTCTTCGACCAAGTAGTCGCGTATCTCTTGAGACAATTCGAGAGCACGTTCCTTTCTTTTCAGAAGTTCGAGGTCTTGCGCCATCTTCAGTCTCGCATGTCTGAGTTGAATTTTCTCCGCGATAAGAGCTGCACGCTCCATCTTGATGGCATCTTCTACTTCAATGCGTTTGAGAAGGTAAGCATGATTCTCAGCTCGCCGTCGCTCAATACGCCGTAAAAATTCCAAATCAAGCGCCCTCTGGCGTAATATTCGAACCAATTCTTCGTCCGTGAGCCTTAGGTTGCCGATCCCCTGCTTGACCACCTCCGTCATATCCTTTTCGAGGAGAGGATTTTGAGTAGCCATGATTTTCGGTTCGAGCACTTGTTCCCCGATGCTTCTTACTCCGCCCGTAGATCTCAATGTTTTCGATTCGATCATGGAAAATTCCAAGGCATCTCTGAAAGGATCTATTTTTGGAACAGGCATTGATTTTCCCCTTTAAGCGGTCAAAAATGACCCGCGTCTAAACTATCGGAACTGCCTGCGAGTGTGTTATTGTAGCTCGTAAGGAACTGATTTCGCGGGGAAATTGCTTATGAATATCAACGAACTCCAAGCGCTGGTCGCGCGGGAAACGGCGCTTCCCCTTACTCAGACTTCGCCTTTTGTCCTTCATTCCAGATGTCACCGCGTCAGATCCATGCAAGCGGAAACATGGGTAAAACGCGACGACGAACTGAGCCTCGGCGCATCAGGCTACAAATACCGCAAGCTCGCCTCTCTAGCCCCTTATTTGTTTTCGCGCGAATTTAAGCACGTGGCGCTTGTTGGAAGCGGCCTGTCCAATTTCGTCGTTTCCGCGTCGCAGCTGTTTTTGGAATTGGGGATCCAGCCTACTCTGTTCGTGCGAGAGCAACATGGCAACGTCGAGCATCCCCAAGCAAATCTTCGCGATTTGTTGATACCTCCCAAACACGTCGTTGTGGTGGCCAGAGATCGGTGGACAAATATCGAGCAATTGGCGGCTGAGGAAATGCGGAGAAGGTATAAAGCGGAATCCTTTTGTTTCCTCCCCGAAGGGGGATTCCATCCCGCAGGCGTGATGGGGTGCGTCTCGCTTGCAACCGACATAATTGCAAACGAAGCTGAATTAGGATTTCGCTTTGACAAGATCGTCGTTGATGCCGGAACCGCCTTCACAGCCCTTGCGCTCATCTTTGGTTTCTCCCTGCTTAAGGAACATAGGGACCTAACGATCGTCCCTATGGCTGACAAATGGACACAAGCCGAGTTTACAGAAAAGGCAAACGCATTTTTCCAATGGGCTGCAGGCTTTCTTAACGTCGAGCCCCCGACTCTGACTGTCCGGTTGCGCGTCGAAGCGCCCTCGGCAACAGGGAGCTTCGGTGCCTTCAGCACGGCGGTTGCCCAACAAATCGTGCATTCGGCACGAGAGGACGGCCTTCTCATCGATCCCATTTACAACGCAAAACTGTTTTTGACTCTTACCAAACTCCAAGAGCAACACACGGCAGGCCGATGGCTTGTTGTACACTCGGGGGGAGCCCTCTCCCTCTTTGGGTTTTGGAACAAACTCAAAAAGAGCATGGGAGCTTCTGTGCCTGAAGCATAGTTTTTGATACCATAAAGTAAACGCGTGCGGATTTGTCATGGAAAACATTGGAATATACTACCGAGTCTCAACAGAGAAGCAGGATCTTATTAGCCAACAAACGGCCGTTGAAAAATGGCTTGAGGATCTTCCCGCCAACAAGCGGCCAAAGAAGACGTTTGAGTTTAAGGATGAGGGAATTTCGGGAAAAACGTCACAAAGGCCAGGCTATCAAGCGTTATTGGAGACTGCATACGCCGGAAAGATCGACACCATTGTCACCTATAGACTCGACAGGATAAGCAGAAACGCCACCGAAGCCATCCAGACATTGCTCTCGCTTGACCACGCCGGCGTCGCTTTCATTTCTGTCACGCAGCCCGTTCTCAATCTTGGACACGAGAACCCTTTTCGAAGGACGATGTTGGCCGCGTTCGCGGAAATCGCGGAGATCGAGCGAGAAACGATTGTTGCGAGAGTCAGGGCGGGCCTCGACGCCGCGCGAAAAAAAGGCGTCAAGCTGGGTCCCCCGGTCAAAGTGAACGCAGAAAAACAGCGACTCGCCCGCGCGCACCGTGAAGGTGGTCTGAGTTTTCGGGAAATAGCCAAAATTATGGATTTGAGTTATGGCGCCGTGCACAAGCTTGTGACAGGAGATGACATCAAAGAGAACGCTCTGGTTGCGGAATGATCGGGTTATCTGCGGGCTATTGGTTTGTCGAAATTAAGGAATAGCATTGGGTCGTAGGGTTTATCGTCGAGGTCTCTGTACTCAAAATGCAGATGGGAACCGACCGCATTGCCTGTAGAGCCGACAGAACCGATGATTTGCCCTTTCTCCACGTAATCGTTCTTGCTTACTTTGACGCTGCTGCAATGCGCGTAAAGCGTTTTGAAGTTGTCCGCAGCGACAATCACGGTCTTACCATAGCCGTTGATCCACCCGGTGAATTCGACTCGTCCTTCGGATGCCGACAAGATCGGCGTTCCCTTCGGCGCTCGAATGTCGATGCCTTCGTGTCTCCTCCCCCACCGTCTTCCAAATGACGAACTAATCTTACCAGAGACAGGCCATGCGAGGCCCTGTTGGTCAAAAAGGAGTCCGCGTCTTTTCGGTTGGGGGCTTTGAACGTGCAATTGTCTTTGGCCTGTCGTCATGCAACCCGTCGCTAGAAGGGAAATGAAGAGCAGGAGGACAGAGCCTTTCAACATTTTTGCAATCCTCGCCTAGGAGATCCTTCGCCTTCGGCTCAGGATGACGGAGTCTTCGTCAGGATAACGGAGTCTTCGTCAGGATAACGGAGTCTTCGTCTGGATGACGACCGTGGAATCCTTAGAGCGGGTTGAACACAAACGGATACGTGACGGTAACCGCTTGGCCGCCGCGCGGCTCCGGGAATTTCCAACGCACAACTTTTCCTGTCACGCATCCTGTCATTACCGAATCGCTAATCGTGCTGGATTCGATGCCTGTCGAACTCACGCGTCCCGATGGATCGATTGTAAATCGAACTTTAATTTTTCCGGAAGCGCTTGGAGACCGTTGCAGCAATTGCTCGTAACAGTGTCGTATCTGGTTGAGGTTTGCGCGAATGACCGCGGATACTTCTTGAGAGGTCAAACCGCCGCTCACGACAGGGTCACCTGGGGGAACAACAACGTTGGCTCTTCCGCGGCCGTCGCCGCCGTCACCTTTTGTACCGAACCCGCGGCCCAATCCGACGCCGCCTAGACCACCTGTTCCACCTTGGCCGCTGCCATCTCCGCCAGCGCCCGAGCCGAAATTGTTAACGGCAGAACCGGACCCTGCAAGACCAAGCGATTGTCCTGCACCAACGCCGCCCAAGCCGTATGTCTTGGATGCTGATCCGCTGCCGCCGCCGGCACCGCCTGCGGAGTTAACGAAGTTTGTTTTGATAGCGCCTGGACCGGTTTTATTTAAGATTTTGCCGGCGCCGAGGCCAAGTTTCGACAGGTTGACGCCCGAAGCTTTGTTGTTGTTGACGCCTTCAACGCCCATGACGCTGTTGGCTTGTTTACCTTTGCGGGCCCCGCCGGCCTGGTTCATGCCGCTGCCCTTCGCGCCGCCGGTGACGAGACTGTTGTTGTTGGTTTTCTCGCCCGCAAGCTTGAAGTCGGGTTTATTGGCTCCTGTTGTCGCCATTCCCGTTTTACCCACGTCGCGCAATTTCGAAAGCTCGGGTTTTGGCTGCTCGACAGGTTGGGTTTGCTTGGGTTTATTGTCCAGGGCCGCCACCGGATTCGGTTTTTCAGCCGGCTTCTCCACTGGTTTAACCTGCTGCGGTTTTTCCTTTTCCACCGGCTTTGCTGCTTGAACGGGTTTCGGCGGCGGGGGCGGCGGAATCGGTTTTGGTTTGGGAGGCTCTTTCTTCTCCACCACCTTTTGTTCCGGTTTGGGAGGCGGCGGTGGCTTTATAGGCTCCTTCTTCTCTATCTTCTCTTTTTCAGGCGCATTTACCAACGCCCAGATATCGTCTTCTTTCTCTTCCTTGTCCTTGCGTTCTGCCGTCCAAATGACCGGCATCGCCAAGAAATACAAAAGCATCGAAACGCTTAACAGGCCCGCGAAGATCGGATCTCTTGCTCTATTCGGGGGAAGATCCAGAGGGGGCGGCGTTACAAACATAAGAAAGTATTTGATGGCTCCGTGCGCGATATGGGCGATGTCGCGACGTCCCAAGTTTATCTTGCTCTCGCCTTCTTTTTCCATGACTTCGCCTTCTTTGCGAATGCGAGTTTTCATGTCCGGCATGAGTCGAAGACGATAACCTTCGCCAGAGAAGGTCGCCAAAACGTGTTGATCAAAGTACTTCTTACCGCCGCCGAAAAGGTGCGCCTTGGTGGGATCGCCTATCGTCACCTTGTCAAAGCCTTTATAACTGGGATGAAACAGCTCGACGTCGAGAACGGTATCGTCCCAATAACTCACGACCTCGAGCACGTTGCCGCTTGGCTTGGCTTTGCGGGGAGAAAAAAGCCTCTCTTTCTTTGTCCTCTTGTCATTGGGAGAGGGCCTTCGCTCGGTCATACTGCGCGGCCCGGACGAATCAGGAACAGATACGACACGACCATCGTCGTCAGAATCGTAACCTGCATCATCTTCCTCCTCAGTACCTGCGTAGCCGGGGACCATCGGGACCGGCACTGTTTCGTCCGCAACGGCGTCCTCCTCTTCGACGACAGAAAGCGTGAAGTTGCCGATAAGCAACTTGTCACCCTTAGTGAGAGCCGTTTCGACATCAACCTTCTGACTATTTTTCTTAATACCCGTAGCGGAACCAAGATCTATAAGTACGCTCGTACCGCTGTCGTTTGTTTCAATCATGGCGTGAATGGGTTCAATACCAGGTGCTTTGAGTACGATTTCGTTGGAAAGCAGCGTTCCAATGAGGACCCGACCCGCCGTTAAAGAAATAACAATAGGCTCATTGTCCGGGAGTTGGTATTTAATACTTAAACTCATTCCAAGACCTTTCTAGATTCTGCTGCAACCCGTAGTGTTGAAACGTCTCTCAAAAACCCTGTCTACTTTATATACCTGTTTGATTTGCTTTTATTATCTCGCGTTTAGCTTACAATGAAAAGAGGGAAGTTATCCTTCCTCTTCTTCCTCGCTCTCGGAGTCTCCTTCATCTTCGGGTGGAGCTTCTTCCTTCTTTTCAGCTGGAGGCGAGCTCGGTTTCTTCTCAACCTTCTTTGCTTGTTTGTTCTCTTCTATGTCGGAAATGAGCTTATAGGCCTTTTCGTCAAGCTGAGGAATGCTCGGTTCCGCTTTAACGAGAGTGTTCAGGAGCGCGATCGCTTTATCGTGCTTCTTCTCGCCCTGATAAGCGTTCAAAGCGCACGACATCATAGCCGGCTTATAATCTTTCTTCTTGTCTTCTAGTTCCTCACAGAGCGCAGCAACTTTGGTCGTATTGCCCGCAAGACGCTCCGCGACGAGGAGGCCGTACAAGGCAAACCAATCTTCTTCCATCGGCCCGAGCATTTGGATGGCGGTGGCGTAATCCCCGTATTTCAGACTGAAGAAGCCAATATTAAGACGAGCCGCTTCGTTTTCTGAATCGGTCTTAAGAACCGAGTTCCATGTTGCAATGGCTTCTGGCAACCGGTCGTCTTCAAGAGCAATAAAGGCATCCGCGTTCATGGCCGCGGCCTTGATCCACTTATTTTTACTCGTGAGGAGGTCCGGCAAATAATATTCGGCTAAGGCAAAATTTTTGGCATTTATCGCCGCCAAAACTAATTGAAGTTTGGCAATGTCTGGAATCTCTCGTGCAACGTCTTTGCGCATTTCGAGATCAATAAGCTTCTTGACCGATCTGATAACCGCGTCTAAAGACTCGTCGGCAAGCACCTGAACGGTGATAAAACCCGCGACTTCCGCCGTATCCTTAGCCGTCGCCTTCTTGACATTATCTTCTAGATCGTTGACAAGACCTTTAGCGATTTTCTTGTTAACCGTCTTGGACGTGAAAGCATTGTTGCCCTCGCTGAAGTAGAACGGTCTATAGTCGTCGGAAAGATCGAGGGAAGAATTATCGTCTTGTTTGTCTTCCTTCCCCGACGATTCCTCGGCAGACTCGGATCCGTCAGCGGAAACCACTTCCGACGGCTGCTTGTTTTCATGTGAGCTACACGCCCAAACAAGGCCCAAGAGAATAAAAATCTGCTGCCAACTTCTAAGCATTATTTCTCCAAACGCCCAACGAGGTTAGACGGCACCTGCGTTTGCAAAATATCCGGAGTAACTGTGTAATCGTCGAATGTGAAGGTTCTATCTTCGATTCGTGCCAGAGCGTTCAATACTTTCACAGACCATTCGTTGTATACCTTGAACTTCCTGATCGTATCCTGAGAGGCTTTATACCAAGTCTTGGCTGCATTCTTTCTTTCCGTTATTTGCGGAGCGAGTTCTTTGAGAACGTCTGCCTTCGACGCGCCTTTGATCTCGGGCGGGTTTTCTAGGGAGTTGACGTAAAGCTCGTTCGCATAACCCATCTGATGGAGAGCCGCCACGCCCCAATAAGCGTCTTTCGTTCCGACCACCTGGTTGAACGTGTCCTCCACCTGTTTTAGAGCCAAAGCCTTTTTCTCAAGTGAAGCCGCCAGGCGATCTACGCTGCCGCCTTCCAGCTTAACTTCTTGAAACTTGCTGATGATTGGATTCGCACGCTTGAAGGCGATTTCGCCAATGTAGCGCAAAGCTTCGCCGTCGACGGCGTTCACGTTGTTGGAGAAAATAGACTCCATCGACTTGACGGCCTGTCCTCCGAGCGCTCCCTCTCCCTTCGTCGCAACATAGATCCTATGGTACGCGACGATCTGCTGGTTAGGCGAGAGCTTGAAGCGCGGAAGATACTGTTTGGTAATCAACTCGGCCATGAGAGACAATTGCTTGCCTCTCTCCGCGTTGCGAATCATTCTTTCCATGACGATGACTCCACCGTCCGGGTAACGGTTCACAAATGCGGTGCAAACGGAAAGAGCTTTCGACGATCGGATAGCTATGAGAACTTCGCAACTTTTCGCTAACGCTCCAGGAGTTTCCTTGGCATCAGGATAATTCTGGGTAAAGAGGACAAAGAATTCACTCGCCTTAGCGAATTCAAGTCTCTTCTCTGAGATCTTCGCCAGCTGCAGTAACGAATCTTTGGCTTGTTCCTTTTTTGGGAATCGCTTAACAACTATAAAGTAAGCGCCCATCGCGGAATCAATGTCGCCGCCCCTCACAAAGTCAACCGCCGCGTTATACCAAAGCTTGTCGACGTCCGGATCGTTCGGATATTTTTTGGCTTGAGCTTCGAACATCTTCGCTCGTTTCAAGCTGTCTTTTTCTTTAGCGATGCTTTCTTTCTCAACGCCCCGCTGCAACGACCGCAACTTCGCGCCCAATTCACCCTCGCGGTATTCAGGAACCTTGAGTAAATTGTCCGCCGTCCGCAGCATTTCCTCTTTGTCGTCGCTGACAATAGGAATGAGGAGCTCAACCGAAGCCGGTCCTTCTTTGCCTTTAGGATATTTAACAGCGAGATTCTTGAGATAGAGAATTGCGTTTTTCTTGTTTCCTGAATGGTAGTAAATCTTTGTAATATCCGTTTCGCAGGTTTTCACCCTGACTTTGTCTTCTGGATACCACTCGGTGTACTTGGCGCACGCCTTAATGTAGTTCTTGGCACGAAGGGTGAGAGCACGAGGTTTCTTAAAGTCGGGCTTCTGCCTTTTCAGTACCTTAAACTCCGGCTCGAAATCTTGAATGTAGGAACGGACCATGTCGACGGATGCTTCTCTGTGCATGTTGATGGTCTTTTTTGCTACTGGATCGACCCGAACGGCCTTGTCTTTACCCAAGCTCGCTATTTCGTAGTAATAGCGTCCCGCCTCTCTGAAGTTCTTCAAATAGTATTCGATATCTGCGAGGTAGTACTTCACGCCCGGCACTTCCGGCGCCTTCGGATAATGCTTCAAGAACAACAAATATCCTTTTTTCGCTTCTTCGTTGAGCGCCCTATTGTCGTCTTTAATTGCTTTCTGGAGAGTCAAAGATGCGTAGTACATCATTTGGTCTTTGACCAGGGCTTGTGTTTCTAAGACGAGTTTACGATCGTTCTTCTTGGCCCAAGCGCTCTTTACACCATACACGGCGCCAAGGCGTTCCAATTCCCTCCATACGTCGGGCATCCTGCTGAGCGCAAAGTATAGGCTGATGATTTCCTTTTGGGCCTCAGGAGCTTCTTCGCCATAAGGAGCCACTTTCTGGTATCTTTTGAGAACATTGATCGCTTGCGCATAGTTCCCTTGATCCGACAATATTTCCGCTAGAAGAGTAAGAAACGGCCCGATGAACCGAGCCCCGCCATTGGCCCGATAGTACGCGATAGCGCCATCGACGTCCTTGAGCTCTGCGAACGCGTATACCATGTCGCGCAAAGCCTCGTCCTTCAGGTCAAGACCTTGTCGTCCGCCGGCCCTTGCTTGAGATACCAACATCTTCCAATTTTTCAGGGCGGCCTGATAATGGCCTAAGTTGTACTCGCACCATCCCAACTTAAAGACTGACCAGAGGAACTTCTTGGATCGCTTGAAGCGAAGAGCTTTCTCGTAGTTGGACTTGGCGTTGTTAAAATCCGATTTGTCGAAATAAAAATCGCCGAGCGCCGCATACGCGTCTCCGGCAACGTCGGAGTTTGGATAGTCTTTAATAAGCTTCGCAAAAATTTGGGCGGATTCTTTTTCCTTACCCAAATATTGCAAACCAATCGCTAAGTTGTAAGTAACTATATCGGCGGTTTTTGAACGCGGATATTCTTTGAGGAGAACATTGGCTTCGGAGACAACTTGCTTCCAGTGCTTAACGGATCGCTTATTGTTAAGCTGCGGCTCTCTACCCTTTCGACCGCCCACATCCCAAGCGCGCCACCCCTTATCGTAAATGCGCTCTTCTTCAGAGCGGACATAGGTAGCTTGTTCCATCCTTAAATTGAGAGTACGCTCCAAGATTTGTAATCGCTGAGGGGACCGCTTCGGTAACGCCTTCGCCGTTTTCTGCAAGTACGCAACCGTTTTATCGATACCGTCGATCAACTTCTTCTCAACCTGAACGACAAATACAGCCGATCGGTTAAGCCGCGCCATTGCTTTCCCGCTACCCTTTTCGCGCTTTCGCTCCTGAACGGCAATCGCCACCCGCTTCTTTTCGGGCTCCGCATCGGCCGACATCGCGATAGAAGCAAGCATCGAGAGGAGCAATAGCAAAATTTTCAAGCGTATCTTCATGTCTTAGTTCCCGGTGCACTTGCTATCAAGGTTATAAACGTAGAATCCGAGCTCGTCCTCCCAGTACTCTTGCTCAAATGGCCAATATTCCAGGGTCTCTCCGATATTAAGCTTTTGCATGCCACCAATGTATTGTGTCTTCTTGTCTTGATCCGTAACGCTGATCTTGGAGCGAAGCTTTGCGAGTTTTCCCAACTGCATTTCGGCGACGATGAATTTCGTTTGATTTGAAAGTTCGAGGAGCTGGCTATAGTACGTCGCGGCAAGCTTGTACATCTCCCTGCCCGACCTCGAAATTGCGGATTCTTTCTTCGACTTCAAGAACTCGTCAAGCTGCTGATAAAGACCGGAGTTCCCCCAACTGCCCTTGTAATCGGAAAGTCGATCAGCCTCGCGATCCGCGATGCGCATAATGTCCACGGCACCTTTGAAGGCATCGATAAGGGTAAGCTTCTTGACGACCTCTTCCGCGTTTTTAAACTGCTTCAACTGACCGTTCTTGTACCTGTAGACAAGCGAGAAAAACTCTTTATGATTCCCCTGGAAACGCGAAAGCATAGCCTTAATTTCGCTATAGGTTTGCGCGTAACGGTCGCGGAACCTCTTCATCGATTCCTTGACTTGATCAAACCGGCAAAGCCGCAGGAACGTGATGGACTGGAGAATGTAGCTTTCCGGATAGAAGCGATTCATAAAGAACGGCGAGTGGATCGTGTGAATCTGACCTAGGGTATTGTTGAATTTTTCCATCATGTAATAAGCCCACGATGTTTCCCAAACCGCGTCCAACCAATGGTCGGAATCTCGGGGAACCCGTCCGTAAAACCCAAGAGCTTGTTGGTATCTTTTCGTTTCGTAGTGGATACGGGCGATATTCATCAAGGCGAGTTCATGCATCTCTCGGAGACTTTCCTCGCCTTTTGACCCGTTAATAACTTTTTCAAAGTGATTGATTGCCTTGGAATGCGATCCGGAGAGGTTCGAAATAACGCCAAGATAAAACTGCGCGCCTAAGTAATAGCTGCTGCCGGACGGAACTTTTTCAAACTGACTGCTCGCAATTTCCAATTTGCGCTGATCGAACGCCTCGATCCCCTGATAGTAGAAATAGAACCCCCGAGCCGGACCGGGAACATCCGCTGAGTTTATCTTGCTCTTGAAGAGTTGTACGATGTGCGACTGGCCCAAACTTACGGCGCTATTGATGATGCCAAGCTGTTCCATGGCTTGTCGGAAGTAGGGATTTGCGCCCGTCTTGCCGCGCCTGACGATGACGCTATAGTATTTGGACGCCGAGTACAACAATCCCATTTGCTGCAGGCTGCGTCCGAGCCCCCATTCCGCTTTCGCGCGTTCTATGCGCGATCGCGGCGCAGAATAGACCGCAAAAAAGAGTTGCGCCGCTTGAGGATAATTTCCAGACTTGAGCAACGCCTCAGCCTTACCAATATCTGCCGCACGAGCGGGGGTGGCCGACCACGAAACCGCCGCGAGAACCGCTAACACAAGAATTTTGAACCGAATTTTTGCCAAAAGCGTACTCATTGTTAAAAGAACTTAGACGCGCCAAATTGCAAAGTTATGTTGTTGTGAACCCCTGTACCCGACTCTTCGACCGTGGGGTCGCATGCGGAATCTTCTTTTTGATAAATAAGGCTGTGGTTCCGAAGATCCCAGCGCCATGCCATATCCTTCGACACAAAGTATCGTTGGCCTATACCGAACAAGAAGTTGGGATAGGTCTGCGTGGTGTCTTCCGGAACCGGTGCTGCATCGGAATTTACGGCGGTGTTTGGCTCCGTGCAAAAGTCGCTAAATTTCCATTCGATACCGGACATACCCCCACCAAGAGCAATGTAAGTGTCAAAGTAAATCAAGCGTCCCGACGACGTTTGCCACTTGCCGTAAATTGGCGTCCATTGCAGGTTCGCTTCGCCCGTATAAACGGTTCGAAAAATTTTCGTCTTGATGCCGAACTCGTCGAACAAAACCCGTTTGTCTTCCTTGTCCAAGTTGAAACCGTAGGCGCCGGAAAACTCCGCGGCGAAGCTCTCGCTAAAGTGATAGGCAAGGATACCGGTTGCCAAAAACGTGTAAATAAACGACTCGTTCATGATACTTGTGAACTGCGCCCCTAGCTCCAACTTGCCTGCCTTGTTAAAATATCGAGGACGGATAACTCGAATTTCAACGTTCTTAAATCGCTCGTTAGGAGACTCTTGCGCCTGAAGGCGAGTCCCAAACGAAGGCAAACGGGAGCCTGACCAGAAAAGCGGCAAAAACTGCGACAAAACCACAAACCACGACAACCATCGGCGTCTGTGCGATGCCAATCGGACTTTGACCAGTCCTTGCTCCATCATGGGTTATCCTTAGCGACTAACAGCTTAAAAGTAATAAATTCCGCCTGCGAAGCAGAGAGCATGATCCGCTTCATGAGTTTAAAATTGTGGTTCTTATCCATTTCCATTCCGAGCGTGTTGGCCTTCTTTTTTTCTTCCGCCCCTTCTTTAGCCACGGCCTTCTTGTTGGCTTCTGCCAATTTCAGGAGTTCTTCATAAACCGGGCGAATCGCCCCCTGATCTCTCGCCGCCTCGGGTACGTCGCCATTCTCGATATCCACAATTTTCTTGTCGTTGATAAAGATTGCTTGCCGGTTCACGGTGATTGCCGGAATTTCGTCAATCGTCGTGAGCGTAGCCGAATTTGGGAGTTCAAGATCCTGGTCAACGTCGTGGTTAACGGGATCAGTCGAGTAACTCATCAAGAGAAACGTAACGAGGATACTAAAAATGTCGAGCATTGGCGTTAAGTTGAGACTTAAGTGATCGCCACTATCACCACCCACTGATGCCATCGGGAACCTCTTCTAACCTAGAGTATAACGCTGCCTATAACCACTTTTTCGTACAGGTACTCGCTTAACAGTTGTTGGCCTGAATCGTCTTTCGTTGGGATTCGCGGATCGCTTTCTGTCAAAACCTTGATAGCGTCCACGACGTCGACCAGCTGAGAATACTTGACGGTATCTTCAGAGAACACGGTCACCTTGTCCGCCTCAGGATATTGCGTCCGCAAGGAAATAAGCTCCTGGTGCAAACTGGCAAGACCCGTTTTATCGAGCGGATAGTTCTTCTTGTCCGCATTGACCGGCGCCGCCGACCACTCCGTCATAAGTTGAACTTCTCGTTCGTCTATGTTGACCTTAATGTCCAAAGAACGCTTGGGCTTTTCGTCGACGGGAGCGTTAGACAGGAACGGGACCTGGACCTCGTGAATCCCGATATTGACGAACACAGCCGACACGAGCAAAAAGGTGTTCAACATTGAGAAAATGTCAATAAAGGGCATGATGTTCAGTTCAGCAGTCTTCGCCCCTGACGTCTTTTTTTTCTTATGCTTACGATGTTTGCGACTTCGACTCAAAATAGCAACTCACTATGAATGTTTAGCTGCGATGCGAAAGCTTCATTTTTCTTGTGTAAAGAAGATCCGTAAGTTTTGACGCGTTTTTGTTGATATCGTCAACAATCGCTGCCTGTTTTGCGGTCAGAACACCGTAGAAGAACAAGCAGAAAAGTGCCGTTGATAGTCCGAACGACGTTGCGTTCAACGCTTCCGCGATACCTTCCGCGAGGAGCGTTTGCTTCTGTGCGCCGGTGGCCTTTGCAACCGCCGCGAAAGATCGCATCAGACCGAAGATCGTTCCGAGCAGTCCGAGGAGCGTAGCAACGTTGGCCGTGGTAGCAAGAAATCCTGTAAACTTGTTTATCTTAGGCATAGTTGAAAGCACGGCATGGTCGAGCGCGTTGTCTATCTCGTCGGGAGTGTCGTTGGAACGCTTCAGACCCTCAGCAAGGACGAACGGAAGGAGTTTTGGGCGCGCTTTCTTGCAGAGACGAATCGCGTTCTCGATCGAATTATTCATGACCATTTTCTGAACCATCGCCATGAAACCGCTACTATTGGCCAGGTCGTACACAAGCCAGTACCGGTAGGAACGCTCGACCACTATGACAACCGAGATCAGAAACACAAACAAAATTGACGACATAACTTCTACGCCGCCCATCTGGAAATAGTGGATAATCGTGTCCATTGTCACTCCTTAGTTGAGGTCGATTGCCGCAGTCAAAATTTTTAGACTTTTGGGGCTTTTATATAAATTTTACGAACTTGGACCACTGCATGTCAACCTTCGTCATTAAAATCAAAAGATTGTGGCCAATGCGCCGATTTTGACTTATAGTTAAGTTACGTATCTTTTTAGAATTTTAGATTGTTTTACACTGTTAAGATAATTAGGTTTTGGAATTATGAAACACGCATCTCATGATGAAAATCAGGGCATTTTTACTTCAAAATTATCAGAATTGATTTCCTGGGCGAGGAAAAACTCGTTGTGGCCCTATCCATTTGGAACGGCCTGCTGCGGCATAGAATACATGGCGGTTGTCGGACCCAAGTTTGACATCAGCCGATTCGGCGCCGAAGTTGTGCGATTTTCCCCACGACAGAGCGACGTCATGATTGTCGCCGGTACCATCACCGAAAAGATGGCGCCCGTGGTCAAGAAGATTTACGATCAAATGGCCGAACCCAAATGGGTTATTTCTATGGGCGCCTGCGCGTCAAGCGGAGGATTTTATCGGGCTTACCACGTTGTTCAAGGGGTTGACCGCATTGTCCCCGTCGACGTCTATATCGCTGGCTGTCCTCCTACTCCGGAAGCGGTTATTGCGGGACTGATGACGTTACAGGATCAAATAGCGCAAGGGGCTAAGAAAAAAGCGTAATGGGAAAGAATCAAAGCGTTCTAAGCGTGGATTTAGGCGGCTTCAAGCCGTTGCCGTCCGGCTCCGCAATAAAGGTTATGTGTGACAAAGCGCAATTGGACGGCGTCACCGACGTCCACTCGGCATTATCCGCATTGGCGCACAACAAATACGAAATCCTTGTTTGCAATGCACCCATTAAGCAAGTTTTCACGTTAGCAAAATCTAGTAATCCAGCGATAAAAATCGTCTTGGTTACCGAACTACCTATGCCCGAGTACAGCGGCGCCTTGGATAACATCGAAGAAACGCTCCTCGATCACATTGTTTCCAACAGAAGCGAAGAAGCGTTGACCATACACGAGCTCAGGGTCACGATTCAAAAGATGCTTACGGGCGATATCTTTGGGATCGAAAAGTATTTGCGAAATCAAACTCAAGTCTTCCGTTTTCCCATCACGGGAAGTCCGGATAGAGATCCGCTGAATAAACACGTGGCAAAATTTGTGGAAGATCTCGCGTTAGGCCAAAACCTTTCGAAAACAGCCTACGGCATTTCAGAGGAACTCCTGATGAACGCCATTTACGACGCACCCATGGCGAGTCGCAAGGAACCATATGCTTCTACTTCTCGAAACTCTTCGATGATTTTGAAGCCGGAGGACTATGCGGAACTTTCTTTTGGTTGCGACGGTCGGATTCTAGCCATTGGCGTGGCAGATCCGTTCGGCCTTTTACACCCTGATACTTTCGCCCGCTATTTGAAAAAAGTGCTGCGTCGGCAGGATAGCCACCAACTTATCGACAACAAAGAGGGAGGCGCGGGTCTCGGATTTTTCAAGATCCTGTTTGGCAGCCACAGTCTCATTGCTAATGTGCAAAGTCGCAAGCGAACGGAAATTATTTCCCTCATTGACGTGACCGAGCAGTTGCGAGATTTTTCAAAAATGGCGCGCTCCATTCACTTTTTCTCCGCTTAACCCCTTAGTTCATAGGAGATGCTATGGCCAAGATTAAAGTAAAGAATCCCGTTGTAGAGCTTGACGGGGATGAGATGACTCGGATCATCTGGGCAAAGATCAAGGAGAAGTTTATTCATCCTTATCTCGACGCGGATATTAAGTACTTCGACCTCAGCGTTCAAAACCGCGACAAAACCGAGGACAAAGTTACGCTCGACGCCGCGAAGGCCATCCAACAATTCGACGTCGGCATCAAATGCGCGACAATTACGCCCGACGAAGAGCGGGTTAAAGAATTTAATCTCAAGAAAATGTGGAAGAGCCCCAACGGCACCATCCGCAACTACCTCGGCGGAACAGTGTTTCGCGAACCCATCATCTGCAAGAACATTCCCAAGCTCGTTCCAAATTGGAAAAAACCTATCGTCGTAGGCCGTCACGCCCATGCCGACCAGTACAAAGCAACGGACCTCAACATTCCGGGCGAAGGCGTTCTCAAACTTGTTTACGAACCTGCAGGCGGCGGCAAAACGGAGTCGTGGGTCGTTAACGAATTCAAAGGCAAAGGTGTGGCGCTCGGCATGTTCAACACCGACGAGTCCATCCAAGGATTTGCGCGTTCTTGCTTTAACTACGGCTTGCAAAAGAAATACCCTGTGTATCTTTCGACCAAGAACACGATCCTCAAGACATACGACGGTCGATTCCGCGATATATTCGCGGAGATCTTTGACAAAGAGTTCAAGGATCAATTCAAGAAGGCCGGCATAACCTATGAACACAGACTCATCGACGACATGGTAGCGCAAGTTCTCAAGTGGGAAGGCGGGATCGTTTGGGCATGCAAGAACTACGACGGCGACGTCCAGTCAGACACCGTGGCCCAAGGGTTCGGCAGCCTCGGTCTCATGACCTCGATCCTTCTTTGCCCCAATGGGCGGACGATCGAGGCGGAAGCGGCGCACGGCACCGTCACGAGGCATTACCGCCAGCACCAAAAAGGCGAAAAAACGAGCACCAACCCGGTTGCTTCCATCTTCGCGTGGACACAAGGACTTAGGCATCGCGGCAACCTCGACGGCACCAAAGAACTTGTTGCGTTCACCGAGGCTTTGGAAAATGCCTGCGTCGCGACAATTGAGGCAGGTCATATGACGAAGGACCTCGCAGTCTGCGTTCACGGCAACGACGTGCCGAAGGGAAGCTTTCTCTATACAGATGATTTCCTCGATAAGATTCTTGAGACTTTTAAGAAGAAGTGGTCCTAGGCGGTCCCAGATATTTAGAAGGCGGCAATGAATCTCGGAATTTCTGAGAACCGGGCTTAGTGCCCGGTTCTCAGAAGCTTGAAGAGGCTCGCTGCAAGATGGTCTAGAAGCTCGGCTTGGGCAAGATAATCATCATCGATCAAATCGAATATGGCTTGGCATTCGCGAACACTTCCGAATGCAATTTGTTGAAATCGTCGTTGATCTGGTCGGGTGAATTTACCTCTGCCTTCAGCAAGATTGAGAGCAACGCTTGATGCTGCTCGCAAGAGCTGGGACTTCAGGTGCGCCGGTAGGTGCAGATTCTTGATACTGCGATAGAATTGAACTGCTAACTCGTAGGTTCTAAAAGTTTTCATAAAAAATTCCTCCAAAAAAAAGGTTCACACCCGTTGTGAGAACTTTTTTTTGGAGGAATTTTTTATGAAAACTTTTAGAACCTACGAGCTAGCCGTCGACCTTTACAATCGAGCAAAGTCAGTGAAATTGCCGTCGTTTTTGCGTTCCCAACTTCTGCGAGCAGCATCAAGCGTTGCTCTCAATCTTGCCGAAGGCAATGCCAGAAAAGGACAAGCGGATCGGCGTAAATTCTTTAACATTTCGTTGGCCTCTCTTAGGGAAGTGCAAAGCATTATGCGGCTTGAGCCAAAAGCATGCCGCGATCTCATTCAAGTGGCAGACAAACTCGGTGGCAATCTTTACTGCCTGCAGCGCTCCCTCTTATGAGGGACCGCCCGTTTCAGTGAGCTTCAGGTTTCAGAAATTCGGAGATTTCAGGGATTCTGAGGCCGGAGATTCTGAGGCCGGAGATGCCGAGGCCGGAGATGCCGAGGCCGGAGATTCTGAGGCCGGAGATTCTGAGGCCGGAGATTCTGAGGCCGGAGATTCTGAGGCCGGAGATTTGCTAGCTTTCCCGCATTAAAAGAACTATTTCTCCTCGATGCCCCAAACATTTCCTTCGGGATCAAAAAAATCACAGAACCAGGGGCTTTCGCCTTCGCGCTCGGGATCTTCGATTTTCACCCCTTTGCTTCTCAGTTCAGCAACCGTTGCTTTGATGTCGTCACAAAGTAAATATGGTCTCGGGCCTTTACCGATGAGCGCATCGTTCTTCGTGACGTGAATGGCGAGTCTACCAAGCTTTTTATGGTGCAAGGACGCGTATTCCCCTGGTGCGTTGTAGTCGATTTCGAAACCTAACTTGTCGCAGTACCAGCTGACCGCTTCAACGTGTTTCTTTGCGTAGATCATGACGTGAGAGAATCTTGTTAGCATAATTTGTCTCCATTAATTAGTTTAATTGCTGCCATATTGAACATATAGAAATCAGAATCATTGACTGTACTTTCGCGAGCCTTCGCCTCTCTTGCCATCAACTTCATCAGGTCAGCAACGCCGTCTGAAGAAAGAAAGAAGAAATTTGTTTGCAACTGTATCTGCGCTTGATCACCGACAAAGGCTTCCGTTATTTTTTTAATAACACTTGCCGGTTCCAGCGAGATTTCGGTAACGTCCGGGTGCAGCTTTCGTATTCTTTGAATGAAACGTTTTGCGTTCTCCACCTGAAGATCCGTAAGGCCCAACAGATCCCCGATCTTGCCGTCCTCCGTGATTCCAAACTCCAGTAGCTTTTGAATCGCACCGAAGTACCAGCCATTGAGCTGCGAACTCGGCTTCTTTTTCTCCGCCGCAAGCAGCGACTTCAATTGTTTGCCGGCGTTGAGTCTTTCCTTAGCCGTTCTTGCATGCTGCTCGATGACCGACAATTCGAATATCCTCTGCATCTCATGCGACAGACGCAACTTCTTACAAAGCTCCCGCGCCTTCACTAAGGAAACACCTTTCTTATTGCTCAGAACTTCTGACACCTTCGAAGGCTGCATACCGAGGAATTTGGCAAAGGCGCGTAAGGAATAGCTGGGATTCATCGTCCTGCGCCTTTGAAAATGGTTTTGCAAAATCTCTTGGTATTTCACGTTGCCTCATGGGGATCGATTCCCCGTCTGTGTGGGAAGGTAACAAAAGTTATGAGCAAAGGCAATATAGAAAGGGAACAAAGTGTTCCCTAACGTTCCCTAAACGTTGGGGGCGAGGTTCAGGTTCACGACCTAGAATACCCATACGCTCGAAGTCTACGCAGGAAGTATCGAGGTTTAGAGCGCATCCTTACTTCCGCGCTTCCGCGATAATAAACGCGGAGGCGCGGAATAATAGGCGTGCGGAGAGATATCTATTTGTAACTATCCTTCTCACCCAGAGGATGGATGAGATGGTCAAAGTACATCCAAAGCGCTTGACCATACGGAAAGAAAAACAATCCAAACAGCACGAGAAACGCACTGACAAGCGATGCGATCTTCATGGTACCGAGATCGTAGTTCACGATCAAATAGACCGCAAACACCAAGCCGATGATCGCTGTGACGGTGTAGTTGATCATCCAGGAAGAACCCGCGAAATAGCCTTCCTCGCGCTCGAAGAGATAATTACATTGCTCGCATCCGCGTGCGAAGCTGAGCCACGACTTCTCTTTGCGCAGGGATACTTCTCCGCAATAAAGGCATCGAAGCAGCAAAACGTTTTTGAATTTAGGACGCGGTATTTCCGCCATTGACGTCGACCCACACAGTGTTGTTTTTTGTTTGTACTGGAAATCGAACAAGACCACAAGTGGCGGGTGGACAAAGATGCTGGCCTGTCTCGGGCGAAAATTCGGCGCCGTGGGCGTAGCAAACGATATGATCATGCCGTAGTTCGCCAAATTCGCTCAACCTGACGTCCTGATGACTACAGCGATCGAGGAAGCAGGTTACGGACTTGGCTTGGCGGATGAATATATAGTGCTTGTCCTCGAACGTCCATTCCGCCATGGCGCCCTCTGGGATTTGGTCGATCTTTGATGCTTCGATCCAACGCTCGGTCATATGGTTCAATTCTGCACGAGCTTGGAAAGCTGTGCGTACGATACCGACAGAAGCTTGAACTTCTCCTCGTTGCCGCCTTGTAGGTCGGGGTGCCATTTCTTGGCGAGATCGATGTACCTTTTCTTTAGCTCCGCTTTGGTAGGCAGATCTTCAAATTGCATGAATCTTAGAGCCTCGTAGTCGGCCTTTTTGAATCTAGGAAGGGTCGAGCGGCGTTTTCGCAGCTCGTCTCTAATGTGCGAGGCACGTTCCTTATACGTTTCTTGTTGTGCCTGTCTCTTGAGCTGAGCCCGTTGGAAATCCCAAAGCTTGCAGCTTCCTTCCCATAGTATTTCGTAGCATTTGGCGATCTCGGTTTGAGCGTGCAAAACGTGAGTTTTGACGTTGTGCAGAAATTTTTCGAGTAAAGGACTTCGGAGTCCTTCCGGAAGATTCGCGGGAAGGGAGTTGAACCTCAGTGATTCGAACGGCTTGTCGAGCGCGCAAACCTGTTCCAAACCGCAGTTCAACTCCAGCAGCGTCAACCACAGGGAAGGTCCCTGTTCCGAAAAAGGGATAGGGAAAATCTTGCGCTCTTTAAACGAACTCTCTAAAGCCGCCTGTACTCTGTCCACATTGCCAAGTTCGTACCTGTTAAACACCGGCTCCGGCAAAATGCCCGACGAGAAGGGACTTGCTCCGACTTTAGGCGTTTCCCGGAACCATGCTCCTTGTCGCTCTCCGGAAAGCATGCCGAGTCTGAAGGTAAGCGTATTGTGCAGCTCCTTTGCGCGTCTTCTTATTTCCGTGACGCTGTCTGTCGACCTACCCTTGTAAAAACAAAGATTGCGCCGCAGGCATTCGGTGAATTGCACTCTTAAAGATTGCGATCTGATAACGCGCTGCAAGCATTCTTCGACCGAATCGTCTCCCACAAGCACAGGAGCGAACCAGTCTTCCAACAAATTGGCATCAGTCTTGATCGTCATACACCTACGATTTCGTACCGCGGTTTTTAAGCTGTAGCGCTAGATCGTTAAGTTCGTCCGCAACTTCGGCGAATGCATCGCCGCGTCGCAGGTTTATCCTTGAATTATAATCGCCCTTCTTTAGATTCTGAATGTGCCGCCTAAAGGCGTAAGTCGGGCCCACCAGGCGATGTGTAAAAATTATCGACACGGCAATGTTGAGAAGAATATAGATGAAGGCGCAGAGCATAAGCCAATAAGTGGACTGGGTCAGGTAATCTCTGAGGATAGAATTCACCTCTTCCCCAAGATCGGTCAACTCGACCACGAGGCTGTAGAACCTAAAAAGGTTTAAATAGAGCAGCCCAGTCACCAAAAAACTGAAAAAAATCGCCAGGGCTATGGAATAAAGCCCCAGTTTGATCTGGAGCAGCGGTTGAAGCAGAAGATTTCGTAATTTCCGTCGAGACGCGGGCTTTTCCATGTTAGCAACACCGTTAGGGTTTTTCCTCCTTCCATTGTACCGAAGTTTTTGGCCCGGCAATATCAAAAATGTTACGCCAAAAATTGCAATATCTGCACAATATTACATTCTTTCCTTAAGTCCTCACTGGTTAAAGCCGAAAGAGTTTTATCAGGGCTGTAACACTAAGGAATAGTTATGTTAGTTTCGAAATGTTCTTGGAGAGGGTTCTTCGTTTGTTCCCTTCTAATTTCTTGCAGTCAGGGCAAGACTTACAAGACGAGCGGTGTTTCGTCTGCGGACTCCTCGGGGGGCGTTAAACTAGCGTTAACCTTGCCCGCATCGCCAGATTCAACTCATTATTCCATTGAGGCAACGCCGACCGGTTGCTCTTACACTGAGCCGGCGGTGGTGACCAAGGCTTATGCCGCCAGCGCCGAGGGGTTCTTGTATCCGGGCTGTGATCATACTATTAAGGTTACGTTGGGCCTAGGGGGTGACTCTACCGCCGGAGGCGGAGGGGGAGCTCTCGTGACCTACGACGCTGATATCGGACCCTACGTGTCCGGAAAATGCGCACTCTCAGGATGTCACGACGGGACTACCCCACCCAAGCTCACGACCTATGACGAAGTTAAGCTGGAGGCGGAAACCTCCAAGAACCGCATGGCTCTAACGGGAGCTGGGGGAATGCCGCCAGGAGCGCCTCCTCCTGCTGAGGACGTCGACCTATTTGCACAATGGATCGCGGCAGGCACTCCACAAAGCGCAGCAGCTTTTGCTCTTGCAGGTGCCTCTTATAATAGCAACGTTAAGGCCTTTTTCGACACAAACTGCACTGCGGCTTGCCACAAGCCGGGAAGCGCCGAGGGCGATCTCACGACCTATGAACTGCTCACAGCGAATGCGAACGACCTCGCGGTGAAATCCATTGCAGAAATGGAGGCGGGAAGCATGCCCGTCGGCAAAGCTCCGGCTCCTGCAGACATCGAGCTCTTAAAGACATGGCAGACAGACGGCTTCCCGCTTGACGAGGGCGGAGAGGTGGACACGACGACCGCAGAGGATCCTCCCCCTGCGAACGTGAAAGGCCCGAAGGACGCGCCGTTGACGACAGTTTATTATGAGGCTACGGGCAATGTTCCAAAGTCCGACGGGACGTCGGCAACCGGTCCAAAGCTTCAGTTTAAAGCTACAAAAGAAGGAACGGACAAGGGTTTGGCGCCAACACTTGAGTAACGACTAGAACGACTAGGGCGTCGGCGACTTAATCGTGACGCCAGGTCGCGGCCCGATCCAAAGGCGTTTATATAGAAACCAAATCAATGAGAGACATAGAATCACACCGACAGCGATCTTCACTTGCTTAAAGTAAGCGAGGATCGTTTCACCAAAGAATCCGATCAAGAGAACCTGCGTTGGAACTGTAACAAGAGCTGCAAGGCCGTCGACTGTAACGAATTTGACCGGCGACAACCCCAACATGCCGCAAGCAAAATGCCCCGGGAACCGGAAGCCAGGCGTGAATCTAAACGCGCCTGCAGCCCAAGCGCCGTGTTTCCGGGTCCAACGCGTTATCTTGTAGACCTTCGCTCTGAATCGCTTGAACTTCTTGGATCGAATAAACTTGGTGCCGTAACGGCGCCCTAAATAGAAGACAAGGGAATCCGAAAATACAACCGCAATGAAACTGACGACAGAGGCGACATAAATATTCACGGGAGCCCCCGCGTCGGGAGGCGGCGGGAATAAGTCGGGCCGCGTCGCCATGTAGCAGACGAGTCCCGTGCTGACTATGGTAACTTCCTCAGGTACCGGAAAACCGAAACTCGAAATAAACATGAGAAAGAGTATCGACCCGTACACCCAATATGGTTGATAAATGTACTGCGAGAATAATTTTAAGATTTCGTCTTCTGAACCCATAAACCGCTTATCGTATTTTCTTTGAAACAGCTTATCCTTTTATTTTGCTGTCTACCGAGTACTTACCAGGTCCGGTCAAGAACAGGCAAAGAGCAAATGTCAAATATAGAAAAGCCAGCTCTTTTTTAGCAAAGGGATCGGGAGCATGAATGATGACGCCGGCGACAAACATGTTAACGGCCAAGATGAGAGCCGCAACGCGCGACGCAAAACCTATAGATAATAGGAGCGGCGCGAAGAATTCAGCGACCACGCATAAGACCAAACTTACGGTAGAGCCAATGCCAAGCGGATCGGGAAACGTCTGAGAGTACGTTGAGAAGTTCAAGAGTTTCCCCAGGCCGTGACTAAAGAACATCATGGAACCCATGGATAACCTTAAGATCAAAAGTCCCAAGTCGCCGCCAATTACGTTCAGCATAATTTTCGTTCCCCGTGCTGCAATGTGCTTTAAAAAATACTCGTTTAGGCTCGATGGCACAAGCGCTTTTGTCCAGAGGAAGGCATCTTAAGAAGCTTTCTTACCTTTTTTGCCGTCGGAGGGGTCGGTTTTATCGGAATTATCAGACTTGAGCTTCATCTTGAGTAGGTCGTCGCCAATCGCGGCGGTTGGCGGATTATACCGCGCGATTTCCTCCTCTTCGAGGTTGAGGTCGCCAACGTAGCCGCCCGTCTTCTTCGGCCCGTCTGCGACAGCGGAAAGACGCTGGACGTATTTTGACGCTTTAGATCCGCCATTCTCTTCGGCTTTTTGAAACCATTCGAGAGCGCTTTCGAGAGACTTATTTTTGAGATATCCGAGGCCGAGGTTGAACATAACCTTGGCGATGTCTTCTTTATTCGATAGGCCGAGGGTGAGAAATTTTATGCTCGCTTGATATTGGGCAACCGCACCAGCGAGGTCGCCGTCCTTGATTTTCGCAATGCCGATGGTGTTCATCATGCTAGCGAAATTCTTGCCCATATCGTTATCATTGTTAACATTCGCAAAGAACTGAGAGGCATTGTTCGTTAGAACTTTGCCCGCCTGGGCCGCCGAGTTGGTTTTGTCCATCTTGAGGACTTTGTCGAAATTTTTCTCGGCGCTTTCCGTATTATTCATGGTCAACTCAACCTGCCCAGTAAAACAGAGCCGTTCGATGTTTTCGCCGGAAACTTTATTGAGCGTTTTCAAAAGGTCTAACGCCTTGTCGGAATGGCCCGCCTTGAAAAGCATCTTTGCCACTTCGGTCAAAGCCGCAACGTTATTCTCATCTGTTTTTAATACTCGGCGGAACATGACTTCCGCAAGCTTGAGATTGTCGATTCGAATAAAATGACGTCCCATGACGCAAAGAACCGGGACTGGATTCGGAGCGTCTTTGAGGACTCGAGTTAGACTCTTGCCCATCTCTTCGGCGTCATTGTGCGCCTCGGACAAAAACTTTTCGATGAGGGCGAAGCTCTCGTCGTACCAGAGGCGCTCTTTCCATATTTCCGCCACCTCGTCCCTAAAGGTGTTGAATACGAACGGTTTCTCAATCAACGACGCCACCGGGAATTCCGCAAGCAGCCGAAAATCGCCTTTGTGCACGAATCCTGACATCACGATCACCGGCGTATGCCCGTGCTTCTCATGAAGCCTAATTCTGTTAAATAGCCCAATTCCCCCGCCCTTGGACCCGAGATTCCAATCCATAATAAAGAAATCTACCTCGGGCGGTTCCTCTTGAAAAAAAGCCTCGGCATTGTCATAGGTATGAACTTTGGCAAATCCTGCCTTTTCCGCAAAGGAAGCGACGGCTTTTGAAAAAGCCTCATCCTTTTCGAAAATGACCAGAACTTTTGGTTTCGGTTTGAATGACGATTTGTATCCGAATGCAGTCATGACTATCCGTGCACATGGTATATTACTGCTATCGGAAGCACCTTATGGGATGTAAAAGAAACTTCGCATGAGATTTTAACTCATTGAAATTACGGTATTATTTTTTGGTTTGAATCTCTATTTCCGCGCCCATTTGCCTCAACTTGGGCACGAGATTGTCATATTTTCGCTTGAGCTCTTTGATGTTGGTTAAGCGTGTTTCGCCCTGAGCCGCAAGCCCAGCGATCACGAGACATTTGCCTGCCCGAATATCGGTGGGAAGGGTAAAATTGTTCCCAACGAGCGGAGTCGAACCTTGAATAATGGCCGAATGTACAAAATTTCGATGCCGGAACCGGCAAGGGACTTCGCCTAAACATTTCTGCGACACTGTTATTTGGGCGCCCATCTGATTGAGAAACTCCGTATACCCAAGGCGCTCTTCAAATACCGTTTCGTGCATGATGCTGATACCCGACGCCTGGGTAAAAAGAACCATGAACGGTTGTTGCCAATCGGTCATAAAACCCGGACTTACGTCGACTTCAATATGCGCGCCTGACATCTGCTTGGTCGGCGCCTTAATGTAAAGGCCTTCGGAGTTAATTCGAAAGCTCGCGCCCATTCGCTGCACAAAATTCAAAAAGCTATACACGGGATCATGAGTCACCTTCTCAATAAGGACCTCGCCTCTCGTTGCTAGCGCAGCGACGGCAAACGATACGACCTGGTTGCGATCGAACATTATCCTGGCTTCGCAACCGCGCAATTTTTTGACTCCCTCGACAATGTAGGTACGATTGGGGTTCTGCGTGATGTCGGCGCCCATCTTTTGCAACATTTTCACGAGTTCGAAAACTTCCGGCTCAATAGCGGCGTTCTCAATGATCGTCCTACCCCGAGCAAGCGTCGCCGCGATCAGAAGGTTCTCCGTCGCCATCACGGACGGAAACGGCAGCACGATATGCGCACCGTGCAGCCCTTTGGTGTCAACAGTGAGGAAGTACACGCCGCCCTCGAACTCGACGCGCGCGCCCATCTTCTCCAAACCTTGTATATGAAAATCAACCGGCCGGGCGCCGATTTGATCCCCGCCTAGTGCGGCGTGAAACTTAACCTTGCCAAAGCGGTGAAGCAGCGGCCCCGCGCACAACACCGATATTCTATTGCGTTTGCTATGGTGCGTTGGGATTTCCCACATCCCAATGTCCTTGCCGCAAAGAGCGAGAACGTTTGCCTCTTTTTCAGCGGCTCTACCCCCAAGGTCGGCGAACAACTGTTGGATGTTGCGCCGCTCGTCGACGTCGGGAACCCCTTTGAGGATAACTTCCTCGTCGGTAAGCATCGCGGCTATGATGGCTTTGGTAACTTGGTTCGAACTTCCCGCAATGGAGATTCGACCTCCGGAAAGCTTGTTTCCGCCCTTTATGACAAGAATTTCGTCAGAATCGTCTACTTTAACTGTTCCTGTTCCTCTTGCACCCATCGTTCCATCCATTTTTCGTCAACGCCAACTTCTAAATCGAGAAAGGCCTTCTTTTGCAACAATTTTTCGATCGAGGCGCGCGCCTGCGTGCCGATCTCTTTTATTTTACTTCCGCCTTTGCCAATTAGGATAGGTTTTTGTGTCTTTCGGACAACATAAATTGTCGCGGCAATCTTGACAACGTCCGGTTTGTCTTCCATCTTTTCCACGACAACGTTGCACTGGTAAGGAATTTCCTCTCCCAAACTTCTAAACAAGGCTTCGCGAATAAGCTCCTCGCAAATCCGCTTTGTGGAAAGGTCTGTCAGTTCTTCCTCGTCAAACAGCCATTCGCCGTCAGGGAGGTTGTCCGCAAGGTATTTTTTGAGGTCCTCCACGTTCTTAGCGTTCTTTGCGGAAATGATGTACGGCTTTTCGGAGATAAGCGGCGTTGCGGTTCTACCCGCGGTCAGTTCTGCCAGCTTTGCCTTGAGGGCGTCTCCCGCAGCCTGGATCTCGTGTTTCTTGCGCAGGTCAGACTTTGACAAACAGATCATCACGCGAGCGTTCTTCTGGTCCAACACCTTGGCCAGGAAGAAGGCGTCATCTTCGGAAAAGCCTTTGCCGATGTCGATGAGATATAAGATGAGGTCCGCATCCGCCAATACGGACAAGGCATGCTTTTTGAGCATGGGATCGAGAGGCGACTTGCCCTTGAACTGAAGGAGACCCGGCGTATCGATAAAGAGAATTTGCGTCTCGTCGAGGGTGGAAATGCCTAGAATCCGCGTCCGTGTCGTATGCGGCTTCTTGCTGACACCGCTAATCTTCGTCTGAAGGCACGCGTTCAGAAGCGAGCTCTTGCCCGCATTCACTCTTCCCATTATCGCGACATAGCCGCACTTTCTCATGCTAACCCCAAAAGAGCCCTTATAGCATTGTCCAGGGCATGCCACAACACCACCACGCGTCCTGGCCCCAGACCTTACCCTGCTCCCGACCTACCGACCCTCAGAAAATATCATAGGCAAAGACCGAGTCCCCTTCGGGATACTCATTTCCTGTTCCCGCTGATCAACGCGGCGCGCAACCTCATGATGCACCCTCTGCCAATCCTGGAAACGCCCCGGTAACGGCTTAAGCTTTTTCATAGCGGCAAGGACTTCCTCCCCGTAGACGGTGCGGTCGCCTTCGGGATTGCAGCCGAAGCTCGAACGGTCGGGACGAGCAGCGGCGAGAACGACTGTTGCGAGGGGGAGTTTTTCAGGAACAACGGCGCCGGAATGGCAGCCCTGAAGCACAATCGTTTTTGACGTTTTTCCCGAAGTTTCCTTGAGAAGTTTCTGCATCCGATCTCGGTTTAGCCCTGGAGGTTGCGTAAAACCACCGATGCAGGCTCTGGCGAAAATTTCCGAGAATCGAAGATCTTCGAGCTGAGGCGGAAGCGGGTCAAAGAATAATTGTGCCTGGGCCATCGCGTCGCATTGCTTCGTCGTTTCCTCTTTCAGGACGGCCTTCACTGTTTGTGCGGCCGCCTGAGCCTGCGCATCTCCTATTCCATGGGATGATACATAAAGATACATCCACTCGGGATGCTGGGCTGCGGCTTGTTTCCAGTGGTCTTCGATCAAATTTATGTCGGCGTTATAACATCGTTCCAGAAGAGGACCAATGCTCCGGAACTGCTTCTTATCGCGCAGATATTGCGGAAAGTTAGGGAGCGACCAGTAGCAAGCGATCTGGTCGTCCGCCAAACCTGCCGCCTTCCAGTAGTCGACTTGATCAAGGACCTCTTGGGCAAAAGCAGCGGAGTCCGCCGTCGCGGCCACAAGAAACACGCGCGCATTGGTAGGCGCCATCGCATCGCCGCGCGTTTTGAGATCGTGAACAAAGCCGTCTGAATTTTCAACCAAGACGTCCAGCATTTCCTCAACGTCCCCGACGCCGACGGTTTGCCACCGGGCCTTGCCTTTTTCAAAAATAATTATCGACGGCAACGCGGGCTGCCCGTATTCCTGCCAAAAATCGCGGTTCTTGTCAGAGTCCACGATTGCGGCAAGGAATCTGCCTTTGCTCTTTCTCACAGTTCGCCATAAAGCGGGTTTTACTTTCTTACACGGCACGCAAGAATCCAGGGAAAACATCAACGCCACAGGAACTTGACTGTTCGCGATGATTTCCTTTGCGCCACGTGCATCAACCTGCGGCAAATCGCCTTCTGCGACAATAGAAACCGTCTCTTCAAGCCCCGAGGACGGGCGAATCGTCATGCATGCCGCGACAAGTTCGCCAACCAGGATTATGCTTAAAAGTTGCCCTATCATAACGCGGGCGCGAACCAGCATCGCGGTCGCATACCCACGTCAAAACCCCGTGCCGTCATGCACGTATATTGCGAGGACTCCTCTTCGGTCTGCGGGATCACCGTCGCTTCGTAGCTCAAGGTACAAAGGGCGGCTTGGATGAACGTATCCAGCCGGCATTGCGGGGTGGGATGCCAGACGTTGGTGACGTTGGTCTCATATTCGTCGGGGGTGCTAAAACTCACGGCGCCCTGACCAGCAAGAGAAGAGGCGGCGGAATAACCCGCCATCATCACACGATAGCAAAGATCTTGTCGGGCTGAATCGGAATGGACGCCGTCGCACATTTCTTTCGCCTTGGGATCGACCGACTTTCGAGAACTTCTATTTTCTTCTGCGGCATTGCCCCATAAACGCTCCAGACAGCTCATCGCGGCAAAATAGTCCGACTGCCCTTCGGCCGCGGACCATTTTTCCTTGAAGACGAAACCGCCCAAGTGATGTCCCAATTCGTGGCAGGCGATCAGAGTATACGCGTCCTTGGTTATTTTGGAATTGCGCGCGAGACCACCGTACATGGTGACTATCCATGAATTCTCGGTTCGCGACGCACTGGCGTTTTCCTCGTCGTCATTCCATAGTTTTTGAATGATCAGGACCGCCCCATGACTCTCAAATACCGGCTTATAGGACGCTTCAACCTTATCTAACACTTCGTTAAATTCCAACTCCGAGAGACCGGCAAAACCCGTACCGTCGTCCACCAGCGCAGCGCCTGGGGGGACGAAGTCTGATCGAGCCGGAACCGAAACCCACAATGCCAAGAACATTGAAGCCGTAGCTTTAAAGATCGACAATGGGATTCTCCTCGTAATGTTGTTTGGGGAAGCCAGGTTCGCAACCATCATTTCTGTCCTTAGATTTTACCCATTCAAAAATGAGATTTCCAGAGCCATTAGACGCGTACGTACCGGGATTTCGTGGACGATCGTATCCGACGAAACGATAATAGGTCTTCTTTTGTTGACGCAAGGCCGCCATTCGGTCGATGGCCGTTCCAACCGTAACGTCACTTTGCTTCAGTACACTTCTGGCGATTTGGTACGAGGTATATTTCATAAATTCGTCGATTGTGGACGGGTTCCCGAAGAAGCGCGCATCAAAAACCCGATGCAAACACTCCAAATATCTCTCGTCAATCGGAGGCTGGTCTTGGCTGACGAGTGTGGGCAATTGCTTAAGGACGTTTGTAAACACCTGCCGACAGGCGGCGACCTCTTGGCTCCGCACAGCGGCATCTGTGGCTTTGAAGTGTTCCAAGATTCCCATCGTTTCTTTTTTGCCGAAAAATCCGTCCACTCTTGTTTGCGGGTGGCCGTCTTTCGCGCCCTTATAGTTCGAGAAAAAATCCTGCACGCTTTCAACGTCCAGTTTATTGAGCTGCGAAAAGTCGGTTATCTTCCCATACTTCTTATCTTCGATATCTACCGCCATGATTTTGAAGTCGTCCGTCCACTGCCCTTCTTGGCAAGGAACGTCGTCACATTCTTGGAATTTAGCAGTGCCGATAACGCGAACTTTTCTCGCCTTGACTTTGTTCTGACCGACCATCGTGCGATAAACTTCGTCTTGGCCAAAAACAATAAGATCCACAGGGTCCTTATCGATATTAAACCGACCTGCGGAAATGCCGTAATGGAGCGGGAACCCGGTGACCCTCTTCGTTGTGTCTGGAATGTTTTTCGGACAGATAGCTCGATCGAGAATGATTTGTCCGGACGCCGTCCGTAGTTCGTACTTGTTGAGGCTACCCTTGGGAATCTCCACGGTGAAATAGAGTTCGTCGCTTTTCAGCGATCCTTGCGGGATTTCAAAAACCGGATTTTTCTGGTTTTCGACCGACCGGAGTTCGTTGAGAGGAATATTGCTATATGCTTGCATATCTTGTTCACTTTGTAGTTCGCTCAATTTTTGCACGTCAGATACCCTCCCTTCCCTGTGGGAACAATGAATGGACCCTAGTGCTAATGATAAGAATAGGAACCCTCGGATACATTTTAGACCCTGAAACACAATATTCTCTCCCCAACATTAACGTGGCGGTATACTACACCTAAGCATGATATTGTCGAGACGTTTGTCGTCTCTCTCATCATAACCTCTTGATTCGACGGAAAGTTTAAACTGAGTTCGAAAAACTGGGCGAGTTAAAGAGTATCCGGCAAAAACAAATATACCGGACAAGCTTGACGCACTTGAATCTCGTCGTTCTCTAGGCGACCGACTCGTAATCCTTGCTCTTGTCTCTCGGCTCCTTGGCAAGACGCAACCTGGGATACCTTCGCTTATGTTTTGCCAGGTATAGAGTTTTCGCGATCCAGTAAATGCCGACAGAAGCCAAAAGAATGGTCATGACTACCGTCATGAGACCGACAATAATTGCTGTGTAGGTCAAATTCCAGTGCAGGAACCAATCACGCATCAACACTTCAAAGCTTGCTAGATCTTGCATATGTATGTTTCTCCAGTTGATTGGCGAGAGCGAACGCTACGACAAAACCAGTGACAAAGATCTCAGCCCAGGGAATCGTTCCATAGAGCGGTCCCATCGCAGGTAAGAGTTGGGTTAGAAGGTAAAGCGCCAGAAACTCGACTGAGAAAAATCGGCCGTTGCCCCAACGGGCGACAGCCGAGTTCATCGAAGAAAATAAGCATGTGTACAACATCGCGGTCCCAAGAATGACTAAAAACAAACTCATTTCTTAGTCCTCCGCGCTCATAAAGCTACGAAAATATCTCGCCCAACCAATGCAGAGATTTCTTGATAAAACCCCGCTTCTTCCTCTTGGGTTCGGACCCTGCCTTTTCCGCCCAACCCGTTTCATTAAACGAACCGAACGCTCCAGGCGCCGAAATCTGGGTTTCCTCGTCAGGATGAAACGAGGAGGTGTTCTTTACGAAACTATGATAGCTATCGTCTTTATTGCCTTTATTACGCGCTGATTTCGCCATAATGCCTCCGTAACATGAGCATAAGGCTGCAAGTTTTATTCCAGGGCGCTAGTTTTGAGTCTTCGGTTCGTAGGTTCGGTCGGTAAGCGTGACCGGAGGAAAGGCTCGGTTTTTCGTCATAGCTTGCTGAGTTTCAGCTTTGAGCGTCTCATCGAGCCAAAACAATCCACCATAGCTGGGCGCAAAAGGAGTGAAAGCGTCATCGGAAAGGTTAGTGGCGGGAATCTTGGGAAGGCGCCACCATCGCCAATACGCTTGCCGGAAGAATGGAAAGGAATAACCCGGAATGAAGACGCCGAGTTCATGTATGCGAGCGTCGATATCATGCGCAAACTTTACGCGCTGTCCTTTATCGGTGCTTTTGCCATAGTTGTCGATGAGTTCGTTTAGAGTGCTGTCGTTGACGTTGCTGAAATTATTTGAATGGGCGACATTGGCGTTCGCCCCATGCCATACTTGAGAAAATTCCGGCACTCCCGAACTCTGTGCGGGGACGCCCGTAAAAGCTATCTGGTGCTTGCCGGAGTCCATTTGCTTGAGCATGGTTGCCCAGTCCGTAAGCTCGAGCTTCATTTTTATGCCGGCCCTCTTCATCTCGTCGGCAAGCATGCGAAGTGTGGGCGTCTCATCTTCGGACACGTAGAGCAAGTTGATCTCCAACCGAGCGCCGTCCTTAACGCGGATTCCCTCTCCGTCTCGCGTGTCCCAACCGGTTTCCTTGAAAAGCCGATTGGCCGAATCGAGGCTAAACGGAGTGGCCTTCACGGCGTGATTGGTATAGTCCCCGTATCCGTCAGTGCAGGTGTTCATTCGGACCGCTTCGCCATTGAACAGAGCGGCGATAACCTTGTCAAAATTTGTCGCATGAGCGACGGCTTTGCGCAGCCTTTCGTCTTTGAGAAGTGGGGCGTTTGTGTTCAACCACAAGCCTGCGCAGGGCCGCGGCTGATCGTTGTAGAACCACAGTTTGTGAATATACCCTTTGAGAAAAAGATCGACGTTCGACTTCTCGTACCAAAACATCGGATCGTTCATTTGAAACGTATCGAACTCTTGCTTTTTAAACTGCTCCCACTCAGAGTTGTCACCCACGACTTTAAATGAGATTCGATCGACGTTGAATCGATTCTTGAAAAACTCGATCTTCCGCGCCCACCAGTTTTTTTTGCGCGTGAAGGTAACAGACTCGCCGTTCTTAACGTCTTTTTCGTCGATGTAATACGGCCCCGTGTTCGGAACAAAACGCCAGTTGTAGGAGACGACAAAATCCTTACCGAGGGCGCGAAAGAAATGCTTTGGATAAGGGGCAATATCCGCGTGAAGAAGGAGATCTGGCCTAACTTGCTTCATCGTGATCGACAAAGTGTAATTGTCGTATGCGACGACAGACTCGATTTCTTCCGTGTAATATCTGTTATACCAAGGATCCTGAATGTGTTTTGAGCGCATCAATTCCACGGTAAAAACGAAGTCCTGGGCGGTAACTGGCTTACCGTCCGACCACTTTGCAGCCTTATTCAGCTTGTAATACATCGTTCGACCGTTCACACCCTCCGCCCATTCGCTCGCGAGCAAGCCGACGACTTGACCGGTGTTGGGATGTATTGTGGTAAGGCCCCAATTGTTGTCTAACAAATAGGGGTACAACACCGTGTTCGCGCCGGGCCCGACAGTTCGGAGGGTCAACGGAAACGACGACAGGCGGATATTCATCGTTCCGCCTTCTTTTGCCTGGGGATCTGCGATATTGGGAAGAACCGCGTCCTGAGTTTGCCACTGCAGATTTTTAGGGAGAGGTTTCGCGCAAAGATTTTGCGTTACGAAAAAACCGACAAGAATTGGTACCCGCACGAAATCTCCCGGCAGATTGCCTTAATGGCTGAGATAGAGGGGTTTCGTACTTTCCAGCTTGAGATTGGTATTGGCTGCACTCTTAATTCCCCTCAGAACAGGTGTCACGCGAATTGCACTTAAAGACTTAAATGTATAAAGCGCTGTATTCGTACTGTCAATTTTCACGTGCTGGATCTTGTTGGTTTCTTCGTCATAAATTGCGAGCTCGAAAGGGTCGACCTTGCCGCCGTTGAGAGACACGGCTGAAAACTTAATTGTCTGAGGAAGGTCGGTCGATTTCAGCTCCACACGATGCGTTAAAGGAACATAAGTTGTTGCGGGACGAGGAAGGGTCACAGACTTGCCTTTCGGAAGGTCGGTGATCAAAAACATAGCCTCTTCCGCGAACAAAGTTGTTTGCGCCAAAAACAAGCCACCGAGCAAAAGCCTCTTTAACGACTTCATATTTCCTTCCTGTGTTTGCTTTATACCTATTGTAAGAATCGCCATAAAAATAAGCAACTGAAGCAACCCTATATTCAAAAAATTTTCCGAAGATACGCTATATTAGCGCTTTTGCTCTCAAACCACCCGCTTTTTTGCCGATTACCAATGGGAAGAACGTGGGGTTTTTGTGCAATTCTTACGCAATTTCTTACTCTTTCTCATATTGGTCCCCTTGAGCGGCACGGCAACCGAGTTGTCTGCGGTTCCATTGGACGCATCCAAGAAAGCAACTTACTCCTCGTTGTTGTCTTCTTCTGGCGGCTTGGGCCTGACTGAGTCCGTCTATGCCGCTAAGTTGCACGATCCTCTCGCCGAAGCAAAACGAATCTTCTCAGGCGTTGGCGTAAAAATTCATAAGGAAAGGCGATCTAAAGCCCTTTTCGACGGCAAACTTGACCTTTACACCTTTAGTTTTGGGAAAATCCCCCTCGAAGAATGCTCCATTCGTGTTCATACAGCGAGCGGACGACCCGAACTCGTTCAAATCGATTTACCGAACACTCCGATACGGGCTATCGCACAAAATTTCCTCGCACTCGACGAAATCTACCGCCCGGGCCGCAAGAAGATTCAGTCGGCGCACCGAATCTATCTGTGCGAAAACGATAGCGTCGTTCCCGCCTGGAAGATCCTCGTGGGACGAGATCTCGACACCGCCATGGTTATGGTAATCAATGCGCAAGACGGAACCGTGCTGCGCGAACAACCCATATCGTTTCACAACATTACGGCGGACGTCTTTGTCGATAATACGTATGAGTCGCTGGAGACCAAGGATCTCCTTTATCATAACGGAGGCGAAGAATTAGACGGGCAATACTTCAGCGTTTACGGGGTCGGAATTGATACGGAGCGGGCAGTAACCGACTCCGGTCATTACGTGTTTGACCCCGCGGACGAGGAGGATTTTTTCGATCAGATCCAGACCTATTACAATGCCGAGCAGGCGGTGTCGTGGTTTCTATCGCTCGGGCACAAATTTAGTGGATTGCCCTTCGCAATCTTCACGCGTGCGAATCTGGAAAACAATGCGCGCTATATCCCGCCGACCGACAATGCGCCCGCGATGATCAGGCTCGGTGCGCCCGACGGCATCATGATGCAAAACCTTGCCCGCGACGGAGACGTCATTACGCACGAAATAGGCCACCACGTCATCAACGACTATATCACCTCCAAATCCGACGAGGCGTTTGTCCTGCACGAAGGCCTCGCCGATTTCTTTACCTTTGCGATGACGGGCAATCCCAATCTCGCCGAATCCGTTATGGTGAACGCCCCCTTCTTGCGAAGCGTCTACGATTTGCCGGGTATTGGTCTTGACGACCCGCGAAACCCTCCCGATAATCCACATGTCGCCGGACTCTACTTAGCTTCGTTTCTCTGGGATATTCTTACAGAAACAGGCGACGACTTTGCTAAAATCGCCTACAGTTCGCTCTCTTACCTCCCGGCCGACTCAGCGGATTTGAGCGACGTCGTGTTGGGACTGCTCCACGCGACGCAGAATTTCTATGCGTCGGACCTCGACAAGCAAGAACAAACCAAATGCCTTATTCTTGTGCGCGGCATCGCTCGAGGCTTCGCTCCTTATCTGCCCGACGTTGATACCAGCGCCTGCGATGTCGATATCGAACAACAGGTCTCCTTGCGTAAGCAAGAAATTCAGGTCTTGAAACAAGAGGGAGAACCAAAACCCAAGGGCCGTCCCCTCGTCAGCTGCGCGGTGATCGCCAACGACAGGCAACAAAGCGATCTTCCCTTCGCTCTCTGGCTTTTCGCGGTTCCCATGCTTCTTTGTTGTGCAATGTTTTTAAACCGTCGCTCTTCTGGTAAAATGGTAGAGGAGAGGCACGAATGAACGAACGACGAAATAGAGATCACTTCCGAATCGAATATCCGCCTGGCGAACGACCCAAAATCTCGCTCGCGGGCAAGACCTTTCCCATCCACAACCTTTCAGAATCGGGTGTCTTGTTCTCGTTCAACATCCCCATCGAAGACTTCGAACTCGACATGCGCGTCGAAGCGACAATCCATCTGCGCAATAACTCAACCTTTCAAGTCCAAGGCGAGATTATGCGAGTGATGAACAACAAAGTCGCCGTGCGCCTGGACAATCCCATTCCTTTTCAAATCATCATGGCTGAGCAGCGCTATCTGATCGCCAAATTCGGCACGATCAAGGTTCCCGACGCTGTGTAACGCACCGTTGTTAATTTGAGTCGAAGCGCCGCGGAGCATCGACGTCGAGGAATCATGAGGCCTTTCGGCGTTTCCCAAACCTCAGCGTTTCCGCGATCTCTTAATTGAACGCGGAAGCGCGGAATAAAGGAAACGCAGAAGGAATTGTCCCGCAGGTTGGAGCGAAGTGAAGGATCCCTCCTAGTCATCCGGAAAACCAATATTCCCAATAAATTTTGGCGATACCTTGCGCTCTGTCGAAGAAGAAGGCGTCCGCTTCGCCTTTTCATAAGCTTCATTAAGCCGAATGCGCGCCTCCTCGATCTCTTGATCGGTAAGCATCTTCGGTGTCCCAGGCACAGGCTTGTCTTCGAACCATTTTCGAATCATTTGGGAGAGCTGCTCTAAAACTTTGCGCATTTTCGTATTCCTTTGCCTGCAGTATAATAAACAAAACGTGAAACGAAGAAAAGGAAGTTGCGTTTATGAAATCAGTACCATTGCGATTTATCACCTTCGCCCTTTTCAGCATAACGCTACCGCTCGGTTGCAAGCAACGTACGCACGATTCTTCCCGCCCGTTCAATTCCGAGGCCTCCAACGCTTGCCTTGCGGAGACCGATCCCGCCGGATGCGGCATAAGTTTTCCTCAAGATTTCAAAGCCTCAGAGGAAATGTATCCTACTTTTCGCAATAAATGGGAAGACGACATAGAAGATATGAAGGCGTGGGAACCTGAACGGATAGCTGCGGGCGCAGAGCATGGGCTTACGGAGGAAGAAGTTACGGCGATTTTCCTTTACACTACCAAACTCTACAAGGAAATAAATACGGAGCTTCGGGCAAATGCTCTCTCCGAACAAAACAAGCCACTCGTTTATCTGGCGGCTTCCGGTCTTCGCAAGCTGCCGCGCGTCCTAAGCAAGGTCTTCCGGGGCACGCATCTCGAACCAGACGTCAAAGAAAAGTATGTCCGCGCCCTAAAAAATTCTCTCCCGGTCCAAGAGTTGGGCTTCGTATCAACGACAGAAGATCAAACATACCTCGCCGAACATTTCACCCTTAACGCGCAATATTTTATCGAATCCGCAACGGGAGCGTCCGTCGTCGACTTCAGCCAATTCCCCGAAGAAAAGGAAGTCCTTTTTGCACCCGGCTCCTGGTTTCAGGTCATCGAGGTCAAAGACACGACCTTTAAAGAGTTACCAGGCACCGTCATCATGATGAAGGAACTGTTGCCAAACTAGGGTCCTAATTTTTTTCATATAACTTGCAACCTTTTACCAAACTGTGCCAATAACCTAAGTTACTGCTAAAGAGGCATGTTTTGGATTGGAATTCCGTTGTTAAGGACCTGAGTCCGAAGCTTTGGCGATACTTCTGTTTTCGCTTTGATCCGGAAATGAGTCGGGAATTGGTGCAGGAAGTCTTGCTGAGACTCGTGCGCTCTGTCGCCGAATCCAAGTTTCAGCCGGATCGGGCAAACCTAGCGACGTTCGCCTACGGCGTGGCTCGCAATGTTTCTTTGGAGGCCATGAAGGCGCGCCGCCGCAGCTTCGACCAAGAGGTCGACGCGGAATCTCTCCAGCCCAGAGCGGACGAAATGCTTTCCGCCGCTCAAGAGTCCGAGTTGTTGCGAAGGGCCATCGGGACCCTGAGCGAAAACGAAGCGCAAATTCTCAACCTCATGATAGACAAGTACCTCAGTTTGTCCGAAATAGCCGATATCTCGCAGATGCCGCTTGGCACTGTGAAAAACCATATTTTTCGCGCAAAGCAAAAAATAAAAGACTGCTTCAAAGCATGGAGATTTTATGACGAAGGATAGAGATAAAGAACTCGATCAAATGTTAGAACCGTTTCGCGACGTGTCGCCGTCGGATATTTATATGAAGCGATGGCAAAACGCCGTTCAAGCCGAACTTCAGCGGCAGACCAAACGCCAAAGGTTTTCAATGCGCCGGTTGTTTGACATCGCTGTTGCCGCGTCTGTGGGATGTGCGATCGGTATATGGGCTTCGCAGCATCGTCAAGCTACACCAGAATCGACGAACGATTTTTTTTCGGCGGACGCTGCAACCGTTCAGCATGTTTACACCAATATAGATTCAGATTTTTAACTTTCACTATGGAGTAAACAATGAAGATTTTGAATTTGTTTTTAGGTTTGGGATTGATGGCGGGCACGGCAGCCGCGAATGAGAATTTATCGGTAGAGGATTTCTGCCAACGGTTGCAAATAAACGCCGACGTCTACGTCTACGACCTTTCCGGTACGAAATTTCTCAACGACATGGGAGAACGGTGGAGCTGGAATCTGTCACCGTTGGCCAAAGGAGAGCAGAATGGCTGTACGCTCAATGCGAAGATTTCGTCCAGCACAAGCGTTTTTGGCGGCAAGCTTATTATGCGCAGTCTTTGGACAATTAACGCGGACGGCGAATTGAACGTCACGATCGAACAATATCGGAACGAAACCAAAGACCATGACGGGCTGGATCTTCTCGGTAAAGAAACCTATGCGGTCAAGAACATGGCCCCAGTCGTCTGGAAATCGTTGCTGCACAAAGATCAGAACGTGGTCATCCGATACATTCCCTCACTTCGCGTGACCTCGGGAATCCAAGATCTTAATCAAATTCCAATCGCCGGCAAGGACATGATTGTCACGGACCATCTCGGTCGCGTATGGGCGCAGAACATGGACGTGAGCGGCAACTTTGTCGGCATCACGATGCTGCACGGGACAGTGTTGATGAGCTACTATCCTTTTAAGGAAGCCGAATTGATTGGAAAGGCCTCCGGCGATCAGATAGTCCTGAGACCCGACGACAAAACCCGTATCGATATCCGAAGCAGCGCCCCGTTTCTGCCGGTGGGCGTTGAGGGAAAAGTGTATGGACGCTACATCGCCGACAAGAAGTCAAAAGGACTAAATTCTCAGCAGTTTCATACGAGTTCGACTGCCGACAAATTTGAGGAACGCATCGACCGGATGTAAGAGATGCCCTACGCCCCTACGGGGCTGGGGCGTGACGGAAAAGCGCGTTACGGCTCGTAACGCGCCTCCTTAAACCCCGAAAGACCACTCAATAATCCCAGCAAATACTCCGCCGATTTGTCACATGCCGCCAGCTTGCCGTCCTTATGCAACTGCACAAACTTGTTCTTAAGAGGAAACTTCGAGATGTCGGCGCCGCGTATTTGGGCTTGCATGTCGGTATCGAGGACCCCGGGTTCATAAACCAGAACGGAGATGTCTTTATCGGGATACATGGGCCTCTCTTCCGCCACAACTTGCGAAACCATCCGAAGTGCAGCCTTTGTGCTGCAGTACATCGACCACCCTGAGTAAGCGCCGCGTGCGGCCCCGGACGAAATCGCGACGAGTTGGATCGACGTGGACGGGGCGGTGACATGCAGAACTTGCGCCGCAAGCCAGCTTGGGGCCACGACGTTCAACGTATAGATGCGCGACATGGTCTCCCAATCGAGATCGGCAAGCGGCGCGATCGGCCCCAAAACCGCAGCGTTGTTTATCATGAGAACCTTCTTGGCGCGCTTTAAAATCGGGACGATCTGTGATGAGAAAATAGTCTCCGTTGGTTCTTGTTGACTGAGATCGACTCGCATGTGAGTGTACTGGGGATGATTCAAGGGCGACGCTCCACGCGCCATCCCGACAACCGCCCAATCCGCGTTCAGTAGTTTCTCACAAACGCTACGCCCTAAACCCTTGGTGGATCCGGTGACCACCGCTACTTGATGATGTTGCATAATAATTTATCGCACTGCCTATTGTTCGTTGACTTTCCGTACCTCGTCTTTTACCATGAAGGTGATTTCTCGTTTACCCAAAAAACAACATCGAGTCTGTTTCTCACAGATTCGAACCGATAGGAAAATCGCTTTGAGGTTCATCGTCGGGCCATTGTTCATGTTTGTATTCGGCTTGGTAGCTCTGCCGTCAGCATCCTTGGCCATTATCGACATGAACAGATATCATCAAACCTACGAAGTTGACGATATTCTGCAAACATATGCTCAGCGTTCCCCCGAGTTGGTGAGATACACCCTTTTAGGCACGTCCACCCAGGGGCGCCCCATTGGCTTCGCCGAAGTTTCCTTGCCGTCCTCATACCCCAAAAAACAATTCTTCTTTAACGGAACACACCACGGGGATGAGAAAGCGAGTACCGAAGCGATTCTCGGTCTTCTCAAATATCTCGTTGAGAATGCGCAATCTCCTGAAGTGAGAAATGTTTTGGAGCATTCCAGTATCGTTCTTATGCCAATGGTCAATCCCGACGGCCATTTCGTCAATTCGCGATTAAATGCAGAGGGCTTCGACTTGAATCGGGATTACGACTCCCCGGGCAAAACCGATCCTTTTCTTTCGAAAGAGTCGGGTTTGATTCGCGATTTGCTGCGCATGCGATCCTTTGACGCCGCTATAGCCTATCACTCAGGCATGGAAGGCGTTTTGTGGCCGTGGGGATTTACCAATAAGCCCAACGCGCAAGAAGGACTTTTTCAGTCCTTATCAAGAACAGTGGCTGACTCCATGGGTTTTACGTTCTTTGCGCAATCCTACAACAGCTATCATACCCTTGGGGAATTTATCGACTATGCCTATCTGCAGTTTGGCACTCTCGCGCTCACCGTTGAAGTGGCCAACGAGCGTGCGCCGAAGGCAAGCGATCTCGGACGTATCGTTGAAAGGTCCGTGGAAGGCGCGTTAAGTTTCATAAAAGTGGCATTACTTCCGGAAACGCGGTCGATAGCAACTATCAAAGGACGCATGTCGAATCAAGAGGCTTTTGAACTCACGTCAAATGTACCGTCCTCGCGCACTATTCCCCGCAAGCTCACAAACTGATGTTCTTTTGGCATGCTGCTCTGGGGCAGTCCAAATGCAAAACCAACGTCGAGCGATCCTAAGTTCATTCCTGCTCCGTCGCGGAACATCTTGGTTTCAAGAGCCTGGCTCAGGGCCTTTGCCCTGCCTAGAAGGTCGGTCGGATGGGCAAGGGCGTTCTTGACGTACAATTGTCCTAGCTCCAAACTGCCGGTTTTAGCAAGAGTCAGGGCCAGGTTAAAACTCATGACAGCATGGGACACGGGGTTTTTTACCGATGAATGCGACAGCGCTTTTTTCCATAAACTGACTGCCTTGGCGTGTTCACCGTTCTCGGCAAGAAAGACAGCGCGTGCGTCAAGGATAGGCAGTCCCGCGTCAATAGAGGCCCGGTCCGCTATCCGTTCAGGCCACTCGGAGACCAACCAAAATGCCGCGTCCACTGCGCGGAAAACTGGGTTTTCCGGATCCCATTCCTTAAGTTGCTCGAGAATTGCGCCTGCTTCCTTGGTTTCCCCGGACACTACAAGCAACGCGGCAAGCGAAGCGAGGCGAAGCATGTTATCGGGCGACATTTTGCAAGCGAGCCTCATGTGCTTAACGCTTGCTGTCATGTCTTTGTTAAGAAAATGGAGTGCGCTCAGGAATGCAATGAGAGCGCTGTTGGAACGATCTTCAAGATCGCAAGACGCCTTCAGGGTCTCTAGCGCTTGAGCGTAGTCTTGATCAAAATAAGACTCGAGAGCGTTAACGTAAGCGATACGATTGGCACTTACATATTCGAGCGAACAAAATCTTCGTTTGAGAACCCTCCCCCAATGGCTTCGAGAGGTCTTGAAATACTCGAATATCTTGGACTCCACCGTCCTGATCTCGTTAGGTTCCCTGTACTGCACCATAGACCATGCGATAGCCATAATCAGCTTCTGGTCTGTATACGGTTGCTTGAGAACTTGAGACACGTTGAGCTCTTTAAGGAGCATCAGATCATTCACGGAAAACTTTTCCGCGGTGACGATAATAGCTGGATCGTCAATCGAACTCTCCGCTTTCAACCTTTGAAGTAAGATAGATGAACGTTTTTTATGACCGTCCCAGCTACATAGCACGCACGAAACGGCGGGATTACTTTTGATATACTTGAACGCTTCGTTCTCGTGTGCGAAGTAGGTCACCCGCGCAAAGCCGATTTTTTGAAACAATCGATGGTAATGTTCTCTCTGGGGACTGTCGTCCGCTAAAATGAGCGCTTCACCCAAGCCATATTTGACCGCGAAGCTTGGCGTAACGTAATCCTTAACCTGAGCCTTTAAGTAATCAGTTGCCTCTGGGTAACGGGCGGGCTCCATATGCTTTATGCAGGAAAGCAGTCCCTCGATCTTCTTGTCGTTTTGGCAATATATCGCAGCTCTTAGGTGTTCCATCAGGTTGTTCAAAGTACCGTTGGAATTTACGCTTAGTATTTCCTCGAGAGCCAAAAGCTGGTCCCATCTTTTTTCTTGGATGCAATACGTTCGATAGTAATTTGCCGCAACCCACTCGGATTTAAAATTGCACTTTCGAATGAATTGAAGCAGAGTCTTGAGCTCTTTATCGAAGTAGCCCGCGTTCGCGGAGTTGAGATGCCAGCTGAGGACGCCACGGCCAAACGCTCGACCCAGAGACTCCGGATTGACGTTATCGACTACTAATGACCAACAAACTGTTGCTTGTTCAGGATTTTGGTAGAACGAAGTGAAATAGGTGATCGCGTCTAGGTTTGAATTTTCGCAAAGCGTCGATATGATCCAGTCGACTTTGGTCTTCTTGACGTAGACTTCGAGCTCCTTAAAACTCTTCATCGGTGGCGCAAACCAGGAAAATCCCAGCCTTTTGAGCGCCTTGGTGATATGTTCGGAGGCGATGCCTGTTGCATCAACGATGACAACTCTGGCCGTCCGAGCTTCGATAGCCGATAGACTCATATTCGTCCTAATAAGATCAGAAGACTACGGCTCTTTTTCGGAAAAAATCGTCAAACGTTTAGAACAAAAAAGGGCGCTCCCTGAGGAGCGCCCGCTCTAAGGTCATATTCCCACACTATTCGCAACTTTTTGTGTTAAGCACCAAGTACATGGGGCCATCGATTGTCAGCTGGCCGTCTTCGCCGGAAACTTTCGTAACGGCTTTGACGTTAAGTGAACGCTCAACGTCGCAAGGTTTCAAAACTTCGCTGCCCTTGTTCACGAGACTGAGATATTCCTGCTCAGAACTTGGTCCGATGAAGGATTTCGCTAGGACAGAGGTTTGTTCGTCTCCTTGAAAGTAAGTCGCTACTTCCACTTGGCCGCTGGCGTCGACGCTTAAGTCGGTCACGACGGGAAGATAAACTGCTTTCACGAAGAATGTCTTGCCGGCTTCCGCTTTCAAATTCACAGCAACCTGACAGGTTTTCCGACGATTTATCATAGAACCGTCCGTCGTCGCTTCGAGATCTTTGCGAAAATCAACAAACAAAAGTCTTCCGTAAAGAAGTTTCACAGACGGTTTTTTGCCAGTCTGAGGACAGCCGCTGCCACCGAACGAAACACCTTCCAACGTAATATCATAAGCGAATGCAGACATCGGTATCACACCAAACAGCACCACAAGCAAGAATCCTAACTTTTTCATAAAATCCCCCATTTAGAATTTGATACGAGAGTCACTTTTAAGCCCATTGTCCCTCTAAAGGGGGCATTGCAAGCCAAAGGCCAGCGCCTCGACAGAGGTAAGTCACTAAAAGGTCTAGAAAATTGAGTTAAAATTGCGGGAAGGCAGTAACAAAATGATACTAAGATGCTCTAAGGATTTTTTAGGCGGCTCGAACGGTCAATAGGGTTTTATCGTCTTCCAACCGTGCCCCTTCGCCAGCGCGCAAAAGGATTTCGTGGACATCTTCGATAGTTGGAGATCTATTGAGGTCGTTGAAATACCGCGCCACTCGCTTTAAGGCTCTGGCACCCTCTAGATAACCGTCGGTGAAAGCAAACAAAAGAGAGGTATCTTCACGATTTATGTCATGGGAAACGATTTTCAGATCGTCAAAGATACCCAACGGCGCACTTCGCAGCGGTAAAAACTCCACTTTTCGGTCATGACCTACAAACCATCCAGGGCCACCGGCATTAAATACTTTTACGCCGCGCCCCTTGATCAAGACGATAGCGCTCACGGTGCTTGTTATTTTACCGTTGAACAGGCCAAACAACCTGTCGTTGATCTTTGCAAATGCCGCAGTTGTGGTGACCTCTTGTACTTCGCATTCTTTAAGCGCCCCAATAATCACGGCAACCGGAATCGCGGCAGAGGGCCCTTTCCCCATAACGTCGCCAAGGAAAATCCGTCTTTCATTTTCGGAGTAATCCCACACATACACCCAATCACCGCTCATGACTTGGGACGGCGAGTATTTCGTTTGATAGGTGTAGCCTGAAAAATCTCCGTCTTGCTTTGCCGGCATGAGCAAATCTTGTACGGCTTTTCCCAACGCAAGGCTTTCTTGCAATGCGACTTTTTGCTTTTCTTCTTCCAGTCGCAAGGTTTTTTCTTCGAAAAGATTTCTCTCGATCAAGACCCTGTGCATCTGGCTCTGCAAAAACCGGTAGGAATTGACGATTGCTCCGCACCCGAAGAATCCGGCAAGAGGCAACATCCAAGGGACAAATACTGAATGGTACGCAAACATGTACGTCACCCACGACGAGTAACCAAAGACTCCCACCAAAGTTATCACCCAGAACTTAATTGGTCCGGCCAAATATCCGCAAGCGATACCGGCGCATATGAAGGCGACAAGCAAGAGTGTGTCGACTTCATATTTGGAAATCCACCTGTGATTTAAGATTGTATCAATGGCTGCGGCTTGAATAAATCCTCCAGGGATTTCGCCGAACGGCCCGCCCTCGTGAAAGTCGGTATTTCCCGTCGCGAACGTATCGAGAATCAACACGATGTCCCCTTCTTTAACGCCAGTCTCTTCTTCGCCAACATATGCGCGTTGCAACGGATAAAAGAGACTTCTCGTGTTCTTGTAGAAAGCAATCGGCGGGCGATGGTCTATCGTTGCGTGCGCCATGGAATCCAGAGGTACCTGGTGATCGTCGACGTACAATGCGTCTCGCCGGAACTCGACTTTGTTCGCAGCTCCTAGCGACAGATGCGGCATCACCTTGTCGGGTCCCAGCCGAAAGAACAGCGGAATTGTCCAGTCTTCGTTGTTGACTTGGAGTTGTCCTTGCCCCCGGAATATGTGGGCGTATTTCTCAGAGTGTCCGTAGACATACCAGTTGTCGGCCGGAATCAAGTAGTCGAGTTCGAGCGGACTAACGCCGTTTTCGGAAATGTAGGTCTTTGCGTCTTGGTTGGGTCTGTCCGGCGGTATGATGTACCGATTTCTAATTTTTCTCGGTTTGAGAAATGCACCCGTGTAGATGGGAACTGGGATTTCCTGGATCGCCTTGAGATGTTTTTTCTCGTCGTCTTCTTCCTTCGCCACGGAAAACAGCGAATCTATCAAAATCGCCCGCGGTTTTTTCCTGGCCATGTTGGCCAATACTTTGGACCAGTCCTCGAGCCCCAACTTTGGCCCGCCTATGAAGGAAAAGGTAACGTCGTCGAGTGCAAAGATGCGAATAGTGGGATCCACGGGGGGCGTTCGCCCCAGCATTTCGCGCAGTCGATATTGAAAAACATTGGCAAACCGATATTGAATAAACGTGCGCGCGGAACTGAAATTCATCCAAAGTATCGGCGCAACCCAAGCGGCCAACAAAATCGTGAAGAGCAAAAGAAATTTGTTGTTTTGTCTTCGACTCACGCGTGTCCTAAAAATAAAGAATATTCCTTTTCTTTATCGACGATTCCGCCAGATTCTTTAGGACTCTCTATCTCTACTTTGTTGCCGTCAAACTCGCGGGATACTGCCGCGGGTCAAAGCTCACGATCTGCCCGATTTCGGTTTCCCGTTGGCCTTGGCGAACAAAGACGATGGCCCCTTCCGACACTAAATCACCGGAAGAAGTCTTAATATTTGCAAACGGACCAAAAAACCCGACCACGTGCCCTGCGATCTGAACGCCGTCCTTTTCGATGAAGAGTCTGTCGTCGATTTCGAGCCCCCATGCTCTGCCCTTGCTGAGGTATACCCAGCCGCGGTCAACTTTTACGACCTTTGGACTTTCGTTCAACGCGAGGGCCTGTTTTTCGCGATCTAAAACCTGACTCAGCGTACCGAGCGGAGCCTTCTTGAGATCTTTGTCGTTGGCGAAAGTCATCGTCAATTGTTCCGTCTTGATTCGCCCCCCGAGAACGCTCTCGGAAACACGAAGATTGGCTACAACGTCTTTAGGAGAACCTGCGGTTTGCCAATCAACCGTCAGCGTTCTGGTGGCGCGGCTTATTCGCGACGTGATACCAAAAACTTTACGAACAAGTGGCAACTCGTTGTTGCCAATTTCTCGTTGTAACGCGTAATCATCGGCGAGTTCCGATGCCAACAGCACGTTGAGACAAGCTAGCGCGCCCTTCGAGCTAACGGTGTTGTTCTTAGCAAGCGACATTCCAATCAACATCGCTGACTCGTCGTAGGGTAAAGACGGCTTTCCAAATCGGGCGCTGCTTGCAATAAGCTGCCCCAAATCCTGGCTCAAAACGTCCTTGAGGGCTGGCCTCTTCTTCTTGGGATCCCCTACCCTAACCGCGATGTTGTTGGACAGCAGGAGCGTGTTATTGTTGACGGACGAAACCTCTATCGCCACAAACCCTTGGTCGCCGTAGACACAGGCAATCGGTTGGAACGCGACATAGTCGGCCGGAAAATTGCCTTTGGGAGTTCCTGAACGAATGGCGCTCGCGAGCTGCTTTTGGTTAATACTCAGCTGAATGCCGTTGCCCGTTGCAACGCGATCCAACGTCGTGGGGTTAAGCAAGAGTCCGTTTGTAATTTGTTCGTGAGTCGACTTAAGCAGCGCCTTTTGAGAAGCGATGTCGTCACCACTAAAGCCAATGACTTGCCAAGAATGAACAATGCCCGATTTTTGTGCAGCCTGTCCCCAGCCGTTCGTTGCGACAAAGAAAATGACCAAGAATCTCAACATTTTAAAAACTCCGGTTCTTCTGGCCTTATCGGCTGCGCTTGCGCAGAGTTAAGTTCGAGATGTCCATAGGAAATATTTTCTAGATCAGGTAAGGTGCTAAAGAAATTATCGGAGTACCGTAGGTGTTGGGTTTATCCCAATTTTTTGAAGGCTTAAAAGCCTACCCAACAGGCGTGCATTGGCTCTGGACGCACAAGAAATATTTCAGTCTTTTGATGCTGCCGTGGTTTGTTAGCGGGGTGTCGATCATCAGTTTTTGGCATTATTTGTTCACGGCGACGGACAATGTCAGCCAGTGGTTCTTCTTTACAAAACCAGAGGACGGCATCTTATGGCTAGGGCTGTACTACCTCTCATTCGGCTTGTTTTATCTGGCGCTTTTGGGACTGTCGCTTTTGCTTGGCCTTCTCATGCTGAACGTCTTGTTTGCACCCATTTATGAGTGGATCTCTTGCGCCATTGAGAAAGATAGGACGGGCAAAGTGCATAGCGTCACTTTTGGACGTTCGCTTCTTCTCATTAAAGAGGAACTTAAGAAAGTTGTCGTGATCGGTATCGCTTCACTTTTGGCGCTCTGCATTCCTTTTCTTAATATACTCATCGTTGCCTTTCTTATAGGATGGGACTTCTACGATTACCCCCTGGCGCGCGCCGGACTCAATTTTGGTGAACGCTGGCGCGCCGTAAGAAAGGATTTTCTTGCCGTTACGGGGTTGGGATTGTGGCTAGTCGTTCCGTTTTGCCAAATTTTTCTTTTGCCGTTTGCAATCGGCGGTGGAACATTGTTGGGATTAGCTGGCCTTCAAAAAGCGAACGCACGAGGATTGCGATAATTAAAAATAGAAAAAACTCTGCTAAAGAGACATTAATCACGGGATTAAAAGGAGCAATTTTATGACGAACCACCCCTCATCTGAAAAACTGAAAGCGATCGATGTCGCGGTAGGAGCTATCGAGCGGCAATTTGGCAAAGGATCTATCATGCGCTTAGGCCAAGACAGCGCTAGAATGCCTGTGGAAGTCATCAGCACTGGCTCCTTATCCCTTGATATCGCGCTTGGAGTTGGCGGCATACCGCGTGGCCGTATCGTGGAAATCTACGGGCCGGAATCCAGCGGTAAGACAACTTTGACGCTCCATTTTGCAGCTGAAGTTCAAAAGACCGGCGGCGTCGCAGCGTTCGTTGACGCGGAGCACGCTCTCGACACCGCATATGCGGAGAAAATCGGCGTACGTCTCGACGAACTCCTCGTATCCCAACCCGACACAGGCGAACAGGCGCTCGAAATCGCCGACATGCTTGTGAACAGCGGAGCCGTTAACATCGTCATCATCGACTCCGTCGCAGCTCTTACGCCCAAAGCCGAAATCGAAGGCAACATGGGCGACCATCACGTGGGTCTCCAAGCACGTTTGATGTCGCAGGCATTACGTAAACTAACCGCCTCTGCTGCTAAAACAGGATGTACCGTCGTCTTCATCAACCAAATCCGAATGAAAATCGGCGTTATGTTCGGCAACCCCGAGACAACAACCGGCGGTAACGCATTGAAGTTTTACTCGTCCGTCCGTCTCGACATTCGTCGCATCGCCTCTATTAAGCAAGCAGAGCAAGTGGTCGGCAACAGGGCAAAAGTAAAGGTCGTCAAAAACAAGGTGGCGGCACCGTTTAGAGAAGCCGAATTCGATATCATGTTCGGCGAAGGTATCTCCAAAATCGGCGACGTTCTCGATCTGGCCGCTCAAAAAGACATCGTCACCAAAGGCGGCAGCTGGTTCTCTTATAAAGATCAAAGATTAGGCCAAGGCCGGGAAAACACCAAAGACTTCCTCAAAGAGAACCCCAAGGTTCTTGAAGAGATCGAAGTAGAGTTAATGAAGCTCTTCGGCCTTAAGCCACAAGCAAAGACCCCTGCTGCCGAAAAGGAAAAAGAAGAAGTAGTCGAAGAAATTTCTGCCGCTAAAAAGAAAGCGTCGAAGACTAAGTAAAAAAAACGAATCTCAAGCAAAAAGCCTAGCTCCAAGTGCTAGGCTTTTTCTCGTCATCCTGAGCGGCACGCGTCATCCTGGGCCAATCTGCCAAACAAATACCCTTTCAGCGTTTCCCAAACCTCAGCGTTTCCGCGATCTCTTAATTGAACGCGGAAGCGCGGAATAAAGGAAACGCTGAAGGAATTGTCCGCGAAGCGAAGGATCTCACCCCTCAACAACGTGCCGTCCCCGGCCGCCGCCATCCCCTCTTCCGTGACCACCACGACCACCGCGGTCGCCGCCGCGGCCGTTACCATCGCGGTCGCCGCCGCGTCCATTACCATCGCGGTCGCCGCCGCGTCCGTTTCCGTCTCGATCGCCGCCGCGTCCATTACCATCGCGGTCGCCGCCGCGTCCGTTTCCGTCTCGATCGCCACCTCGGCCATCACCGTCTCGATCGCCACCTCGGCCATCACCGTCTCTATCGCCACCTCGGCCATCACCATCTCTATCGCCACCTCGGCCATCACCGTCTCTATCGCCACCTCGGCCGTCGCCGTCTCTATCGCCACCTCGGCCGTCGCCGTCTCTATCGCCACCACGGCCATCACGATCACGATCACGATCACGATCACGATCACGATCACGATCACGGTCATGGTCGCAATCTTGACGATTGCCGAATCGGCAATCTCTGTCCCTATCGCGATCCCTGTCTCTGTCGCAACCAAAACCCCGGCAATCTCTGTCTCTATCGTGATCCCTATCCCGATCCCTATCTCGATCCCTATCCCTATCCCTATCCCTATCCCTATCGCGATCTCTGTCACGATTGTTGCGGTCGCCAACTAAAACCACAACTTCCCGAACTTTCATTGTGCCCGTAAGTTGGATCTGCCACGGACCTTGGCCGTCGTCGTTGCGATTGGGATTGTCAAAGAAGATGGAGAAAAAAGAAAGCGCGCTCCCGTCATCGTAGTCTCGCGGAGCACCGCCTACCGTAAAGTAAGGGGTTTCACTGTTACCAATGCGCAAAGAGGCCAAGCCGTCGCCATCGTATGACTTCGCAACGAGCTCAACTCGATCTACGTCCCAACCAGCCAATTCGTTCATCGAATAACCAAGCTGGCGTACAATCTCTTGTTTCAAGAACAAGACGTTGCTGCCGGTATACTCAGTATCATAAAAATCCAAAATCAATTCGCGAGGCATACTGTAGGCGACGCTTCCGAAGATAAACGCTGCAGCGCTCAGAAATGCCGAAATAAGTCGACGTCTCATTCTCTTGCTCCTTAAGATCGAAAAGTTGGTTAGAAAGTCGTTAGTATAGATATTAAGCAACAGTCGTGCCACAAAGTCGAGGGCAAAAAACCGCGCAAAACCGGCGCGGAAAATAAGAAAGGAAAACAAGAACGGTTTAATTTTGGAGAAACAGTCAAAAACTTTTTCTTTTTTAAACCCGTCAAAACGACGGTGTGGGTATTTTATGAGATGAACTATTTCTCATGTTCGTCACGTTGAGCGAAGCGAACCATCTCGATAGCTTACGATGACGCCCTATAAGGCCTCACTACCCCAAGAAAGACGAATCAAAATTACAGACGGTTTGGTCGGCGTCTCGGTTAGTATAACTTTCCAGGCCACTCTCTCATATTTGTCGGTTTCGACACCGTCTACAAAAACATGCCATTGGGCCGCCTCTGGGTCTTGCAACTTCGCCGATCGCAGTTCGAACTCGGTTAAAATAGATTCGTAATCATAGGCAACGTGAATTTGTTTCAGGTTCTCATCAAACGCGCAGTTTTGGATGATGAGCGTGCTCTTGTCCACGACTTGAGAATTCTCACATATGGTGTTCTGTCCGTCCGATATCACAACATTGCCTGCCAGCGGCGTATGCGGCAAAGTCACGACGAGGTCGTCACGATTGATGTTGTCAAATTCAATCGTTATCTTTCGTCCGTCTTGAAATTCATGATCGGCAATCGTCACCCAGCCCGTAGTGTAGGCAAAATCAACCTCTGCGCCCGTGCTGTCATACACTCGTAAACTATCCTCCGTGCCAGGAGTTACGTTCAGCGGGTATTTGGTGATCGCTGTCCCGCCAACCGCATAAGCAGCCGAAATCTCCGCTCCGTCGGTTGGGGCCTCCGAGAACAAGATGCGATTCTGCGCGTCCACCGTGAACTTGGTGGTCGCAACTCCGTTCACCGTAACCTTGAGCGAGTTGCGGTAAGGTTTGTCACCCAGTGAAAATTGAGTCGAAAGCGGTTTGTCTTCTCGATAGTCGATTTTAATTTTAGCCCGGGGCTTCGGCATGTTGGCAAATACGACTTGTTTTGCCATTGGGTCGACCTGGTATAGACCAGGCTTAACGATGGCGTCGTCGACGCTCACTGTAAGCGATTTAGGATCAAACGCGTTTGTCAGAGCGAAACGCACTTTCATCTCCTGACCGTTGTATCGATAGGAGAATCGAACTCGCGAACCGGCCTTTGGCGCCTCGCTAAAAGACACAACCCGGCCTGTCACGGTATAACCCGTCGAGATTTCTTTGCCGTCCACAATTACTTTTAACGTGCCAATGTCAGGGGTGTCGCGAAGTGTGAATTTCCGCGACAAAATTACGCCGATGTCGCTCGAAATCCTGCTGAGGGTGTCGGAATAGTCGGCATCACATACGGAGCCCCAGTGCCCAGAGGTTGCATCCACCAATTCGCTGTATATGGGAGCCCTTCGCTCACCGGTCGCGCATTCGCTTTGATCCATGCTAGGATGCCAAAAAATACCGTACACTCGGGCGTTCACGCCAACCTCGCGCATCGATGCCAGATAATCCGTCAGGTAACTTGCTTTAGCATACGGTTTGCCTTTACAGCCTTCCCCGTCGCTGCAGTTGTCTTCGTCGCTGACAATGAGAACGGCCAGAGTAGATTGTTCGCGAAGCCAATTTCCCGTGAAACACTGACCTTCCAAGGCTCTGCGTGCCGCAAGAATTCCCTGCTCGTTGTTGCTGCCGTCCGTTCCGACGTTAACGGCGTTTGCAAATTTTGTTTCTTGATCCGGGTCGCTCGGCTGGATCAGTGAAAAGTTGCAACGATCGGCATCCGTTGTCACGACCCCAATCTGCCAGTCGCTATTACCCAAATAACTGAGCAGAGGTTTCAATTTTGTTGCAAGGTTGCGTTGTTCTTCCTTCATGGAACTCGAATTATCAACGACGACGACCACGTCGAGAGCCTTCGCTACCCCTTGTTCAAATTCTTCGACAGCCGCATCTCCCGAAAACCCTTGATAGTAGATATCGCTAAAGCGTTCGCGTTGAACTTGCTTAAATTCTTTCTTCTTCGCAATCTTTTCGCGTTGGAGTTCAATTCCGGATTGAATTGTCTTTGAGTTCAAATCGGAAACCACTTTGTCCTGTTGAACGACGTGGCTGTCAAAGGAAAATTCTTCTTGTGAACCTTCCTTCATGTTGTCACTACCGTTCACATCGTCGCCATCGTTCGCGGCGTCGCTGCCGTTGACATTCGGATCGGCTTTTTCCCGAGTAATGAAACGAGGGGGCTGCTCGTCGCAAGCCGTTATCGACAGAACCATGGTCGTAAATAGAATGAACCATCCCTTGCTCATAATTCTTACCTCGTAAAATAGGTCTAGTAAGAATCGTTTCGACCCGATTGGAAAATTCTTAATTGAATTGAAGCTATCAAGTTGATTTTACGCAGGTATTTATCAGGATCGGAACAGTTCGCCCATCCGTTTGCCCAGAATCAGCGACGCTATAAGAATACAAAGTGTGAGGATGCACATTGCGATAATACCAAGAGCGCTTGCTACGAACTCGCCCGATCCGTGTTCTAGAAACAAGGAATAGATCGCCTTTGTGAGCGGATAGAATCTATCCTTCATGGCCAAGATCAAACTATCGGAAACGTCAAGCATGGCGTACGCAAAGCACAAGAGCGCGCCAGCGATCAGGTTGGCGGTGACGAGCGGTATAGTGATTCGTCGCAAGGTGTGAAATCGCGACGCCCCAAATGTAGCGGAAGCCTCCTCCAACGATACACTCGTCTGCTGCAAACCGGCAGATGCCGACCGTACCATAAACGGCAAGCGACGAATGGAATAGGCAACAACGAGCAATACCGTCGGATTGGCAAGCGGATCCAAAATCGTGTTGCTATAGGTAATAACGTAACCAAACGCTAAAACAATTCCCGGCAATGCCAGCGGGATCATGCACAAGCTGTCCAACGCGCCCGAAAAGGGAATAAGTTTACGCACAACGACATAGGCCACAAGGAGCCCAAGGATAATGTCGACCGTTACCGACAAACTGGAGAAGAACAAGCTGTTTTCAATTCCAATCGCCGAAAGACTCCCCGTAAGCGCCATCCGGTAATGTTCGAGCGTGTAGTTTTCGGGGAGTATGGTCATGAACCAGTTGTCGCTCAGACTCGTTATCAACACGGAAATGTGTGGAATCAGCGCAAACAACGTCACGGCGCCGAGAACAAACCAAATTCCCAATGTCCCCAAAGCCGATGCGCGCTGCTGCGGATTCGTGACGTGGCCACGCGCCAGCATCTGGTATTTTTTCTCGTTCAGGGTCATGCGGGACAACAGAAAGAACGTTACTGTAATGAGAATGACCACAAACACCATGGCATAACCAACGGGGTTCTCATTGACGTCTGTCACCATGTTAAAAATCCGAACCGGGATGGTATCGTGGTAGCCCACGAGTAGCGGCGTTCCGAGGTCCGTAAGCGCCCATATGAATACTATGATAGCACCGGCGAAGTATCCCGGCCGGGATAGAGGCCATATGATGTTAAGATATCGCTTCCACCGACTCGCGCCCAACGTAACGGCGATTTCCTCCATGCTGGGATCTATGTTGGCAAGCGCCGCACTGAGATTAAGATACATGATCGGATAGAGATGCAGAACTTCGAGAACGACGACGGCCCAGAACATGTTCTGGCCTCCAAGCCAATCGATGGGCATGTCGGTCCAGCCCCACTCCATGAGCAGTTGGTTGACGGAACCCCGTCGTGAAAAAAAGCGTTGTACGCCAATCGCACCTACAAATGGCGGCATTACCATAGGCACAAGCACAAGCCCTGAAAGCAATCCCTTTAAAGGAAAGATATAACGCGTGCTAATAAGCGCCAAAGGCAAAGCAACGATCGTCGCTAACACTGTCGTCGCAATCCCGATCATTATGCTGTTGCCAATCGCGTCAACTTGAAGATCGTTGCTGAAGAGCAATGAGAAATATTCCAAACTAAACTTCGAGTCGACGATAAACGCTTTCGAAGTGATCAATCCGACGGGCAAAACCAGAAAGAAAAACAACACCGCAAGAATTGCGGCAAGGGTCGCGTAACCCATAGTCTTAGAGGCGATTTGTTTTGTCTGTCCTAGAATCACAGGTTTCGCCTTGTTGTTTTTAGGTCAAAGATCCCACATCGCTATCGTGCGCGAGAAGCAAAACGTCTTTGATTCCTACGGAACAGCGAACTTTATCGCCTTTTTTAACGTTATAGTCGGGAACGTGAAAGAGGTTTACCTTGATCGACTCGTCACCGCCGTGAAGCATGATTTGTTCAGATTCGCCCAAATATATGCTTTTGTCCCACGTCGCGGAAAACGAATTTTCTCCCGAAACCTTTTCGCCAAAATCTATCCTAACCGCTTCGGGACGAATAGAAAGCATAACCTTGTCATTGACTCGAATATCGCTGATCTCCGAATTGCATAAGAAGGTCCCAAGGGTCGTTTCAACTTTATGCGCCTTGCCGTCTTTGCCGAGATAGGTTCCCGTCAAGAGGTTCGTCTCTCCGATGAAGCTTGCGATAAACGGTGTTCTTGGCCGATGATAAACAGCTTTGGGAGTGTCGGTTTGCGTAAGAACACCGGCGCGCATAACGGAAATCTCTGTTCCCATCGACAGAGCTTCCTTTTGATCGTGCGTGACGTACACGGTTGTGAGCTTGGTTTTTTCGTGAATACGGAGAATGTTCTCGCGCATTTCAAGGCGCAGCTTGGCATCCAGATTGGACAGCGGCTCGTCGAGAAGGAGAACATTCGGCCGAATCGCGAGCGCGCGCGCAAGCGCGACTCGTTGCTGTTGTCCCCCGGAAAGCTGGCCGGGATAACGATCGACGAATCGATCCAGTTGTGTGATTTGCAAGACGTCGGCGACCTTGTCCGCTATCTCGGCCTTGTTCATCTTCCGAAGTTTTAGACCAAACTCAATATTCTTGCGCACTGTCATATGCGGCCATAAGGCATAATTTTGGAATACCATGCCGATTCCGCGTTCAGCCGCAGGCATATTCGTAACGTCTTTGCTCCCAAAGAAAATCTTGCCGCCCGTCGGCTTTTCCAATCCCGCCAACATGCGTAGCGTGGTGGTTTTGCCACAACCCGAAGGCCCCAACAAGAAATGCAAAGCCCCGTCCTTGATGGTCAGGTCAAGATCCTTGACGGCATACACGCTGCCGTATCGCTTTTCTATATTTTTAAATACAACTTCCATAATTTAGTGCGAAGCAATTCCACTGTATTTCTTCTTCGCGAAAGACACCCATTCGTTAATTTTTTTGTTGCGGAATACGTCGTCTCCCCATTTCGCAGAAAGCCCTTCAAATTCTTTTTCTGTAACGGGAAGCTTGGCAATTTCCGCCAGTGCAGCCTCGGGATTTTTTTGCTTCTGTGCGGCTTGCCACGCTTTCTTCAGATCCTCATGAGTGTCGACAAACAAAGCGCCGAAGAGATCGTTGAAAACTTCACGATGGCGAGCCACGTCTTCAACATCGTAGTTGAAAAATTGATTGCCAACGAACGGGTTGTCGCTCGTTAACCTTTTGCCTTCCGTGTCTTTGTATGTCTTAGTATTGATGGCCATTCGTCCCAATGTGGAACGATCGGGACCGTCCGGCTGGCCTTTAGCGAGAACGAGAAGTTTCTGTCCCTCGTTGCTGAGAACAAAATCAACAAAACGTTGCGCCACTTTCTCGTTGGGAGCGCCCTTAAGAATAGCGATGGGATCCGGATCCAGAATCGTTTGCCCTTTTGGAAGGATAAATCCCAGATTGTTTTCGCCAAGATCTCCAATCTTGGCTAAGGCGTAAAAATCTATAGCCATCGCCGCCGCAACGTCCCCCGACACCACGGCTTTGATTGGATCGGAGCTTGAATGCGTAAACGTCTTGGTGTTGGCGCTGATTTTGGTGAGTTGCTTCCAGCCTTCGTCCCAGCCCAAGCTTTTAATAATAATAGTATTCATAGTATTGGCCGTACCCGAACGTCGAGGATCGGTCGAAGAAACGTTGCCAAAATACTTGAAGTCGCCCAAATCCGCCCAAGTCGCCGGCTCTTTAAGACCGTCAAACTTGAGAATCTTTTTATTATAGAAAATGCCAAAAGAAGAGATCGCCGAGGCGAACCACGTTTTTTGCTTGTCGTAAAGATTAACGCCCGAAGCCTTCGCGGGAACTTCACCGTTCTTCACGGTCTCGGGAGTGTAGGACTCCAGTAACTTGCTTTGGTTCAGCTCTATGAAAGCTGTGGCGCCGCCGCCCCAAAAAATATCGATGCCGCTTGTCTTTGCATTCTGGTCAAATTTGGACTTCACGAACCGAACGTCGTCCGAAGTTCCGCCTTGGTCCAGCCAATCGACTTTGACTTGCTCTTTATAAGTCTTTTGATACCACCCTTCAAACTTTGGGACGTATTCTTCCTGAATGGATTTGCGATGCGGTGAAATAATCACGAGTTTGTTGGCAGCAAACGCCGCAGAACTCATACTCAAGGCGAGAGCCCAAACCAGTGCTTTCCAAGCCATCTTTTGCTCCACTATAACGGTTACATGGAAAAAGCATAATACTTGGGAAGACGAAAGGCGCAAGGACTTTTATCCCCCCTCACGTCATCCTCCTAGCAACCCCGTCATCCTGAACAAGGCCCGAGCAAGGCCGCGCCATCCTGAACGAAGTCCGTCATCCTGAACAAAAAGCCCCTTATCCTGAGCGAAAAGCCCGTCATCCTGAACAAAAAGCCTCTCATCCTGAGCGAAAAGCCCGTCATCCTGAGCGAAGCGAAGGATCTTGCACCACCCCGCGCTCCCGCAAGAACTCCCGGATCACCTTCGCGCCGTGGATATGGGGGTCTTTCGTCAAACCTGCAGCCAACCTGGCCAACTCATGAAGGGTCGCCTCGCGCGTCGGCGTCGATTGCGCTAGAGCGCCCAGATGAGACGCCAAGTCCTCGACCTTGAAGGATTGAATAAATTCTTCAACTATTTTACGTCCCGCGACGAGATTAACGAGACTTATGTAGGGCAACCTTACTAGCCTCTTTGCCAAAAAGAACGTCAGCGGACTTCCCATATAAAGCACCGCCAGCGGCGTTTTCAAAAGACCGCATTCCAGAGTCGCCGTTCCCGACGCCACCAAAGCTGCATCCACGTTCGCCATGAGCGCGAGGCTTTGCCCGGGAACGACGGTGACGTCTGGCAACGTCCCAAGGCTCTCAAACAGTTCGAGGCTAACGCTCGGCGCCCGCGACACGGCATAGGCATAGGCAGAACTCGTGCTTTGCATCTGCTCGATGACTTTTCGAATAACGGGAATGTTGCGCGACACCTCTGAATTGCGCGAACCGGGAAAAAAGCCAATAACAGGCTTGTCGCTGGGCAGGCTAAAATCCTTGCGACCAAGCCCCAACTTTTCCAGCCGGTTCATCTGAGGCGTTCCAACGTAATGGAAGTTTACTCCGTGCTCCTTAAAGAACGTCTCCTCGAACGGCATGATACCCAAGACCACGTCGGTGACTCGCCGAAGTTTTTCAACCCGTTTCTGACCCCAAGCCCAAAGCTGCGGCGCCACATATTGAATAACCGGCACCCCTTCCCTCTTGAGGTCTTCAGCCCACCTCAAGTGAAATCCAGGATAATCGACCAAAATCACGAAATCCGGCTTGAGCCTCCGCACTTGCTCCGTCATGGACGCTTTAAACCGCACGAAAAACGGCAGCTTCCCCACAACCTCGGAAAAACCCATCACAGAAAGATCTTTGATCGACGCCAACGGAATAACGCCTTCCGCCTCTGCCGCGGGCCCGACAATACCGTACGCTTGATATCCAGGTAACTCAGCCTTCAAAGCCCGAGCAAGATCAGCGGCCAACAAATCGCCCGACGGCTCGCCGCATGAGATGATGTAATTACGAGTCTTCAAAAATCAGGCCTCTTTTCACTACCTTGAAGCCCGATTGTACGACAAATTCACTCCCCTGCCACCCCAAAATAATTATTGGGCGTTCGACTGTCCCCTTAATTCCGAATTGTTGGGCGTTCGACTGTCCCCTTAATTCGCTCGACTGTCCCCTTAATTCGCTCGACTGTCCCCTTAATTCGCTCGACTGTCCCCTTAATTCGTTCGACTGTCACTTTAATTCTATTCGCATGAGCATAATGGGATGGTCCAGCCGCATTTGAAAAACCGGCTTCTATGAGCCATAGTTAATGAACTGCTTCTATTAACTAATTCAATGCGGAGGACCACATGCAAGTTTCTATTATCGGAATTGATT
>JBFWNG010000007.1:0-182866 GCA_050251195.1 Oligoflexales bacterium
GCAACAACTTCCTTCGACCCGCTGTGTGGATAACTTTAAAATATGAGTGAAAAGAGAAAACGCGCTACGCGCGTTCGTAATCGGGCGACCCGAGGCTTTGCGACTTGATGAAATTTCGGATTAGGGTAGCAAGAAGCATCATCGTTGCGTGCGTATGTCGGCAAATATGAGTGGAGCGCCAGGGAAGACCAAGGGCCTTGAATGCTTTGTTGAAAGCCGACTGAATTCGGTTGTACCGAAGCAGCCCACCTTCAGCAGCCTGGAAGATCGGCCCTATCCCGGTGGATGCAGTCTTCATGGACTTGAGCAGCTCGACTAACTCGCCAGCGAGTGGAATGGTTCGGGCTGAATCTTCGGTCTTGGTTGTGTCGACCAAGGCCGGAGTTCTAGTCCAGTGATCCCACATCACCGTTTTGCTGATGCGCGCCACTCTTGCTTCAAGGTCAACAGCATCCCAACACAACCCGCAGGCTTCACCAACTCTAACACCAGTCAAAACCAAAAACACAGCGAGTTGCCAGTAGACAGGAGCCGAACGATGACTTCTTAGCCAATTGGTCCACGAGACTATTTCCTCAGGTTTCATAAAGTAATCAGGTCGTCTTGCAGAAACGGGTTTAAAGAACACCCGTTCCCGATGCCGCTTGACGACTGGAACAACGAAATCCTGATTCACATAGTTGCGGTACCAGTGCAAAATCACGGTGAGATACTTGAGCTCGTGGAGGAAGCTTTTCCTGCCCGGATTTTTTCGGGAAGGGTGCTTTAGCAGCCACGTGATCCATTCATCCACTGTTTTGGAATTGAAATCTGACATCGCCAGCGTATCAAATGGAGTTCCTCGGAAGTACTGCACTCGTGTTAGCCGCGTCTGCTTGGATGATTCTTTAAGTCGATCCATGCCTTCGGTAAGGTACCGTTCGACGACACTTCCGAACGTGTCACTCGATTGTGAAGCATCACCCGTTGTAGTTTGGACAGCGGGCTTTCCACTCAGCAACGACGCCTTTGTCACATCATGCCAAACTTCTGCCTCAGCTCGCGTTTCGAAAGAACGAATTGCCGCCCGAATACCCCGAACATAAACTTGAGCCTCATAAAAGACCGTTTTCTTGTTGGAACTTTTCAAAATACGAAATCGTTTCATTACAGCCATGACTTAATTTCCTTTCTCTTAAGCCACGCCTCGATACTCTCCCGTCTAAACATCACGGTGCGTCCCAACATCACAAAAGGGATTTGCCTTTTAGAAACCCAATTGCGAATAGTTTTAGGTGCGCGTCGAAATGCTTTGGCAAGTTCCTCAACGGTCAGTAGATCCAGATTTTCAAAGAGCATGTCTCCGAGGGCTCTTTGCCCATTATGGAGCGAGACGAAGTTATCATGTTTAACATGTTCTTTCAGGTTGTTTTCTAAAACAGCTGGTGTGTGACACTGGACGGATTGTTCGATGGTAGTTGCGGCAAACCTCACTATTTACCCTAAATTTATTATCAAAAAGCGGAATTGGCCCGATATGGGGGTATCAGTAGCAAAAATGGGTCGGAGAAAAAACTTTATAACCTTTTGTTCTGAAAGGAGCCTTTGCTGCGTTCATCAATAACCTTCCCATAACTACTGATGGGGACATCATTGGCGTATCATTGACAAGTTCTTGGAGCGTCAAACCGACTTCCGAGCCTTCGATAATCCTTGCCTGCCAGCCACCTTCCACAAATTGCCCTACGGTCAAAAAATTATGGTAGTCAGCCTTCTCCTCAGACCCGGACGATAATTTTTCTGCCAGACGCTTTGCGTGACCCTCCTTCTCCACGAACCAAATGACCCTGTAAATTTTCTTCCAGGACGCGTAGAAGGCGCCAATGGTTTGATAGTCCAAATTGGTTTTTCTTGATAATTCCACCTCTAGGGCCATGATCTTAGGTAGCGGGTCACCTTTTACTCTCCAATAACCATCCGGACGATGCCGTGTGGTGCGAGGGACCCATTCTGGGTAATCGGATTCGGAATAGCGGCGCAGTTGTTGCTCCGTGAAGACCTCACAGCCTTCAGGTATGCCTTGAATCCAAGATCCAAGGTGCACGGCACTCGCCAAAAGGTCATGGCCGAAGTTCTCGCTCTTGAACCCGTCCTCTTGAAGGCCATTTAGACGTGGCCTTATAACGCTGTATCCTTTCATTGTTAATGTCCAAGCGAAATGGTTGCCAGTGAGGCCCACCCTCGCAAGGATGTAGCCGGCATGTTGAAGCCTCGTAAGTCGTTGGTAGATAGCGGTTGATTTGTCCGATCCGGAAAAGCGCAAGCCCAACATCGCAGTTGTGGCGGCTTTCCATTGCCAAAGAAACATCAGAATTTCGAAATCGAGGTCTGAAATAATAACCCTGCGGCCCTTCATGCAATTCCTCCATGCTGGGGTGGCTTGACAAGATGCTGCGACTCCGGAGGCCAAGCCAGGAGTCTCAAATAAATGTCCTTCAAGAAGGTACTTGCAAGAGCGTGCCAGCGTGAGACTGAAGTCTCAAACGCGCATAAAGGGCGGATATTAACGGAGAAAGGAAAAAATAAAGAGTCTCAGGTTTTGAGACTCAGTATCAGGGAGTCTCAACGCGAGTCTCCGGTATGTATCAGGATAGATGTCGCATGGAAGGTTGTGAGGGGACGCTACATATATTTGTAAGGATTTGCAACATTCATCTTCGGGGGCGAATAATGGGAATGAAAAAAGGCCCTATGCATGATACAAGGGCCTACTGACATGAGAGGTGCCATCTATAATTTGGTTATGACCACGTCTGATCCCTTTTTTTCGACCCTATATTGGTCGCGATTAATCGATAAATGCACCGGTCCATTGGCAAAACTCATAGAGATTGTGAAAGTTAAAGATTCTTCCTCCGATCGAGATGCGCAACCCTGTCCAGCGCTATTAGTTCTTGCATATGCAAAAAACTGATTTGGATCCATTTCTTCAAAACCCACGAAATAATGGCATGTGCTGCCGCTCATATGGTTGAAACCCAAAGTTAGTATCTCAGTTCGTTCGTCATACTCGCTCACCGAAATATTATAAACCTCTGTACCCATCAGACGGATTGCCTCAGATGGTTGTGCGAAGAGATTCCCTGCTCCGGCAAAAAGGGCAAAAATAAGTGAAAAAAATTTCATAGGTCAATCTCCATTGTGGTTTGATCTATTTTATCAATGTCCAGAAAACTGATCAACTGGGGTTAATTATTGAATTATTGGGCAATGACCTTTTTTCAGATCCCTTGATCCAAGCCCCCTAGAAATAGGGCGGCTAAGAAAAATGTGTGACGGCGCAATATTAGCACCAAATCCCTATTTCCATGATTTTATTACCAAAAAACGCCACATTTTGTGCTAACAATTCCCCAGGGAACTTTACGAATTATATTGATCCGAACGAAATCCAATGTTAGCATCCTTTCAATATCTACTGGATTTTATTGAAAAAATTACCACCCACCCCTGCTAAGAATGTGAAGATAGAGGAATGGAGCACGTTCAATATAACTCAGCAAATGTTAGGGCGATATTGGCTTCAGTGAAAGTCAAAGCCAGCGAAGAAGTGGAAAGCGAAACTGTAGAATTCAAAGAATATTCAAGCCCGGCCTCCTTGTACAATGATAAAGGCATCGCGGAAGAACTTTGTGCACTCGGAAATCATCGTGGGGGCGTCTTAATAGTTGGAGTTCGCGACAGCAAAAATATCAAAAATAAAAGTTGGCCGACCCAGCTTGTAGGTTTTGAGGGTGCAGACCCACCAGAAGTACTGTCAAGGTTAGCCGGCCGGCTGAGGAATGCCTTGGGTTTACGAGTTGAAATTGTTGACTTCGAAAATAAAACCTTCTTGGCGATTTACATCGAAAAAAATATGGCAAGTCTTGTGGGAACGACTTCCGGAAAAACGTGTCTAAGAGAAGGAAGATCTAGTCGCCCCATGTTACCCGAGGAGATCACAGCTGCTGTTAAGTCTTTACAAACATACGACTGGAGTGCAGACACAATTAATGCCCCGGTTTTGGAAACCCTTGATTTGGAATCGGTACAGGCCGCGAAAAGCGACTTTTGCTCCCGTAGAGGCATTGCCCCACAATCACCTGATAACAATTTTTTAGAAGCGATTTCTGCGACCAAAAACGGTCTTTTGACCAAAGGAGGTTTACTGTTTCTTGGGAAGCCCTCTGCTATAAAACAATATCTTGGCGATTTTGAATATCGCTTTACCTGGAGGTCGGGAGTTCAACTAAAAATGAATGAAGTCTGGGCCGAAAACCTTTGGGAATCCATAAAAAAAGCGAAAGCTCTGTTCGAGCGGTGCACGAACGACATGGAGTTTACCTATAAAAACCAAATCTATAAGGCCCCTAACTTAGATCCGCTGGCGTTTCACGAAGCCTTAATCAATGCTATGGTTCACCGAGACTATGCAAAGGACGGCATGATATCTGTTGATTACACAGGGGATGCACTTGTCGTAGCTAGTCCCGGAGAGTTTTACGGCGGAGTCAACGCGGATAATATAGCGTTTCATGAGCCGAGACATAGGAATAAAAGTCTCGCACGAACTTTCATGAATTACCAATTAGTCGACCGAGCAGGAATGGGAATCCATAGGATGGGTGTCAATTCGTTAGTCTACGGCCGCGCCTTTCCAAAATTCGAAGAAGTAGGCGGGGCGATTCGAGTGAGCATGGCGGCGGAATACCTAAGACCAGGAATTTTCGTTTTAACAGAAGGAAAGAAGGAGCTTTTTATTCCTGACCTAATAATCTTAAATATCCTTTACGAGAGAACTCATGTTCCCCTTTACGAGGCATTCGACAACATCTCGAAAATAGCGACTGACTCGTGGTCAGCAGTCCAGAATTTTATCAAGCGATGGGATCAGTTTGTTGAGCTATGCGGATCCAAAGAGGATCTTTCATTGGTTGTAAAGGGTTCGGCTAAAGATTATTTTAACGTTCAGACGACGTTGAAACCGAAGTTAGGAAGCGAAAAATACGTTAGCTTGTTCAGCCTCCTGAAAAATCACGGTTCCCTACCAAACGAAGATATTCTAGAGATGTTGCAACACGGCCACTCCTCGACAACAAGTCGTTTTTTGAGGGAAACCAAATGGGTCTCTCGATCCGGAGAGGCAAAGGCAGCCCGATGGAGATTGGAAAACCCTTATGGCTAGCATTTCCTGGATACTGATCTTCTGGAGCTCCACGCAATACAGACATTTAGACGTGAGGAAAACGAAACATGGCGGGTGCGTCTGTGATTCATCTGTGATCCACTGAGCAGAAGAGGGATTTGCCGGGACGAGCAAGGACGAGGCGTGAAGGTTAACTTACTGTTAAAACTAAAAACTCTTCTGTTTGCGGAAAGTTACGAATCGACCCATCTCAATCCCTCTCTCTCCGTTGCAAGACTAAGCCTTCGTCACATCCGACGATATGCGATTTTTCCCGAAAATCAAAAAAGGTTCCCAAAAAGGTTCCCAAACATCTGCTGAAATCATTACGATTTTATCAGGCGTAGTGTTCGGATTTTAGGTGTTTCTGTGGGAGGTGGAGTAGCAGTTGCAGTGCTTCCGATGCGAGTTGCGATCTCGTGAAGTCGTTCATCGCTTCGATGAATGTACGTCATTGTTGTGCTTGCGCTTTTGTGGTTTAGCAGGCGGCGAATATCTTCGACATTAGCACCCGCTTGAACCCAGAGTTCCGTACACGAATGTCGAAGTCCGTGGGGCGAAACAACGGTTACGCCGGCTTCCTTGCAGAAACGTTTAACAGCGTGGTACCAAACTCCATGTGAAAGCATCTTACCATTTCGATCCGGTGCCACGAATCTTGAGCTCGACTTCTTTCTTCGCTCCGCAAGATACTCAGCGAGCTTCGGTGCGAGCGGCACATATTCCTGTACTTTACCCTTAGGAAGCTCTTTAACTTTGTCTTCCTTCCGTTTGTAAGCTTGGCGAATATGGATTTGCTTGTTTTCGAAGTCGACTGCATCCCACCGTAGCGGTTGGATAGCTTCACAGCGCTGCAAATTACAAAAACATCCTAGACATAGCATGGCGAATGTTCGCCATCACAGGCCCAGATTCGCCTTAAACTTCCAGAGAATTTAAGAGCATCTAGTAGTCCATGATCACTAATTTTTGGTCTTCTTTACGGACAAGCGCTACAAGCCATGGCAAGATTTACCGTTCGCTGCAGAAGTTCAGAGCACTTCGAATCACAATGACATCCTAGACATATAATAAATAGCGAATGTTCGTCACTGCAGGGCTGGATTCAGGTTAAATTCCCAGAACATTTAAGAGCATCTAGTACGTGGGGATCAGTAATTTTAGGGGATTCGTTAGGGACAGGCGCCGCAAGCCATAGCGAGATTAACCGTTCGTCGCGATGCTCTCGCTTCAACGACTCTACATTGCATCGTCAGCTGTTCCTCAGACGTCCATTTCCCGGTAAACAACTCAATCGGCGTTCCGCCCCCGAGAACGTTTTGAGGAATCGTCTCGTTATGCTGATGGCAATAGTATTCAACCTGTTTAACAACCGCCTCCCATGTTGTGAGAGGGTGACAAAAGAGGTGCCTATACTTTAGCGCCTTGAAGAAAGCTTCGATCATCGAATTGCTGAACTCGACGTCGATTTGAGCGATCTTCAACGCTATACCGATCGGGCCTAAAAAGGACGACACATTCCGATTGCTGTTCTCTGTACCATCGTCGGCAAGGATTGTTGGCTTCACAACTGCTCCAAGCGCTTTTGCCCTAGTCAGAGCCATTTTCAGCAAGGAAATAGTCTCTGCTCCGCCAAATTTAAGGGTCACGTTGGTTGCCAAAACGAATCGAGAATAGTTATCGATGATACTCTGGATAAAAACACGAGTTCGATCCTCGAGCCGTATTATCGTTTGGTCAATATGCCAAATTTGGTTAGGCAACGATGCTCTGATGCCTAACGTCCGTTTGTTTGGATATACCCGCATATTCGTTCTTCTAAGCTTAAATTCTTTTATGACCCGATACCAAATTGCCGCCGAAGCATACACTTCCCCAGCACGTCGCGCGAACCAGACCAGCGACGGAATGCTAAAATGCGCGTACTCCTTTGACGTCACGTAGTCCTTGATTTTTTTGATTTCATTGTTCGGAACTTTAGACGGCGTCAGTTTAGGGCAGCTTGGGTGGTCTTCGAGACTACAGCCTCTTTGACGATTAAGCCAAATTTGGTACCTTTGGCGGCTCAATCCTATCGCATCCAAAACCTTGCTTAGGCCAGAAACCTCAGCAGCGCTTTTGATCATCCCAATCAGATTCGCCTTTGCTTCCGCCGTCGGTAGTCTCTTAAATTGAATTTGCAGTCCGAAGATCCGAAAAGTGGCAATGGTAACGTCCAACACGACCTCGGACGACTCTACCTTCGCCTTCAGCTCGCGGTTTTCGACAATTAGTCTACTGTAGTCCTGATCTAGGTCTCTCGCCGTGACGACCTCTCGAACACCATTCCTGATCCAGGTTAAAGCAGTAGAACGCGGGATTCTGAGCTCTGGAAAAAGCTCCGGGTTTCCCGTTGCAACTACGAGTTGTTTTACGCGATGATCGTAAATGCGATACGACATAATGATGCCCCGGTCTATAAGAGGCTTTGAAATATACTGAAACTTGCTGGGATGCTACGAATATTCGATCGAGCAGACCCAAAATGTGTTAAAAACCTGCAGGGTAACTTTTTAAGGCTTAACCATTTTCCTAAAGGCTCCCGCGGCAACGCTTTTGAGGAGGGGCGAGGTACTTCTCGACGTTTGCTAACTTCGTATCATAAATATTGCGTTGTACTTGAGGGAGATGTTTATTCTTACTCATTTCCACCTGTTTTCGTTAGCCCTCTGCGCTAGTACTTGCGTTCGGCCCACCTTATTTTTCTCTGTCCGAAAACAGTGTGAGTATTTCGACGGCGCGTTCGCCACTAATAACCTTCGTTCGATCTAGATTGAAGTGCATTGCTACAAAATCTTCTGCGATTTCTTTTGAAAGAAGATATATATGATTTTCAGTGATGACTTTGCCGTCATGAGGAAAATAATCGCGCATTGATTCTTCAATCATATTTATTTGCGCTTGGTCTTGGTTACGTTCAGTTGCGCAATTCATAAATGTTTTTATAGATTCCTGGACAACTGTGGGATCATTCGTTTTCGATTCCATAAAATTTTGATCAAGCCCAATATCTGTATCAAGAAAAACTTCCCAATTACCTGGTTCGAATGGATTTGAAATTAATGTAACATTCGCATCGGGCCTTGCAGGTACGAAGTCAAAAGAAAATATCCAGCTGCAAAGATTGTATAGTCGGAATATTCCTTTCAAGCCACCTGATGAATCACTGCGGACATGCAAAAAAGTGAAGCATGTGCCAAAGTCCTGTTTCCTAAGAACATCTGAAGACAAGGTTAATGGTCTTGAATCAATTGACGCGAAATCGTTTACTTTTGCAAAGGCATCATCATTAACAAATTTAACAATTCCACTAAAATCACCTTTTGTAAACTCGTCACATCCGAAGTGGTGGCACCAGAGGACTATCAAGGATTTGGCCATAGACCTATTTGGATCTAGTCCTCCCAACGATAATTTAAAGGGAATAAATTCAGCTATTGCCTGTTTTTGTATTTGAATATCTATCCCACGAATTGTCGAAACTAACTGATCGAGGGTTAATCCAGACCCTTTCGCAATGTTTGGAAGCATATTCGCTATTTTTCTAAACGACCCAGCGCCGAATTTCACCTCTAAATTGCCGTTTTCAAGCCTGTTTCGCTCAAAAACAACATTTCTATCTCGTGGAATCATTCCCGGAAGGAGATCAATGCATTGGCCGTTTTTTAACTTTATATCCATAATTGGAGGAGGGAGCTTTCTATCTCCTGACCGAAGGCCACCAATACATCTGAACTCAGCTACTGAATTAGCCATTGAGTTGTCAATTCCAGCACCAAACCTGTTGTTGCAATCAGCACAATCAACTTTTCTAGAAGTCAGTCGTCCGCCTAAGGCGTTTAGCAAAATATGCTCGGGTGTGTTTGATTCTTGGTCGAACTCATTACGGCAAAAGACGCACTTCATTAAAATATCCCCCTGTCTCTACCACTATCTTAAAACCTCTTTGGCGAGTTTTAAAGCCTGGACTTGCGTTTTGGTAAGAATGCCGGTGACAAAAAGAAAAATCGCTTCACCTAAATTTTTGGTTATAAGATGTGAAAATTAAAGGACAAAAAATTCGTGTAAGCCCTCTCGGAAAGCGTGTTTATCTTAACCGGCAACGAGGATCCGAACCCCTCTTTATCCTTTGCCGCACGATGGATTAGTAGGTCCAAAATTTTTTTGCGACCTCTTTTTCTGCCCAGAGTGTCCCTAGCCTCTTGTTCCCACTACTCATCCTCTTCCTCAGTCCATAGGTCGAGACACAAATTTGCAAGAACGTTAAACATGCGTACTCGGTGTTCTTCGCTATTATCGATCCGATCTTTAAAACCATGGAGAATCGTATCGAATTCAAACTCCATAACCTCGATTTTGCTTTGAAGTTCTTGCTCTAGACCAACGGGCTGGCTATCGCAGGTTTCTAGGATGAACGCAGCTATGTTTATTCCACGTCGGGTTATGAAATTGTCGGCAAGTAAGATTCGTTCTCCATCTTCCATCTGCTTGGAGTGTCCTAAAAGTTCGAGTAGAACCTCCAAAAATGCGTGAGCACGGTCTGTTCGCTCAATTCTAAGGAGGTATCCGCCCGACGTGATATCGAGAAACGATTTAAGATTCAGCTCTGTATAGAAAGCGCTGAAATATTGAACTAAGGTCCAAAAAGGTTCGTGGTGATATCGAGCCATCTCCTCGTGCTGAAACGTTTCAAGTTCAAACGCCTCTTCTGTAATACTAGTCATCAATTTCCTTTCTGGAGGTGATACTCCCGAAATAAAGTCAAAATTCCTAAGGCAAGACCAAAACATTTGACGACGACATTGATTATACCAAAACCTAAGAAGGCAACTCCATTCCTAATGCTACAGAGTGATTAGAAGTACCGTTGTCACCCACCCTTAGAATTATTCATATCCCCATACCTTGCCTCACGACTTCATCAAACTCTTCTAACAGCCTATCCAGCTCCAAGAGCCGTTCACGCATGCCTGGTTCAACCCCGTAAACTTCTATAGAAATCAAAATCAGTTCTCGTTCCACGTCGAGGTTGAAGCACTCTTCGCTCCACAATTGAATTTTACGCATTGTTACCTCTTATCTTTCACAATGACAATTGTTTACTCAAAGGAAAAAACTAATTCCGACCGATAGCACCCTGTACTCCTGCACCCCATCAACCAATGTGCTTCCCCATTCGATACAACGGTCATATCGTCGTTGAAGGGAAAGTCCGCTGTCGAAAACGAGCCGATCTCTCCGAGATTCGGTGTAAAGACTGTCAACTTATCCGAATAGTAACTGAAATCAAAAATGTAATCCCCAGCCTTGGCGATAACCCCGTACGGGATATCTTCTATATTCTTAACGGCAACGAGCGACCCATCGTTGAAACTACATGTCTCTTGGTGATCGTCGTAGATGTACTGCCATTTGCCGCTATCAAAGAAGATGTTCTCAGGCTGGAGGAGAGAATCCCAACTATCCCTGCAATCAAAAGATGTGACGTCAACGGATTGGAGAGTTGTTAGATCTATCTTAAGCAGGTTATGCGTGGTTTGTTCGTGCATGTACGCGAAGTTGCCCGCTCCGATACCCGATGCGAAATTATAATAACGATAGTTGGATAAGGTAATGCCTCCGGCACTTAAAGAACTAATGGGGACTTGAGTGTAACTATGGCCTTCAACCGTACCAAAATATGTTACTCCAGATGACCGACTAACCACGTAAATCTTATCTCCGATACCCACAGCGCTTTCAATATCGTAGAGGCCGTTAATCTTCTCGAACTGTCCTATAGTTAGTTGTAATTTAGGGGTCGATTGTTCGGTATCAGGTTGATCAAACCTCGAATCGTCCTCGTGATTGGTCTGGCCTTCGCTAGCCCTTTCGATGTAGGACTCGTCTACCGATGAGCAGGTTCTCTGATAAAATCGCAGGGAGAAGTTGTCGAATATGAAGCTCGCCACTGTAGCCGGCTGGACATCCATCGTAGTGTCTTGATAAATCGTGACGCAGTAGGGAAGACTTTCGCCATCTGCAAACGTCACGCGAGCGTTCATTCTCTTATAAACTCTGACCGTATACGCCCCTTCCGGTAAGCGAGCTATGAGAAAATCTCCGGTGCTACCGACGCCCCGTGAATCGCCTAGTCTTGTCGGTCCTGCGGCGGCTACGTTGAATCGATCTGCGAAGTTTTCGTTGTTCACAGAGTCGGTAATTTTCGATTCGTAACTGTCCTCTGGCAGGGGTTCGCCTGTTTCGTCTTTAATGACGAGTGCTCGTTCGAAGTACTCCACCAATTCGTCCACATCAAAGAAGCTTTCATTGTTTACTCGAATGGTCGTAGCATGAGCGATTTGACCGCGGATGCAGCCTGTGACTTGAAGCTTCATACATTTTGCTTCGGCTTCTTCTTCGGTAAGGTTCGTATCGTATTCGACCACTCCTTCTTCCTCTTGGGTCAGAGTATCCGAGCTCGATTCCGAAGAGTCGCACCCAAGGATTGGCAACACGATCCCTAGTAATATTGTGTAGATTGCTTTCATACTGACTCCTTTGTCTTCTGCTAACAAAAACCCAAGCGGAGACCGGTGCGACATCTGAGGGCGCACCCTGTGTTGTTTGTCGCAACATATTGTTTTATATTACGAATTTCTCCTAGATATCTGGGAGGGATGGGGAAGGAATCATGTGCGACATATCGGAAACATCTTAAAGGTCGAGAACAAACGTGCAACATAGTCGGTACGCCAGGAATATTGGAGTAGATTCAATGAGTGATCAATTTAACAAACGCTTAATCAGACTAATGCAAGCAGCCAGTCTTACTGTGAGAGAAGGGGCTGATATCGCTGGAGTGCCCACGAGCACCCTACAGGATTGGCGTGCCGGACGGACACCTACAAATTTCAAAGCCTTAAGGAACCTTTGCAAAGCTCTGGGGGTATCTCTATCCTATTTGCTTACAGGTGAGGAGGACGAAGCGCTTCCTCTACCTGCACCAAACTCAATTGCCATCAATGAGCATGTCTATGAGGTCACCGTAAGACCTATCAACAGAAAAAACAGTGTTTCAAAGTAACTTTAGTCTATCGATATGCGACATATCGTGCATTTTTCCGATATGTCGGAAAAAACTAAGAAAACGACACGGTTCTTTCGACATAGGTAGAGAGGAAGCAAGGTAAGCGATTCTCCAAAAGACCATGAAGATAGCCCCTTGCGTATCGATGTCCTTAACTGACTCAGTATCCTCCGAAATCAGATTGGATGTTGGGTCAAACAAAGGAAAAACATATGAAACTACTGATCTTAGTTTTGCTACTTACGGGATGCGCGAAGAAAAGTGACCACAAAGACTCGGGTGAGCCTATCCTGGAAGAGGAAGGCGAAACCGACGAAGGTGGCAATGAAGGCGGCGGTAAGGATGAGGGAACCTTCGTTCTCGAGATAGCCGCAAACACTATCGCACTGGGAATTGAAGCAGCGGATTCGGCCCTCCATTTGGCTGGGCAACCGGTCGCCGGGCCGATGGTGACTATCAATTCCAAAGGTGAAATGTCGTCGCCGCTTGAGAAATTTAAGGGGTTCGACGGCCTTCCTATAAAGGTGTTCTTTACGGGGGTTTCAGGAGATCATCTTATAATTGCCCTTGAGAATCAGTACATGGTGACCAAGAGAATGGGATGTTCCTTGTTCAGAGTCCCGCTCGAGGGTGGAGAAATGAATTGTGTCGACAGTGAATATGCTCAGTTTGTTGGGATGCCCATATTGCAGAGGGGAGACGACATCTACTATTACGCCAACAGTGTCCACACTAGCAATATATCCGCTCTCTCACACTTGGATAAGGATGGAAACGTGGAAATCCTTCGAGAAGAGGATATGCAAACCTCTGGATGGACTGTATCGTTTTCAGTGCTTAAGGACGGCTCATTCTTGACAGAGAGAAACGACAACACCTACAGAGTTAACAACAAGTTGATCAATGCGACAGAAGTCATGGGAGTGATCGGGGATACAGCCTATATCAAGAATGACGAGCCCTATCAACAGTTCCCGAACCCATCAGGAGGGCTATATCAATCTGAAGTCAAAACATACTCAAAAGGCGTTTATTCAAGCCTGATCTTCGAAGACCCTCAGTATCAGTTTAATTCGGGAGTGTTTGTTGACATAGGCGACAAGGGCTACTTCATCGATGAGAGCTCGCAGGTCATCAAACAGATTACGCCTACCCAATTACCTGCGATTACTATCGGCGAAAATTACAAAGAATATGTCCCGGTCGGTAACAGAGTCTTTGCTCGGTCTTTCAGCAAGATCGTTTCCATAGACCTGACCACTGGAGCAAGTACGCTGGTGGCGGAAGTTGAGGCAACGGCGATGTCCTCGTCTGCTGCTGGAGACCAGTTGATTGTGGTCACAGACGATGGAATTCTATTCGTCGATGCGGAAAGCTTGGAAGTGAGCGAGATGGCCACCGAGAGAAAATTGGCGAATATTAAGATGATCAAGTAGTTATCGCAAGTTATAGGGCAAGCGACACAGGGAATCGCCGCGTTTGGAGAGTTACTTAAATCGCTATAAACCTTCCCCCAGAAACACTAGCCGCCTTAGAGGGTATTATCGGCTTACCTATTTCGGAATCGGCCCGAGGTACCGGATGATGTCCTCCTCCCCCTCATAAGATGCCTTTTCCTGGGAATAACCCCATAGAAGCGTCGTGCATCCCTCTCGCGCCGCCGATAACTTGAATCCTAAAAGTATGAGCCTCCATAGGGCAGCGACTGTTAAAGTTATTGCTTCGAGATCGTCAGCATGGTCCTTCAACGCAAGATCCCTGAGACCTTCCCTCAAGTCCTCAGAGAGAACGATAGAAGCGCCATCGCAGGTGGCTAGCACCGACTTCCAGAACTCTTTCCCGGGCCTGATATGAATGCTTCCTCGGCAAAGATAGCGCATAAAAGTGTCGGACAATGTTTCGAGTGAACGTCGATAGATTTCGCCCATCGAGATATCTAGGCTCCCGAGGCTCAAACTAAAACGCACAAGAACGTCCGTCTCCTCGCCCTCTATCGCGGTTAGCACAGCGGCTAGTTGTTCTTTGGAAATTTCCATGGGCTCCCCGGGATCAGATTCATCCAAGGACAAGTAGGTAATTTCAGTTACTAGTTTTTTCATGCCTCAATCCTCCTTTTTCTTACCGCACCAAGGGACGGAGCGGAAACCGGTGTGTCATCGGAGGACCCTCCAAAATACTTGTAGCCAATGTCCCCACCTGACACACCCATGGACGAAAGAGGGTTTCGAACAAAGGAGATTGAGATGCAAAAGAACAGACGCCCTTTTATCATTCGAAGCTCAGGCCACCTAGAATCCGACAAAGTGGTTTACTTAACGAAAACATTCAGACAAGGGGCACGCCTACGGGCTTTGCTAAAGGAGCACCATGTGGAAATGCCTCAAACGATCCAGCAAATGTTTCTTCTCAGACCGTATGATCAGATAAAATTAGCGAATGCCGTCGTTAAATACAAAATATTCGGTGATCTGGGTCTTGCCGATGAATAGGGAGAGGCAATGACCTTAGTGCGCATGCGCAAACATTCGACATAGTCCGTATGCCCAGGAGATTGGGAGTGATTTTTGATGAGTGACAGTTTTAGTAAGCGATTGATCAGGTTAATGGAGCTAGCGCGCCTGACTGTGCGTGAAGGAGCCGATATCGCCGGCATTCCGGCGAGTACTTTGCAGGATTGGCGAGCGGGTAGATCACCGACAAACTTCGCAGCCTTAAGGAAGCTATGTAACGCGTTGGGCACTTCGTTGTCATATCTCCTTACTGGAGAGGAGGAGGGTGCCATCCCAAGTCCTGCTCTGGAAGCCGTTACAGTTGAAGAGCATGTTTACGAGGTGACTATAAAATCAATTGGGAAGAAAAAGGCAAAAACATGACCACGAAATTTTTCTGCAGCGCGATTGTTGGAATCCTTCTTAACTCATGCAGTGGCGCCCTCCCTTAGCGAATTTTAGAAAATTAGAGCCACTCACGGACGAGTAGATTTTTGCCGATCCGGTACGAGATATCGTACGACTTTCCGGCATTTCGGGCGAAAGCTCAGTTGGGTCCCCTCGCCACAAATGCTACCTTTACTTCCTTCAAAACTTCACGGGATTATTATGCTAGACACATCAACGCCAAAACGACCGACGCTCAAGGCCGTGCCGCACTCTCTCGAAGCTGAGAGAACGGTATTGGGCGCTGCGCTTCGAAATAGTGATTTCCTAAATTTTATTGTCACGAATCTTGAGGCTCGGCACTTTTACGAAGAATCGCATCGCAAAATTTTCATAGCCATTTCGAGTCTTTTGACTCAATTAGAACCCTTCGATATCGAGACAGTTTCTAAAAGGCTCCGCGAGCAGAACCCGGAAGGGTCGTCGGTGGACCAAGCATATCTCGTGGACTTGATTGAGAAATGCCAAAATATCCAAAACATCGAGTATTATGTTCGAATTGTTAGTCGCATCTACACTCTTCGGAGAATAGCACAAGCGTGTGAAAATACTCTTACAGCCCTTAGCAGCCCCGACTGCATCGAGTCGTCCATGGAAAAGATCGAAGAGGAATTCTTGTCCATCTTGAACGACTTCGATAGCAAAGGAATTGAGCGGGCCGATAAAGCACTCGCAATAACAATGTCCCAGATGCAGCGACGATTAGAGAGTGCGGATAATATTGACGGTGTCCCCACCGGTCTTATCAAACTTGACCATATCACCAATGGTTTGCAGAATGGCGATTTAATTGTCCTTGCAGGCCGACCCGGCATGGGGAAAACGGCGCTCGCCCTGAACGTTGCTACCTGTGCTGCCTTGTCGGGTCGATCCGTCGTCTTATTTAGTTTGGAAACGACCAAAGAGCAGCTTATGAGTAGGGTGCTATCAAGTGTGGCTCAAGTTGATTTGGACAAATTACGCAAAGGAGATCTAAACGAAAAAGAGCAGGATAGGCTCATGGAAGCCGCTCGGAAAGTCTATGACTCTCAAGAGTTTTTAGCCATCGATGAGACGCCTCGCATAAGCGTAAATGAAATAATATCGCGCTGTCGGCGCTACCAGAAAGAAGGCGCTCTGGATCTCGTCATTATTGATTACCTGGAGCTAGTGCGCGGGTCGAGAATCAGTACTACATCCTATGAAAAGAAACGAGAAATTACAGAGATCAATATGAGCCTTAAATCCCTCGCCAAGGAGCTCGGCATACCAATAATGGTACTTGTTCAACTCAACAGGGGACCCGACGCGAGAACTGACAAGCGTCCAAAACTCTCAGACCTTAGGGAATGCGAAAACATTGATGGGGACGCAGACCTAATCTTGTTTCTTTATCGGGACGAGTATTACAATTCGCAAAGCGAACTCGCCGGTATTGCTGAAGTCATAGTTGCCAAGAATAGACATGGCTCGACGGGTACGGCAAAGCTAACATTTAAACAGAGGTATCTTTCGTTTCAAAATTTGTTTGACGACAAAAAAGAAGTCGTCGTTAAAGGAAGTCGCCCAAGCTTGCAATAGAAATTCACGGCAACATATACTGATCAAAAATGGCGTCGATGTCGGGAAAGTCCTTTAGGTTGACGAAGGAAACTTCTTTCTCCATGTCCCGACGCATCAATAACGACGAGATTGGACCCCGGTACGTCAACGAATGCCGAATGGATAAAATTACCTCAGATTGGATATCAGTGCGTCTGGAGCCGACAGATGAACCTCTTGAAATGGCTGACGATGGTTACAGGCAATATCCCCTGAATTGTTCCTTAATGCCAAATATTCTGACGAATTTTTTAGATGACATGTAACGTATAGCACTGCAGAATACTACCAAGATATGAGCGGCAGCGGATGCGACAGAGGTTAGGGCACACATCCCAAATGCTGGAGAGAAAATGAGACCTTTAAGGCATATTTATTATTGCTCCATATTTTTCGAATTGCTCATGCCTCCCGGCCAAGCCTTTGCGGCAGGAAGGTTCAAACCAGGAGATATCTACTTAGACGTCGGAGCCTGTCCCATTTTCTTTACCTTTCAAACGCAAGCATCGCTTGGAATAGCATTTAACGAATGGTTCTCCCTCGAAGCTTACACTCACTCTTGGCATGGTTACTCCGAATCGGAACATGGAATATATCGCAGTGCTGCAATCAACGTTTTACGTGCGAAGTTATTCTTGCTTGGTCCGCTTTACATTACTACCGGCTATGGAAGTAGGACATCGACTGTCTCTTACGAGACAGAAACCAGCGATTCAAGTTCCCGTGTAGAAGACAGGTTCAACACTCATGGGTACACCGGATCATTAGGGCTTTCATGGGTGATGCGTAGAATTCATTGGGGCATTGAAATGATAGGTGCTTTTTCGCCACTTGGAAACGTTGAAACAACAAAGGCAAATCAGCATGGGGAGACAGAAACTTATCGAGAACTAGGTGAAAAGGAGGACAGCTATACTGGACTTCTGGTTTACTTTGGCTTTCATCTCTAGCCTTTCTTTGAGGTTCATAACTAGCTATCAAGAGATAGTACCCAGTATCAATTGAGCCTAAAGAAAAGACCGTCTCCTGAAAAACAATTGTTGTCCATGCGTTCTAACAAGACTGCCAGAAACGAAACTATTCTGTGAGCACGGGGCTCACAGAACATCTCAAAATCTAAATCTGGCTATAAGTGGAATGTCCGCGAGGTTACAAAAGAGGGCTTACTGGCACCCCATAATTCCGGGGCATGTCAGTGTTTTTGAAACCGTTTTGTTCGTGCGCGAATAGGTCGCTTCGTAAATCACGCGGTTCGCGCCGGTTGGGAAATTGAAATACTTCATGGAGTAGGTGGCTTCGTCTAATTTAATCTTCAAGGTGTCATGCATATTGTGGTGTGTCCACGTATACAAAAATCCGCCGTCGGGTTTAGTGAAGTCAGCCGGCAAAGCCCATTCATGCGAAATTGGCCCTCCGCCGTCCGGGTTGTCATCCGTCATGGACGCCCACAGTATCTTGATCGCCGCCGAGCGGTCGATCGTCATGTACTCGCAGAATTTAGTTTTGAATTGAGCGGTATCAACTTTAAACGACTCTTCCTTGAGCTCTTCGTTGATACCACATTCACCACTTTGACTCGGAAATGCTCCTTCCCCTTGTGCAAAGTCGCCCGCTGAAACCTCAGAGTTTGCATAGCGGAGCTTGCCCACGAGCTCTTTCGCGGCGTCGAACGTCACAAAACTTGTATCACCGCTTTTCCAGGATCTGATAAGAAACTTGTCAGCGCTTGCCATGTTCGCGGGAACGGGGAGCTTGCCAAGAACATCCAACTGCGCCGTATCACCGAAGAGAGCTTCAGCAAGCCCGTCAACCTTGATCATTTCCGGTTCGGTAACGTCAAAGAAATTTGTGTGATCCAGGATTCTCACGCGACCAACGGAAAAATCCGACTCGTCGCGATAGCAAATATCCAGTTCAACCTGCTTTTCTGAAGACGGAGGCACGCCGTGAAATTCATTGTCGGGGAGTTCGGGAAACCGAAATTTTAGCGGTTCGGCAGAATCGAGGCCGGCAATGGTGAACGAAACGATATCACCACCTGGACACGAAACGCCATTCTTGACTCCGCTGCCTGATCGAGACTTGCAGCTGCACAGGAGAATTGTCATTAGGGTTAGGATACAGGCGTTCCGGTTCATTCGAGGCTCCAATTGTTATGCCGTTTCTTACATCATTGTAAATGGTTTCAATCCTAACGGCAAGGAAGCTAAGGATCAAGAAGACCCCGTGAGAGTCCCGGCAGATCGAGGACCTACCACGTATTTATCTGGATTTGTCGGCGACGAAATTGTAGGGCGAGTGTCTTTTATATCATATTTTGCTTGAAAAAGCATGGCACGTATCTTAAGCCTTCACCAAGGCAAAGCTCCCAAGCTTTTCGTGACATTGGCATGACAATCTACGGATAAAATGAGCCCATGAAGACTGCGTTGATTTTGGCATTGTCTATTTGCGTCGGAGCGGCTGTTTCCGGCTTTCTCCTGCAGTCTAAATGGGAAACAAAGATTCTGAAACGGAATGCGGAGCTGCAAGGGAGCCTTACGGAATCTGGCATTCGACAGGCCTGGATTGGTACGCTGGCGGAAGCCGTCGACCAAGGTTCTGTATCGAGTGGTTTCACCGTTGAATTCGATAGATCGGGCCAGAAAATCCTAACGCCATTTTTTCCCGTTGATAGCGTTCACCTCGACTGGGCTAAATTCCGCGATCTCAAGACCACCGACAAATCAGCGGCAGAAGCTTTCCTCAGATCGGCATTCTCAAAGGAGCGCTCATGGGACCGAATTTTAGCCATTGAAGCGTTCCGCGGCCTTACGGGCGGGTTTCCCGATATTCCCGTTACCGGATATGAGGAAACCATCGTCTCCGCCGAAGCTCACCAGTCATATCAGAAAATCTTTTCTGCGCTCTCCAGAGGTCAAGACCTCACAGATATCGACTCAAAGTCGAAGTTTCACGGCTGCTTTTTTAAACTTTCCCACACGGGGACCATACTGGCCTACATTCCTAAGCGTGCCGATATTTCGCCGGTTGTGCTCCCAGCGTTTGAGGCAAAGATATATCGAAGGGGATCGTCGATAGGGGAGACTAGTATCGATATAAAACCAGGAGAACCTATAAGTGACATAAACGAAACAGCGAATGCACAATCAACTGTCCTCTTTAGTCTTTCGCTCGCCGCACTTTTGGCTACCTGCTTGATCGGCTGGCAGGTCATTCAAACAGAACGAAAGCAGGTTCTCAGCCGCATTTCATTCTTGAATCAAGTCGTTCACGAACTTAACACGCCCCTAGCGGCTATCAAACTGCATGCGCAACTCATAAGCAAAACTTTTGGTGACAGCGAGTCTGTGCGAGCGATAACGACGAGTATTGATAGAATGACAAAACTATTTAACGACATGATCGAAATAAATCGTAACGAATCCGAACCAGCTATCACTCAAATCCTACCGGAATCTATCACGCAAATGCTAGAAGATTTGAAAAGGGATCACCCCAACCGCATAACTCTTGAAGGCAGAATCGAGAAACCAATTCCGACCGACATCGCTCGCTTAACGCTCATATTGAGGAACCTGGTTCAGAACGCAATTCGATACGGCAGCAACGTGAAGATACACGTGGTGGATACGACTCCGGGATGCCGATTTACCGTAAGCGACGATGGCCCTGGAGTCCCTTGGAAGGAACGAAAGAAAATATTTCAGCCGTTCTACCGGTCGACACACGCCACCAAAAAAATACCTGACGGCATCGGTCTTGGGCTGAGCATTGCAAAGAAATTAGCTCGAGAGGTTAGTGCCGACCTGATCCTCCAAAATCCTGGGATTCCAGGTGCTGTATTCAGCTTAAACCTAAAGCGAGAAATGTTGAATGAAGACAGTACTCGTCGTTGAAGACGACAAATCGTTAGCAAGCGGTTTAGCGCTCGCCATAACGAGTCAGGGCCATAAGGTCATCCAATCTTTTGACGGTGAAGATGGTCTTCACAAAGCTCGCACCGCGAATCCGTCTCTCATGATCTTGGACATCATGATGCCCCATTTAAATGGTTTTGAAGTGATCTCCGAATTGCGACGCGAAGGGAATGATTTGCCCATCCTCGTTCTATCGGCAAGGAGCGCCACATCGGACAAGGTCCGTGGACTTGACCTCGGCGCTGACGACTATTTGAGTAAGCCGTTCGAGCTCGAGGAATTTCTTGCTCGGGTTCGACGTTTGTTAAAGGTAAGCCCATTCGGGCGGTGCCAGCTTACCAACTGCTCGTTCGACTTTGATCGGAGAATGCTTTTGAGCAATAACAGCGAGCGAATGACTTTGACTCCCAAAGAACTTTGCCTGCTCGAGTATTTTTTGAAACGAGACGAGCGCATCGTAAGTAGGGAATCTGTCCTCAATGCTGTCTGGGGTGACGATTACGAAGGAACGGACAGAACCATCGATAACCTGGTGGTAAGCTTGCGAAAAAAGATCGGAGAAGGTCACATCGAGACCATCCGAGGTCAAGGATATCGGTTTGTCATTAAACCGTGACATAGATCATATTTTGGGGTGACAAAGGCGTTTTACTGTAAAGGAACCATGATCGTCATGGCAATTCACAGTAAAGGAGTTTGAGATGAAGTTCGCGAAACAACATTTTCTGGCATTGGGCCTGCTTCTCGCTAGACCAGCGCTTTGTGTGGAGTCACTCGAAGCGTGGGACGAATACAAGAAGCACCTGGTAGCAAAACACCTCGACGGAGACGCGACGGAAAGCGAAGATAGCCTCACCCATGCGCGCTCAAAAACGAGAGATGACTCGTCAGAGTTGGCCGGCTTCATTAACGAGGAGCAGATGGGCAAACTCGAAGCAGACGATCCCAGACTTAAGAGAGCCATAGCGTTCCTCACCGGAAAAAAACAAGAGTTCTATTGCAAAAATGTGGGCTTAGTTGAAATCAAGGCACAGCACAAGGACGGCACAGAATCGCACGTCGTCTTAGTGAACCAACGCCGAGAGATGGACGACAGTTATGCATGGGTGAAGGACGGTAGCTGGACGTATGAGTTAACAAACGGTTATCGACCCACGACGCGTTCGGACTTATGGATGATTGCAAGCAGCCCAACCTCCTACAGTATGAAGGAAAATCGCAAACTAAACTCCGACAAGCCCGATACTGGAGACTACATGCACAGCTGGTCCTTGACCGATTCCGAACAACACACGTCTATCCACACAAAGGGCAAAGTTTTGGAGCCATTTCCTATGTATATGGCCAACGATTTTCACATCTGGGGTGGTAATCCGTCCCTTGGTCGCCTCATTGACTTTAGAGTTGGCTTCGAAAAATCGAGAACGTTCCCCGAAAGAGGGTTCGGATACAAAATTCTTTTAAAATCAAAGCAAACGGTGAGTCGTCAGCTTTCCGAACTGGAGGTTACAGATAGCTCTGGTTCGTCGACAGCTTATTCTGATTGCTTTCAGGTTGATTATGATATCCAATTCGAAAGCTTGGGTAAGGCTCGAGATTAGAACAAAATTGAAATGGAAACGCCCTGGTAGCCCGGGGCGTTTTTTTATTTTCTTGACCATACTGCGCTGCAGCGTTCCGAGACATTTTGGAACCCATTTTACGAATATTCGCCACACAGGCTCTAAAATGTTCTGACACAATGCCCCGCGGGTCAAACTTGCTTCGCCCTCGCCCGCTTACAAAGCCTTAGTGACTCGGCGCGCAAGCGACTATGGAGTTGATATAACTCGAGGGTGCAAGTGGCATCGAAGACTTGGCGAATCATCCACAGAACTTGACGCTGCTCCAACCGTCATTGGGCGCTCAATAACGAAGGCTGATCTTTTCGGAACGAATCCTCACGATCTCCTGTACAGGATGTTTCTCATTCTGACTTCCGATGCTTACCGCCCCCAGCGGCTTATTGACATTTTCGCCCAACTCCACCCAGGAGAACACTTCTTTCCGGACAGTTCTCCGAACCGGATCCATCAACTTATCAACCGATTTAAAACGCTGCTCGTGGCAAAAAAAATTCCTTTGTCGCTCAACAAACAAAACGGCTGGTATCGGCTGGAACCCAAGCCTGGAAACGCCGTGGAAATCGTTTATGAGGACGAAGTGTCGCTCCAAACCCCCCAGCAAATAAAATTTGCCTCGGCCTTTGCTACGCTCGAGGATAAGAGCAATTTTACGGCAACGGTCTTTGCTTCCTACAGCGGACTGGGCCTGCGCACGGCGCATCGGCTGTTACGCTCCGCCTTGGCGGCGGGGGTTGTTCAAGGCTTCATCATAGGCACTGGTAAAAAATATGCTATGAATTTTCGATCAATCAGATTTAGAAGGTACTGAAATTCAGCACCGGATTACCGCAGAGTACGTCCGGTGGTGTGAGAAGTCCCGGCGCGAGGCCGCGCTCCTACTCAATTACCTGCGTGGACCTGCGACCCACCCAAAGTGGAGGCCTACCGAAGTTCTGCACCATCGACGACCATCTTGCATGTTTGTCCAAGTCAAACCGTTTTCCTGTGTGTCTTCGACGCTGTCTAAATCCTTTAGATTCCAAGTCTTGAGATACGTTTCCACACCATTGAGGGATTGGAAAACCTCAAAACTCAGATTAAATTTGTTCGTAACATTGTCTTTAGTGATCGTACCAATCATACGAGCGTCAGGTATATTAGGCCCCGCGCTACCCCGTAACGCATTGGCCTCAAAGCTACCAATAACGGAATCGCCATCATCTTCAAGATAAACGTCAACAGTCCTCCTGGTCCATTGTTCTTCCCGTTGGTAGGCGCAGAGAAGCGGAACATCTCGTTTTGCTACATCCAAATAAAAATAGTAGTCCAGAGTCACAACCTCATCTGCAAATGCCGAGCACGAGAACAGTGCGCCTCCAAAAAACAACGTCAAAAATCGTTTGCTCATTGTTGCCTCCAACCAAGCTGAACTGGCCTCCCTTAAATGCCGGCCATTTTGTTTACAAACCCCTGCAGAGCTTCGGAAACTTACATACTTGGTTTTTTCTCACGACGCAACTACCGTCTGAGCTGCTGTCGAACGGCGCACGCGGATACCGTGCAAAATACTATGTAGCGGTCGTTCGAGCATGCAATGCTAAAATCGGCGGTAGGTTGATGTAATGAAAGCAGGTCCATTCCTCAGCACGAGCCGCAGCAGTTGGACCAGTGCCGGTGTAACCTATTGAAATCCAGCCGTTCTGAAGCGACTTCGGAAATGACGTCCCGCAAAGAATCTGAGGTCAGCGCGGGTTTCCTAACAATTGACCCACCACCAATGACGTAAAAACATTTCAGTGTGAAGGCGAAGGCAAGTGCGTTGCCCCAACTACGGATCGAATCGAAGTAACCGGCGAGGGGCAATTCGTCTTCATTGCGCAAATCGTGGACCTATACCTTCTCAGGCGACGAGTGAGCTGCAGCGCAATTGTGACATTCAACCCGGTTTTCTATAAGAAAAAGGTTCCATTGCAAAACGCAAGGTCATTTTATCTTTCATCAAACAAATATCCGGTCTAATTTCTTCTAAAAATAACGTTGGGGAGAAGCTCTTTCGGGCGGGTAACGGTGGACTTTCCATCACCAGACTCAGTCAATCCAATTGTCATGTAACCATCGGCAATCGCAATAACATCATAGTCTAACTCACCAGCGGCGGCGACGGCGTCGGTTGATGTTGTTCCAAACGCACGCCCTGTTATATCTTTGGGTTCATTAAGCACCCAATCCGTATAACCATATGCGCCAAGGTCATTGTACGAGTCAAGCTGAGCCTGGTTATGTTGGATCAATTGGGCCGAAAGATAGACGTAATCAATTTCGAAACCTGTGGGAACATTGAGGTAATCAGCAAACTTTCCGAGAGAGTAGCTTGAGGTGTAAATAGTTGTAAAGATCCCTTCTTGACACCTAGGGTCGTAAAATTTGTCAAAACTCACAATTGCCTTGTTATCTTTAAATTGAATCGTTCTATATTCATAAACAATGGCGGCGTTCGATTCCTGCAAAATACAGTCGGTTGCCCATTTGTCGCCGCCAAGCAATGCGTTAAATTCATCGGCGGTAATATTCTCTGGTTCCTCAGTCGAACCTGGGGGGCTCGAACCATTGCTGGCAACCGTGTTTGAGGACGCATGGTTACCTCGGTCGTCTCCCGATTTCTTGTCGCAACCAGAAAGAACCAAAGGTACAATACAAGATAGGCAAAATCTAAATGCTGTCCTACGACAGGGGTCCATTGGCTCTCCTCCGACACGCACGTCCTCTAAGCTTATCGGAATACCCTGGTCCGAAATGAAGAAGCCAAAAATGCTTATTTAATACCGACACTTCGCCAGCTTTTTGCTCCCAAACGCCAATCGCCAACAAAAGACTGAATCCAACATTTATGAATGCACTTATTCGTTAGAAAAATTCGCGGTGCAACCTCTGGGAACCTGTTAGGCGCCAAACGTCGAAAATTCGCCAATTAACGTCCAAAATGTTCAGAAATTTTGCACACAAAGTTTTGATTCAGATAGTTTCGCTACCAGTTCAAGATTACCGTGAGATATTTGAGCTCATGCAAAAAACTCTTACGTCCGGGATTTTTTCGCGAAGGATGCCTCAGAAGCCACGAGATCCAGTCATCCACCGTTTTGGCGTTGAACTGTGACATGGAAACAGAACCGCTTGGTAGCTTCAACCGTTACTCGACTATGTATATCTTAAATCGACGTATTTTCTGACTATTATTGCTTTTGTCAAGTTAGGGACCTCGAATGCCGATAAGATTTGACAGCAAATTGTAACATTTGGTTTCGCCTAGGGGAATAACGATGAAAACCAAAATCTTACCGCTTGTTAAAGCTTTATCAGTTGTGTTGGCATTTCTGCCCTTTGCGTGTGGTAAGGGCCCGAATGATCGAGCTAAGTCAGGCACACAAAAAGCCAGCAGTGGTAGCTCAAAATCTACAAGCGAAAACGCGAGTTCCTCACCGGCGACCTCGACTGATGAGGACAAGATCTCTTTGGATGAGTTCAATGCGTTAATAAGCGGGGGTGTTTGGGAGACAACAAACTGTTTGGTAAAAAACGCTGCCGAATCCATTTGGCAGATTAGGACTTATGAATTTAAGGACAACAAGAAATATTGGGGTAGTTATAGGTATTCTGATGCCAATTGCCGGACAAAAGTCAGTACGACAATTTGGGAGGAAAGTTACTCGTTGGGAAAGTTTGCTGAATATCTCAACGTACCTAAAGCTTTTGAAATTGATACGGTCCTTATCTCGGTGAAGGAAATTATACACGACCAGGCCCTACTGGATACATATAATACGCAGTCGTTGTATGGTTATTCGGACTGGACTCTGGAGCAACCAAAAGATGTCACGGGCAGCAGATATTTGCCCACATCAACGGAGGCTTTCCCTGCAGCAGGGGTACTGAAATACCAAATTATGGCGATAGTCGATGGATACTTGACCAACGGGGCCACCGAATCCGGGGACGCAACATCCCCCGTTACGAGACCCAAAGCACTTCTTACGAACGTTGTTTACAGAAAAAAATAGATTCACAAACGAAAAACTGAGTTTTGAAACCCAAAGTAGCCTAATGCGGTTTGAGGATAAGATGAGCAAAAGATCCATATCGAGGTATAGTCTGCTCGCAATAACATTCGCTGTGCATAGTATTTTTGGTTGCAGCCAAAACGAGCATAAGCCGTCTAATTCAGGCGTAGAGATCAACACCGACGACAGCTCTGTCTCAGAAACAGAAGAAATAAGTTCTCATGACAAAATATCGTTGGATGAATTCAAAGCATTAATTGGCCGTGGTACTTGGGAGTCAAAAAAATGCTTCCTTTATGATGGTGAAAAAGGTCTCTACCAACGGAGAATTTACGAATTTAAAGATAACAAAAAATATTGGACGGGCACCTTGTTCTCCGACCCCAATTGCCAGACGACGATAATTCGCAGTCATATTTGGGAAGAAACTTATGCGTTGGGTAGATTTGCGGACTACCTTAACGTTCCCAAAGCTTTTGAAATTGATACGGTTTTAATTTCGATAAAAATGGTGCTTCACACTCAAGAGCAAGTCGACGAATTCAATGCTCAATCTTCCTTTGGCTATTCGGACTGGGTTTTAGGTCAGCCTAAGGATATTTCTGGACGAAAAATGTTACCTTCAACACCCGCGGGTGTTTCAGCGGCGGGAACGATAGGTTTCGACGTCATTGCTATCGTAGACGGTTACATGACATTTGGAAACTGGAAATCTGGAGACGGATCCTCAGCGGTGACCCGCCCTAAAGAACTTTTGACGGATGTGGTCTACACCGAAAAATAGTCGAACAAACTCATGACATCCGACGTATCATGACCTTGTATGCGTGAACATCGGCGTGCCTGGTTTCCGACGGCAAGCGGGAAATAGTGGCGGCCGTCCTTTCGCTTATAGGGATGTTTCCCTTGGACAAAAAGGAAGAGCGATAGACCCACAGCTTACAGAAAGATAGACCTGCCGAAGCACGAGCCTTGACGTCCCATAAAGCCTAGGTGATAGAATAATTGAAGACATTCAAACATGCTTTAAGCCGAAGACACCTCGGGCCTCTAAGGCGAACCGAATGGCACAGAGATCCAGCAGACTCGTCCGAAGTAGAAACCTTCTGACATCCTCCAATAACTGCCATTCTGGGGTGGACCCTTGGGTAAAAAGACTGGTAAAATTAAGTACTGGGAAGAGAGTAATTTTTTTAAAATTGTTTCCACGGTCGCGGTTGCAGGCGGCCTCCTCATGTGAACTAGATTCAATTTTTTATTAGGTATTGGAGAAACCATGAAAAAACTACTAACCGTATTAGGTTTGCTAACGCTAATGGCATTTAGCTCTTGCAAAGAGCGTAACAGTCATATTGCAAACGCACAGGGAACTAGCGAAGTGAGCGCAGTTTTTCATGGAGAACATTATAATTGCACTCTCAGTAGCTCAGAGTCTAACGAAGTGAGCGTTACCGTAGACGGATCGGTATACAAATGTACAGACACTGACCAAAGCGATTCATCCCAAGGACAGACCATTAAGGTCTATTATTTTGAAGGTAGCGGTTGCAAAAACGTCTTAGGCTACACACAATATAAGCAAGGGGGTGACAAGATGTATGCATGCACATGGGGCACCGATATCAATACTGAGGGGCCGGTTAAGGGTGTATCGAATAAGATAAATCCTACTGCTGACGAGTGCATTGGAGTGGATGACAAGTTCTTGAACGTCTGCGTGCATTGGGTCGGTGGAATATGAGTTTGATCGCCATAGTCGTCCCATGGGTCGAAAAGATTTTCCCACGAGAATGACGCAGAAGAGATAAGTGGACGCTTCTTAAGGCACAATGGTGGTAGAGCCGCCCACGATTTTCCATTTCCCACTTTCTTTTTTCCAAACTCTAAAAAAACGAAGGGTGAACGAATCCGCCTGAGTTTCATAAGTATTGAGACTATGAACCATGGCTGTGTCGGGGTACGACGCGATATCCATTTCTTTAACATGAACTTTTTTAAAAGGGATTCTTTGCGGACCGTGCGCATTGAGTATAAAATCTTTGTCGTAGAGTTCACCCTTAGGTCCCACGATTTTCGCGTTGGGAGCGAGCAACTCCTCAAGAATATGCCGGGTGTCTCTTTCCATACTGGCATCGGCTTCCGTCAGCTTTTTTTCCAGCTGCAAAATTTCTGTTTTTGACATCGATTAGTTCCCTCCGATGGTGAAAGTTAGCTTCAAAGGGGTTTATTCGGGCTCAACGAACAATATGTTGCAAAGACGAACCACCGCCCATCAACACTATGGGAATTCTATTGATTTGATTTCTTCTTTGTCCGTTCGTGCAACGAATTCCCACCTGCCGTCTTTGTCAGAGTCCATTGCGAAGAAAGCCAGGCCCTGCCAATTGGTTCCGATATCGGCTCGAACCGTCCATTGAACAACGCCAGAGTTAACCGTCGGCACCAGCATATGCAATTTCCCGTCTTTTGTGCGACAAACTATTTGGTCGTATTTGGATCCAAGAAAATCAGCGCTGACAAAGCTCGTACAGCTGGACAAATCAATAGCATTGATCTTAGTCGGAGCTTGGAAAGTAATATCTTGTTGACCACGCCGCAACGTAGAGTTCAAATGCACATCGGCGCTACCGTCGAGGTTGATAGTGAGTAAATCATCGAATCCATCGTCGTTGAAATCACCTGACACAAACTCCTCGTAGTTCCATTTATCGCCGATGAAAATACCCGGGGCATCATTCACTATAGATCGATGCTCCATGCGACCATCGGTCTTCCGAATAAAGATTGTTTCTGCCTCGCCGTTGAACCGACCTACGACCGAATGAGAATAGTCTGTATAAAAGCTAGGACTTTCGGCATCTCCGATATCAACTGGATCCGACCAAGTTTTGCCTGGCGGAGCCGGGGTATATCGTTGTGGGCCATGTTCAAAGAGTTTGACAATGCCGCCTTCAAAGTTTCTGGCTATGACAACATGCTTTACAAGCGGATCGTTCATGGCATCCGCGGCGATATAGTGGGTATAGGACCAGTTTAACTCACCCGTGGACTCCTTTTTGAAGGGGAATGTGGCTTTCTCGTCCGGTGAGTATAGGAAAAAGTCGACACTACCGTCCTGGTTCCGATCCAATAGGTCGACAAATCCATCGCCATCGAAGTCTCCCGTCATATAGTGGGATACAAGAGTGTCCCGCAGAGGTGATCCGAGAAGAAGCTTGGAACCATCGGACGTCGTAACCGGAATTTTTACGTAAGTCTTATCGATCGTCGATTCCGCCTGTCTTACTTCGCTCGCCTTGAAGAAGTATTTCGCGTGGTAGTCCGGATCGTTGGGAAGCTGCGTTACGGATATAGTTGAACCAGCCTCCAACTCATTCACATACTCCCAAGAAACACTCTTGGTGATACTGTCAATGTTCGCTTTCTCACCAGTTCTCGCATCAGCCATTTTGCAGCCTACCTCAATCTCCGAGGTTGCCAATGCAGAGTTCACAGTTATGTTCGAGCAAGTGAGGTATGTTCCCGCAATGTTATCAGGCGGCGTCGCAGTTTCATCGGTTGGCTCGGAGTCACTCTTGGATTTTGAATTCTCGCAGGAAATGACGATCGCACTGAATCCACAAAGAAGGATTGGCGCTCCCATTCTAAACAATATTTTAGACAACAGACCCATATGAACTACATATCGGCTAAATCCCAGAAATTCTAAAAGATTTTGTTCTCTCTTTTCCATTTGCGATTCAATGGGACAGAATCGCTTGATTGCTTCACACTTTATCGCGACTCGATTCGACTAAACATACCTTAAATATAAGTATTTTCTGACTATTTTTGCTTTTATCAAGTTGGGGACCTCGAATGCCGATAAGATCTAATCGCACACTATATACATTTGATGTCGCCTAGAGGAATTAAGATGAAAATCAAAATCTTATCGATTATTAAGCCTCTATTAGTTGTGTTAGTTGGCCTGGTGTTGGTTAGCTGCAGCAAGGAATCGAAAGGTGAAGATAGACGTTATTCCAGAGGCTCCGCCACAGTTGCCGCCAATCAAACTCCAACGGTCGAGGAACAGCCGAATGAGCAGCCTAGGGTTGACCAGGACAAGATATCGTTAGAGGAATTTAACTTGTTGATCGGCAACGGCATTTGGGAAATGACGCTGTGCCCTCCCCTGGCTGAAGGAGGCTCCATATTCTTAACCAATGAATTTAAAGACAATAAGCACTACTTCAGTAGTTTTGATTATTCAGACGACAATTGCCAACAAAAGACAGAATCCAACATTTGGGAATACACTTATTCGTTGGGAAAATTCGCGGATTATCTCAATGTGCCGAAGGCATTTGAAATCGACTTTGTTCTCCTTTCTGCGAAAAGAATCCTTCATACTCAAGAGCTAGTTGATGAGTACAATGCTCAATCCATGTATGGGTATACAGATTGGGCAATAAACCAGCCGAAGGATGTCACCGGTCGCAAGTCTTTGCCAACATCAACGTCTAGCGTTGAAGCGGCAGGAACCTTGAGCTTCGACGTTATTGCTATAGTAGACGGTTACCTAACCACTGGGAATACAGACACCAGTGGGGTCGGAACTTCTCCCGTGAATCGACCCAAAAGTCTGTTCAATGCATTGGTGTACACTAAAAAATAGTTATGAGCGGAGCCACCAACACCACGCGATGTTCGTGCGTCAGGTAAAGCGCCGCTTCCGCCGCGCTTAATTGGGATGGTCGCTAAAAGCGTTTACACGGTGCAACGCTGCCTGATGGTGTTACGAAATTGCTAAATCCTGCTGGTCTGAAACAACTGCAGGTTGAGTTGAAAAACCTGGCTTTCGTCACCCACGGACCCATCCAATTCTTGACCAAACTTCTGATAAAAACGTTCCAAGAAACTGTCAACGTAACGTTTCATTTCCTTAAGCTGTCCTGGATCACCAAGGAATGTGAGAGCTTGGAGTTCGCGTTCGGAAAACGGGTCCTGCAGAGCCTGCTGGGAGCGAGCTAACATGTTGTTGTGAAAGTCATGAAGGAATAGGTTCTCCTCGCTCTTGGTTCCCCAGAGCAGAACGCGTTGCTTGGATTTCCAGCGACCTTTGTCATCTTGCTCGATAATACCGGCTTGCTCATAGGCCTTCAAAGTTTTTTGCAGATCGCGCTCCGTTGGCCCCAAATGCATCGCGGCTGCAATGTTTTTGGCGTCTCCCGAAACTCGCGGATGTTGAAGAAGTTTTCTGACCGTGGAAACGTACCACTGGCTCAAGGCTATGTCTTGACGTTTCATTTCCTTGTGAACGGGAAGATGTTCGCCTATCGCATTGAGTTCTCGCAGCAAGGTCAACCGCTCCCGAGGGTCATTGGTCACTTCATACTCGCGTAAACTTCTCAAATAAGCGGCGCCCCTGGGTGTAATGATGGACCCAGCGGACCAACGGGTTATGAACTTGTCCGAGAGGGGTCTTTTCTTGCTCAGGACATCGGACAAATGACCAAAACTGATCTTACACTTATTGGCTGCAGTTCGGATTCCCATGGAGGTGGTCAAATATCCGGAAAACGCGTCCAAGAACTCGCTGAGAGAAAGAAAGACACACGGGTCGAACGTCGTGTCTCCCCGATCTTTGACTATGTTCGCTTTTAAAGTCACTTTTTTGTTCGCAAATTGTTCATTTAGCTTTCCAAAAGTGACAAAAAAATACATAAGACATGTGGTTTCCGCAACAATTATTGTTCGCAAAAATTGGCGATATGGAAATTGTTTTTGAAATAGCGATTTCGTCGCGAACAGTCTGTTAGTGTCTGGGACGTAACCAATGTCGGCATGGCCGGAGGAGAAAATCATGAAATGTTTCTATAGGAAAAGCCCCTTTGCAGTTATCTTTTTGTTGCTGATCGGGGGACAGGCGCTCGCCGATCGTCAGGGTAACGGCGGCGATGCGGTTGTGTGTTACGAAGGGTCCAAAATAACGCAGGTAGAATTTTTGGACCTGGTGGAAGGCCAGATCATGTGGAATCTTACCCCCAAAATGGGATCAGGCTCGAGGGAAGAGGAAAGAGCATTGTTCGTACTGGAACGACTCAAGGCTGTGGATTTAGGGAGATACCACGAGTATAGCGCTGGGATCAGAGACTTTTATTCCAACGCTCAGTTTAAACCTGGAATTGAACTGCCCGACATTCCGGATCACGGTGACGTTCCCCTTCCTAGAGGTTGTAAGATCGAACAAGCGGTCATCCAAAAGGAGCAGCGACGTCCGGAAGAAGCCTATTTTACGGTGAGTAGAGATCTCTGGGAACTCATGTCTCTCGATAGTCGAGCCGCACTTATCTTGCACGAGATAATTTACAAAGAGGCCATAGCCGCTGGTCACAACAATTCCATGGATACGAGATACTTTACCGCAAACCTCAGTTCAGATTCGTTCGAGTCTATGGATCAGGATCAATATATATCCTTTTTGAATGAGCAGGTTCATTTACCGCCCGTATATAGGCAAGCAGGCGTTCCTCTTCAACTTGAGACTGTGGAATTCTATCCGGATTCCGAAAATCCGAAATCGGGTAACGCCTTGCACGGATTTTCATATGAATACAAATTTAAAGATCGAGCGACGACGGTGGGAGTACAAAAAGGTTCCTATGTTACATTTCACGCAAACGGCAATGTAGAATCCATCAAGGGGAGGGTTCATAATGAGCTTTTAGTCGATGTGGATCCTGAAGGCGGTAAGTGCAATAATAAGATGGACCTTCAAAACGAGTGGGACGTAACCCTTAGATTGTATGAAGATTCGGCAGTGGCAAGTGTGAAACTTTCTTCTCTTAACACCATGCAATACATTCTTGCCTGTGTCATGACTTCGGAAGGATGGCACCGTTCCTATTTCGAGTACCAAAAGGGACTGGCTGAGTTTTATCCTACGGGAGTTTTGAAAAGCGGAATCGTTATTTCTGACACCGACATACTCGGACAGGACGGCGTGATCGTGAGAGTGCCAAGGGGTTCGTCCGTCAGTCTCAACGAAGTCGGCGAGTTGATAGAGTTTTCTCCTCGATAACTTGATGATTATGACGCCTCCGCTAGGCTCATTTGACTGCTCAGAATTCCTCGACAGAATGGTTCTCGACACGTGAGCAAGATGCTATAATCGATCGAGATAATTTCATATTCTTAAAGGGAGTTCTGATGAAAAAAATAGCAGCAGTCCTTATTTTGATCACAACGGTGTCATCCTCGTGCAAAACAACTGGATCGGATTCAGAGGCAAAGGGGACACCGCCCCAGGACCCTCTCATTGCTTCCTTTGTTTCCAGCTTTTGCTCGGCCACCAATCCTTCCATCGACTTTTTGACATCTAAGGCATGGAGTTGCATGTCTCGTGACGCTTGGGAAAATAGCTTTACAACTCAAGAGGGGACGATGACTTTTAGGCGAGACAGTCAATTTTCGAACCTTGTCACCGGTAGTTACAATGGTAACGTCTGGCCTTTCCAAATAGAAAATGGCACTTTTATGGCTCGCGCTAACCGTGAAACAAGCAGTGGCGATTCCGCTCCAACTAATATCTATGTGGGAAGAACATCAGATAATCGAATCTATTTGGCTGAACAAATAGGCATTTCATGGGTCGGTACGACGATAACCGCCATTTGCCAAAACTGGGGAGGACAAACGGAATCAGGATTCGTCTGGCTGGCTCGGTGTGAATGATATTGCTCAGAGTACGATGCAGAATTTCAGAACAATTTAGACTTAAAGTGAAGGCATCGCGAGACGGCCATCGTGAAAACGAAACAATCGAAATATCCTCTCGCCTTTGGGCACACGATAGAGGCTAGGCTCAATCACCCTACTGTTCCGTCAGCCAGGAAAAGCCTCAATACCGATAACCTATCCGATTCTGACTGGAGCGGTTTCGAAGAGCACGTTGACGACTTCACCACTTTTGCCAACGCGAATGGCGAAATTCCTTGGTTCATAGCTGTTAATCAAGTCATCGTAAAACCCACTGGCGCAAAGATGAGCGCCGATCCATCCCTTTGGCCGAAGGTTAGGTTAGAGCCAATCGATGTTGAACCGGTGGATGAGGGCCGAGGCAGATTCTTCATTTTTCACATCAATGGCAGCAATTATAACCAACTCGGCTGGGGTCTGAACGACCATGAGTTCGGTTTCCGCACGGAACGGTCTGTGTTTGTGCCAGTCGGCAACAAATACGCGGTTAGAATTTCTGAGCAAGACGATACCGGCCGATGGATAACTCATCCCGACATAATTGTTGATCTCACTAACCGATGATTGGCCCTTTATTCCCTGAACGACAAAAAATTCCCGGCCCAGCAAAGAGCGCGGCCGGGTTTTTTTCTGCTCTGCAGCGTTTCGAGAGTCGACTGTAACTCCCATAATTTTCGGCTTTCCTTCAAAAAATTCGGGTGGTAATTTGCCGTCAGTCGGTATGACGCCCATGGCGGAGTTTGTTAAGATGAGTCTTACAATACCGCTCAAGATATCCCATGCGGCGATATGTGCGCTCCTTGGGTTCCTTTTTTTAGCCGGAGCTGAGCTTGGAAACGCGCTTTCCGCTCCAGGAACTCCCTTTACGACCTTTTGGCCCCCAGCGGGAATTCTTTTTTATTTTTTGGTCGCCAATCCAAAAAAGAGATGGCCTACCTTGCTTCTTTCCGCAGGCGCGGCAAACCTCGTTTTCGATATTGTTTTACATTCAAGACCCCTGCCCTTTGCTTTGGGCTTCACGCTTCTGAACCTGTCTTCGGCAGTTATCGGATGCTTGATTTTAGGCAATGCGTGGAGGGACGTTAGCAATAGGAGGGATTGGCGCATCGTCCTTGCCGCTGTAATGACGCCTCTGGTCAGCGCAACATTGGCAGCGATTTTGTTGGACTTGCTGAATCATCCTTTGGGCGATTGGGTCTGGTGGCCATTTTGGTTTGCGTCCGACGGCACCGGTCTGTTCGTGGTAGCGCCGCTCTTGAAAGTGATCCATGAACGTCTCTTGGACAGGGATTTCTTGGGATATCGTCGTCTGGAAACATTACTCTATTTTACTTTGCTGGCGGCTGTTAGCGTCTTTGTCTTTTCCGCGACGGTTCCGGGCTTAGGGAAGGGATTGCAGTTTGCTTTTCTCGTCTTTCCCTTGTTGGTTTGGGCCGCGACGCGGCTTTCAGAATTGACGGTGATGGTTTCAGTCTTCCTGGTTACCGTCGTCGCTATTTGGGGAGCTTCTCAGGGACATGGATTCTTTATGCGCGCCGAACTGCCGGTTTTTTACGTTCCGCTGAGCGTCGAAGCCTATGCGATGACTCTTATGATAACAAGCTGGAGTTTAGTTCGCTCCGTAAAAACCAAAGCTCAACTCAATGAAAGGCTCGCGGTCAAAGCGGATCGCCTTTCTAAACTCAATTCCGAACTGACCGAAGCTCGGGCGAAAGCGGAGGCCGCAAGCTCGACTAAGAGCTGGTTTGTTGCGACGATAAGCCACGAAATGCGAACGCCTCTCTCGTCGGTTATTGGCTTTGCCGATCTCCTGACGGAAGAAGACGTGCCGGAGGCGACGCGCCAAGAGTATGTTGAATCCATCGCAAAGGCAGCGCACCACCTTGGCGACATTATCAGCGATGTCCTTGATCTGGGCAAAGTCGAAGCGGGACGATTGGAAATCGAAAAGGTGAAATTTTCCCCTCAACAATTATTCGACGACGTTAAATCTATTTTAAAGCCCATGGCCGAATCCAAGGGGCTCACTTTGACCTTCAGAACTCGAGGTATTCCGGCTCGAATTGTGACGGACCCCACGCGCCTGCGCCAGGTGTTATTCAATGCGGTGGGCAACGCCATAAAATTCACCCAATCCGGCGGCGTCACAGTGGAAGCATGGACCGACAATGAAGATGGCGAGGTCTACTTATTCATCCAGATCACGGACACAGGAATTGGGATGAACCCCGAGGAGCAAAGGCGGCTCTTTAAACCATACGCCCAAGCAGCATCAGCAACAAGCCGGCACTTTGGGGGAACGGGCCTTGGTCTCGTCCTTTGTCGCCACCTTGCTCAAGCCATGGGTGGCGATTACCGCCTCATTCGCAGCATCCCCGGCAGCGGATCGATTTTCGCTCTCAAGATCGCGGCTGGCCCTAAGTTCTTGGACGAAGAAGTACCGGAACGGAAACTCCCCGCTATGGGAACAAATGCGCTCAAAGGCTGGCGCATTCTCGTCGCGGACGACGCGCCGGAGCTGCGTCAGTTGCTGCGCATTTCTCTGGAGCGCGCAGGCGCAGCGGTCACTTGCGCCGCTGACGGACTGGAAGCTATCACAGCAACGGAGGACAACCGATTTGACGTTGTTCTCATGGATGTTCATATGCCCCGCATGAACGGCCGACAAGCGGCGCATGTCTTAAAGAAACGAGGACTGGCCGCGCCCATCATTGCTCTAACCGCTGGGACGTCGTCGGTCGAGGTATCGGACAACTCCGGTGACTTCGAAGGGACGCTGGGAAAGCCGGTGAATCGGGATACGCTTGTTGCTAAGATACTCGATGTAGCGCGAGGTCGGGCGGCGTCTTAAGTGGACTTAGAGGGGCTAGAAGGCTCTCGGCGTCATTTTCCTCGAAACAAATGCGCCGCGTTGTTGGAGAGCGCACCGACATATCCCTCAAGGACTTCGGTCCTCCCTCTGTTAGCGATGTCTCCATCACCTAGAAGCGTTGTCTTCGCAATATCCTCAACAGTGTCAAAACCTTAGCCAAATTGCCTTTCGGCTAACAGGCCAATTTTACAGGTTTATCACCCATGGGAAGGGCTGGCATTTCGTTTGCAACCTAAGGTCTATACAGAGTCTTAGCCAATGAGGAGTTTCAAATGAAAACTTGGTCAATGCTTGCAATGTGTACCGTATCTCTCGCATCCATATGGGGTTGTGTGAAAACATCCGTGAATTCGTCAGCCAAGTCGCATGCCGAACTTACCGATGAACAATATTATGCTAAAGCTGAAGGATATTTAAGGTTTTTTCCTTGCTTTAGAGCCGGCGACCTCACGCGGGAAGGTGCTAAAATTACTGTACATGTACGAGAGAGTGGCATGGCATTACCCTTAACGCAATGTCTTGAACCACTGAAACTCTTCCCATCGCTTTGGGATATCGTTCAAATAGATGAAACGGACGCTATCATAAGAATTTCGAAAACTACATCTATTGAAATAGCGGGCGATTACTTGGTTAAAAACGAGCCCCAGAAGTGTGTTACGAAGGTTGTATTAACGAAAAAAGGTATAGAGTTCAGTTTGGCGGAAAACAGAAATGAGGAGTGCAAAGATACCCTCAATCACCTCACCACTTGGTTTAACGTTTCTGAGCAATCGGAATCGAAAATCGTACTGAACCCCATAACGAAGGGTTTTCAGTGTGCTACGGAAGATAAATCCGTGACTCTCGGACTTTATAAGGATTTCAGCGTTCAAACTACAGGCGAATTGTTTGAGCCAATAAGTTTCGCAAGCTACGAAAAGAAGGCAGCCAACGGCGAAATAGGAAAAAGAACGCTTGAACATTGCGAATACGCCCTTCGTTTAGGCGAAGTCCCAGGATCGTATGAGGGAGAACTTATCTGTTCTACCGAGGACAAAAAGATACAACATAAACTGTTCGTCAGCATGATGGACCTCAAGTCCGTGCTTGTCGAAAACGGCCAAGAGCGCCAGACACGCTGTAAATGGCCAGGAGCTGGAGTCGAGTAAGACCGCAGGGATTTCGAAGATGAAATTTTTACCACTGCAGATCATCAGGAAAACCGTCGGCGGCTAAGGGCCGCCCGGTTGTTTTTCGACCTCTACTTAAAGATCACCCTTTACAGAGCAACAGGCGCTTCCTTGGTAAAAATGATCTTCCGGCGGAAGGTTTGTGTAAATCACCGTCCCAGGAATACATTGGTTGTCATTCATGAATTGTTCCAGGCGTGATACTAAAGAAAAGTAATGAATATCTCCCATGCTCGTGCATAGGAATTTGGTCGCCAGATCGCCTTCGCCTGATTCAGGAACTCTGTCTTGAGCCTGGACTTGCCCGGTTGCTAAGGCTAAAAACCCAAAAATGATGAAGCTGGTGAAGTGACGGTACATAAATTCTCCTTTTTGTTTGACGTTTGATGTTCAGTCAGTCACTGGTCGCCGAATTATAAAATAACTCCGCTCTAAAGCCACTCGCAGCCTCTGTTAGAAATGATGGGATTGGCCTCAGTGGACTATTACTATCTCCTTGAACTCGCGTCAGAAGAAGGTTCTCGGAAAATTCCGGACTAAGTCGACTCGAAGCCATGTGTTAACAGAGTCCGTCAAAGAGTGGACGGTTCATATCGGATTTGACATAGCCCCGCAATGGCATCAACGGGGCTACCCAAAGGAGAATGATTTACGGCTTCCTACGCCACTTCCCGAAGTTTAGCAGCTCTCGCTGTAATTTGGATTGCGGAAGTACCCCGTCAACAATGACCTCTCCGTCCGACTTTTCCGTAAATCTAAAGGCAACCTCTCGTCCAGATTGTTCTAGGATAACCTTAACGTCGGTTTCGCTGGTGTCGATTTTTACATAGAGTTCAAGCTGTGACCCGCCGCCCCAAGGATACACTTTTTGTTGGATAGGTAAAACAATTGTCCCGACCGGCACTTCAGTATGGTAGGAGATACTTTCGACTTTTACTTTCCCGAGGATCGTTATTGCTCCATCTAATTCTCCATACAACGTGTTTTTCAGAAAATCAAAACCGATGCAATTGTATCTCCCACTGTCTCCTATAAATCCCTGGAAAGACCCAAAATTGCCACAAGCTCTGAATGATCTTCCCCAGTCAAAAACATTTGGGGCCATGTCAACAGTTACATCCTGGCCTATACCATAAGGTCCGATCAACTTACGAACGAAGGTCTCAGACATAATATCCAGCTCAGTACCCATGTGCGGCACGCCGAAAATATGCCCGAATTCGTGGATAAGAGTCAAAGTCAATACAGCGCCGTCGTTAATCTCCCATCTTCTCTCTATTGCATCTTCGGACCTCGGCGCCAACGAGCCTTTTTCGGGAGAGATATAAACAAAACCTTTCCCCCGCATATTTACTTCATCATAGTGAGTTCGAACCGAGACCGCCATGACCTTATTTCGGTCGAAACCGATCTTATTTCGTTGATATGGCGAAAGCCAACCCATTTGAAATACTATGTCTGTGCTTTCAGTACATTCTCCTTCGACAAATTCTTGACCTCCAACCACTATATCGATGTTGTTTATCTCGTAAGGGTTAGTCGCGAACTGCCGTTTCCAGTATGCGAGAGCCTCTGTAATACTTTTCGATGCGAGTACCTTACTAGTGCCAAATTCCAATTCATTCTCGACCACGACACAGTAATTCACCACCTTAGTATTTTGTATGAACCACGGGTTTTGATCTGTAGTTGGAAGAAAACCGCCGCTGCTTACCCAGCCTCCCCAAGATTGAGACGCTGTGAACATACTTACTGTCATGAACAATATAGGTAAAACTTTCATGAGTTCTCCAAAATTTCGTTTCCGGCGTGGCAATATACCATCGGCTAGGGCGCTATTCCAGCGCCTAAGCCGGTGGATACGGATTTTTAAGGCTGTTTGGATAACCTACACTCTTCAGAAATTTTTTGTCCCAGCATAGTGATGTCGGAACGCATTACGAGCTCCTCTCCATCCATTCGGATAGCGTAGCTTCCGGTGAATGGTACCTCGGCTTGAGGGCTATATGTTTTCGATACGCCGCTGAGCGTTCCTCCGATAGCCTGTTTTGTGCTGTCTGCCCAGTCGACCACTTCATAATGGGTATAACCTCCAATGGGAGAGCTTTCACTTTCTGTCTTTACGCCGCCCAACGTGATATCCGCAGCTTCGTCAAAAATCATGGATTCGCAGCCGAATTGATCAATCCTGGTCTCCTCTTCATCCTGGGTCCCATCATTTAATTGACACGTCCCTTTCCAATGGCCACTGAAATCAATACAATTTTCACCTTCTGCGGAAGCCCGGCTTCCGATGTGACTGGACATAGCCTTAGCTTTTATGGCGTCGATACCTGGAAAACCCATGGCAAGACCTGAGGACAACGTCGCTGATAACAAAATTAACTTCATAACTTTCTCCAAAAGAGGTTTCTGTTTACATTCGAAATCTTAGTGCTTTTTTTATACAAAAGCTGTAAAGCAAAGCTGTAAATTGTGTGAATATTTTTGCAGTAAAAGTGTAAATATATGGTTGCAGATTACAAGACGGTACTAAAACAAACGATTAAAGAAAGACGTGCGCGCTCTCCGAAATACACTCTGGGATATGTTGCAGCGAAAGTTGATATTCAAAACTCTTATCTATCACGTCTTCTGAATAACGATGAAGTCGACTTCAGCGAAGAAATGCTCTTCTCTGTCTGCAACGCTATTGAGATGGGCCACGATGACTTCGAATATGTTTCTACCCTTCGTCGCTGGAAGGTCACGGAGCATCCGGAGTACAAACGGCGGCTTGAGGCTCGCATCAGGAAAATGGCGGCAGATTTTTCGGTAAGAGCTAAACGAGAAGACGTTGTTGAAGACTTAAGCAAACAGATCGCCTATCTCAAAGACCCGTTATGCCTTGTTACGCACGTGGCCCTCACAATAAAACCGCTCCGAGAAGACTTGACGCGAATTCGCACTATGTTGGGAATAAACCGAGAACGACTTAAGGGTATTCTTCAAATTCTCGAAGATGTCGGCTATATCCAGATTGAGGAGAATGGGAGGGCGATAAAGGTCAAGGAGAATAACATTCACTTTGGCAAAGACCACCCTATGATGAGGGCTCACCAATATATTTTTCAGGCGTACTGCCTAGCGCACCTTACAAAAATTGACGAAGAAGACAGAGAAAACTTTTTAGTGACGTTCTCTACCGATGCGACCACTATTGCGGAAATCAAAAAGGAATTTAAAGAATTCATTTCTCGCATGGAGACGAAGGTTGCTAAATCTAAAGAAGAGGGCGTCTACCAGCTCTGCTTCAGTCTATTCCCCTGGATCGAATAAACAAGCATATCAAAATTTTAGGCTGATGATACTTTTGCGATTTTTCGACACTTCCATGCTGACTACACTTGAACTAAGGCACTCTTCAATACGGCTGAAATCGAACAGTTTGTTTCTTTCCCGAAGAAGTCCAGAATTCATAAGAAATAGATTCTGTCGGCGGCTCCTCAAAATGGGAGGCATTGAGATCAGTGGTAGCGCTGCTGCCCCATAGAGGATAGGTGGTCGATGGGAATCCACCACTTACTCCCGCAATAGAAATTCCCGCCCTAATGTTGACCGGACGCACCTTCGCCATGTCTACAGCCCGAAATTCTTTGGTTGTAACGCAACCTACTTGTCCGTCGGTCGTGCACAGCGGTATTTCATTGCCATAAGATGTAAGGGGGAAACCTATTGAAAGCATCGCTATTGAGAAGAATGATTGAGTCAGAACATTTCGCATGGGATCTCCTCCAATTGATTTTCTATCGTCTACCTTCCTGAATGGAGAAATAATAACACAAAGTCCCCAACAAAATGCAAGATTATCCCGAACATATCTGGTGAAATGTTCGTCACAGGATTCGATTTGCCTAAAATTTCCGAAATATTGGGGGAACGAGGATTGGGGCTGACAGACGACTGCATGTTGACTTTTTAAGGAACGTAGACTTAAATTTGCGAGCAGAGTCCGACGATGTGCCTTGGTATGCTTCTCTATCAGACGCCTTGTCGGGCCCGCGTTGACATCGATCGTTGGATGGATCCCGGGTTGATAATTGCTGATGGAATTACGTCGTTGTTAGGGGCAGTCCAGAAACATAGACACATTTCGGCACCACACGGGTAAATTCATTTCAAATTCCTAAACTTTCCAAAGAATTCTTAATGACCGTCATGAATTTCTCATGATATATCTTCAACGAAAACGTCGCCACATTTTCATTAAAACGGTCGGAGAAAACATCTAATGAAATCTATTTTGCTGTTCCTGATGGTTGCGGCCTGTGGATCTCCAAAAGGTCAGGGAAAGCATCCCGTTCACGTTGGCAACCACAGGACGTTAGCCGGGAAAGTTAACGGAAGAGACTGGCAGTTCAAAGCAGGTCGCGTTGAGCCGGTTGAAACCGAAGATTCAATGATGTGGCGTTTTACCCTCATATCGTCGGCTACAGACTCGATTTGCAAAAAGAAATCATTGGTAGGAGAAGATGGTTTATCGGTGATATTCCAGATTCCTCAGGCTGAACTCTTACAGCAAAAACTGGCTCTTTCTTCCACATCTGGGGCAAACTCTCGCACCGTAACTTTCGCGGACAACGTTTCAGCAAATAACATAGTGATTGGAAATGGATTTCTCGAGTTTCTTGATATAGGCGACGACATCAATGGATCCTTGGACGCATATGAGGACGATGACAACGCAATCTCAGGTACCTACGAAGTTACGAGGTGTGATTCCAGCGGAAAGGAAATTCCAGAAAGTGACCCTGAAGATAGAGACGACAGTGATGATAGTAAGCCGAAGATGAATCATTTGATATCTGCGATATCATCAGGGAGAGGATTTTCCTGTGCCATTGGTGGAAAGCAAGTCAAATGTTGGGGAGCAAATGAGTCCAAACAGACCGCTGTCCCAAATCTTGTCTCCCCTACGCTCATCTCTTCGGGTGCAGCTCATGCCTGTGCAATCGACTCAGGAAAAGTTGAGTGTTGGGGTGGATGGGCTGGTAAGGAAGATATTCCCGAAATGCCTGCCCCGACGCAAGTGTCGACGGGGTCATTCTTCACCTGCGCGTTGGCAGACGGTGGAGTTAAATGCTGGGGATTTAACCTTAACGGCCAACTTGATGTTCCTCTCCTGGAAAACCCGCGCTTTGTAACCTCTGGGCAAAATCATGTTTGCGCAATTGACGATCTGGGAGTCAAGTGCTGGGGCGATAATCGCGCAAGACAGACAATAGTGCCAAACCTTCAGGCACCTCGAACGGTTAGTGCTGGCGGGGATCATTCCTGCGCACTAGACGAAGAAGGCGTGAAGTGCTGGGGGTCAAACGCCTATGGTGAGACGCATACTCCCGATCTTGACAAGCCAACGCAAGTTTCTGCTGGTCTACACTTTACCTGTGCCCTTGACACCCACGGCGTTAAATGTTGGGGAAACAATGAACACGGGCAACTCGATGTGCCACCATTAAACAAGCCCCGACAGATTGCAGCCGGATGGACGCATGCCTGCGCGATAGACGACGATGGCATAACGTGTTGGGGCGACAACACTAGTGGGGAAACTCATCCACCGTTGTTTTGAAAAAAAAATCTTACCTCCATATAAGGAAACCAACATGTATCTCGAGTTGAAACGGTTTTTGAAATCTATAGCCTTCACTTTCGCCATCCACGGGATTGCGTATTCAAGCACTCTTGTCAGGGGCACAATAAGCGACTCTCAAGTCTGGGATCAAGAACATGGACCTTACTTGATCGAGGGGAATGTTTTTTTTACGGAGGGTTCTTCTCTCACTATTACAGAGGGGACCGCAGTCGAGTTTAGAACGGGATCTCGGGTATATTTAGTAGATACAACGTTTGAAGCGAAGGGAACGAAGACTCATCCCATAATTGTTCGTGGCGAAGGAAAAATATTAATGAACGATTGTCACGAAAACGATCCGGGCGCTATTTGCCGGCAGTGGAACGCGGGAATCGACTTCCGATATATAAAAATGGATTCCGTAAGACTATATTATACCTCCTCAAACCTGGGCCGCGTGCAGATAGACAATTCACTTATTAAAGCTTTCGATTGTGAATATTGTGGCACCATCAGCGGAGAAGGTCCGAGCTCAAGAATCTCCTCCTCCCAATTCAGTTATCTGCATCTTGCACGACCCAATATCTCGCTAGAAAATGTTACAGCGAATGTTATAAACCTTGGGGGTAAGGTTTACGCCAAGAACTTAACATGCAACTCCCTTAGAACGAACCATGAAGACCTCATCTTAACAAACAGTCGGATTGAGACCGCCGTCATTGTCAAAGGTGATCTGAAGAACAACGAATTCGGAACTCTTGACCTAACTTGGTCCAACTCTACTGTCGCCGAATATAACGTGATTGGAACGTTGATTGTTGACAACCTCGCGGAAACTGATCGCCTCGTCGTAACGAATAACAATATCGGAGACCAACTAGAGGGCGGCCATGCACTCAGGGTGGGCAGCGACTATACTGATAGCAAAAATGTATTTCTTGTCTCATTCCCGTCCAATTATTGGGGAAGCGACATCACTGCAAAGCTTATTGAGCACGGTGCCGATCAAAATTTTCCAGAAGTTTGGGATCGGAGAGATGATATTGCAAATTATGCAGTTGTCGATCTTTCGGATTGGCTATCAGCTCCCGTGCCTGAAGCTGGACCGAGGCCTTGATAAAGTATTTTTTGACAATCACCTAGGGAAGGACCTTTGAAAGATGAGACCTCATTTTATTAAAATTTATGCCCTATCGCTAATTATTGCTTCAGCAGTATTTCCTATTATCGGCCATTCCGAGACCATCGTTCCGAGCTGGATCTCGTCTGATCAGGTGTGGACTAAGGAAAAAAGCCCGTACGTTATACGTGAAAACGTATCTTTTGGCGAAGGAGTCTCTCTGACGATCCTTAGTGGCGCCAAAGTAGTGTTTGAAGAGCCACATACTGTGGAGCTCGTTTCGTCATCATTACGTATCTCAGGCACAAGAGAACAACCTGTCGAGATAAATAAAGGGGGGTTTACACTAAAAAATACAGATAAGAGCAATTCGGTCGAGATTTCATTCAGTAAAATGGAAGAAGTATTCTTGTACTGGGAGAATGAACCGGCACCAGGTTCAATTTTTATTGAAAACTCATCACTTGGCGGAGTCCGCTGTGTTTCCCATGAGGAATGTAACATCAATGATTTTTTGATTCTGTCGTCACGAGTGAAGGACATTGACTTTTATCAAGGTTTTTCGGGAAAAGGCTTCAAAATAGAAGACGGAACATTTGGTGAATTCAGCCATCGCCAAGGACAAATGACGATGCGAAATTCTAAATTTAAATCTATGAGGCTTACGCCCTCGACTCCTTCTTTAGCTCAGTTAAAAATGTCCGAAACGACCTTTAGTACCTTAATTTTCGATGCCAACAAAGTTGCGCTGGTTAGATCGAGAGGAGAATTGGTAGAGGGAAGTGTTCCCAAGCTCGGACTGATAGAGATTAGTGATTCCATGCTTGAAACTGCGAATATAGACGGTGGTACCGTTTTGAAGCATAATTCCATAAAGACCCTCAGTATAGTCGCCAAGCGAGGCCCTGGAGCTCAATACACTGTTGAGAGAAACAATATTTCCAGGCTAAACCTTGGTTTTTCTGAGGGAAGATTGAAAATAGTTAACAACAATATTGTACCCCGCCAGGACATCTTTGATTTTTCGGTTCGAACGGGTTGTTCTGGTGCCGTCTCCATCCCCATGATGGGAAACTACTGGGGGCCAAGGGCCACCCAGAGAATGGAATGGCTCGGACCTGATCAAAACATCGATGAATTCTGGGATCAGAGAGATTCTTCACCAAATAATTGCATCATTAACTATTCCGATTGGCTTCCTGATCAGGTGATCGACGCTGGGCCGCGTTAGGTGACGAAAATTCGAAGATTCTACCTTAAGATGTCGTTATTGCTTTCATAGGAAACCACGAAGGTTGATTTATGAATTCGAGAACGCAGATTATCACCACTCACGCCGTAATCGTGATCGTCCTTACCGAAGGTGGGCGTTTCGTTCTGGTGCAAGAATCGAAGGATACGTGCAAGGGTCAGTGGTCCCCTCCCGGCGGCAGGTTGGAAGGTGGCGAAGACATCTTTGAGACGGGGCTTCGTGAGGTAGCTGAGGAAGCCGGAATCACAGTCAAACCTCTAGGACTTCTCGCGCTCGAACATTTCCGCTACGTGAAGGCCATAGAAACGCCAGTTGAAAAGTTCCGCCATATCGTCCTTGCTCGGCACCTGTCGGGGAGATTGAAGGATGTCGCTGATGCCGAATCGCTTTGCGCCAAGGCATTTTCTCTCCAAGAAGCGGCGAAGTTGCCGCTTCGCGATCCAAATACTATCAAATGGTTGGAGCTGGCGCAGAGCGACACATCGATATTGCCGCTCGAGCGATACCTCTTCCGAACGATTTAGAATCGCTTATGCGAGAACAAAACTGCTTAGTTTTTAGACGCTTGGCCGCGAAATGTCCTGGTGGGATGCACCGAGAATTTCTTGGTGGGAATATTCTCATAATCGACAAATTGTACCTTGCGAAAAACTCATTTAGTTCGTACTCAGAGAAGTCAAGTTCTTTAACCAAATCTCCCGGAGAACTCCCATGGGCACCCACTCAACATTCCTTGGCATAGTGCTTTTGCTACTGTCTGCGTGCGGAGAAACCGCAAGCGACTCGGCGGTACATGGGTTGTCGTTTGAAGACCGTCTGTCCAAGGACTGGCAACTCGATTTCTGTAATGCTGATTCGCAGCTACATCTTGAGGATCTAAACGTTGGTCAAACTTGGGCTTGTATTCATGTGGCTGTAAGACAAAGAGCCATGGGCAGGAATTCGTTGAACAACGTGAAGTTTGGAATGGTTGACGACAGCTTCGTCACATTTTCGCGGAATGGCGATTCCATCACCGAGCGGGTGGGCAACAATAACGTCATGTATGGTCCATTCGAAAATATGGGCAACGAGTGGCGTCACGTGACAGGAAGGTATTACTTCAACAACCGGGTCGACGCAACACGACGCATCCGAAAAGCCTCCAACGGTGATTTGATGATTGCAACCTCCACGACAAACCAGGTGTACCCGACCGGACAATCCTTTGATCCATTCTGTACAAGCCGATTTATGGCATTTTGGGACATAATCAGATGTTCTCCTAATTAGACTTGACGCGAAAGCGTCAACGTCGATCCTGAACGACCTGAACAAAATCATCGATAAAAGTAGTAGCTGGCCAACCCAAGTCCTATAGCGATGACGAACCAGCGGACGATCTGCGGCCGAATGCGGCGGGCCACGCGCGCCGCCAAATATCCGCCTAGAACGGCGGAAAAAGCCATCGCTGGAGCGTAATGCCACACGACCTTGTCTTCCACGATGAAGATTACCACTGAAACGCCGTTGATGCAGAACGCCAGGAAGTTTTTGACAGCGTTCATCTCATGGATGCCGTTCAGCCCCATTAGAGCCAGAGCACTAAGCATGAGAATACCGATGCCGGCCCCGAAATATCCGCCGTAGACCGCGATCGCGAATTGGAACAGTACGAGGACAGCCACTGTCTTTGATTCAGGCTCTGACCGCGGATTGACTCGGATGACATTCATCAGATACGGTTGGAGAATGAACAGCAGTACTGCCGTTAAAACCAGCCAGGGTACAAGAATCCCAAAGTATCTCGCATCCAGGCGGGTGACGAGCAGAGAACCGACGGCACCGCCCAAGAGGCTGGGACCGAGAAGCAGAAACACCCAACGCCGAGCGGCTTGCATTTCACCGCGATAACCCCAGGCGCCAGCCAGCGAGCCGAGAAACAAGGCGACAGTGCTAGTGCCGTTAGCGACACGCGATGCCTCATCCGGTCCCGTCAGCGGCGACAATGCGGCCAACAAAACGGAAAAAGTCAGCAGCGTTCCGCCGCCAGCAACCGAATTAATCATTCCTGCTACAAGGGCAGCTATACAAAGTAGGGGCAGCAGAGTTGCCGGACTAGACATAAACCTCCTACTTCGGAATCTCTGAATCTCGAAAATGTATTTCAAATCGTTTCTATAATAATTTTATTTGGGATTCTAGTGCACAAAATGTTTCCAGACAGGAGAAAAGCAGAGAGTCGCAATGGCTCCATTCAAAAAATATTTCATGGTGCCAGCGTGTTTGAAAATAGAGCGTCCTGCCTGAGAGACGTGGCTTTGCGACTACATGCCGACATGAAAATATTTACCGTTCTCATTTTAGGGTGACTCTTCTTTCAAAAAAGCGGTATCGTATAACACCGGCGTCAGTGGTCGGCGCGTTTTAGAAAGCGAGCGCCATTGTCATCGGGATTTGTTTTCAACCGGACTTTGTCCAGGAGGGTTTTTGAAATGAAAGTTGTAAAATCTTTTTTAATTGCAGTTTCTGCGGCAACCGTATGTCCCCTTGCGATTGCAGACGTTTTGCAGATGTCGGACGAGAATGTTTCCGCTGAAGTCAACGAGCAGGCCAACTCGATTGGAATCGCCTTTCGTGCCTTTGGTGAGGATGTGCCCGATTCATCAGGCGGCACCTCCACTCGACCGCCTCGCAGACCTTCACCTTGCGATCAGGTAAGTCTCGACGAAGCACAAAAAGCGTCCCTGCGCACCGCGATCTTTGACCATAAGAAAGAGGCCATCACTCTTCGCGCGGCAGCAAAGGTCGCCGTCCTTACTTATGAACAAACAGCAACGACCGCTGGTTCAACGAAGGAGCAAGCAGATGCAGCCGCTGCAGGCATTAATACCGCAGCGAGCAACTTGGTCGCTTCCAAGACGACATTCGCTACTCATATTCTGTACGACATTTTGACTGAAGAACAACGTCCTGCAGGATATGCGTGCCTTAAGTCGGTGGAAAAACATCGCGGTCGCGGTCATCGTGGCGAAGGTCGTGGCCGACCTGGTCCTGGCGGCCACGGTAGACGCTAAAACACAGCGACGCTGAGTGCCTAATAAGAAATTTCAACGCGGCGGTTCCTTGGGATCGCCGCGTTGAATTTTTAGGGGCGATTTTCCATCACAGAATCTCTTAAAGATTACCCATACATCTCACAATGTCTTCTGCGACGCTGCTTTCTTTGGAGCACTTGTCAATATGCGCCTGGGTGACCGGTCTATTTTTTATCGTGGGAATGCAGTTAAGGTAGAGATCCGATTCATAGGCAAATTTGGGCAAAAGCTTGAGGCATTTGTTCACACCGTTCACCGTATAATTTTCCGTTTTGAATCGTTTAATACAATCTTGAAAGATGCTAGCACCGTCTTCGTCGTTTTCCGACGCTTGGACATTACAAACTTTTTGTGCCAAGGAATAGTGCTCAGTACCTATATTCTCCAAGGCGTCGGGATTGCATACATGCTGCCCTGAATCAGTAGCTGCTGACGATGCAGAAGAAGAATGCCTCTCCTTACATGACATGGCCATTGTCTCAATGAACAGAATCGCAAAAACGTGAGCTATTGATGGGTGTTTTTTCATCCTAGATCCTTGCAGGAAGTTTGAGAACAGAGATGTGTCAATTGTAGGTGAAATTCCTTCGTTTTGCAAAGAGAGAGGGATGCGTGGATCCCGTTAAGACTTAGCTTCATTACGAAGCAGTGCAAGAGATGCACCAATGATTAGCGCGCCGCTAAGACCAACCCAAGGAGATATCGGTTCGTCGAAAAAGATTGCGGCGAACACGACAGCATAGACCGGTTCAAGGGCAATAAAACCACTGCAAGTCGTAGGCGAAAGTTTTTTGAGCGCAAAAAGATACAACTGGTGCATCAATGCGGTCGTGACGATCCCAAGTAGCGCAAGCCAAAGCCATTCGAACGCTGAATGAGGTGAAGGTGTCACAAAGGGAAGCACCGGCGCGAGGCATGCGAGGACCACAGTGTTTTGCGTGAGAGAAACTGTTAATGGCGCAACGAATGTCGAAATGTGTTTGGCCGCGATACCAAAATACGCGAAGCTTATCGCAGAGGTAAGTCCCACTGCTGCTCCTAAAAAGATCGATTGCGTATGATCTACACCGACCAGCATCGCTACCGCGACGATGATCGCTAATCCGGAAGTAACTTCGTGTATAGTCGGTTTACGGCCAATGCGAACCGTCTCCAGAAGGACCGTAAAAAGAGGATACGCAGCAAATGTCAGAGTCGCAATTGCGACTCCAGCAAGCTGTACGGAAGCAAAAAAAGTCAACCAATGTACGGCTAGGACAACACCCGAAGCGACCAATCTACGCCGCATGTTTGATGGCGGCACACTACCTAACTTCCGCGAAACAATTCCCCAAATAGTGAGCGTGAGCGCTGCGAACCCGGCGCGGGTTGCCACAATCCAATAGGGCGAGACAGCGAGCTTTCCAAAGAGGGCGGCGGTGCCGAACAAGATCGCGGCGATGTTTATGGCGATAATGCCAGATAAATTGGATCGATTGACCATAAAATACTCAGAAAACCTAGCCGGCGTTAACCGCCAATTGCGCGGCAAAGGCGCGTTTATAGGCAGGCCGTGCTTCGCCGCGAGCGACATAAGTAGCCAGATTCCGAAATTCGTCCAGGATGCCCGAAGATTTTAACCTGAGCAGCACCGACACCATCATGAGATCGCCCGCACTAAATGCACCATCAAGCCATTCGGCTTCGCCTAGGCGTGCGGAAAGTTGCTTTAATCGGTCACGGATGCGACCCTCGACCAGAGGCAGACGCTCCATTCGCCAGGGTTTATCGCCCTCCAGGATCTTGACGGTTACCAATTCAAGGATAGGCGGCTCGATCGTATTGAGCGCGGCGAACATCCAGGTGATGGCGCGTGCTCGTGCAGCGGGTTCATGCGGCAGCAGGCCCGCATGGTGTTCTGCAATATGGAACACGATCGCCCCTGACTCGAACAGAGCGAGATCTCCTTCCTGATAGGTAGGAATCTGACCGAACGGATGAAGTTCTAAATGCGCAGGCTCCTTCATCGCGCGAAACGAAACAAGGCGGACCTCGTAAGGTTGGCCTGCTTCTTCTAGCGCCCAGCGAACTCGCGTATCGCGTGCTAATCCCTTGCCACCATCTGGTGAACGTTCGAAGGCGGTGATGGTGACAGTCACATTAACCCCACTTTTTGTCTGGCTTCAGTATTATAGATCCATGCTTAACTTGCAATCTTCAGTAAGCCCCAAAAAAGGTTCTCGTCACTGTAAAGGAAGCTCTTTCATCATAATGATCGTGCGTGAATTTCCGGCCGATTGCGCGTCATTTTTGATATCGACAATCTGGAACCAATTTCCGGGAGTGAACAGTACTTCCTTCTCCACGGGTAGATGGCTTAGCCGGTCAACGGGCGTGCCAGAGGTGGACTCGATGATAAAACGCGCATTGTGCATACCAAATGAACTATCGTTGAGATACGATTCACTACTCGTTGTGGAGAGAAAGCCCAATTCCTGTAAAGGAACCTTCTTCTCAAATGCCGTTTTGTACTTTGCCAAGATTTCAGGCTTGAGTTCAGTACCGCGATATACCGTCCCCACGAATTTAGGAAGCTTGCGCAACCCGGAGGCAGCAAGATTTATAACGGGACGATGCAAGGGAGAGATGTTCTTTGTACGAAGCTGATTATTTATGGGAATGTATTCATACTGGGTATACGCCCTGACGGATAGCGATTCCTCCTCGGTCAAGCCAAGAGCTTTACCGTTGGCAATGGCGGATGAGGGTTCTAATATGCGCTTTATCCATTGTTGCTTATTAAAGAGATCATACATTTCTTGAGGGGCTTCGTAGTCGTACGGAAACCACAATCCACACTTTTCTTCAGAAGCAGGCGACCCGGGGTAACACTCCTCGCTTGCCTCGGTAGTGAAGATGTCAGAACCTTGCGCATTATCGTTTGTTCTATGTTTACAGCCAGACGAGAGTAGCAATAAAAATATCAGGCTATACAATGACTTAGCCATGAACCATAAGCGCATCGTTCTCTCCATTGGCGATTTGAATATGGAAATTATAACACAGCTCGTCAGCACGATCCCATTGAAACACTGTTCAACACTTTGTTCTGAAAATATTGGAACGAAACATCCGAAACAAGATTGGGCCATCATTGGAAATGGCTGGATGGTGGTTTACAACCCTTCTGTCTTTGCCACGACCGTTAGGGGTGGGAACGATTTATAGACATGGATCTTTCGGCGGGTGATGCTGGTGTTAAAAAATGAAAGGAAGGAGTATTTCCTTCCTTTTTAGCTTTACTCTATTGGGTCTCGTTGATCACAAAACAAAACCTTTCATACATGTCTCCAAATATAGATATAACTCCTAACTGAAACCATTATACGCACAAAAATTCTTTTTTGACCATCCGAAAGGTTTGCGAACGTTCTCGACCTTCCGATTTTCCCTTTCGTAATCCCTGCAGACACTATAGAATTTTTTAGAATTGGAGAAGTTGGGAATGCTGGACTAATATGTGCAAAACGATCAAACAAAAAGTGAAGTTCCGACTGAGTCCCGAGCGCGTCTACCAGCTTCTCACTGATTCCAAACTCCATACTGCGCTCACAGGGCAGAAAGCCGTAATAAACCGACACATCGGCGGTAAATTCTCTACTTGTGCCGGTCACGTGACCGGAATCAATGTAGATCTCGTTCCGGGAAAACGAGTCGTTCAGGCATGGCGTACAAAGGACTTTCCAGTGGGCATTTTTTCCATGGCTACCTTTCTGCTCTCGCCTACAAGGGACGGCGGAACAGATCTCACCCTTATCCACCGCGGAGTTCCCAAAGAACTTATTCCCGAGATTGAGACAGATTGGCGGCAATCTTACTGGGGGAAAATTCGAGCGCTCGTAAAGTAAGCGAGCGCCACAAGCCAAATTTTGGTATTCTGTGCGAAGATGATCTCGCTTTCTTTTGAATCTGGAGGCACCAGCGCATGCGCTTAAGGTTTCTTTGCATTTTACTTTTCGCACTTCCCCTTTTTACATGCAAATCCATGAGTGGGCGGTCCCAAACCAAGGATGCGGAAGAACAGCCTTGTACGATGGACGGTGGCCAAGACAACGGCGACGCTCTCGCCAAAGCCGCCTTGGCGGGTTGTACAACCAATGTCGAAAAAATGCTTCTCGCTCATAATTGCAGCACTGCGGGAAGACAAATTGTGGCCGAAAAAAATCGAGCAACCGGACGCGTGATAGACATGTTTCATTGCAGGGTCGGTAATCGACCCGATTCGGTATTTTTTTCTCATCCCGACGAAATGATTGGGCAGGATAAGGATACTGGTGTCTTGAATTTTTATAAAATGGTCGGCACTTCCCTTGTTTTCAAGGGCAATTCCTTTAGTGCTGACAATCCATGTCGCAAATGTCACGTGAACGGCACCATGGTAATGAAGGAACTCGATAATCCTTGGCGCAATTGGATCGCAGCCGGCGACGAGGTCGAAAACAGGGACCTACTAGGTGTGGATTCGAACGGCGAACCAAGACCTCTTTTGAGACCGAATATGTTGCAGATCGCAGTGATGGATACCTTCGATATGGTTACGGAGACCAAAATGAAACGCGTCGCAGACCGAAAGGCGCCATTCGAGAACGAAACTTTAAAGGATTTTCTCAAGCCCCTTTTCTGCACAACCGAAATAACCCTCAAGACATCAACAGATGATCAGCCCGGCACACAAAAGGAAGTTCCGGCAACCGCTTTGTACTACGACGATTCTTTTGAAAACATTACATTTGATGCCGGAGATTTCGCAAATCATACCGTCGCCACGGGACCATCTGTCGACCAAATGAAAAGTTTTTTTGCCTCACAACAAATTGACGCGCGGAATAATTTTTTGACGATCGTTCCCCAAAGAGGCGATATTGACCGGCAATATCTCTTTCATATCCAATCGACAACCTTTGGAGCGGGATATCTTGAGAGAAAGGTCATCTATGCTGCCGTTTCCATCGATTTCCCTAATCCGTTTTTTTCGAAAAAACGCTGCGCTGTCTGGGATAAGGTTCCTGAAACGCCATATCACCAGCTCGGGAATAAAGAGGCGGTTACGGAGGAATTGATTAGTAAGATGCAGGGTGACGACGATCCTGCCGTTCAAGCTTTTGTAACTTACCTTAAAAACTCAACAACGGAAGAAAGTCACAAGGAGACGGTCAAATCGCTGGCAAAGCGCATGGTCGCTTTCATGAATAACTGCAACAAGCCGGATAGCGCCATTAGCGATCCCAGCAAGGTGTATAGGCTGTTCCGTTCTAAACTCGTGCCGCTTCTTCAAGAAAAGCCGCTCAAGTACTTTGAGCATATAAATCAAGTCGAGGATTTTGGTTCGTTCGAGAATTCGCCTGCTGGTCTGTTTCCTGAGTTTCGAGCGGTAATCGACGGAAAATATGCGGATGACGAGGGGTTGGCTCTTAACGAAGACTGCCAGATCGAAGAGTAGTCAATTTATTATTGTGAAAGAGAAACAGGTCTGACGAAATAGTCGAAGGCACTCACTGTATCGATAACCCCGTCATTTCCTAAATTCCCAAAACGGTCGTCGCCCCAGCAGTAAACAGTGTATTCGGTGGTAATGCCGCAAGTCGTGTCAATAGCTGTACTTACTTCAAGCCACTTATAGCCATCAAGCACAAGCGTTGGGGCGGTTTTATCGACAATCGTACCATCTCCCAATTGCCCCCGTGCATTGTCGCCCCAACAATAGAGATCCTGAGACGTGCTAATGCCGCAGGAGTGCGTGGCTTGGCCATCGCCTTTGGCAAGTTTGGCAAAGTTGATGCCGCCTGACACGAGCGTGGGCACATATTTGCTGACGATCGTGGTATCACCCAATTCGCCATTGGTATTGTTACCCCAGCAATAAACCTCGCCGTTGGTTTTTCGAGCGCAATTGTGAATATTGGCAACATAGTACTCGGCGAAGACATGCGAGCCGCTGACAAGAACAGGCGTGTAGGTACCACCAGCAGATCCGATGCCTAACACCCCGGAAGTGTTAACCCCCCAACAATAAGTGTTATTGGAGGTTTTTTCTTTGCCACAGCCGTGTCGATATCCAAATGCGAGCGTTGCGGGATCGAATTGTTCAAGCGCGGACTTTCTGAGCGGAGCCCAAAGGTATTCGTCCGATCCAGTCCCAGCGCCAAAGGTAGCGTCGTCGTAACCCCAACAATAAACCTCAAGGGCTGTTGTCACTCCGCAGTTTGAGTAGCCATACTGGCCTGCCTGGTAGACCTTCTTCCAACGGCGGTCGCCTGTTACCTCAACAGGATAGGGCATGTCATACCCGCCGGTGTAATTTCCTGTTCCGAGAGAATCGCCGTAACCCCAACAATAAGCTTTTCCGTTGTTACTAACTCCACAGCTAGCACCGACCCCCATGGTAAAGGAAGATATTTCCATGTCCTTGACCAGCGGAGCCGGCGTGGCGGCAGCATAGTTCGGATAAGCCATATCACCCAATGGCGTCTCGTCCCCTCGTCCCCATGCATAAGGGTAATTATCCATACCATAAGCAAATCCAGCGTTGGCCATTGGATTGGCAAATTTGTAATATGGCATAAAGGTAATCGGTGCAGGAGTTTTCGGACTTAAAACCGTCACGCCGTTGCCCATCGCGCCGTTGAGATCGGGGCCCCAACAGTAAACCTTCAGGTCGTTTGCAAGCCCACAGGCCCGTCCACTTGATGAGCCAATACTGAGTGATATTTTGGTAAAGAGCTTGCTGCCTTGGACGGCTGTCGGTACAAGTGCATTTGCTGTAGAATTGATGCCGAGTTGTCCGTAATCATTCAAGCCCCAGCAATATGCCGAGCCGTCGCTCTTGAGAGCGCAAGTCATGCTCATACCGGTATATATCGAACTAAACGTATGCCCGCCCGCAACCGCAGTGGGCACTAGCTTCGGAATCTGCGTGTTATCTCCAAGTTGGCCGCTGCCGTTGCCACCCCAACAATAAGCGGCACCTGCGCTTGTTAAGCCGCAAGCATGATCGCCGCCGGCCGATACCATGCTCCAGGTAAGCCCGCCCGAAACAAGTGTCGGGTTTGATCTGTCCGCATAAGTCCCGTCATTAATTCCCAGTTGCCCCGCAGCATTTTCGCCCCAACAATAAGCGGCACCTGTAGAACGCCGGGCACAGCTGAACTGAAATCCCGCCGAGATCTGCGTAAAGTCATAACCCCCTGTGACCAGAACAGGCACCGGAGAATTGGCGTTTCCATTGTTACCGAGTTGTCCGCTATCTCCATCGCCCCAACAGTACGTCACGCCGTTGCTCAGTCGGCCACAGGTATGGGCGTAACCGGCATCGATGGTGTTGAAACTATACCCACCAGAGACAAGGGCAGGTTCGGGGCGGTCGACGTTGCCGTTGTCCCCAATTTGACCGTCTGTAGAGCCCTCGCCCCAGCAATAGGTGTTGTTATTGGTTGCCACCCCACAGGTGTAATCATCACCCGCAGTGAGCTTGGTGAAGATGTATCCTTTCGCCGCTCTGATTGGTGAGTGTTTCACATCGTCGGAATCCGCGTTTATACCCAACGTCAAGGTAGGAGATTTTGCCAAACTCCCGTCATCCCCGTCTCCCCAGCAAAACGTTCTATTGTCCCCGGTCAGCGCGCAAGCATGATCGTCGCCGAGCGCGATCTCAGTCATTGAATAGTTCATTTCAGGATAGGTTGTTACGTTAAGCTTTTGGTAAGCGATTTTGTTGCCGCCAGAATCCTTAGAAATGACGTTGATATAGTAGCTGGTATCCGCAGTCAGACCTGTTACTAACACGTCTACTTCCGAAGTCCAATCGGTACTGGGGGTACCGGATTCCACTTGAGCCACGGTATCGAAAGTTGAACTCGTGCTGACGTATACTCGATACTCAGCTTCAGACGTCGAATCGGTTGCGCCCATCCAACCGATGTATGCGGACGTCGCATTAAGTTGACGAAGGAAGATTTCGGGATTCGAAGGAAGTGTCGGCGGAGATTGATCTAAGGCAAAAGAGCCTGATGCTCCATAAGCCATAGGGTTCCCCGCATCGTCAACCAGTCGAGAACAAACTTTATAGCTACCGTTAGCAAGACCGGAAATATCCGAAGCGGTCGGAATAACATTGTCTGAGCCATCGTAGGTCACAGTAGTACACGTTGGTGTTGATGCGGCAACGACTTCATACCGTGCATCGTCAAATCCCGAACCAACAACGGTACTGACCAAAGCAGCACTTCCCGCAACTTCCGTCGTTCCCACCTCGCTGTTCACGAGTAACAAATACGAAAACGCTGGCGCTGTTTTATCAAGGACGAAATTTGGTGAACTATTGTAGGCAATATTGCCAGCGACATCCGTCATCTTCACGCAGACCTTCAAAGTTCCGTCGCCAAATCCTGCTAAGAGATCTGCCGTCGGCAAGTTGCCCCAAGAGACAACGTTGCTGCAAGTTGCAGTGGAGGCAGCTAATGCGTATTGAGAACTGACTATATCCGTGCCTGATAGCGGGCCCACAACTTCAGCTGCGGCGGCCACCTCGGCCGCATTGATAAAGCCACCAATCGCGTCATTTTTAAGCGGGAGAGACGTAAACGTCGGTGCAACGATGTCCTTGGTAATTTTTGAGCTTTCGCCGTAGACGTTTGCTCTCCCAGCTTTGCTCAAGCGCACGCAAACCTTATAGTCGCCGTCAGCGGCGAAATCCACGGTATTGGCAGTCGGAATAGTGGTCGAATAGCTTGATTGTGCGCTGCAAGTCGCCCCAAAGGCGACAAGTTGGTAAGCCGCGACGTCAAAGGTTGAAGCGCTTAAATTGCCCACCATCTTCAGCGCGGATGATCGTTCAGTGAGGTTGACGTAACCATTTTCCGCATCGTTGATCAGATCAATTGAAGTAAACTGTGGATCTGGACTGACCGTCGTATCCCAAATAAATGTAATTTCGTCAAAGGCGCTGTTATTCGCAACGTCCATAACGGTGAGTCGTAAGACATACGTACCATCTGCTGTAGCGCTTGCTGTCGTGTCCTCAGCGGTAGCCGAGCCGAAGTTGACCGTTCCCGGACCCGATTGTTTCGTCCAAGCATAGGTCGTTCCACCCGCTGTCGCCGCATCCAGGCTAACTTGCGTATTGGTGTTGATATCAGCGCCTGCATTAACAGACGGCGCCGCCGTGTCCCATGTTAAAGTCATCTGATCTGAAGTGATGTTACCCGCAGAATCCGTCACGGAAAGTTGCAAAACATAAACGCCGTCGGCAGACGCCGAAGCCGTTGTATCTTCGCTTGCAGGAGAGCCGAATGTAATTGTCCCTGGTCCTGCGACCTTGATCCAACCATATGTTGTCGCTCCGCTTGATGTCGCATTAATACTGATCTGTGTTGACGATGTGACGTCGGCTCCGGCGTTTACCGTTGGAGCGTCTGTATCCCATATAAAGGTCAATTCATCGAAACTTGCGTTGCCAGCCGCATCGGTCGCCGCCAATCGCAGAACGTAGGTACCGTCGGTGTCAGCAACAATGCTTGTATTGATTGACGTCTCCGAACCGAAGGTGATCGCGCCGGGACCTGATTGCTTCGTCCATTGATAGGAGGTTGCTCCAGTCACGGTAGCATTGGTGTTTTTGATCGCATTTCCGGAAATATCCGATCCGGCATTCACGGTGGGTGCGCCGGAATCCCAAATTAATGTTAAATCGTCGGATGCGCTGTTGCCAGACGCGTCAGTCGCCGTTAGGCGCAAGATGTATGTTCCGTCAGCATCAGCGCTAGCCGTCGTGTCTTCTGCTGTAGCCGTGCCAAAGACAATGTTGCCCGGTCCAGAGACCTTGGTCCAAGCATAAGTGGAGGCGCCCGATGTTGAGGCGTCAAACGTCACTTGTGAATTGTCGGTTTGATCCGCACCGGAGTTCACCGTTGGCGGAGTTGTGTCCCATGTAAAAGTCATTTGATCCACGGCGATGTTGCCAGCCGCATCAGTCACAGTAAGTTGCAGTGTATAAACCCCGTCGGCAGATGCGGACGCCGTCGTATCCTCGCTTGTGGGCGAGCCGAAGGTAATGGTTCCCGGTCCTGCGATTTTCGTCCAACCGAAGCTCACAGCATCCGTCGTTGTTGCATCGATACTGATTTGAACTTTGGACAGAACGTCAGCCCCTACGTTAACGCCGGGCGGCGCAGTATCCCAAGTAAAGCTAATTTCGTCAAAGTTAGCGTTACTCGCACCGTCGGTCGCCGTCAACCTCAGAAGATAGACCCCATCGGTGTCGGCTGTAACGCTCGTATCTATGGAAGTCGCGGATCCAAATGTAATGGCTCCTGGCCCAGATTGTTTTGTCCATTGATGGGTAACGCCGCCGGTTGCGGTTGCGTCGATAACTTTTATGACGTTTGTAACAATATCCGCTCCGACATTGACCGAAGGCGCATTGTTATCCCAGTCCAATGTGAGGTCGTCGCTCGCACTGTTGCCGGCGCTGTCCGTCGCAGTCAGTCGGACCACATAGATGCCGTCAGCACTTGCGGAAACGTTTGTGTCGATCGACGTTCCTGCGCTAAAGTTCAAGTTCCCAGGTCCGGAGACCTTACTCCATAAATACGTCGCTCCGCCAATGACTGTGGCGTCGATGGCGGCCGCTGAAGATGTGGAGATGTCAGTTCCAACGTTGACCGAGGGTGGCGTGACATCCCAAGAGAAGTTAACGAAGTCGCTGGCGGTGTTGCCCGCCGCATCCGTTACGTCCAATCTCAAGACATAGGCGCCCTCAGTGTCTGCGCTCACGGTTGTGTCTTCTGCGGTTGCCGAACCGAACGTAATGTTGCCCGTTCCGGACGCTACTGACCACTGGTAGGTAGTCGCTCCAGTCGTGACAGCGTTAAGCAGAACTTGTACACCTGTCATTACGTCAACCCCGGCATTAACCGTTGGCGCTGTGGTATCCCAAATGAACGTCAACGTATCCGAAAAGTTATTGCCTGCTGCATCCGATGCCGTCACCATTAACACATAGGTGCCGTCGGCGCTGGCGCTAGCATTGGTGTCTTCGCTATTGGGAGCACTAAACGTAATGCTTCCTGGTCCCGATTGTTTGGTCCAGGTTATTGTCGTCGATCCAGCAATTGTTGCATCCAACGCCGCTGTGGTTTTTGCCGTGATATCTGCGCCGGCGTTCACGGTCGGCGCAGCGGTGTCCCACACCACGGTTACGTCGTCTGTCGCAGCGTTGCCCGCTTGGTCGGTCGCGGTCAGTCGGAGAACATATGTTCCGTCTGCGTCAGCAGCAACGCTCGTCGATAAACTTGTCGCACTACCAAAAGTTATGTTGCCTGGGCCGGAGAATTTGCTCCAAGCTAGCGTTGAGTATCCAGACGCAGTCCCGGATTGAGTAAACGAAGCATTCTTGCTCACATCGGCGCCGGCATTGACGGTTGGGGCAGAGGTGTCCCATGTTACCGTAACAAGATCAAAGCCTGTATTGCTTGCATTATCAGTCGCACTGAGTTTGAGGACGTAAGTGCCGTCTTGGTTCGCGGTTACCGATGTATCCTCCGCATTCGCGCTACCAAAGGTAATCGGTCCCGGACCGGATTCTTGCGTCCACGCATAAGTAGTGGCACCAGTTACAGTGGCATTGATCGTTTGCATTGCAGCTAAGAGCAGATCAGCCCCGGCGTTAACGACTGGCACCGCAGAGTCCTTGGTATAATTCATTTCGTCAAATGCGACGTTGCCAGCGATGTCTGTGACGGTAAGTCGAAGAACATATGCGCCATCGACAGAGGCGATAGCCGTGGTGTCTTCTGCGGTCGGAGTGCCAAAAGTTATGGTTCCTGGTCCCGATTGCTTGCTCCATTGATAAGTCTGATTGTTATTCGGCGTTCCGGAGCTAGTAGCATCTATAGTCAATAGACTATTGCTGGTAACGTCCGCTCCGACATCAACAGTAGGTATGGCGGTGTCTACAGTTACGGTAACATCGTCATGCTCGGATACGCTATCCATGGTTCTTGTGCCTTCCAAGCGCACAACATAAACACCGTCGGCGTCAGCCATGACGGTGGTATCCTCCGCAGTAGCGCTGCCAAAAGTAACCGTTCCTGGTCCGGATACTTGCGTCCAGAGCCAGCTGTCTACGTTCTGCGTTGTCGCGTCGATGTTAGTCGCCACTTTTATGGCTTTGTCATTGCCGACGTTAACCGTGGGAACGTTGCTGCTACTCCATGTTAGGATCATAGTGTCAGAAGCCGCATTACCCAGTAAGTCCGACGCCATTATTTTAAGAATATATGTACCAACTGTGTCGGCGGTTACAGACGTTGCCACGGTGGTAGCCGAACCAAAGGTTATCACGCCCGGACCGCTTACCTTGGACCAAGCAACTGAAACTGCACCCGTAGCAGTTCCCGTCACGTTGATAGGAGCGCCAGTCGTAACGTCAGCTCCAGCATCCACTACCGGAGGGGTCGTATCTCTTGTGTAGGTGAGTTCGTCGTACCCTTCGTTGCCATATTCATCGGCCGCTGTAAGACGAATAACATAATTGCCGTCTTTGTCCGCCATTACATCCGTGGTTGCTTTGCTAGGATCGCTAAATGCTATCTTTCCGCCCGTAGGACCTGAAATCATCGACCAACGCATCGTTGTAGCGGTATCGTCCACCGTAGCTATGGCGGCGATGGAAGTCCTAGCTTGCTGATCTGCACCCACATTCACGACCGGCGCTGTACGATCCCATTTAATGGTGATGGTTTGCTCGGCAATGTTGCCCGCTTGGTCGAGAGCCTTGATAATGAGGACGTATTCCCCATCCTCGCTCATACTGATGTTTGGGTTAAGACTGTTCCTGTCTGAAAACGTTACTTCGCCGGGACCTGATACTTTGCCCCAGGAATACAGCAATGTCGTCGTGTCGCTCGCTACCGCTTCTGGGTTAAACGTTGTTCCTTTTTCCAGATTAACGTCAACTATTAGTTCGGGCGGTGTCCGATCCAATACGATCTTGAAGCCGTTGTTGACCGCGAAAAGTTTCGGTTCATTGGGTTTTAAAGGATTATAGGACTGAAGACAGATGTAATAGGTTCCATCGCGCAAAAAGTCGAATATGAATTCGCGGTCCGTTGTTTCAAAACTGGCAACCTTATCTTGGCAATCTGCATCGGAGGTGACGTCCAATAGGTACTTGGTATCGCTGCTTACAGAAGGCTTATCCTGCCAAGTCACCGCAAACGACGGGGAATTGATGATTTCCGCGGCCACGTCAATACGAAATTCTTGCGATGCAGTACATTCAGGCAGTGATGGATCTGTGCAGCTTGTTGTTCCTGCTTTTGATTTGGTATCGACCTTCATACCCGAATCGCAGCTTTGTACGAGCAGCGTCGTCAAAGCGAGAAGAACAGAAATTTTAAACCCTATAAACTTCATCGTTTTTCTCAATAGAGTTTGGTCTATTAAATGAGTTCGGCGGGGAGTACCTAGGACTTTAGTTGAAATTGAGGCTGATTTTGCATCTATAAAATCAATGCGTTAAGGGAGATCTTAACGCATTATTTGGAATCAATTCCTGTAGAGAAGTTTTGAACCCGTAACATTGCATTCAAGCGAACGCTCTAACTAACTGATATCTTATAGCATTTAGAAATCATAAGCAAAACAGCCTCTTAGATTGCTCTGCATCCGAAGCACCCTTACCTCGAAATACAAGCCGCGCTCGCGGATTCGCTGCAACTCACAGTGTACTCGAATTCGTCACAGCTCCCTTGCGAAAACTGAATATCTGAAAGTGAGGAATCGCATTGTGAATCGAGCTCACGCAGGACTTCCTCCCTGGCATCAGCACAAGCTTGTCCACAGGTGAAGCCTCCTGAGCCTGCAACGGCATAGATCGACGTGTTGCAGGTAGCGTTTGTGGAAAGTGCGAGTAACGAAAGAAATAGCATTTTCATTTTGAACCCCTAAATTGAAGTGTTTTTCAGGACCAAATGTCCCTCAGATCGATGAAGTAATGAGGAAATACACTATTTACTTTTTGGAAGTAAAATGAATAAAATGAGATAAACTATTTCCAATTAAGAAATAATAGGATCAACCGTGATTTACTGGGACAAACTTTGATCGACCCCGCGGAGCTGAAAGCTTTTGTAACCCTAGCAAAGACTCGCAGTTATACTGCGGCAGCCAAGGAACTTCGTCTTTCCTCGTCAAGCGTCAGCAAGATCATAGTGACTTTGGAAAAGCGCCTTCGCAAAAAACTTTTCTTACGTACCACCCGACACGTGCATATTACCGTGGACGGAGAAGAACTTCTGCCGCTTGCAAAAAAGGCACTTGAATCGCTGCGTGAAACTGAAGAATTCTTTTCTGTCCGCAGTCGAGACACAGTTATTAGCGGCACTATTCGTATTACCTGTTCTCATACCTTTGCGTTGCGTCAACTCGCACCCATATTGATGGAGTTTCATATAAAGTACCCCGATGTTCAAGTGGACCTCGTACTCGTCGATACCTGGGTAAACTTGATAGATTCCGGGATTGATATGGCTATTAGGATCATGAATCTTGAAGATTCATCGTATATCGCTCGCAAACTCTGTGACAATCAGATCATTATGGCGGCAGCCCCTGCCTACCTAAAGAATAAGGGCGTTCCTCGTAAAAAAGGGGATTTGAAAAAGCACAACCTCCTGTACATCGCTACACACGCTGATCTTAAATTCGATAGATCGCAAACCCGGCTCGGCGACTTGCAAAAATCGAGTTGGAGCGAAGTGACCAACGGTGATTTTTTGGTAGAACTAGCGAAAAGCGGGGCGGGAATAGTTATCCGGCCACATTGGGGAATCGCGCAAGAAATAGACGAAGGATCTTTACAGCCTATTCAGCTAAATGAGCGTCTTGTCACCGACTCGGCCGTCTATGCAGTATATCCGGTCAACCAATACATGCCAGGGCGCCTAAAGGTTTGGGTTCAGCATCTAGTCGATTCGTTCCAAGAACAATGAGGCACCTAGCCAACATAAGCAACGAATTCCCAAGTGACGCCATCAGGGTCTTTAAACTTGATGAATTGAGTGTTTTTATAACGATGAGGACCGCTAAAGGCGATTCCTCGTCTCTTGAAGTCTTCGACGGTCCCGTCAAATTCTCGCTTCGAGACTTGGTAAGCAACGTGATCTAAATGGGGCTTAATATTTGGATCTTTTGCTTTGAAGAGATGAATTTCCTGATTACCCTTGCGAAGGGTCACCATATCGACGTTCTCGTCCTCAGATGCGTCCACAAAGGACATCCCCAGTCGTTCCTGATAAAAACGCCGGGATGTTTCGAGGTCACTTACAAAAACCCCCAAATGTTCTAGCTTATCCATAAAATGATTCCTCTAGTGGACCTTGTCCATTATACAGGAGAGTCGACTAGCGCCAATATTCAGTTTATTTGAACACAGGGGAAACCCACGGTCCTATAGCAATAGAGTTCAAATTATGCGGCTTCGTCTCGCCAAATTAGCATTCGTTTAACTCGTACGTTATTCTTACCTTTCATTACAAAATGCAAGACCCGGTTATCGCTAGCGTTCATGTGCTTTTTTAACATCGCCAAAACAAAAATCCGACCTTGTGGGTGGAGGAGGAAGGATAGGGGGATGGGTTTATCCCCCTTTTTGAATTATTTCTTTGAAATTAACTTTGGAGCTTTAAACGAATCGCTGCATGGATCACCGACCGGATACGCCGTAGCCCATCCTTCTCCCGTATTGTCACTAAACGTTGCGTCTCCGGAACTAAGCTCAAGAGTCAAACGTGGATCTGCCACCGGGCAGGTTGTTTTTCCAGAATATTGGAAAATTTCCAGTTTTGTGGAAAGCGCGGTAATGACGGCCGGCTTAAGACCTGCCAGTTGAGCGTTGACCAATTGTCTTCTGAAGTGTCCCAGCATGAAGTCGTTCTCGCGATCCAAGATGTCTTTGATCTGCTCCGGAGTCGTTCCTTCGGATGTGTATTCGTTTACCTTTACCCAATCAGCTTGAGCCACTGCAGGAAATACGGAAATTGCTGCCAATACTAAAAATCGCTTCATCTTTTTACTCCTGGTTAAATTGCAAAATATCGACCGTGATATTATATCAGCAAACGGGCAGATACAGGAAGAAGATGGTTTAGTATAGGCTCGTATTTGAGTCTGTGGACTTTAGTTTGGCAGTACATCCTGCCGGGGAATGTGAAGCACCAACTTACGGCTAGAATTTTCTTCGCACCTTCGAGCTTCGAGAAGTCGAATAATCTTCTCTTCCATATATACAGCGCAGAGCTCAACAGACTTCATTATGTCCCGCCAACTCTCACTCTTTCCACCCAAATGAATGTCCCTTGCCTCAGCCAAGACGAGCCCGAGCTCAGTCGATAGATTACCAATAGCCCATTGAGAGGCTGCGGATTTAGAGTAGATGGCGTCTGTCTCTAACATCGCCCAAATCCGAGAATAAGCGAGTAAAGCGTTTCGCGTATCATTAACCAAATCTGCCATTAAACCTTCCAATGCGTCACTCGTCGCTCTTAGAACATCATCATAGGGAACCTCGCAAAGGAGGTTCTCCGGAGCCGACCCAACCAGCACTTTGCTCGCTAACAAAACTTGAGTAATCAGCAACGCTAGATCCGGCATCTCCTTCTTCGGCCAAGGCTCAAAGTCGCCATTTTCGAATTCGTGCCTTAACCAGTCACCATATTGGAAGTCAAAACGAGGTGGAAAAATCCAAGGATTGACGTCAGACTTATTGACAATCAATAACTCTATCGGTCTTTTCGGAGTTTTTTGATAAACGCCAGAAATCTTGAGGATGCCTCTAGCAATCTGCTCCTTTTCCTCCTTCGTTGTTTCTCTACTGGACACTGCGAAGAGATCAATATCGCTAAATGCCTGGTAACCGCCAACAAGGGCGGAACCATAAAGATACAATCCTTGAAGGTCCTCCCCCAAAATCGTTAGAAGAAGTTCTAGGCACTGAGAAATTTGTTTGTCAGTCTCTCGGTCGTTATGGCGTTGCATGGTCATGTCGCGTTCGTCCGTTTATTTCTCGATCGAAGAGAGAGGTGCTGCGATGTATGCGGCAGCATTACTTTGGATGCTTCATCCTCAGGCGCCATGATAATATGATAGAATATCCTAAAGGTCAAAATTGGGAGCTTTTAGATGATCCGATATTTAATCCTTTGTTTCTTCATCGGTGGATGCTTTCACAAAAGAGCATCTGTCAACTTAAGCGATTTTGGCATTTATACGTCCGACAAAGTCGGAAACAAAACATTCAAAGATGTCGGCCCCGTCTTCGGCTCGAAAACCGAGTTCATTTTTTCTGGAGACTGCCAGGAAGTCGTTACCCTCGCAATCGAAGATATGTTGTCTAGAGCGAAGGAACGAGGAGCGAATACTGTCTACAACGTGCGATTCCTACATAAAAATCACGAGCTAGAAACACCGGTCTGCAAGTATAATCTAGTCATAGCGCTTAAGTCCGTCCGCGTGAGGGGAATGGCAGCTATTATCGAGCCTGAAAAGACATCGCTAACAAGTATCTACATTCCAAAAGACGCGAATCTTCATGAGGTTGCGGCAAATTGGTATCGAAAAAATTGGGCTATGTAAACTGTCCCCTCTTACAGTAATCCCCTCTAAACCCGTCAAAATTAACCAGAAACAATGACTGGCGGTTGTGAAACCGTCCATGATAAAAGGGCGACATCAACCCGGGGGGATCAAAAATGGAAAGAATTTCTTGCCTATTTGTTATCAGCGTCGCAGCCATATCATGTCAACAAGACGAATCAGCGAAGATCAAATCACATCTTTCAACTTGCGAACAGCCAGGCGTTGTACTGGCATCTGATCAGAGAGCCCCGGCAGCTATCTCAACCGATGATCATTTTGTCTATTGGATCAATCTCAATGACAGCGAGCAAACCGGACAGGGATTACTCCAAGACGGTTTCAACGGCGAAATAATGCGCGCCGACAAATGTACGGGTGAAACCCTTACAATCGCGGACGGCCTAACCAATCCCCAGCTTTACTCCTTAGCTCTGGACAATGAGTCTGTGTACTGGACAAGCCTAGGTACACAAGACGCCATTGTGCACGGCACTAATGATGGGAAGGTGCTGAAAGTTGCCAAAGAAGGCGGACCGCTGATCACTGTCGCCGAAGATCAAGCTCAACCCCGTGGGATTGCCATTCAATCCGGCCAAGCCTATTGGACGGTATATCCCCTCACTCAAGACGGCTACATGATTGCCAAGGGAGCTGGAGACGGTTCGACTCCGGTGCAATATCTTTTAAAACGAGATAATCAAGAGTCCATCAACCGCAATTTGGTCGTCGATGGTGAAACCGTTTACTGGATTTCCACGCACAATATCTACACAGGTTCAACAGAAGGCGGAGATTACACGCGGTTTGCCACCGGATATCCAAACAACCCCATCGCTCAGGACAAAGACTTTATCTACTCTACGATTCGTGTAACACTTACACGCACTTCAAAGGCAACAGGCGAAGAAAAACTTCTCAAGCTTTCGGCTCCAGCCCCGTTTTATAACGCAATCGCGGTAGACGATTCCTTTATCTATGTTGCTCAAAGGGATATTTCGAGAAAATACCAGGTCGAGAAACGCGACAAGAATAGTTTCGAGCTCATTAAAACGTACATGGATGACTCAACCGGACCTTTCCAGATCGCAGTTGACGAAGACTATCTCTATGTTACAGCTCAAAATAGCGGTATCGTTCATCGCTTGTCAAAATGACGTCGACTCTAAGTCAGGGTACGAAAAAGTTGCGATTCTTTTTCCCCCAGTGCATTAGGTCCGAGCGACCCTGCAAAGTTACACCTGAATTCTTGTAGATGATCTTGTACACCATGGTCCAAGGCTTGTCCTCGGGTTTTGGGTTTCTCACCAGAACCTCGTCGCTATCGCAACGCACGATTTGCATATCATTGGGAGCGTTACCTGGACCTGCCGTGAAGAGGTAATCAGCGTTTGGCGTGGATAGTTTTAAAGAGTCGCAAATATTGTGGTGGAATGGGTATTTGGCAACCTCCGTAACACGGACCTTCTTTCCCCTGACACTGTCGGGCAAAGACGGATTATTGTCTATAACGTTCACCCGCACATAATTACCGCTCCAGGAATTGCCCATAGACGTACAAACACTCAACTCAATCCGAGCCTTTTCGACTTCAACGAAAACATTGCTGAGCGGCCCCATGTCACACGACAACTCGCTAGCAAACGGATCGTATGGTTCCAATTTTCCGACCACTACCCCTGGCGGCGAATAGCTTTGATTTTCCGCAACGAATGGAACATAGGAGTCGCCCCCCTTTGCCTCTTGCTTTGTTTCGTGAATGACGCCCACCAATTGTTCAGATCCCACCGAAAACCCTTGAATGGTGATTCGGTTATCGACGTCTGCGTCGTCCCATCTTTCATAGCGATTGATGATTTTGAGCGTGGAAGCATCACCAAGAACAGCTTCAGCAAGGCCATTTACTACCGCATCCGATTTTACAGACATTATCGCGTAATAATCGTAAGTCGTTCGTTGTATAATTCTTTGAAGGGATGCCTCACCAGAACTTTCATTGTAACAAACGTCCAAACGAATACTAAAATCCTTTGAATCGTCAACAGAGACAACTCTGTTCCAGGATGGAAAGGGTGTTTGTGAGGGTTGCGGAACGGAACCTGCCGCTTTTAGAGCTAACTTCAATTCCGTCCCCCCGCCTTCGCAGTCCACGGGGCCGAGAGTTCCAATATCTTCGGAATGCATCCAAATGTCTAGAGCTGCATTCGCTGCCAAGTTGCCCATCGCCTTGTTGTCGGCAGTCGGTGTTTTACAACCCATAAGAAACAGAACAATGAATATATATCGCATAGAGTGTCCTTGATGAATTTACTATATTATAACCCATAAATACAAAAATGCCGCCCATCTTGGCGGCATTTGATTTAATATTTATTGATGCGTAGGGATTTAACCCCAATTAATATTCTTCATTTTTCCTGCGGAAACCGATTTTCCATTATCATCAACGACTAGCCCATTGTGTACCAACCCAGTAGCGAATTCTTGCAGAGATTTCTTTGATCCGAATCTCGAATCGAAGATCGCGGTGTGAACGACAAACATTTCCGCTTCTTCGTAACGCTCGTTTGGCCCGTCCAGATCTTTCCGAATGGATGCTGTGTCTACCGATTTACCTTTTTCAAATGCTAACAAGTACAGATTTTCATAGAGCAACTCTATATGTTGTCTAGCTTGTGAATCACCCCGACGATCTGCCTTTCTCTTTTCGCCAACGTCAACCTGACCAACCATACCTTTACGGCGGTTGTCCTTCGAATCGTGCATCCCGACCTCCTTTTTATTTGCTTTAGGCAGTTATCGGAATCTCTCTGTTCGATGTTTAACCTATTAAAAGATATGTTGATTTTATCCATTATATTTAATGGTTAGTAGCCACCTCAGCCGGAATATTCGAGCGCAATTAGTAATTTACTCGCTTTTTACATGCCCACGATGCAACCTTACCCTCGAGCATCAGTGAAGTCGTCAGCAAACTCGTGGTCGCGGACGAAAAAACCTCCGTACCAGGCAAAAGTGTGCCGCCCGACGTCGCATGTAGAGACAAACGAATAAGCCTTTCTCCGGTAATCGGTACTGTTACAGGATCAGCAGAAGCCATAAAACTCTCATTTTCTAAGATGAGCGAATTCTTTTGTTCGTCGGCTCGTAAATGAAGATCTCCCACTTTAGTGGTTTCCGAGACAACACTTCCTTTCCCGTCCAAAGAGTAACTCATAAGCTCACAGTTATATTGCGATTCTTCTTCAAAGCTCGTCCCAGACGCTGCTTCACCCCCTGTGGCGATTCCCATTGCGAAAATTGAGCATAAAATGCTGACAGCACCTCTTCTTGTCATATCTTCCTCCTATCTTTTCCCCGACATGGGTATAGCATCTATAAGCAAACCGCGGGCCGCACCTCGCATAGCTGCCATTAGCTCTTGTGTTTGGCAAGAACCTCGAGTACAACCCGCCAAAGTTGACCCGCTGGGAATAAAAACTATGAACATCTCGACGCTCAAGACTCCCGCTTTCCTCGTTGATCTTCCTCAGCTAAGGACAAACGCTGAAAAAATGCTCGCGAGGGCCAAGCAACAGGGCGTGAAGTTTCGTCCCCATGTGAAGACGCACAAGGTCGCTCAACTTGCGCGAATTCAGCATGGAGGATCCGTTGGTCCTATAACTGTTTCCACATTGGCCGAAGCGCACGTTTTTGCAAAGGCCGGCTTTACAGATATAACCTACGCTGTTCCGATGGCGGAGGCGAAGCTCAATGAAGCTTTTGAATTAACCGCACTCGGTGTGCGTCTGAATTTGCTGCTTGATGGTGTGGAAGGTGCTATAGCTGTTGAAAGATTTGCAAAAGTGCAGAACATAAGAGCAAACGTCTTTTTGAAAGTCGATTGCGGTTATCACCGCGCGGGCGTTGATCCAACCCAAGATTCCAGCGTGCAGCTTGCAAAGTTTTTAGCTGATAGTCCACACATCGATTTTTTAGGTGTGTTGACTCATGCCGGCCATTCTTACGCAGCAACGTCGGTCCAAGAAATTCGTTCGATTGCCGCTGCAGAACGCGATATTTTGGTTTCCTTTGCTGATAAAGCGGCCAAAGCAGGTGCAGTGTGCAGAGAAATAAGCGCCGGTTCTACGCCAACATGCAGTCATGCGGAGAATTGGCAAGACGTGACAGAAATTCGCCCTGGAAATTATATATTCTTCGATAAGTTTCAAGCAGACATCGGATCATGTGCTTTGGACGACTGCTCTGTATCGGTCCTTACGCGGGTAATTAGTCACCATCCCGAGCGCAATCAGTTTCTAGTGGATGCGGGCGCATTGGCTTTGTCAAAAGATGCTGGCGCAACTCATCTGGGGCGAGAGGTTGGTTATGGAGCCGTGATCGGGTACCCCGATTTGTTTGTAGAAAGCCTTTCACAGGAACACGGTATAATACGCGATCGCCGTGGGGATAAGAAGAATGGCCTGAAAGTGGGAAGTTTATTAAAAATTATTCCTAACCACTCTTGTTTGAGTGCCGCACTGTTCGAAACCTTTCATGTGGTGGAAAACGGCAAATTGATAGATAAGTGGCAGCCCGCTAGGGGCTGGTAAACTAAAAAATAAAACCTGACCTCAGCCTCCTTGGAATAAAAATTGCTTTCTCCATCCGAGAACAGTTTTTGCGAGGTCAAAATGTCAGCTACAACCCTACCCGATAAGAGAGCCAGTAAAAGTTACCGAGAGCCACCAAGGCGACGCCCTTATCTTTTCATTTTCTTAGGAAGCTTTGTCTTTATTGCTGCTTGGATAGCTTGGACCTTTTGGTTCATTCCAGCGCAACCCGCAAATCCAATTCCGTAGGGAGAGCGTGATGGGCGGGTGGTTAGGATCTCAAGCCGAAAGAACATTTGCGTTTGCTTTGTCGGCGTTGATTCTTTATCTGCCTGCCAACCTTTATCCTTTTATGACAATGAACTTATACGGAAGGAAAACCCAGTCCACACTTTGGGAAGGCGTCGTCGAACTTTACAAAGAGGGCTCATGGGGCCTTGCATTCATTGTATTAGCGGCTAGTATCGTGGTTCCCCTGTTCAAAATTCTAATCCTTTTGACCGCGCCAGCATTGGAAAGGGTAGGTTGGCAATGGGGGACGCTAGCCCGGTTTCTTGACGTCATTGGCAAATGGGCCATGCTCGATGTCTTCATCGTCGCTGCTTTGATCGCCATCATTAAACTGCGATCGTGGGCCGACGTAACAGCCGGCACGGGCCTCTTTTTTTTCTGCGGTGTTGTAATTTTTACTATTTTTGCATCGTCTGCTTTTGGGAGTCGAATTGATGAGAAAGCTTAATTTGCGATTTTCCCCCGTGTGGCTTTTTCCGGTTGGAGTCGCGGTAATAACAGCCATTCTCTATTTTAATTCTACCCGTAAGAAGGGGATAGAGGTGACCATCTCCTTTGCCCAAGCCGGAAAAATAGAGCCGGAGGTGACACCGCTTCGCTATAGGGGAGTCGAGGTTGGAACAGTCAGCGCTGTCGAATTATCGCGCGATATTAAGTCGGTCATTGTGAAGGCGCGTTTGGAGCGATTCGCCGATCGTCTTGCCGTGTCTGGCACTAAGTTTACTATTGTCACGCCCAAGATTGGCGTGGATGGAGTCAAAGGACTCGATACTCTTGTCAGCGGCGCCTATATCGACATCGAACCAGGGGATGGTTTGCCCATGACCCAATTTAGCGGTGCTACCTTCGAAGACTCCTCTATGAACGTCACAATCTATCACCTCAGAACAAGGCAAGCCCAGTCTGTCGACGTGGGCGATAGTGTCACATTCAGAGGTCTGAAGGTCGGAGAAGTGATCGAAGCAGACGTGTCCGATGATTTCGAATGGGTGGATCTTAAAATAGGGATAGATAAAAAATTTGCGAAGCTGGTTCGCGTCAATTCTCACTTTTGGGTCCCGGAGGCGGTAAGCGCCGACATTGGCTTCTTCAGCGCAAAACTCAAAGTTTCATCTTTCGAGGAAGCCGTGAAGGGCAGCGTAGCATTTTCTACCCCTAAGCCTATGGGTAAGATTGCGGCGCAAGGAAAAACATTTGTTTTGTCTGTCAGTCAATAATCAGAAACCTAACACAAGTGGCATGCTGCTTGCTTAAAGGGATGCGGGCATCGTGAGATGCGATTGACAACATAAATGAGAAGGGATTGCTATGTTACATTATTCGCTAGTTTTTTTGGTTCTTGCTTTGGTCGCAGGCGTCTTAGGCTTCACAACGATCGCGGGAGCCTCCATTGAAATAGCAAAAATTCTGTTTTTCGTATTCTTGATTGCGCTAGCTATATCTGTCATCTTCTCTCGTGGGAGAAGGGCCCTCTGATGAGTCTGCCTCTATCAATAAATAGGCCGAGCGGCGGTGACTTAGTTGCCGCCGCAACCTCGCCCCTCTCGAAGCATCGTCAATCCGTCGTGAGCGTGTTGACGGTCGCTTTGGCGACGGAATGGATAAGCGCCTTGCGATACAGCCAACACGCGATTGCAGCGGCGGAAGCCAATGCTCCAGGTGTATCCTCATATTTCGCGGAGTGCGCCAAAGAAGAACAACAGCAAGCAACACTTTTAGCTGACCGGATTAAGCAGTTAGGCGGCAACCCATGCCTAGATCCCGCGCAAGTCCACGAACGCAGCAGATCAATTTCAACGGGCCAAAAATGCCATGACCTACAATCCATGATCCGCGAGAATCTCTCGGCGGAACAGGTTTCCATGGAGTCGTACCTTGATTCCATGCGCTATATCGCTGACAGCGATTTAACGACGACGAATTTACTCCGACACATCTTTCTTCAAACTGAGAAGCACGCCGCAGCAATGGCGGGGCTATCGGTGTCCACTCTCTAATCAATTCCTTGCTCTATTAAACTGTGCTTCCAACGAATGGTTTCTGGTCGTTCGCTGTCGATTCAATTTGATCTCTACTTATTTACTTGTGCAAAACACAAAGTATGAAAAAAGATTCAACTCATCTAAGTTTGTCACGAATTTCATACCGCAACCGAAAATGCGTTCTTTAACTAGCTAAAATCATTGCTGCAGCCATGGCACGCCTCATGCTTTAGGGGAAACTGAGCGAGTGGTTCGCTCCTTAACCTCTCAGAAGGAGAATTTTAGAATGAGACTCTTAAACAAGATGGCGATCGTGACAAGCCTTTTGGCGGGAACCAGCTATGCAGCGGGCCTAGAAACTGTTCAACAAAAAGTCTACGACCTTATGGACAAGGACATCAGTTCGATCACCTTTTCGAAAGGCGACGCTAGCCTCTCAGCTAGCGAAAAGACTTCTCTTCGCTCCGTGGTCAACGCGGTTCGCGACGACGACAACATTGACAAAATAATTGTCGCAACATGGGCAGATGAGCAATTGCCAACCAATCGAAAAATTGAGCTTTCAAAGTCAGCGAAGGATCTTGCTGAAAAACGCGGAGACAATGTGAAAGACGTTCTTAAAGAGCTTGGCGCTTCAGACGTCGAAATTCACAGCATGGCTGAACAACCACTCTGGATCGAGAAAGTTTTTGGTACTGACGATGCTCAAGTAAAAGATTCATTGGCCGGCAAAAAAGTTGATGACCGCGAACCTAGAAAAATCGCTGAAATCCTGGCTGACAAAGGCGGAGCGTCCAAGGCTGTTGTAATCGTAAAACGCAAGAATTCTTACGCACATTAATTAATTAACTTAAGTTTAAAGGAGAGAGACATGAAATTGAAAGCATTAGTAATCGCCGCTTGTTCTTTATCGATGGTTTCCTGCGGTGCAATTGACAAGGCGAAAAAGAGAGCAAAGAAAGCGAAACACAGCAACCCAGCAATGCTCGGTACCTGGGACACAGATTGCCGCGAAAACTCTGTTCTAGAATTGACCCATGGTCAAAAGGAATATATCTTCGACCTAGAAGGCAAGTTCACGAAGAAAGAGTATCTCTTTGACAACGAAGGTTGTGAAAACAAAGCGGCTGTTTACGAAGTGGACGGCGACTACAAAGATCTTGGCGAAAACAAAGAGAACCACGAAGTTAAGAACATCGACTTCAAGATCACCGAAGCACACTTAACGATTTACTCTGATGCTGCGGTCAAGGCCATGAACGCTGTAAAATTCTGTGGTATCAACACGTGGGAAAAAGGCGAGAAAAAGGACCTGTTAGGCCAAGAATGTTCCGGCTACTTGGTTCCCAACAATGGGGACATGGTATACGACGTTTATGACGTGAGTGACGATACCTTGACCTTTGGCGGCAACTTCTTGTTCCTTTCGGACAAGGACCCAAGCCAGCGCCCAACCAAAACCGACCAGGATTTGGTCTACAACAAAACAAAAGACTAGCAGTGTTAAAAAGGGGGAAATCTTATGTTCCCCCTTTACTATTGTCTTGATTCTTAACAATTTTAATATATAGTTAAAAACCCTTGAAATTTTAAACGGGTTGTTTGCCAAATAACCTAACGAAAACGGGAAATTATATGACTTTATTTAAAGGACGCATCCTCATTGTGGATGACGATATTACCGTTGGAGCTTATTACGAAAAGGTCCTCAGCTGCGCTGGTTTCCATAGCACTTTTGTTCAGAGTCTAACGGAATTAGAGGAACAAATAAGGGCTTACTCGTTTGACGTTGCCCTCTTGGACCTGAATCTGGGTGACGAGGACGGCTTCGACGGGCTCGATTTTATCTTGAAAAACGCTCCATTTACGAAGACTTACGTACTAACGAACCACGGGAGCATCCCGAAAGTTGTGGAGGCTATGAGGAGAGGGGCGCATGGGTTCTTTGAGAAGGAACAAGACAGCCAGCAGCTTGTCGAAGAGCTGACGTCCGCGGTGGAACCGACGGAACAGAAAGAACTCTCCGGGGCGGACCTGAGCGACATCGGTCTCATAGGGCAAAGCCCGGCAATTCAAAAAGTCATTAAGAAAATAGAACGACTCAAGGACGTGGATTCACTGGTCCTCTTGCTAGGGGAATCCGGAACAGGCAAGGAAGTTTTTGCTCGGGCTATCCACCGACTATCCCGGCGCGCTAATAAGAGGTTCGACGCCATCAATTGCGGCGCGATCCCCGAGTCTCTGCTCGAATCGGAGCTTTTCGGCCATAAACGAGGCTCGTTTACGGATGCCAAAACAGATAGGAAAGGGATTTTCGAACTCTGCACGGAAGGGACATTGCTTCTCGACGAAATAGGGGACATGCCGCTCTCGTTGCAAACGAAACTCTTGAGAGTGTTGCAGGAGCGAGAAGTGACTCCAGTCGGATCTTCAACTTCCGTGAAGATCGGAACGCGCGTGATCGCTGCTACCCACCGAAATATTCTGCAAGAAGTCGAAGAGAAGCGCTTTCGCGAAGACCTTTATTTCAGGCTCTCCATTATCGTGCTTCATATTCCTCCATTGCGCGAGCGTCGAGAGGACATACCGCTTTTGGTGGAACATTTTCTTAACATGTATAACCGAAGATTTGACCGAACTGTTCGAATGCTCAACGGCTTTGCTCTAAACCGCATGGTTTCTTATGACTGGCCCGGTAACATTCGCGAACTGCAAAACTCCATCGAGCGAGCGGTCGTTTTAGCTTCAGGCGACGAGATTGAAATTGATGACGTCTTCTTGCACTTACAAGGCAAGAACCACGGTACAAGTATTCTGCAAGGTGAATCGAACATAAATGGTGTCAGCGAAGAGTTACTCAGTCTACCCTTAGGCGATGCAAAGCAACATTTTGAAAAGATCTATTTGGAACACCACCTAGGGAAAAACCGAGGGCAGGTAGCGGCTGTGGCCAAACAGGCGGGCCGATACAGGGCAGACATTTACAGAATGCTGACAAGATATGGTATTGATCACGCGCAGTACTTTAACCAACCTATAAACTAAGGAGGCATGGGAAAGATAATGGATGTTATTCGTTCAACAAAGGAAAACGATCCCATACTCATGTCTCTGCTCCCTCAGTTTGAGGACCTATTGAGACAGGGTCTTGAAGATCTTCAAGGCGCGATCGACCAAGGAAGGAAAATCGATATCAAAAGAATCTGTCATCGACTTTCCGGATCCGCTGCCACATATGGGTATGGCTTGCTATCCAAGCGACTTGGAACGTTGGAGGCGTTCGTGGAATCTGGCCCGCCAAAAGCGGAGCTGGAAATTTACGCTCGAAGTATTCGAAGTCTCTGTGAACGCGTCTTCGCAGGGATATCCGGAAACCAAACTTCACCTCAAAGTTATAACTAATGGGACAAAAAGCTAACACCGTTGTTAATAAAACTCGCAAGCTATTCGCGACTACGGCGGGATTCTTGTTGGCAGCCGTTATCATGGGTTCGAATTTTTGGATCGTAGTCAAGGAGCGATCCCGAGTTGAAGACCACGAAATCGCCGCTAATCACACAAGAGATGTCATTCGCCATTTGCGTCAGCTCTCCGAAAAAATGTTGCTTTCCGAAACCGGTGAGCGAGGTTTTATCATTACGGGACTCAACGAGTACTTCGACCTCTACATAGCGAGCGAACGAGAAGCTCGCAGCCTCCTGACTGAAATCGCGCAGCTTGTTGCTGCCAACCCAGCGCAAGTAGAGCGTCTGGATGCATTGCGTCTACATGTTGATCGAGCTTTTGCTCGATATTCTGAAATTATCGACCTTCGAAGAACCCAGGGCTTCACTGCGGCTGAGGCACAAGTTTCGCTGAATCGCGGCAGACGTCTTATCGAGAATGTTTTAGAAGGCGTCGGATCAATAGAGCAAGAAGAAGAGCGCGTGCTGAAGGAACGATCTCAGATGGCACAGAATGCTCAAGACGCCGTCGATAAATTCTTAATCATTGCAATCGTCACCTTCTTTGCCGTATTGGCAACCGCCTACTTTCTCGCCTTGCGGGCAATACAGAAACAACACGAAGAGGTTGTTAAGGCTGAAATCGAAAATAGGTTCAAAGGCAACGCCACACGACTCAATGAGATACTTCGCGGCAACGTCACCATGACTCAGATATGTCGGAAATCTCTCGAATTTCTCTGCAGCAATATGCACGCCGCCGCGGGAACATTTTATCTTCGAAAAGACCAAAAGTTGCTGCCCACTGCCGCTTATGCACAGGAATCCGATGTCTCGATTCTTCCGGAGTACGCTCTAGGGCAAAGTACTGTAGGGGAAGCCGCTGTCACCCAACGCGTTATCGCGGTCGATGATCTAGCTAACATAAACCTACGGGTTAGCACCAGTATCGGGGACGCTCCGGTGCGTCATGTAATTACTGTTCCCATCACGCTCAATGAGGTTACCAAGGGCGTCTTAGAGCTCGGCTCCTTTCAGCCCTTTTTACCGACTGATCTTCAGCTCTTAGAATATGCTCAGAACAACTTAGGTCTGACGCTCGAAGCGGCCGCAAGTCGCGAACAGTTGAACGACTTGCTCGAAGAAACCCAACGCCAAGCCGAAGAACTGAGAATGCAACAAGAAGAGCTGCTCGCCTCCAATGAAGAGCTTGAAGCGCAAGCTCACGCATTAAAAATTGCCCAAGATAGAGGCGAAGTCCAACAGGAAGAACTGAAACAGACGAACGAAGAGCTCGAACAGCAAGCCAAAATCCTGGAGTTCCAAAAGTCCAGCCTTGAGGACCGGAACCTGGCACTTCGCGACACTCAGGCAGAGCTCATAGCAAAGGCGAAAGAACTCCAAGTAGCGAGCCGTTATAAGTCGGAGTTTCTAGCCAACATGTCTCACGAGCTCCGGACACCACTCAATAGTCTCCTGATATTGTCGACATTGCTTTACGAAAATGAAAACGGCAACCTCGACCAAAAGCAGGTCGACTTTGCCAAGACAATTAACCGAGCGGGAACCGATCTTCTCAACTTGATCAACGATATACTTGATTTGTCGAAAGTGGAAGCGGGCAAGCTCAGTATAATGCCGTCGGTCGTTTATCTTTCCTCCGTGGCAAAGGACCTTCAAAATACTTTCGCGGTCCAGGCCGAGCAAAAGGGGATCGGGTTTTCCGTAAAAGTCGAGGACGCCGCGCCCAAATCCATAGTGACGGACCGCCAAAGGTTGGATCAAATCCTGAAGAATCTTGTTTCCAATGCGGTCAAATTTACGCATTCGGGTCAAGTCGACGTCACTTTCTCCAAAGGAAATTCGAACGGGGCGCTAGAAATAACAGTTAAAGACACTGGCATCGGAATCCCCAAAGATCGACTGGGACTTATCTTCGAAGCCTTCCAACAAGGAGATGGATCCAGCAGTAGGATTTACGGCGGAACCGGACTTGGCTTAACCATTTCCAGAGAATTGGCCAACCTTTTGGGATGCCAAATTTCCGTAAAGAGTACGGAAGGCAAAGGCTCTACTTTCACCCTAAAGGTTCCCGAAGCCATTTCTTCTCATCCAGCTTCAGAGCCTGTAGAGGCGCCAACGCCTGCATCGACAGATGCGCAACAAGTCCCCTCCAGCGTTACTCAAGCAGGTCTCAAAAGAGAAAGCCTGGTATTGGGCGATGTCGATGCTTTGGATAAAGAAGACCGAATGATATTGATCGTCGAAGACGATGAGGACTTCGGCCAAACGCTGTTGCAGGAGTCCCGAGGAAGAAATTTCAAGGCTGTTCTTACCAACCACGGTGAAGCGGCCTTGCAAATCGCAGCTCGTCACAAAATAGCCGCAGTTTTACTCGATTTGCGACTTCCTGACATGAGTGGCCTGACTGTTTTGGAACGATTAAAGCATGATTCTGCAACGAGACATTTGCCGGTGCATATCGTTTCTGCCAGGGACAGGTTGCCCAGCACTCTCTCCATGGGAGCCATTGGCTACCTCGTCAAACCCGTAACACGAGACAAGCTCAACGAAGCATTTGGAAAAATCGAAGGCCACCTTTCAAGACAAATGAAACGCATTCTTATTGTTGAAGACGATCCGAATCAAAGGCTCGCTATGAAAGAATTGCTGGACGGTGCGGACGTCGAGATAGACACCGTAGGTAAGGGGGAAGACGCGATTGAGAAGATAACCGGAAGCTCCTACGACTGTTTGATCATAGATCTTAGATTACCAGACATGAGCGGATTCGATCTCTTACATCGTCTTTCGACAGCCGACGATAGAGGCTCGTTGCCGCCTGTTGTAGTCTATACAGGAAAAGACCTAAGTCCCGACGAGGTTTCTTTACTTGAGACCTACTCAGAAACGGTCATTTTAAAAGGAGCGCGTTCATCAGACCGCCTTCTCGATGAAGTAAGTTTATTCCTTCATCGGGTTGAGAGTAAAATGCCGCAAGCCAAGCAAACGCTTTTGCGCCAAGTGCGCGACAAAGGTTTGCAATTGAACGGTCGAAGAATTTTGGTAGTCGACGACGATATGCGCAATGTCTTCGCTCTAGCTAACGCCCTAAAACTGAAGGGTATGGAAGTCATCATTGCTAAAAACGGCCATGAATGCCTGAAGACGCTTGAGAATGACCGCGAGATCGAAATCGTTTTGATGGATATTATGATGCCAGGAATGGACGGGTACGAAGCGATGCGCCGAATTAGGGAGAGGGATTATTTTAGAAAACTTCCCATCATCGCTTTGACGGCAAAGGCCATGAAGAGCGATCATGATAAATGCCTGGCGGCAGGAGCAAACGACTACTTGTCAAAGCCGGTGGATCTCGACAAGCTATGGTCGCTTCTGAAGGTTTGGTTGCCAACGAGAGCTAGGACGTGAATGTTTCCATAGAGGAAATCGAATTAAAGCTTCTCATAGAAGCCATAGTTCAACGCTACGGCTACGACTTCCGCGACTATTCGGAAGCGTCGTTTCGCCGACGGGTGGCTGCCGCCATGAACAAGCATAGCATCAAAAGTCTCTCATTATTGCAGCATGAACTCCTTCGATCGCCCGATTTTTTTTCGCAGCTCGTTTCCGATCTCACTGTTACAACCAGCGAGATGTTTCGGGATCCGGAATTTTTTCACGCTCTCCGAACGGAAATAATCCCAGTTCTAAAGACTTATCCAGCTATCAAAATTTGGCATGCTGGTTGTAGCAAAGGCGAGGAAGTATATTCATTGGCCATTATCCTGCAGGAGGAGGGGCTTTTGAGTCGAACCATTATTTACGCTACCGACATTAATGAAGCGGCACTCGAGATTGCAAAGGCTGGAATCTACCCTCTGGACGCCGTCGCAACCTACACTCGCAATTACCATAAGTCAGGCGGTAGAGGGAACTTTGCGGACTACTACGTTGCCTCGTACGAGGCAGCCAAGTTCGATTCTAATCTTATTTCAAACGTAGTTTTTGCTGAACACAACTTAGCGACGGACGATGTTTTCTCCGAGGTCACGCTCATTCTCTGCAGAAATGTGCTTATTTACTTTAAGCGGCCGTTGCAGAACAAGGTCTTCGATCTTTTTTCTCGAAGCCTATCCTACAAGGGCTTTCTTTGCTTAGGCAGCAAGGAGACAATGAGACTATCCCCGGCGGCCAAGGACTTTGAGTCCTCGCCCTCTCACTCGTCAATTTATCGAAAAATAGTTTCTGAAAAATCAGTCATATTAGGTGACGAAACGTGAAGCAGATAAAACTCATAGTAATCGGCGCATCCGCAGGCGGAGTTGAGGTCGTAAAGCAGATTCTTAGCGGCCGGTTCCGAGGGGAAGTGCCGCCAATTGTAATAGTGCTCCACAGGAGCGAGGACAGCAAAGCATCATGCGCCTTCTTGTTCTCCTCAGTCACGCGACTCAAGGTGAAAGAGGCGGAGGAGAAGGAGGCCTTGGAAAACTCTTGCGTGTACGTGGCTCCAGCCGGCTACCACTTACTTATCGAAGCGGACATGACGTTTTCGTTTTCAATGGAAGATAAGGTAAATTGGGCCAGACCCTCGATAGACGTTCTTTTTGAGAGTGCCGCCGAGGCGCTCGGACCATCGGTTCTGGGCATCGTCTTGAGCGGCGCAAACCAAGACGGCGCTGCAGGGTTGAGACGCATCGAAGACCGAGGGGGGCTGGTTGTCGTGCAAGATCCTACTTCTGCGCAGTATGCGGAAATGCCTCGCGCTAGCGCGGCCGCAACGAAAAAAGCTAAGGTGCTCTCAGTTAGCGCAATAACAGACTTGCTTACGGGTGAGAATTGGAAAGAGGAATACGTGTCGTAATGGAAACGGTGATCGAGCGTACAAAGATACTGATTGTAGATGACCGCCGAGAAAACATCTTGGCATTAAGGTCTCTTATCGAAGCAAGCGATATAGAGTTTTTGGAGGCCACATCCGGCGTAGAAGCGTTGGATTTGCTTCTCGAGCATGAGATTGCTCTTGCTCTCGTTGACGTCGAAATGCCCGACATGGACGGGATTGAATTAGCAAAGTTGATGAGAGCATCACAGAGAACCAAGTCAATTCCGATCATTTTCGTAACAGCGTCAAGTCGGTGGGCTGCGGGAAAGTTCGAAGGATACGAAAGCGGCGCCATCGCATTCCTTATCAAACCACTGGATACGTATCTCGTCCGAAATAAAGTACGTGTCTTCGTTGAGCTTGATCAAAAAAGTAAGGCTTTGAAACGGCAAAAGGAATTATTGCAAGAAAAGCTTCTAGAAAACGAAGCTCTACGCCGGTCAGCAGAAGAAGCTAGCAACGCCAAGAGCCGGTTTCTAGCCAATGTAAGTCATGAGATTCGAACGCCCTTAGGGGCAGTACTTGGTTTCGCGGAACTCTTAAAGGACGAAGGCCAGTCGCGCGAAGATATCTTGCAATGCATCGAAGCGATTGAACGTAACGGCAATTTATTGTCGAAGCTAATTGACGACGTTATAGATTTAGCGAAGATCGAAGCGGACAAGATAGACGTTGAAAAGATCGACGTTTCCTTGGGCGAGATGATCAAGGATCTTTCCTTAACTCATTCATTAAAGGCGTCGGAGAAGGGAATAAATTTCAAAGTCGAACTCGAAACTTTGGTTCCCCAAATTTTGAAAACCGATCCCGTTCGACTGAGGCAGTGTCTGAACAATATTGTCGGCAATGCGATTAAGTTCACTAGCGCAGGATCAGTAACCCTTCGCGTTAGATCGGAGAACACTCCCGGAAAATGCATGATTAAGTTCACTGTTGAAGACACCGGATGCGGGTTGAGCGAAGAAGAAATTTCAAGACTCTTCCAACCTTTCTCCCAAGCGAATAGTTCCACGACTAGAATGTATGGGGGATCGGGACTAGGACTCATTCTGTCAAGACGGCTCGCTCGCCTCTTGGGAGGAGATCTAGTTTTGGAGCAAAGCCAACCGGATTCCGGCTCTGTCTTCTCCCTGCTGATTGACGCTGGGACGGGCGAATGCGGTAACCTCGTGGGTGAACGCGCTTTATTTGATGAAGATTTATCGCACGACGGACCAGAAACTCAAAGAAAATTAGATGGCGTTAGGGTTTTGGTGGTAGACGATGCCAGCGACAATCGAGAATATATTAAACGCTTACTTAGCGCCGTAGGCGCAGAAGTAGATGTCGCAGACAATGGCAAAGATGCGCTCTCGAGGGCAAAAAGCGAAGATTTCGACGTCATCGTGATGGATTTACAAATGCCCGTCATGGACGGCTATCAGGCAAGCCAGGCTCTTCGCATTCAAGGGTTCGGAAGGGGCATCATAGCATTGACCGCCAATGCCACGAAGGAACAGATCAAGCGAGCCAAGGCGTCCGGATGTGACGAATGCCTCACCAAACCAATCAAGAGGCGAACGATAATTGAAGCAATTGATGGGCTTCTACCGCCCGGCCGCGACTAGCGTTGGTGATTTTTTTCGACCCGTTTGATACTATTGAAGCGGAGCCGTGAAATTTCCGCGCGGCGCGGTAAAGACTATATGGATGCAATAGCCCGACTGACTTCTCGAAAAATTGGCTTCGACTACCCTTCGCCAACAGCCAAACAACTCAGGGCACTCAAGCAACATTCCAAGGCTTCAGACTGCTGCCGCAATCCCCGGATCATCGGCCTGAATTCTTATTTCCACAAAGGCTACAACGGAGCTCTAACCACAACAATCGCTCGGGAGAGCGTGGTCCTCGCGCTCGAAAGCGTTTTGCAACAATTGCCAAGAGACTATGAGTTTCAGGTATTCGACGCGTTCCGAACTCTCGCGGCGCAACTCGCATTGTGGGACGACATATACTCACAACAGCAACGTCTCAATCCAAACCTCTCGACCGACGAACTTCGTAAGATTACCCGCAATTTCGTCGCTCACCCTGTGTATCCTCCTCTATCTCCTGTATTGCCGCATAATAGCGGCGGAGCGATAGACCTTACCTTGGCACGAAACGGCAAGCCTCTTAATATGGGCACCGGATTTGACGAAGTAAGTCCCATGTCGGCGACGCAATGGTTCGAACAGGACTATGATTCTAACAGCGGCCTCGCCAAACAGACTTGGGAGGAAATCCGAAATAACCGCCGACTGTTTTTTAACCTGATGAAAGACGCCGGCTTCGTAAATTACAAAGCCGAGTGGTGGCATTATAACCTCGGCAACTGCAGCTGGGCGGACACGCTGGGTGTGGATTGGTACTATCCCTCGCTCGAAGATGAGGGTTATTCAATCTAAGTACAATCTGCGCCAGCGCAGGAAATCCGTAGCGCAGATTTGCGGAGTGAATCAAATCTTTTCTTTTAGGTACTTAATAGCGGCTTTTAGAATTTCGTCATCGCCGTTCCTGACGCCTTCTATTGTTCTTGCAACTTCAATATCGGGAATAATACCAACGCCTATCAGATCACTTCCGTCATTCTGGGTTGCCTCCATGCCTGTGAATCTAACAGAAAGACCGGTCCCGGTTTTCTCTCCACCCAAAATGTTAATAAGGGTCACATTTCCATTAATGCCGTACGTACGTTCGCCCAGAATGGGAAGACCTGCGTTTTGAACATAACCTAAAGCATGTTCATTTTGGCTAATACTAAACTTCGAGCTGAGGACAACCGTAGGAACAGAAATAAAGGGTTCCTGAGGTGTAATGCTCTGCTCAATTTTCGTCAGAACGGTACCGTTTTGGTTTGGCCGAGTCTGATTGCGGTCAAATAGGGGCATTGTGTGAAACTCTTTATTGGAAAAATGAGCGAGAAGCCCCCTCCAGCCCTTCCATTCCACGGGATAAGTTCTCAGATCAAGGACAATTGCTTTTGCCCCTCGAAGGAATTCAATATTTGATGCCAAATTTTCCAGCTTGCTAGCTGAAAGATTCACGTACCGAATTCCTCTGCCAAGATCTTTTTGAAGGGGCGTATTGGCGAAATTATAGGCGTCTTCGGTGGCGTAAAATATATCCGAACTTTTTTCGGAAGCAGAGGAAGCAACAGAGTATACAACTCCGCTCGGGTTTTTAAATTTCAGAGTTACGCTCTCGCTCCACTTGCGTCTTATAATTTCTTTCATCGCAACAATATCTTTGCCACGATGTCTCGACGTCAACGCCAGAGGTTCCAATCGTTCGACAAGTTCATCTGTTGCAACCCCATCAACAGCAATGAGTTCGTCACCGATTTTGATTTCTGAATGTTCGGCGTTTGCTTTGTATCCCGCGACGATTTTTTCATTTATCCACAAGAATCCAACAGGGACAGTGAACTGACGCTCGTCCAGAAGAGTCATTATTTTTAGGTGGTTATCGCCAAGCTTTGTCAACGAACGTCTGAGGGCACTAAAGAAAGAGTCGATACTGCCTTCCTCACACGAGAGCAAGAGAGGAGCTAATTCAGCTTCCCAATTCACCGCCCTAGACTTGAAATAGGGGAAAAAGCTTTGAATTACCCCCCAAATCTTAGCCACAGAAGCTTTGCAAGTATACTGGCTCGCAAGATCTTTACTCACTTCCTGATCAGAACGGAATCCAGTGCTCAGAGGCAAAGTTTCTCCATTGCTCCCCATGTACTGGATCATGGGAATGCTAACTTCGACTGCTCCATATTTCGCAAGTTCAGGAAATTCTAATTCCGAAACTTCCCTTAGCGGTTTTTCAATTCGTTTTCTTTGATAAACAGATAGTTCGGGATCGTAATCCTGTTCTTCAATGTATCCGTTCTGCTCCCATACTTTCACGATAGCACCTGTAGGTACTTTGAAAATCGCAGTAGGCTCGCCATTTATCTCCATTTGGGGTGCGATGTCGGAGAAAAGCTCACGGAGTTTGTTAGGCAATTGTTCTGCTGGAGTCTCGGTGACAGCCTGCATCCCCATCGCCAGGAATTTGTCCCAATCTGTGTTTTCCACGCCATCGCTGGGATGGAAGTAGCGAATGTCCGTTGCTATACGAGTAAAAATGATTTGGTTCTGAAGTTCGGACTTTGTTGAAATAGGGAGTCCCTCTGTTTGAGTGTGGACGCTATCCGCAAAGGATACAACGCCGACTGAGTGTGAAATAAACAAAGATAGAATGAAAGTCCTAAGGTTCATCAAAGACTCCTTTTTCGCAAAAAGTGGCCGCTGAAACTACCATGAGCGGGTCGTCTTTTCATCAAAATCTTTGAGCTGTATGCAATTCAGTGATTTATACACCTGCTCAGAAGTCATTCAGGTGGACGCAATCAGGAATGCCTCAGATTTTCCAGCCCGCAACCCGTCGGAACGTTGGACGAAGTAACGCTGATAAATTTCCTCCGCTGATATATATTGCGCTCCCTTGAATCCGGCTTCCTTCGCGAGTGATGCGATATCGGAGGGAGAAAAGAGGCTGATAAAAGGTGTGCCTGATTCTTGTGCTCGTTTCATCACAAATTCCATAGTCGCTCTTTCCTCCGCGTCGAGAAGCTCCAAGGAAAGCATAAAAGTCATGGCAAATGTCGAACCAGGAGAAAGTTTAGCCAATTGCTTGAGAGTGGCCAAATTTGCCTCTTTTGTAAGGTACATCGAGACTCCGGTGGAAACGACGATGCTAGATTTTGTTTTATCAAACCCTGCCTCGATCAGTTGCTCCCACCACGATTGCGCCTCAAAATCCACAGGCACGAAGTGGAGCCATTCAGGAAATTCGTATCCGAGTTCGACGAGTCGTTTCCGCTTCCACGCCTGAGGTCCTGGTTGATCAACTTCAAAGACCTGCATCTTCGGAGCTAAATCTGAACGGCGCTGGGCAAAAGTATCTAAGCCAGCTCCCAAAATCACGTACTGGGACACGCCTTGCTTCAGCTGCTGTTCGATGATGTCTTCAATCAATCGGGCCCGCCCCACAATAGATGCGCGGATAGATTTGCAAAACTGTGGGTTCATATCAGGACGTTGACGCCAGTCTTTCTCATCGACGAGCCTCAACCCGACTTGATCCGTGAATACATATGGCTCTGGATCGATCTCGACGTGCAACGCCCGCCATAGCGCCACTCGCACGGCGGTGTGTTCAGGAGCAACATTGTGTATATCTGGTTTTGGATTTGAGGTCACTTTGCGTCTCTTTTAAGCTATTGCGAAACATACTTAGGCTGCTCTGGTCCGGCCTTCGCAAGGGTCTCCCGGATCCAAAGAAAAAACGACGACAAGAGAAGAGTTCGCATGGTATTCCTCATCGTTGAAAACATTGATCGGTGGTCCTACTATTTTAAGCGCCCATCAGAGGTTTTTTCAAGCCGGAGGAGAGAAAAATGCAGTTTTTACATACGATGATTCGAGTCGGCGATTTGGAGCGATCGATTGACTTCTACACCCAGAAGCTAGGAATGAAACTTTTCCGAAGCAAGGAATATCCCAACGGCCAATTTACCCTGGCCTTTGTTGGCTTCGAAGAGAACGGTCCGCAAATCGAGCTCACGTATAATTGGGACAAGGATCGGTATGATCTGGGGACTGGCTTTGGCCATATCGCTTTTGGTGTGAACGACATTTACCAAACCTGTTCAAATCTGAAACAGCTCGGGGTCGAGATAACGCGAGAGCCCGGACCGATGAAACACGGGGGATCCACGATTGCTTTTCTCAAGGATCCCGACGGGTATATGATCGAGCTCATCCAACGGGGATAGACGCGGCTTACATAGGTTGCGGATGGCTGGGAACAGGCTTTAAAGTTCGCATGATAATATACTCGGCCTTTGGTATGCCCAGATCTTCCCGGTATTCGACAATCAATTTCCCTCGTTCGTCAGCTGCGGGGCGAAGCGTGTACTTCACTTGTCCTGCAGGATCGGAAAAGATAAAAGTGTCGCTTCGATTATGGTGTGATTTGACGTACTCGAGAAAATCCTCAACGGGTTGTTTTTCAATCTTGATCGACACCTTTTGTTTGAGTTTAGGATTCGCATCCTCAATGATCAAAACCGCTCGTTGATCGTATTGATAACTTCGATATCCTGCCCCGTGGAACCGGACCTCATAGGAAAACTTGAATTCCAATGTACCTTCCTTAAGATCGTGGCTGGCAATCTCCCACTTTGCTTCAATGGGTTTATCGAAAGCTTCGAACGGGTTGGCTGCTTCCAGCTCGGCTGCTGTGAGTGTCGGTTTGCCGTCGTCTGCTTCGCCGAAGAAAACGTACGGATTGTCACCCATTTTATATGAGTTGATCGTCAAAAAGTTTTGGCCTAATGGCGTTCGATGTCCCTTCACGTAGTAGGAAGGAAACTCTGGGTATGTACTTGGGAAACGCGCTTCAATACCCGTATAGTCTTGCTCGAATAAAGCCTTAGCGAAGGCCGGGGAAGCCTTGGGGTTGGTCACGGAGAGGACATGGAAAACCGGACGCTGGCCGCCAAATGCATACACACTCTTTTTCTGGACAATGATCCTTTGCAGTGAAAGGGCCTCGGCGTTGTCGAAGCAGAAATCAAATCGCACAGCGTAATTCGCCGTATATATATTGCCGTCCCCAACAATACGATCGAGTTTGATATCTTGGGGCTCGATGACCACGTCGCCGTTAAATCCCAGCTCGGACGGTTGCACGTTAGCGACACGTTTGAGGCTGGTCGTGAGAAGCTCCTGTCCTTCAGGACATTTGATTTTTTCGTCTTGCGAGAAGGGCATTCCGCTCGCGGCAGTGCCTGTTATGGCTTCGCTCGTTGCTGTGTCGCTCATGATGTTTTGGTTGGTGGAGGCAGACTTACAGCTGGTTAAGGTTAGCAGAGTGAAAAGAGCGAAACTCCGTTTGTTCATGGCCGCAGATCCTTATGTAGATGTGTTCCTATTGTAGCATATTGCGACCGAAATTGGTTCTTGCGCCAGGCTTATTTGGCCCGCGAACAAGCCATAGATAAAGAGTGGCTTTTTCCCCAAGATTTTCCTATAAAAGGCCTAGGTCAACCCACTAGTAAGGACAGGTTTATGAAGATTGAACATTTTGCATTGAACGTTTCGGATCCCGTGAAAATGGCAGACTGGTACTGCGAGAATCTGGGAATGAAAGTTGTTCGGAAAATTGACGGTCGTGCCAATACGCATTTTCTTGCTGATAGCAGCGGAAGTGTCATGACGGAGATCTACAACAATCCAGTGGATTCGGTTCCAGATTATAAGGCTCAAGATCCATTGATTCTTCATTTGGCTTTTGTATCGGAAAATCCTGTGGATGACTCTGCGCGGCTTATTAGAGCGGGTGCTTCTAAAGCGGATGAAGTTAAGCTTCCTGACGGATCGCATCTTGTGATGTTGAGAGATCCTTGGGGATTGGCAATTCAGCTTTGTAAGCGCGGGAAGCCGATGAAACTCTAAGAAAAAAGGGCCTTTCGGCCCTTTTTTTTACTTCAGTGTTTCCATCTTCACGTGATCCATGTCGGCGAATTCTTGATTCTCCCCGCCCATAGTCCAAACAAAGGAATAAGCCTTAGTACCTGCTCCTGAGTGGATCGACCAACTCGGAGACACGACGGCTTCGCCGTTTTTCATGACCAAATGCCGAGTTTCGTCGGGGGTTCCCAAGAGGTGGAAGACCCGGGCATTTTCGTCCATGTTGAAGTACATGTAAACTTCAGTGCGGCGCTCGTGGGTGTGAGCCGGCATTGTGTTCCAGATGCTTCCTTCGTTGAGGATGGTGACGCCGAGCATAAGTTGGCAGCTCTTGATCCCTTCCGGATGGATGTATTTATAAATCGTTCTGGAGTTTGATTCTGCTAAACTTCCCAGCACAAGCGGTTGAGCCTTTGAGCGGGGCGCATGCATAGTGGGATAAGATGTGTGAGCCGGATAGCTCGAAATGTAAAACTTCGCGGGCTTGTCCGGATTAGCGCTTTGGAATGTGACTTCTTTTTCGCCGCGGCCGATATAGAGGCAGTCGAGGTTTTCCATCGTGTATGCGGTTCCGGAAACTATGATGGTCCCTTTTTCACCGATGTTGACGACGCCCACTTCTCGTCTCTGGCAGAAATAATCGGCGGCTAATTCGCGGCCCGCTTCGAGCCGAATTTTATCTCCCTTGGGGACAACGGCGCCGATGATGGCTCTTTCGACTTCGCAGTAGACGGTTTGCAGCTCACCGTCTTTGAAAAGGTTCTCTAGAAGAAACGACGAGCGAAGGTCGCTTGTTGACATTGCACGGTAGCCGATTCGGTCAGTTGAATATCTGGTTTCCATAAAACAAAATCTCCTTAGTTGAGTGAAAAAATTAACGGGCCATCCAGCCGCCGTCGACTGTGACAATGCTGCCGCTCACATAGTTAGAAGCTTGAGACGCAAGGAATACTATAGGACCAGCAAAATCCTCGGGTTCCCCCCAACGGTTTGCCGGAATTCGGCTTAGGATATCCTTTGAGCGAACGGGATCGGCGCGAAGAGCTTCGGTGTTTTCCGTCGCGATGTATCCGGGGGCGATGCCGTTGACTTGAACGCCTTTTGAAGACCATTCATTGGCAAAGGCTTTTACTAATTGACCGACGCCGCCTTTGCTGGCTGAGTAACTTGGAACGTTGATTCCGCCTTGGAAAGTCAGAAGTGAGCAGGTGAAGATGACTTTGCCGGAGCCTCTTTCCACCATGGATTTGCCGAACTCTCGGGTTAGGATAAACTGGCTGTTTAAGTTGATCGCAATGACCTTATCCCAATACTCGTCGGAATGCTCCGCGGCGGGCGCGCGCAGGATGGTTCCTGCATTGTTAACGAGGATATCGACGGCCTTGTGTTTTGCTTTCACTTCTTTGATAAATCGATACAGGTCGTCGCGATCCGCAAAGTCGCTACGGTAAGCGGTAAATTGGCGATCCCTTTTTTGAACTTCCTTTTCGACGGAACTTCCCGATGCTTCCAGAGCGTGACTCACGCCGATAATGTTAGCGCCTGCTTCCGCAAGTGCGATGGCCATGGCCTTGCCCAAACCGCGACAGCATCCGGTCACAAGAGCCGTTTTACCTTCGAGTCGAAATTGATCAGTTACTTTCATAAATTGTGCCTCCAATTACAGTTTCGCCAAAGATGCTTTCGCGAGCGAAACGATATCTTGCCAATTTTGATCCTTGATTGATTTTACCGGCGTGAGCCAGGTCCCGCCGACGCTAACAACATTATCCAAGTTTAGATATTCTAAAAAGTTATTCTCATTTATTCCGCCGGTCGGACAGAACGTCACTTCCTTAAATGGACCGCCGAAACCTTTAAGAAGCGGAACCCCTCCAACGGCCGAGGCTGGAAAGAGCTTAAAGCAATCATAGCCAAGGTCGATGCCCTGCATAATCTCGCTCGCGGTTGCAATGCCCGGAAGAAGCGGGAATTTCATGTCTTTTGCGGCCTTCAGCAAAGCCGGGGTTGAACCAGGGCTCACCGCAAATTTTGCGCCCGCTTTTTGAACTTCTTGAAGCTGGTTGGGGTTGAGAACAGTTCCGGCGCCGACCATGAGTTTGGGAAATTGTTTTGCCACGGCAGCGATGATGCTAAGAGCCGAAGGCGTCCTTAAGGTGATCTCGATTGCAACCATGCCGCCTTCGACAAGCGCTTCGGCAATTTTTACTCCTTGTTCGACGTTGTCGGCAACCACGACTGGAACGATGGGAGAATTCTTTAAGATGGTCTTCACGGTAAACTCCCTATTTCTTAAGATTTAAAACTTGGGGCCAGGAAGAAAAAGTATATGGTTTAAGATCTATTCTGAATACACCAAGGCCATGATATTGCCAACAAGATAATATACAGACTCCTTGTTAGAAAAGACATTGAAGCCCTTTTTTTCCTGCAGATTTTCATCCGAAGATTGTTGCTTTTCCCATAAGCCGCCGCTAAATTAAGCAGAAATTTATCCCAATTGTTGCCATAAAAAGGAGAGACTAAGATGACTCAACTCAAGATAAAGCCCGAGAAGGATTGTCACTATGATCTAGTGTCATTGGGCGAAATAATGTTGCGCCTCGATCCGGGAAACACCAGGATTCGCACCACAAGAAACTTCCAGGTATGGGAAGGCGGCGGCGAATACAACGTTGCCCGCGGCCTAAGAAGATGTTTTGGCATGAGAACAGCAGTCGTGACCTCCCTTGTCGACAACGAAGTGGGCCGCTTGGTTGAGGATTTTATTCTTCAAGGCGGAGTGGATACCAGGTTCATCAAGTGGGTTCCCTGCGACGGTATCGGCAGAGCGGCCCGAAACGGGTTGAATTTTGTCGAAAGAGGCTACGGCTTACGAGGAGCGAAGAGTGTCTCCGATCGAGGAAACACTGCAGTATCGCAACTTAAGCCTGGGGATATAGATTGGGATCATTTGTTTGGCAAACTGGGAGTTCGTTGGTTCCATACCGGAGGTATTTTTGCGGCGCTTTCCGAGAGCACGGCACAGGTGGCTTTGGAAGCTATGAACTGCGCCAAGGAATACGGCACCATCGTTTCTTACGACCTCAACTATAGACCCTCGTTGTGGAAAACCATCGGCGGTAAACAAAAAGCTCAAGAGATCAACCGCCTGCTGGCCGAACGCGTCGACGTTATGATCGGCAACGAAGAAGATTTCTCTGCCTGCCTCGGCTTTGAAGTGGAAGGCATGGATGAAAACCTACAAAACCTTGACGAACAAAAATTCAAGAACATGATCACGAAAGCGACGGGCCACTATCCCAATTTCAAAATCACGGCCACAACATTGAGAGGCGTCAAAACCGCAAATATCAATGATTGGGGAGCCATTTGCTGGCATCAGGGTAAGTTCCATCAAGCGAAAAACCGTCCCAACCTAGAGATTTTCGATCGCGTTGGCGGCGGCGATAGTTTCGCTTCGGGATTGATCTATGGCCTGCTTAAAGGCTACGACGTAGCAGAGGCGGTAGAATACGGGGCTGCTCACGGAGCGCTCGCGATGACCACTCCTGGCGACACGTCTATGGCGACTTTGGAAGAAGTTGAGAAGATTAAGTCCGGCGGATCGGCTCGGGTTGTTAGATAATTATTGAGATGTTTCGCTTCGCTCAACATGACGAAGCGAAACTTGCCACTGTCATCCTGCACGCACGCCACCGTCACCTGCACGCCACCGTCATCCTGAGCGAAGCGAAGGATCTCACTTGCCAAGGACTACGCCGGGTTCAAGTCAACCGAGCTTGCGGGATCCCCTACAAACTAACCTTAGTATCTTTCGCCTGACTGGTCTTACGCTTCGCCTGAGATTGCAGTCGTTTCGCAAGTTGGAACTCATAAAGCGAAGGGATTTTGATATCCGAACGGTTAAGACCTTCGATGTAGGCATCAGGTCCATAAGTAAACTTTACCGGACGATTGGCGTGGAAACCGATGAAGTTCGCATGAGGACCGTCTTCGATTCCTTTGATCTCTACCTGTTCTTGCCCTTTGGTGTCGTACGCGAAATTCACGTCGATATTCCAGAAGGTATTGTAAGCACCGTGAGTCGGCGCCCAGTACTTATCGCCGCCGTGTTCGAATAGCTTAGATTCTTTGTTGTTTTCGGTAATCTTGATGTTATCGAAGAGGTTTTGATGGTTGGAACCGCAATGTTGATCGAGCGAAGGGTTTTGCTTAATCTCGGAGTGCGTGTAGAGACTGCCTCGCGAATAGGTGTTGAAGCTTAAAGCGTGAAACGAGGGTGCGTCGATGACAGTATCTTTTACGAGCACGTTGTAGACATCCCCAAGATGGATGCCGTAGTGGCTTTGTCTGCCGGTAACTGCGATGTCGGTGATGGTAAGGTTTGCAACCTTGTCCGTGAGAATAGGGGTATCGGCGTTGTTAACTCGGACATTCTTTATCCACGAATGGTGCGAGCCGGTAAAGTAGATGCCGTTGTACCCGTCTTCGCTGTGATGGCCAGCAAAGGGTACATTGGGAAATTCTATCGCAAAATTCTCCAAACCGACTTCTTGTAAAAGATTTGGTTTGGTGACCGCTACTTGCCAAGCTTTGCGGATATCGTGGAGAAGAGGTTCTTTGACGGTGACGGTATCTTTATTGATCGCCGTGATCAGGAGCTGCTGAGTGATCAAAGGACGCTGGGGATTTTCCCAGTGGCGTGAACCAATGACCAGGCCGTCGTTCATGTATAGGTGTTGGAGCAAAGAAGATTTTTGACCTTCGGTGTTGTACCAGTTGAGTTGAATGGTATCGCCAATCTTTAGACCTTTTGGGTTGACGGTAAACTGATGGGATCCTCTGACGCCCGTTTCAGCAGTAGCAACCGCATCAATTTTTTGATCGTATTTCTCTAGGTACGGATAGATGCGCAAGCCCGGGTACTGAACCCAGATGAAGCCGCCGGACCAAGAGTAAACGGAAAATAATTTGCCGTCTTTTGTCTTCTTATTGTTAACTCTGAGGTATTCCTCGGTCTCCTTCATAGCATCCGGCGTGGGGAGTTGAGCAAGAGCCTTGTCGATCTCGATGATAGTGCCGTTCGCATCGCTACCGGAACCTTGGAGAACGAAGTCGCTGCGCTTAATGGTCAGGATATCGTTTACGATAAACCGCCCTTTAGGCATTTTCAGAACGACGGGCTTCGAGCTTTTGTGAGCTGCATCCAAGGCTTTCTTGAACGCTTCCGTATCATCGATTTTGTCGTCAGGAACCGCACCAAAATCAGTAACGTTCATGGTGGCAGTTTTTTGAGGAATGGGTTTTTCGCCCCAGTGATAGCCTACGTAAGAAAAATCGGGAAGGTAGGTGGACGTTTGTCCTTCCCGGAGAATTTCAGGAGTCCACCCGTTCTCACCGCTCTTATTAGAGTCACCAAAACCTAAATCGCCGTACGAAACTAGGGACAATAACAATGGCAGAGAGACCAAATTTCTTTTCATAGTTTAATCCTTTTTGAACTCAAACACCCGGGCGAAATAATTAAGCTTTCTCGTCAACTTGCGCGAGCTCCATGCGTGGCGCCAAGAAGTGAATAATCAATAGCGCCACCAGGTACGCTGAGCCGGCGACGATGAAGATCGGCATGTAGCTCTTCGTGCGCTGCAAAATTTCGCCGACTACGAGTGTCAGCAACATGCCGCCGATAGCTCCTGACATGCCGCCGATGCCGACGACAGAACCTACCGCACGACGCGGGAACATGTCCGAAGCGAGTGTGAACAAGTTAGCTGACCAGCCTTGGTGAGCTGCAGCGGCTAAACTGACGAGGCCGACTGCCACCCAAAGGTTGGAGGCTTGTGACGCGAACATGATTGGTACGACTGACAGTGCGCACATAAGCATCGCAAACTTCCGAGCTTTGTTAACACTCCATCCCCGCTTGAGGAGCGCGGAAGAAATCCAGCCACCGCCAATACTTCCAATGTCGGCGACAAGGTAAATGACAACAACGGGAAGACCGATAGATTTCAAATCGAGGCCGTGATTGCGGCTTAAAAAGTCTGGAATCCAGAACAGATATAACCACCAAATAGGGTCGGTTAGGAATTTACCAACAGAGAATGCCCAGGTCTGACGATATCCAAAGAGTTTTCCCCAGCGGACAGGCGTCACAGCTTCGGGCGGATCACTGCGAATGTACGCCAGCTCGGCTGCCGACACGCGAGGATGAACTTCAGGCGCTCGGTACATCCACAACCAGAAAATAACCCAGATGAAACCGAGAATTCCGGTCATGATGAATGCTTCTTGCCAACCGTATTTTATAGTGAGCCAAGGAACAAGAAGTGGAGTTACTAAAGCACCGATGTTTGTTCCCGAATTGAAGATACCCGTCGCAAAAGCGCGTTCTTTCTTAGGAAACCATTCGGCCACTGTTTTTATCGAAGCCGGAAAAGCGCCCGCTTCTCCGATTCCAAGGAAAAATCGCATAAGAGCAAAACCCGCCGCAGCGCCACCAAGCATGAGAATGGATGGTGGATCGATCAACACTGTCGGAAGCTGAAGTCCCGGCATGTGATCCGCAACCGCGTGTCCCACAGCGGCAATACTCCAAACAACAACCCCAATGGCAAACCCAATGTGTGCTCCGAGTTTATCCATGAAGCGTCCTGCGAGGAGATAACCGATGGCATAAGCAAGCTGGAAGGCGAAAACGATGGACGCGTATATGCGCTCGTCAGTCCAACCAAACTGGGCCGACAGAGTCGGCTTAAGAATGCCGATCACTTGTCGATCGATGTAGTTGATCGTCGCGGCGAAAAAAAGCATCGCGCAGATCATCCAGCGATAACGTCCGACCGTCGCGCCGACTGCGGCGGTCACCCCTGGCGCAGTAGCAGTCGCCGATTGCGCCTGTGATTTAGGCAGAGACAAACTCGATAAGATGCGTTGCAGATTCATAACTTTCCCATCCCGTTACTCTTAGAATGTAAATTTGAATGTAGGTTACTATAAGTTTTGCTGACCCGCAAAGCCGAAATGCATACTGGGAAACGAATTGGAGCATGTTGCTCCAGCGAACTTTCGCTGGAGAGCGCACGTTAGGATTTACTTTTCATGAAAGGAAACGGGATTTGGTTTTCAGGGACACTCAGAGGTATTATCTTCGCCCTTTTTCTCTTCAGACTCGGTTGGTTTGGGATCTTTTTCGCCCTTTTCTTCTTCCTTCGGGGGATTTCCGAAAACAGCGCCCTGTTTCTTCGCTTCTTCTATGAGAGCCTTGCTCGCGGAGGATTCTAGAGCGATGTAAAGGGTTCCAGCGCTCATTAAAGGGTCTCCCCCATCGGCTGTCACGGTAAGAGCAGAGAGACCGACGAGCTTTCCATCAAGGAGCATTGCAGCACCATCGTCGTTTTCGCCGGAGATAGTATTGGCGGTAGAACCGTCTGAGTTTTGTTTCGGATTGCCGAGTACTCCGAAGATGCCTTGCATCCCGTTAAAGTTAATTTGATTCGCCTGAATAAGTTTGTTGGTGCCAATTCTTTTTACAAAGACGGCGGAGTCACCCGTCCTCGGTTCTCCCGGAGCATTTGGATTTCCAAATCCGATAAGCGTCACTTGTGAATTGTCTGCGGGATGCTCCTGGTATATTTCCGTAATCGCCGGCGCGGTGTTGTCTGGAAATATGGCGATACCTAAGCCTTGCAACTCTTTCTTGTCATTCACGGAATCTTGCTTACCGACGACGCCGTTTTGCAAGACTTTTATCGCTTTAACGGATTTGTACGTTTCTAATTCAGTGACATCGATAGATTCTCCCGTAACAGCGATGGTAACTTCGGGCTTCAGGTCGGTGTCAATACACCCCCAACTGGTGAGTAAAACGTTATGCCCCACCCAGATACCTGAACAATAGAAGCTCGAATTCGACAAAAACTGCTTGATAAAGACTACCGACGGATATTCTGTCGTCTCCTTGGCGTTCACAAGCTTTGTACAGGTCTTCTTGGTCTCTTCCGAAGAAGTCGCAGAACCAGCAGTCCGCCTGGAAAGGATTTCACCTTTGCAGCTTGCTGCAAGCACGAAAATGAGTACCGAGCATCTGAGGAACATGGAGGTTCTCCTTATAGAGGAGATATCGGATATTCTTTAAAAAACTTTAATCTAAGGATCGGCCGACGGGGCAGGATCGATGGCATTAGGTTTGCGTGGCGCTGTTTTTTCTAAAAGTGCTGATCCTTGGCTGCCGCCTCCGGAAACTTCTGCGCCAAACTCCGAATGCCGTCGATGTCATCGCTAGTTAACGAATCAGATTGGCCGGACGCCATCACGGAGTCAGGATCCGGTTCCGTGGAGAAAGTGCAATGATCGATTTCGCCCGGATATTGGTCGCAAAGCCCCCAAAGATGCCCGACCTCATGCAGAAGAGCCAGTCGGATATCACCGTCAAAACCACAATCGACTACTTGCATCGGAACAGCTGTGGGGCGCGCAAAGGCTCTCCCTTCAAGACCGGATTTTCCGCATTCGGACTGGGCGAAACTCTCTTCTCGGCCGTAGCTTCTGATAGTGGGGTTTGAGCAACTTTCATTGTAAATAAAGGTTCTTCCGATAGCTGAAGCCCACTTTTTTATTGCCCAAGATATTTCGCTGAAGTGGGCGCCGCAGACGCGTATTTCGGTTCCCCCAGGTTGGCGAATCAAGATATGAGGTTGAAGATCGCTTTCAACGTAGCCCCATTTTGGCTCTGAAGAGTTGTTTGAGGTCTTGCAGCTTTGAACAATCAGAATGAAAAAGAAAATTACTCTCATGAGTTTCATTTTAAGCTCCATCGGTTATCAATGGGGAATTGTCTAATGATAACATGATGCAGAAAAAGCGGGTATTGGGATGTTTGGGTTTAGCGCAGCTTAAGCCGCATCTGTTGTTGATGCGGCTCCTCAGCAATGAACCCGCATTTTTCAAAGAATCTTTTTGATTCTTCTGGGGCGTATCGCGTGATTTCCCAGGCCTGGGTACTAAAATTTGAGAAAAGATATTCGACCATTTTGGTACCGTGCCCCTGATTGCGGAAGCTAGGACGGACAGCTAAACAAAAAAGAATCGCCCTTGTCTCGTCAACGATGCAAACCCAGGCTACGGCGTGTTCCGATACAAACGCCTGCATTCTTGGTCCCCAACTGCTCAAAGTCCAGCCACTACATACCCAAGGAAGAGAAAGGTCGTCGTACGAATCAATAATTTTCCCCGCTTCGAACGGGTCGATTTCTGTAATACCTTGATCTGCTGAAACTTTCGAAATAGTAGGAAGAGCCTTAAACGCATAAATCTTTCGGACGACCTCAAAACCCAAGGACGCATATAGCTTGACCGCCCGTTCATTTAACGGAAAGACTTCTAGTTCGATGGTGCGATAATTTTGATTCTTCGCATCGGAAATTATTTTCTCCAGCAATCGTCTCGCCACCCCCTGCCGACGATATTCCGGGATCACACCTACACTGGCAATCCTTAGGGACCAACCTCTTACCGCGACGTTAGCAAAGCCAATCGGCTTGCCGTCCTCGAAAGCGACAAGACTCTTGCCTTGATCGACACGCTGAGAAGAAAAGACCCGGGACATTTGAAGTTCATTGAGAGCAGGTACGGGGACCAGGTAATTGGCGAAAGCTTTGTTATGGACGTCTATAAATTCGTCTATGCGGAGACGGTAAAGGGATTCAATTACTAAATCCATCGCTCTCTCTGAATTGAGTATGTTTCGACGACACAGGTAACCCGCTCGTTGTTAACGTTCACGAGCCCGCTCCTTCTGAACGACGTCACGAACCAAAGCAACAGCACGTTCAACATCATGATCTTTCCAAAACTGGAATTCTAGCCAGTCCGAAGATGCGGTCCTTTGATGACATTTGTATGCTTCTTCTAAATCCGGAAGAACTTCTTTGATAACTTTTTTCGTGAGCCGGATGTCTATTTCATTTTCATTGTGGAAGTGTGCAACTTCCTTCTTTCCGAGGTAAAAGGCAGGACCTCCGCCGAATCTGGACTTCTGTTCTTTTAAGCCAGCGGCTAATAATCCATCAGTCAGCTTTTCGCGGAGAGTTTTTTTCAAAGTTTGCCCTTCACATTTGGGTTAGCAAGACCGTCGTACTTTATGCAGCTTTTCAGATCTTCAATCCGACCTGACTCCCGAACCATGTGTCTAAATTCCTTTGATCCTCGATCGCCGTTACGCACTTTTCTCAAACCTCTGAGATTCCGCCTCCAATGATCAATAATTTTAGACGGCATCTCATTGTTATTTCTAACCGAAGGGATAGGTATTTTTGAGGCTTCAATGAAGTAGTACTTCTGCACGTTTTCCTCGATAATGTATTTATGGTCCGCGCCGAACGTGAACAGTATTTTTTGCGCACCTACTTTTTGCGCTTTCCGCATACATTTTTTGACGATGATCTGGTTGCGCGAATACCACCATCCGTCAGCTACTTCGGTCCCGGCCGCGATGCGAATTTCATGCGATTCTCGGATAAGCTTCTGTGTCTCCGCCGCATGAATGTATTCGAGTCTTTCTTTGGGGTCAGCAGGTAACTCTTTGTGCGCCTTAGGGAGTGCGTCGAATCTTTGCCGCTCCTCATCCGTCATGGCTTTATACGCAGCCTCGTCCTCATATTTGCTTCCCCGCCAATCCGAAGGAAAGAACTCCGCACCAATGCTCTCAGCCGCGAATTCAATAACGGGGTTCTCAGGGGGATAATATCCCTCCATGTCCGTTCCGTAATCGCGGTCATAGACTTCCGCACAAATAAGATCAGGATTTATCGTTGTAACAATATCGATCAAGTCCTGAAAGCTGTATGCCATGGTCGGACTCAGATGATCGATGTGAACGGTACCAAGGACGAACACCTCTGGAGTTTGAGTTTTCGAAGAGAGCGTAGAAGGCGCTGCCGCGGAAGTTGATCCGGTTGATAGGGTGGCGACAAGACACATCTTCCCAATGACGCCGACAACGTCGCTAATCGCATTCCATACTGGACGAAGTTTCATTTGATACTCCTAAGTATTTGAACATAGCCTTTCCCTACGGAGGGCCGGCACTTCTCTACATCGATTTCGAAAGAAAGAACAAGCTCCAGATCAACTAGAAGGACCCAAACATATACAAAACGTGGGAACGCGGTTTTTATCATATAATTTTATAAATTCATAATAATAAATAACATATTTTAATGATTTTAATAAGTTAAATTAAGAGGTTTGGCAGAGTGAAGCCCTGGACTGGGAAACGGATCGGTTGTTGCGGCTATCGCTCATTCACGTATCATCTAAGAAAACAAGGAGTCGCTGCATGCAACGCATAGTCATTATAGGCAATGGCGGATCAGGAAAAACTTGGTTGTCCTTGAAGCTTGCGAATGTTTTGAATTCCAAGGTTTGTCATCTTGATAGACTTTTTTGGGAGCCTGGTGGTTTTAACAAAAAGCGCCCGAAAGATTTAGTCTATCGTGAAATAGAACAGATGTCGCAAGGACCAGAGTGGATTTGCGAAGGAGTGTTCGGTGAATTGGCGCAACTGGCCTTACCCCGCGCAACGGACCTCGTTTTCCTCGACAAGTTGGCAGAAGAATGTGTTGATAGTCTTCTCCATCGCGGCCCCTTCGGCAATCTCGAAGACCCCAACATGGAAGCATCCCTCACGCCGGAAGGTAAAGAAGAAATAACTCGAAGCTTTGAGGCTTTAATCCAATGGAGTAGGGAATATTACGATCGAACGGACCTGAGATCTAAGGTAGGCCACCAATCTATCTTCGATCTTTTTGAAGGAAAAAAGTTCAAGCTACTTGATAGACCATCGATGACCGAGTTCGTGAGTTCGTGTCATTTTGCACGATCCTCTTCCACCTAATAAGATTAGGTGATCCCCAGATATGGTGTTAGAATTTCGTCAAAATTTCTAAGTTTGCTTGGCAATGTCAATTTGACGTGGTCTAATAGTACTAAAGCAAATCATAATTTTTGTCGATTGACGAAAGAGATGGGGGGTACTTTTGGGACAATTACCAAACAATCAAATTCGAGGCATTTTGACCACGGCAGCACTTTGTGGAGCTCTTTGTTCCACGCCCGGCGGCGCAAAAACAATTTTCGAACGAGGCTTCAATACAGGGGAGTGGGTGGAACAATTTCACGCTCCGGAACCCCCGCCTAAAGTAGTAGGCAAAGAAAGAGGCCAGATCGTCAATGACGAGGAATTAGCCAAGACGGTATTAAAGGTCTTATATCCCGCCAAAAAATGGAGCAGCGAAAACTCCGGCGTCCAATGGAAGACAAGATTGAAACAAAATTACGAAAGTTTGACAGTCAGCTATTCCATCAAGTTTGAAGAAGGATTTAATTTCGTAAAAGGCGGAAAGCTACCGGGTCTCATCGGCGGCCATCAGCACGGCAAACCCGAGTCGACGGCAACGGGTGGTTATAGACCAGACGGAACGGACGGCTGGAGCGCGCGGATGATGTGGCGAAGGGGTGGAAAACTGGTCCAGTACCTTTATCACATGCACCAAAAGGGCAAGAATGGCGATGATCTTCCATGGATGATCGACGGCCAACCGGTAACCATCAATCCTGGCGAATGGCATCGCGTTAAAACTGAGATTACGATGAACGATATTGGCCATAGAAACGGCAGTATCCGTTCGTGGTTCGACGACCAGCTCGCGCTTGAAGTCCACAACGTCGAATTTCGCACTGTCCCTGAGCTAGCAATTGATACGCTTTATTTTTCGACCTTTTTTGGCGGCAGCGGAAGCAATTGGGCACCCAAAAAGAACGAATATATTTCTTATGACGACTTCGTCATTGAGACTGGTTCCGGCAAAGAAGTTATCGACGTGGATTCTGTTATAGAATAAGCAAAAAAAGAGAGGCTGTTTACGGCCTCTCTCTAGTTCCTACTTCATAATCGTCTTCTTATACTCTCATTCCTGAAAAGAAATCTTGGAAAAAACTGGCTCAATGATGACATCATACTCTTTGTTGTTGGAATCGAAACCTACGGCATAAGCGGAAGGGAAGTACGCCTCTGCCATAGGCTCATCGTTGATCCAGTTTATGCGCATGCTTACAGAGGAATCGATGTTGCCAGGCAAAACGATTGATTCAATATCCAGTCCATGGTTTTCTTTATACGCTGCTAAGATATTACTCAAACGATATTCCCAATTTGTAAAAAGCCATAGTTGAACTGATCCCAGGTGATAAGTCCTCTCAAGGGCCTCTGGTAGCGGATATGGCCTGATCATATACGCAGATCTTCCTGTCGTAGTGAACTCATATCCGGGGGAGGTAAAATGAATTTTGCCGTTCGTAGCAGCATCGCACGGAGGCGATGTGTTAGTTACACACTTAACGTCCTTCCTTTGGAAGAGTTGCGACACGTCTTCGCAAACCTCCGGTCCCTTTTCCAGCCTTTCCTCTCCTCCATCAGAGGGCACCAATTTAATATTGAATTGAAAACATATCTCCTTCGGCATCTTTCTTTGATCGACCTTCTCCTCCGTTGCGGGATCTCGGTTATCTTCATCCTTAAGCTTTTGAGCGTGCCCTCTGCTTTCTTTCGTCAACGTCTTACCGAAAATATTAGCGGAACTTAACAACAATACCATTCCTGCAAACCAAAACTTCATATGAACCTCCTTGTTGTGATTCTAAAAAACATCCTCACTTCGTTTGAAATGAAATCCGTGTAATTCTGGGATCTATGAAAACATCATATTCCTTATTGTTCCCGTCAAAACCCACGGCAGAAACCTTGATCTTCCTGGGCGGCGCACCGAAGGCACGGAAAGCGCGTGGCGATACTTCAATCTTGTCTCCAAACCACGAAACCTCGAAGGAAAAATTAAAATTCGTGTCTCCGGGCAAAATTATCGACTCCAACCCAAGTTCGGAATTCTCTCGAAAAGAAGCGAGAATGTTGCTCAAACGATATTCCCAATTGGTGTAAAGATCGATCCATCCGGCAAAAATATAGGTCGGCGTTCTCTCATCGTCCCCTCGGCGCCCCTCGGGATGCGGGTAAATATGGTAAGCAGCATCGCCTAGGGATTGAAAGGAGTATCCAAGCGATTTGAAATTCAGGCTCCCGGTTCTCTCGCCGTAACAACGGTTATCAAATGACCCTGAACATTCAACATCGTCTTTCTGAAAGAGATTAGCGAACTCAACACAAATCTCCGGCCCCTTCCGAACACTCGTATTTCGAACATCTTTAGGATCAATAAGCTTCAAGTCAAACGCCCAGCAAATCTCCTTAGGCATCTTCTCGTTCTGCACGTCCCCGATTTGCCCGAATGCCGATCCACCATAGAATCCCAATAGCCCAAATAAAATCCACTTTCTCATTTTTCTACTCCTTACTTCGATGAATGCAATAAAACCATGTCCAAAGCTAAACGATAAAAAAGGCCTTCCAACATCTGTTGGTTATCGTATTGACTAGTAAAGATGACGCGGAACGTCTTGTTATCGAACACAACATACCCGCTCGCTTTGCGCGGTTCGAATTTGTCTTCACAGACTGTCTTATGTAGGTTCGTCGGAACGCACGCCGTCGTGGGTCCATCGAGTCTTTCAATGGTGAGTTGATAGCCTTGCAGACCGTATTCGTAGATATCCCAATTCTTGAGTTTAATATTCACCGCAGTGGGGAATGGAGACTTGAACGTATAACCAGACTTGAAGTTGACGAACGCCGGATTGCCGCCAGAATTTCCCGAGTTACCTGGACCCGACCAACCGATCGACGAAAGTAAGATGGCGAATGTCAATAACAGGGTTTTCATCAAGGCTCCTTTGCAAGGTTAAACAGTTGCATATTGATTTGGATGACTCGGTTGCATTCGTCTTCGCTGGCAAGTGCATCATGAAGTTTCATGCGAAACTCTTTAATCATTTCCTTGGCCATCTCGAATTTGCGTTCGTTGACGGAAATATTTAAGTAAAAAAACTGCAGCTCCTCGAGATCGTGGGTGTCAAGGGCTTCCTTGGATTTATCGATCATCGTTTTGAGGAAATTGTTGTAGATATGGGATTTGATGCCGTTAGGCGCGACGATCTTGTCCTTACCGCTGGCATCCTTGCCAATGTAACCAAGCTTGCGAAGAGTCTTTATTCCCTCAGCTATTTCTTCTTCGGTCACCTTAAATTTGAGCCTCTTCGCGATCCACTTGGCATCAAGCTTAAAGTCTTTGAACCACATGAGCTCGAGGATAGTTCCGTGAAACCAATTCACGAAAAATCCCGTATCCTTATCTGCCAGCACAATCTCTCGGAATGGTGAATCTTTCATGGCCATCATGCGATGGAAAAAATGTTTTCGTTCCTCTTCCGTTTTGGCCTTGTTGAAGCACACCAGGTATCTAAAGTATTTCGATTCCGTTTCGTTGAGAGGAACAAGGGCTGTGAATTTGGGTATGTTTCTTTCCGCGATATGCCGTTTGCCGTCGATGATGTACTTAACGGCCATTTTGCTAATCCCGAGCTTTTTGCCAACTGTCGCGAGACTTATTTTGGGATTGTTTTCTTTCTTCGTGGACAGGACATCGCGAAGAAAACAGCGGTAATCTGCATACGAATATATTGAGTTTTGGTTTACGATGTCCATGTCCTCATCCTAGGCAAGATATCGCATTCGTGCAATGCTTCTTGATGCATACCCGACATAATCTGTAAACTTTAGTTTACGATGTGACACCTTGTACTTTTATGTTGCTGTGCGTCGCAAGAACGGATAAAGGATTTGAGAATTGCATGGGAGAAGACGTGCCTCAAAATCACCTCATCTATGGATGCAAAGGCTGCGGCTCGACCATCGCAGAAGCGTTGTTCGAACTCGCAAATATTCCCTTCGATCGCAAAGAAGCCGACTACGATAAGCCCGGCCCGGAACGAAACGAACTTCTTTCCGTCAATCCCCTGTGCCAAGTGCCGACGGTTGTTCTTCCTAACGGGGAGATCATGACGGAATCTCTAGCGCTCGTTCACTACGTGGATTCTTTGGCACCTAACTTGCGACTCATTCCGAGAGACAAGAACTTCACAAAGTTTCTGCGTTGGTCAACATTCATGGTTACAGCCATCTACCCTACATTTACCTACGGCGATAGTCCGGCCAAATGGGTGGGTCCCGGAGAGGCCTCTGACAAACTTCGCGCTTCGACAGATTTGCATCGGATGAAACTTTGGAAAATAGTGGAGGAAAACGCGGAAGGTCCGTTCTTCTTGGGGGAAAATTTCTCAGCGATTGATCTTTATCTGAGCGTTATGGTGCATTGGCGTCCACGCCGACCCTGGTTCGAATCCAATTGTCCGAAGATTTTTTTGGTCGCTCAAAAGATCGCGTCGAGGCCGGATCTTGCGAAAGCGTTCAACCTTAACTTTCCGCATTAAAAACACTATAATAAATTCAAACTGCGAAAGATTCAGGAGAGAAAACAATCCCCAATCGACGACTCAAAAATTTGTCTCTAACCGACGATGAAATTCAAACGTTCGCGACTCCGCTTTTGGAATATCTACCGGAGGAAGTCAAATCTCATGGTGGCGTTGTCTGTGCCATGGAAGCCCATATTGAATCCCTAGACAAGCTCGCATCGCCCGAAGCTTGCAATAGGCGTCAAAACCTTCTCGCCCCTGGTCAGCCAGCGGAAAACTTAGCAGAGCGGATAGTTCGACTTACAGGAAAAAAGGTCGGAATTATTGGCATTCGATTTAAACAACTCAATCCCAACTATCCTTTTTGTCAACTGCAACTCAACTTCACACCTAGCCTTGCTGAGATTGAAACTATTAAGGCAATTGCCCGAAGACAATTCCATTCATTTTCCTTAAAGGGCATGTTGATTCGTCAATCGCCGCAGTTCAACGCAGGACAGGCTCAAAAATGGTCTCATACGGTTTGGGGACATACGAAGGTCGAGGAAGTTGAATTGCCAAAGGTCGACTTGAGCTGGGAAAAGAGTGTTAACTTTTACGCAGAGTATGCCCGGGAATTCGAAGCGTTTCTTTGTGACAATGAATCCAAGCGATCCTTCCTAAGAATGGAATCCGAAGCCGACTTAAATGAGGCAGCAGAAGCAAGACTGCTCCTGTCGATAGGCGACCAATCGGGATGGGCCGGAGTTATCGCGGGCGAAGTGAAATCCTATCATGGATATCCTTGCCTCTACATATTTGAACTCTTTCTATGCAAGCGCCTGCGAGGCCAAAAACTCGCCCGACCGCTGGAAGCCTATTTCCTCAGAAGTCTTTCAAACCGTTTTGAAAGAGTGTTTGGCCATATTGACGACGCAAATCAACCTTCACTCAGGACCGCCTTTTCCTTAGGTCGGTCGATAATCGAATCAGAGTTTTTTATCCCGTTGGACAACACATAACTTAGACCCATTACAGTCAGTAAGTAAATATCGCCTCCGTAGTCACTGGAGTCGGCGTGTTTGGCCCATTGTAACGGCGCTAACTGTCTAGAACAAAGGTGAATCCCAAGCAGGCATCGCACAACTACCTTCGATGCAGGAGAGGAGGTAGCAGGCGAGACCAAGATCACCGGTCCACAGCGTATGTCTATGGGTTCTATGTTCTATTGCATGCATCGCGAAAGCCCGAGCCCTTTCGAGCCACATTTCGTCACCTGTTCTTCGATACAATTTTAAAAAGGCATATCCGTTGCCAGCGGTTCCGTGGCAAAGAGAACCTCCCTTGGCGAGAGGACCCGCTTTCCAAATGAGGTTGCCGCCTTTCTCCAACAAGCTATCCAACTTTGTTGAATAGCCGAGTGGGAACTTTTCCAGGGACGCAATGGCTCCGGGAGCACCATGACACCATTGAACAATAAATCTTTTCCCACCGAAGATCGGCGGCCAATTTGCAAGGTCTCCCTCCTCCGTCACCGAGGCGATCGTTGTATCGGCCGTCCATCTGAACAAATTTTCTCGTTGCGAACTCGAGAGCAATGCAGCGCCTCGAAGGAGGGAATAGACATTGCCAAAAAATCCGTGTCCGGCGCCGACATACTCTTTGATCTGTCCGTAAAGATCTTGAATCCAGATCTTGAGATCTTGGGAGTTTGTTTTCCATTCTTCGAACAAGTAGTCAGCGTTTCTTTGGTAAAGAGTTTTCCATGTTTCTTCGTTGGTCCATTCGTACATAAAAAGGGCACCCACCATAGTGCCCGGCGATCCCCACAACGCTTCATTCACAGGATTGCGGATGTTTTCTTCGATCGACTTGTAAAGGCGATCGGCGATTCTTTGCGATCTTGTCAGACCGTAATGAACCAACAAAATTCCGCTTTCGCCGATAAAATAGGCAGGCGCTCTTGAGCCTGTGTCGGGCGATTCATCGTATTTTAGCAAAATCTGCTCGATCAGTTCTTCAGGATTAAAAGGAAGGGGCAAACCTTGCGCTCGGCTTAACTTTGTCAACCCAACCAGAATACCCGCAGCACCGAAGTACATAGTCTTAAGACAAGGATTAGGCTCGTCCTCGTTGGGATGAGTCTTCCAAAGAAGGTCCTGATCGTAACCCTCGACGGCCGATCGAAAGATATGCTCAATAACTTCGGCCGCTTTGGTTTTCGACCATTGGATTGGTTTTAACTTGGTGTGGCGATCGGCTTCGTAAAGCAAAGGTTCCTCCTCACCAGAGACAAAAAACTCCCCGGTCGCCCGAGGAGTTTAGTTCACGCATTTACTTGGCGCAACGAGCACCGGCGGTCCAAGGAGCATACAAATAATAGGTAGCGCCAGTTAACAAACCCTGGACAAACGATTGCTCGATTTTCACCGCTGACCAGTCTCCAGAGCATGCAGCTTTCGGGTCGTAAGGATTGCTAAACTGCACAAAACCGAAAATCCCGCCGTGGTGCCAGGATGAATCCGTGATTTCCGTGCTGCCGCCTGAATCCTTCTTCTCGAAGTAAATAGTTTGGCAGGCCGACAAACCCAATGCGAGTACGATAATATATGCTATTTTTTTCATGGTGCTCCTCCCTATGCCTTATTCTTTTTCTTGGCTTTACGCTTTCCCTTAGTCTTGCCTTTGACTTTGCCTTCCGGCGCCGCCTCGGCAGAACACCAAACCTGTGCCGTCCGTGGATTGTACAAGCCAAAGGTAACCGATGATAATATCACCTGAAAGAAAGAGTTACGCGCTTGGAGCTGCTCAACGCCTTTTCCCCCACAAGCGGTGTGTAGATCCACATAGCTCGAACCGGGAACCAATCCAAAAAGGAAGAAGTGCTTGGTCTCGCTAAAATTCGGCTCGGTATCGAGCTTTGCCCCGCCGCCCGGTCGTACCGTAACGGTCTGGCATCCCGTCAAGAGAACAGCCAACACAATTTTCTTCAGCATTATTTTCTCCATCTAAAATTGGGAAATTGTAAACGAAATCTTAACATTAGACTGATTAATTGCAACGGCATTTTTGAGGTTGGTTTTTAAGTAAGAAAGAAATTCAGGTAGGCGGTCGGGAAGAAGGGACCTAGAGAAGCCTAGCGTCCCATCTCTTCCTTGGCTTTTAAGGGCACTGCATGGAAAGTTCGCCGATTTGCCTGTAGGCGCTGTTGATCGAGCTGATGATGCTATCGCATGTCGAACGGTTCGCATTGAAAAGTTCTGCCGTCGAACAAAGCGCATCATAGGAATTTTGTTCGTCCGCTGCATAGTCTTGCAGAGCTGCGATTTCTGCTCGACAAGCATCGCCGTTGTCATCGGCCAATGCTGATGGTGAAAGGACTGCGAACAGGATCATGGTCACGGACAGTGATGTAAAACATTTCATTTTGACTCTCCTTCTGGTTGTTAATTGTGGGTCAATTTGTCCTAGAATTGGGACTATACATTAAAATTTTTATGGGTCAATACATCAAAATTTATGCATCCATAAGATATTTTAATATCCGAAATTAAGGTGTAAAATCCTTATTATCACTCATAAAAGGCTAGAGTATGCGCGTACTTGTTTTGCTGACTATCTTGGCAGGGTGCAAATCGGCTGGACCCATGGAAACCAGCGAAATGGCTTCCGAAACCACCTCCATTATCGACGACTATACCTCGGCGTCAAAGCTAGAAGACTCCGTACGGCCGCTTGAATGCGCGAGCGGAAAGGAAACTCGCCTGAGTCTAAAGCCAGTCAACAATCTGCCTGACATATCCACTTTGCCTTTCGCGGGTTGGACCAAAGTGACGACGACCAATGACAACAATGACTTTAATACCAGGCTCGATGTATGTTTCGACGAGATCTCGGGAACAGCGGAACTCAAGCGCATCGTTCATAAGCTTAATGATGCTTTCTTTGTCATTATGTCCGTTAAAGAAGATGCCGTGGTAGAGGGACTTATCGAAGCCCTTTTTGGCGATACGTCAGGACTCAATATCGTTAATCCGTATGGTAAATGGGTACCCGCAAAGGTAAAAAATCGCATCGTCATCAAGGGTATTGCTTTAAAGGCGGGAGAAAGCATAGTCGGCATCATTCAAGAGAAACAGGAGGGTGACGCCTACGTACCTTTCACCAAAGCCACATCAAGCAATTCTATAGTGGTAGGAGAACTGGTCGCTAATGATCCTTTTTCCGCAGGCTGCGAAATGACCCCGGTAACCAAAACATTGCAAATTGAGACAGCAGAAATCAAATTGGACATGTGTTCCGGCATGGGCACCTCCATGGGAGCTTATACGATTACCAATGCTCTTATTACGGACACCAACTCAAATCTTCCCGAAAATATCCGAGGGACAGAGGTAAAGGCCCAAGTCACTCGCAAATCGCACCACCACGATATTTGCGACTCAATTTCGCTGAAAACACTTGACGCGGAATACTTTCTAACAGCAGGCGCCATGGGTGGTACTATCATCGATGAATTCCAAGTACGCGAATGTACCGACAGCGAACAAGTCTTATACCCCAATCCCAAGCCACCCCAGGGCGCACTCTGGAATTTGGTCTACAAATTTGTCTATCTTTCAAATAACTCCGTGAAAGAAGGACGTGGAGACAAGTGGCATTGGTTTCATGGGGAATAAGGGCTTTTGGTTGGACAGGGGCACTGCCTTGCAACAGCGCCCGTTTCTCTTTACTGATTTAGACAGTTGCGCAGAACGTTTGCAATCCTGTTATAGTCGACACGAATTCCATCTGCCGCATTGGAAAACCTTTGCGTTTGTTTCACAGCGGTATTCGCTGACGTGTCGATAAAGTCAAAACCGCCTTCGCGAACCGTAATCGTCTTACCTTCGTATTTAGACAGGTCATTGTGCCACTGTCTCAATCCCGAAGCCACGTTGGAAGACCATGCGGTAGCGTTGTTATGGTTTGTATTCTGTCTTTGTTGCAGTGAATCCATTTGACTCATTGCATTGCTGCAATCAACAAACGAAGCTTCTTGACTGGCGGACTCGTCTCCGGGAATACCTTCTATCGCTGGCAACTGAGCAGCAAAACTTTCGACACTCATGCAAACGGCTAGGCCAAGGACACTAGAAATCAATCGCATAGGAACTCCTAAAACATTATTGCTTTTCTAATGCATACTCGGCCGGCGGAAAGCAGACAAGTGTTTTGTTCAGGATAACCTTACCGCGCAGTCCCCCATTAGGGTAAAAGAGACAATCCCTAGCACCCTCCCGCCCTATGTTTAGAAAATCTAAAACATGTATGCGACATTCTGGGAATGGACGTTGCCAACACCATTCCAAAAAAAGAAGCCTCGCTGATGACAGCGAGGCTAATGTTTCATAAAAGGAATTCTTAGTCTTCTACTGATTCTGGAAATTCAGGTTCCAAGGTCATTAGGTCTGACGGAACAATCCAAAGCGCCGCGTCACTGAACGTCGGTGTTGAAACCAGATCAGAATCTGATTCACAGGTCGTGTCCCATTCAGCTTCGTCGGCCGTGATACAGATGTTGTTTTTGTAGGTGTCAGCGACTACTTCCGAATCACCGTTGTATACTCCGCCGCCGTCACATTCGTCCACCCAGTGGTTGCAAAATTCAGACGCAGCATAACCTTCGAACTCGTCGGTCGAGGTTGCGTTGCCGCTAAGAAGGTAAAGTGCTGCTGTTGTGTTGGTGTCGTCACCAACAAAATCCGTATAAATGAACATGCTTGATTCGACAGTAGATTCTGTTTCGCAAGTGGCCTCACCAATCCAGCGCGGATGATACATCATTGCTTTGCCTTGAGTAACGCCTTCTGTTCTCACCAAATCGATTGCAAATCTACCAGGTCCTTTTACATCCTCATCATCACATCCCATTTCAAGCTGAACCTTTGTTTCGAACGTATCTTCGTCGGTATAATCCAGCGTCATGGTGATGTCTCCTGGTGCACCTTCCTCGTCACCTTCCTCAGGCGGCAAATTCTCACCCTTAACGTGAAGATCGACGTTAGATCCATCCACCGAGATGTAAACGAACGGCCCCAATTCGCTGCTAAAAATTAACTTATACTTCGACTCCGATGTAATGTTGTAATCGACAGTTGTTGAGCCAACTTCATCGTCCTCAACATCGATAGATCCCACGCCCGTCTTTCCTTCTAACTCTGCCCCAACTATCCCAGTAATTTCTGCCCCCAAATCAACCATCATTTTTCCGATGCTAAGATAGAGTTTCAAGAGATTAGGCTGGCAATCAAAAAAACCGTTCGTACCGTCGCAGGGATTGTCACCTTCCAATCTCAGAGCTTCGGCGTCAAGAATCAACGACCCGGGAACCATTGTCTCACTCGCAGCAGCTATAGCTTCAGAGGCACCTTCCGTAAGTCCTTCCGCTTCTGTTCTCTTATCGTCTTCGTCCGGTTCCGGTAACTTGTCTTCTTCTTTGTCGTCATTCAATGTCGTGTCGTCGTCCTTCTTGTCTGTGCAACTCATAGTCAACAAGCTTGTCATAAGAACTGCACCAATTTGGGATAATAAACGCATAGGCTAACTCCTCTCGAAACCTTTGAATTTTTCCTGTTACTGTCCTTCGGACGTGAGTAAGAATTCTATAGGATTACCCCAAGGGTTATGGGCAGGATGCTATTTTAAGTCCAGTTATTTCAATAACTTATATTCAATTAATCTTTGAGGTTTTCTTCCAAAATGGCGAACCACTGGAAAGGGCTGGAGGGTGCTCCGAGCGTGGCAAAGTGATACTTCACCTCGCTCAGAATGGATTGAAATTTCTAGTTACTTACCGCCTGAGAAATCAATATAGATGTTCCCACTCTCGTCGGTTAAATACTTCTTGTTTTCTGATAGAGCGAATTTCAACGTTTGTCCGAACTCTTCGACAAAAATCGCTACGGTCGCACCGTCAAATTCGTAGGTGGAGACGTTCATGATGTCGGTAAAAAGAACGGTCGCCTTGGTGTCAGAAACAAATTCGATCCGAGCAGTACAATTGAAAATCGGTTCCTCGCTCCTAATTTTATCGCATTTCTCGTCGTCGACGAGGTGATGCACAAATGTTTTTCCAACCAAGTCATATCCGAATGCAGTTGAACCGATACCAAACAAACTCAAAACAAAAAGGACAGATTTCATAAAGTCTCCTCCAAAAGTTGCTGCTTACTTACCCAACTTCCGTACTATTTACAAGGTGGTTGCATCCCTTGGCATCTGGCAACGCCCTGGCCCAAATACGCCGTATATTATTATATATTATCAGTATGTTACAACGAACTAAGAAGATTTCTTCTAAAGCAAAAATGCGTTAGACCGAGGAGATATTCAATTGTCATGAGCAATGTCGCTTGATGGACCCTCGGGGAATAGCCTCGGGGGTTTTCCTTTTCTATTCTCTCAGGGCGAGCAAAAATTCATGACTTCTGGGTAGTTGCAACAGTTTTGGCCAATGCGATATACTACTAAGTAATCACTAAGGACTGACAACCAATCATTGGAGACACAATGAAACACTTAATTCTCTTGGCAGCTTTTTTGGTTGTCGCTTGCGAAAAAAACTCGGGAATGAATGGCGGAAGTGCAACGCGCTCCTCAGGCGCCAACGGGAATAACGCCCAATCAAACGTCCAACAATCAGAAGGCCAACCAAATAATCAACAGCCTAAGAAGGTCGACGATACAGGAACGTTTCAAGAAGATGACGACGGACCCACGAACGACCGCGACCCCGATGCTAACAAGGACGACGACAAAGAAGGAACAGATTGCATGGGACCAGCCGACACAGGCTTCACCTGCAGAGGAAATACACTTGTAGTCTGTGCGACGACCGAAAGCGGCAAGGTCACCCAATCCATGAGTGTCTCTGCCTGCCCACCCGCCGATCTGACCATGAAATGCAACGGGACCAGTCTCGTTATCACCTCAGGATCCGCAAGCCAAAGCGTTGGTTTTAGCAGCGAAAAAATCTGCGACATGTACCGCCAAAGACTCGAAGACGATTACAAGGACATGAAGTAACTCAACCTGACGACCTTCCTCAAATCTCCAAATCCGCTTCGGCCTCAAGCTCTGAACGCCGATTGATATACCGAACCTTGTACGATCCTTTCGGCAGGTACGCGTTAGCGGTTGCAGCCGTCGAGACGAACTGATCCACTGGCACAAATCGTTCTTGAAGTTCTTGAGTGCGGACGATTTGGACGAAGCACCAGTTTTGGTCGCGGCATTTGTTTTCCATTTGCACCTTTGTTTTCGAAGGGACTGTAGCCAACCAGTCGGCTCTGGAGTCATTGAGGTTTGTGACTGGGGAAAACACTTGGATGTCGTAGTGTCCTTCCAATGTTGGAATGACGTATGGCGTCCCTGAGCTTTTATTCACGAGGATGGAAGCCTTATTCACTTTGAAATCCTTCAGAGCTTTGCGATAACCTTCGATCTCGACTGCCTTCTTGCCACGTTCACGAAACGAGACTTGATCGATAGTTAGTGGATCTATGTCGGACCAGTCTCTGAAGTACTTTGCCATGGGAATCCATGGGAAAGTTGATGAATTTCCCACCTCGTCGATATGACCATATCCGGCATGGACCAAAATCTTCGCTTTAGGATCTTTCTTCAGAACGCGATTAATGAGGTTGTGCGCTTGCATTCGTTCCCGCTCGTCTCGGCATTCCTCCTTCGTTTTGCTACAGACTTCTTCCTGTTCGTAGGCGACAAGAGTAAATCCAATTCGTTTTGCCTCACGCACGAGATGGCCGAACAAGGGATCCCCAAGGAAGAAACCGGTCTTTTGCGTAGGATATCCTCGGTCGTTGGCGGGCCCCATTTCTGTTCCATAAAATGTCTCTGCAGCCAAATATCGAAAACCTTGATCAAAGAGCGGCTGCAACATTTGTATAGTCAGCACTCGGTTCTGCGACACATGATGCGCTTCATTGATCATGATGACTTGGCGATCCTTGGCTAGCTTTGTGATCAGGGAAATTGCGTCGACGGCCTTAAAAGCTTCAGCGTCGATATCAACCTTCGGCTGGTCCGGCATTGTTATTTTGCGATCAAAGTATTCGTTGGCGTCCTGGTATTGTCCAAGAGTCGAAAGAACGATGGCCATCGCTTGGTTAAAGCTATGCTCTGTTTCGGTCCCAACGTGTTCGCTTTCAATTTCTTTCAAGCAATCGAGAGCCAGAAGATAATTAGTATTTTTCAGGTGATTCGAACACTCCCACGGGTTCGATGGTGCAGCGAGCGATATCTGTTGCATGAACAACAAAAGTCCGATCGCAAGAGACGAAATCCGAAACAGCTTCATAAAACCTCCGTATGTTTCAACGACAAGACTACTATTCAACTGAACTTTCGATGATTCCGCAAGGTTTATCTGATTCCATGAACCTTCGTTAAAAGCCCATTAGTAAGCTCGATCAGCTCAACGCGGTTGCCGAAAGGATCGCGGAATTCGAACGCCCTTGCATTGGGAAAGGGCGGACTATCGTAACATTCGAGATTTATCTTTTCTAGCTTCTCGCGCCATAGTTGCAGATTGTCGACCCTATAGGCAACATGCGCTTTGGTCTTGGTCCTATCGACTCCGTCTTCCGTACCCACATGGATTTGCGTATCGCCGAGCGCTAACCAAAATCCGCCGTTCTTCCGACGATTCTCGGGTTTTTCGATCTGCTTCAAACCAAGAAAGCTGCCGTAGAATTCCAGGGCCTTTTCATCAGCGCCTTTTGGTATCGTGATTTGCACATGGTCAACCGCTAGTAGCATTCGCCCTCCCTTTTTGCCGTTCATATCGAAAAAGGCATACCACGCGTGGCTAAATCATGCCATAAATCGATTACGACATGAACGAGAGAACAAGCACGTGATAACTCCCGCGAAACCAACACCATATAGGAAAATACTTAAAAAATCTGATCGCCTATGCGTCAGGCCATACAACCTATCGGACTATACGGGATGTCAGGATGCACGTGAAAACAGGTTGTCGAAAATCAACAAATTTGACGACGAAATAGACATCACTCAATTTCACTCACGCGAAGATTTCAAAAAGATGATCGACGCCCAGCGTGAACGAGGGAAATTGGAAACTCATTTCGCTTTTGGAGTTTTTGACGTCTTCACTGGCTTCCACCTCGGTGGTGTGGAGTTGTTCGTTCTCAACAAACAGTTAAGATGGGCGAATTTAGGGTATTCCATTCACAACCAATATTGGGGTCGCGGTTATGCCACCGAGGCGTGCGGCCTTGCTCTCCAAATCGCATTTATAGATCTTAACCTTCATAGAGTAGAGGCGGCTACGAGGCCGGAAAACAAAGCGGCAATCCAAGTTGCGCAAAAGGCCGGGTTGGTCCACGAGGGGATACGCAAGAAGTTTTTTGCCGCCCAGGGCGGCATCGATATGGTGGTGTTTGGTGCGAATGCGATTGATTATTTGAGTTGAAACCCTTCGCTTCGCTCCAACTCGTCGGATAATCCTGCCGCGATCTACAAAGAGATCTCTGACGACAGCTTAGTGTATAGAACGAGATTCGATGTTGCCTTCGGTCAGTTGTGAAAGTTTATGCTTTGCGCGTTGCAGCGATTGTTTGAGAGAATCCGCGTTTCGCTCAAGAGTTCGCATATGCGCGGCAGTGGCATCGACCTTCAACTTCTGGACCTCATCGACGAGCATTCCAAGTTGTGCGTTAAACTCGGGCAATCTCTCCGCAAGCACGGCTCTGTCTTCATCGGAGATCATATCTGACGATTGGCGTAATTCTCCGACAGCTGTTGTGATCTTTCGAACTGTATCACCAAGATGTTGAAGTCTTTCCATCATTTGTTCGCTGAGCTGCTGACGTTCTTGAACAGCCACGGCACGAGTGTTGGCAACGTTTGCCGCTTGCTCCGTACGAGCTCGCACTTCTTCAAGCGCTGAAGACATCGTCTGCATGCCTGAACTGATCCTTTTTCCACAAGAGTCGAGTTTTATCAGCAACTTTGCCGCTCGTTCGAAACCAGTGTCAGACTCAATGTTCTGACGTTCTATTTCTTTGGCGAGTCGGTCGAACTCCTGAAAGTCTTCGTCTAGAGTCAATGCTGCTTGTGCAAACACTGTTGGGCTCTTGTTAGTAGCTGTGCTCATATGTTGCTCCTCTAAATCAGGTTGCCGATTTACACCGGATTTGGCGGATATGCTACTACGGTTCAGTAAGTGGTTAATTTTATTAGTTATAGTGGCAAAATGGCCACTGAAATCGGAGTTGTGCGCGTTCCTTCACTTCGCTCAGGATGACGAATGGACGCTCAGGATGACGCATGGACGCTCAGGGTGACAGGTCCCTGGGGATGACGGAAAATTAATACGTGCTACACTATTAGAAGCATATGAAAAATACTCGTTTAGGAAGCACTATGAAGATTGTCGCTTTTTTCTTCTTTGCATTTGTGTCTGTTAGCGGCTGCAAATCTCGTCAGGGCCGCCTGATGACTGAGAGTACTCCAGACGGGGTCTCAACGGCAGCATTTTTTGAAGGGCTTGCGGCTAAACCCGGCACGCCTGAACGGGTGGCTAGCGCGGATGCAATGGAGTCGGCGATGGCTGAAGATCTCCTCAATATGGCCACCGGCACTCCAACGCCAACAGACCCTGAGGGTACGGAAGCCCGGCTTATGCACCGGGTGGTTAAGGATACGATCTCCTATCTTCGGGGAACAACAACCTGCAGAGACGAGGAGAGAATCATATTATATCGCGGTTTTGGTCGGCAACCGATCTTTGGTGCGCAGGCGAGCCAGGGTAAAGGGTTCATGTTGAATAACGTTTGGATGGACGCTGTTATCTCTGAGATTAAGAATCTTCGCACGTCGGGCGCGGTTCAATATGATGACAGGACAGTCCAGTGGCAACCTGGGATGGCAAAGCCAAACATCTCTGGCGACTACCTGGGCCAGATCATCTTTAACAACAAAGACAAACTTGCCTTTTCATTAGCAGAACAAGACTGGAAGCGACTGCTCGAGAAATACAACTTTGATGACCTCGCGCGCACGCATACTGCCGGCGAAGATCCTACGATTCTGCTCAGCGGAAGTCTCGTTCCCGAAGTCGCGAACCACTTCGGACCGGGTGTGCTCAAACTTGCGGTGTGTCCTCAACGCGCACTCCCCGTAAGAATGGCGGGCGACGACTTCTACGAATTTGAGGTCTACATACCTTTTTTCATTTTGCCAGAGGAAATAGTAAGTGTGGACGGATTTGAGTGCGGGGAACTTAAGGACGGCGAACAACGCAAAAGCTGCTATAACAAAACCTACTCGGACACCGACCAGGTCTTTAACGATAATACGAAAACCTACCGTCAATGCATGCTCAATTTCGAAGACGGTAGCTATAAGCAAAGCGTCCTAGCGCTCCAAATTAGGTACAGTTACGAAATCTTGGATAAGTTCTATGGTCAACTTCTGAAGACTCCGTCGTGGGAAGAGTTTATGCCGTTCGTAAAGAACCTCTGTCTTCCTAGCTGTGATACGGAAACTCTCGTGAGCAAAGGCTTGAAAGAAGCTTTAGCAAAGCACTCCCTTTCAGACGCGGAAAAGGTACAGGTGAAAGCGTCGATCGAACGCTCGCAAAGAACACTTAAGGAACACTGCAACGAATAGCCTTCTGGAGAAAAGAATGAAACTTTATATTTTTGTCGCCTTAAGTTTGGCAGCAGGCGCGTGCAAATCGACCGCTCTTGGGAATCTCTCGGATGATGAATCGCAAATTTGTGATTCGGGAACATATATGCCGTTCAAGTTGACGACGACCGAAATCGATCCAACTACGATCGGCTATGAGAAAAACCCCGAAGACCCATATAGCGTCAGAAATCCAGACAGTGACAACAATCTCAGAATTGATACGTGTTATGATGAAATCAATTCCGCGGTGACGGTGCGTAAAGTAGTTCAGAAAAGACCAGGAACAAGCTCTCCATTTTTCTTAATGCCAATTGGTTCTCAAGATACCGTGCAGAATTCAGAATCTATCGTATTCGAGGACGGCAAAGGTTTGTTGATCAAGACGGAACCCAGCTTTTCAGGCAGTTTTTATGAAATCAAAGCATGGGCCAATCCCAACGGCCCCCCTTTGATAACGTTTGCGTATATCCGGAACGGCTTTCCCCATTCAGGTCTCACCGGAATACCTGCCTACGTGCTGGCTGGAAAACTTGAGCAAGGTGATCCATTTTCCGATAGAGTCTGTGGCTTGGAGACGAGAGAAGAATCGACAAAAATGAATGTCTTTGGAACTACAATAGAAATAAGGAGTTGTAGTCATATCGCCGACGGCCATACGAATTTCTATGAGCCTTATTACTTAGCGGCGACCGAAAGCGACGGCACACTTAAGGTGTTTGATACCAAAGAAAAAGTAGGGCAAGTGCTCAAATTTGTAATCAACCATCACAACTCCTGTGACCCAGCGTATCTGGACCTCGATTCGATGAAACTAGGTTTTAGATCGCCTGACATCACGGGTTGCATAGAGCCCGATCTCGAGAAGGTACCCAAACGACCGGAAAATGAGCCGTCCGACGAGCATAATTTGCTCCGATTTTACAAGATGGACGAAAACGGTGGGGTTCTCGAGGAAGGTTCCGTGAAATGCCGCCATCTTTTTCGCTGCACTCCCCAATAGCAATATCGTCACCTCGGCGTCTCGCAACGCGCGGCACGACGCTGATCCGTACAGTCTGACTGGTCGCGACGTGGTGATGCTAGCGAAGGCAAGCAACTCTCCGGCCTGAGAGTTGCATGATTTCCCGCCGGAGGAACTGCCTATGCGAACACAGCCTTTATTCGTGAGCACAGCGATCATGCTTTCGTCCTGCGTGTCTCCCTCAAAACCGGACATGACCCCTATCGGCGCACCGATCAGAAATAAAACCGCCATGCTCGAGGCAGGCGCCAATGCCCTGCAAAGAGATACTCCCGTCGATCGATTGGGGATTTATCTTGTTGGGTTTCACCCTCTCAAATCCAATCCCAATCATCAGATGACGGCTCATCACTATTGCAATCAAATTAATGAAGACTTTGCTCAATGTGCCTTGTTTGACGGCAACACGAAGGAGGCCAATCTCAACGGCATTGAATACATCATTTCGGAAAGAATCTATTCCAGCCTACCGCCGGCGGAAAGAAAATATTGGCATCCTCACAACTACGAAATTCTGTCGGGACAACTCGTAGCCCCGGGAATACCCAAAACGGCAGAGAAGGCTTTGATGAAACAAAAAATGAACAGCTATGGCAAGACCTGGCATGTGTGGATGACAGGTGGCTATGGCATCGCGGGCAACAGCCTGCCGCTCGGCGAACCTAAGTTGGCGTGGTCATTTAACCGCAACGGAGAAAACGCGCCGGGCATTGTTGAAAAACGCGACAAGGTCTTAGGAATAAATACGGCTAGCAAACGCGCTAGCCGTCAGGATCTGGTGCCGTCGGCTCATCCGCAAGGCGGAGTTGATGACCTAAGGCGGTCTTTTGGACGAAGGACCACGCCGCTTCCCGGCGTCATGGAGAAGCGAACAAGGGCAATAAGCCATTAGTCGCCAATGTCCTCACCGTTAGGGTCTTTATCATCGTCGTCATTCGATTCGTCTTCGTCACTACAGTCGCTATTATCATCGTCACCATCGTCATCACCGTCATCGTCATCACTATCATTGTGATCTGAATCGTCGTCATCATCGTCATCATCGTCATCGCGATCATGGTGGTGCTTGTCGCCATGAAGTGACGCTTTACAATCTCCAATCACTTCTGAGTCGGCCGTCGCCGGTGCAGCGTTCTTCTTCTTGTCGCCGCCGAAGAAATTACCTGTGCCGCACGCGACCATAAATATGTGAAGAGCGACAAATAAGAAAATAGTCTGAAACATAGAAGAGCCTCCAACGTGCCTTCAGACGGCACGACCTGGTATCGGAACTTCAGAGCGTTTCATGAGAGATTTAGAAATTCTTATGAATATTTAGAAAAATGCGTATTTACGGCGAGTTACGAAAGCGGATATCGCAGGCTCGGCGAGGTTTTTCTCCAGGTTTTTTTTGGGCGCACGCGCCGACAGCGATTTCCTCTTACCAAATAACGGAGTGCGCGCATCGAGAAAAACCAGCTTCTTCCTGCACTCGACACAATACAGTGACGAGGAATTTGGTCGTATTCTTGCATCGGCAGAGCATTGTCTAGCCGCATTCGGTCAAGGCACAACTAGAAATATGGAGGGTGCGCATCGGAGATGCTGAGCGACTCTACTAAAAAAATTTTGAAGACCGCATTCGTTTTAATCGTTTATGTAGCGGTATCTCTGGAGAGTTTGCAGATACAACAGGCCACTGGAGTTGGCACGCAGATTTGGCCGGCGGCAGGATTTGCTCTAGCGTGCATGCTTATATGGGGCACATATGTCTGGCCCGCGATGTTTCTCGGCACAATCATCGTGCATTTCTTGAACGGCGATCCGTTCTTGAGCCACCTTGGTTCGGCCATCGGCAATACCGTCGAACCGCTTCTGGGCGCCTATTTTTGCTCTCGAGATTTTCATAAATCTCTGGATCGATTTTACGATATCGTTCGCTTCATCTTCGGAGCGGTTCTCGTGAGTACTTTCGTCGGGACAATTCCGGCCATTCCCACTATTGCCGCCTGGGGAAGCCATCAAGTTTCGTTGGCCTATTTCATTCAATACTGGATTGGTGACGCCATGGGCGTTCTCCTCACGGCTCCGTTGATCCTCGTTTGGGCCACACCTCGCAGAACGGGCGGTTTCGAGTGGCGAGATATAGGCAAATGGGAAGCGGGTGCCTTTGCTTTGTCGGCTTTCGCTATTATTGTCTCTTTTTCAGTTTTGGAAGGGCCTGCTAGCCTTTACTTCTTCTTTCCCCTTGTGCTTTGGATTGCCCTCCGGCTCGGACAGCGCGGCCTTACCCTGACGACGGCCTCGGTAGCGTGCGTTTTGGTGTGGCAAACAGCGAACGGGATGGGGCCTTTTGCCGAATTAAGTCCTCCCGTTGTGAGAGAAACCTACCTCATCCTATTTTTCGCAACCCTGCAAACCACCGGGCTCGTGGTTGCCGGCGTCGTCATGGAGCGGGAGATCGAGAGAAGATCGAGAGAAGATCTCATGAAAGCCTCGAACAAGGACCTTGGGAGGATCGTGCAGGAATTGAAAGTCGCAAAGGAGGCGGCCGACATGGCTAATAGCGCCAAAAGCGCCTTTCTCGCTACCGTAAGCCATGAGATTCGAACCCCGCTGAGCGTCGTGATGGGCTTTTCAGAGGAGCTTGCTTCCGAACGAACTTCAACGGCAGACCGATCGAAATTTCTCGAAACCGTGAGAAAAAGCGGACAGCAACTGTCCAAGACAATCGACGATATCCTAGACTTCGCGAAGATGGAAACGGGCGAATCGAGTGTTCAGCTAGCCGAAGTCAACATACCCGACCTTCTCAGCAGCATAAAATTTATGATGAACCTGGAAGCGACAAAGAAAAATCTAACGCTCACTATTGGCTCCGAGGACAACATCCCCGAGGTGATCACTACGGACCCGTTGCGACTGCGTCAAGTTCTTGTGAACATCATCGGCAATGCCATCAAATTCACCGACAACGGTACAGTAGACGTGCAAACAAAGGTAGACACAGCCAAGTATGGTCAGGATGTGCTGGCTTTTGTCATCACAGATACCGGAATTGGCATTAGTCCCGACAAGGCAAACCTCCTGTTTGCACCGTTTTCGCAGATCGACACTTCCTCGACCCGAAGATACGGAGGCATCGGTCTGGGTTTAGCATTGTCCAGAAAGCTTGCCAAAGCCTTAGGAGGAGACGTTGTCCTCACCGAGAGTTCGCTCGGCAAAGGCAGCGTCTTTACGGTCATGATCAAAACACGCCATGCCAAACAGTTGGTCAAAACTTCGGCGGTTGCTCAATCTACGCCACTTCCGACCAGTATCCAGCCAAAGATCCGCCAACTCTCGAACAAAAAAGTCCTTGTCGTCGACGACAATCCGGAGAACCAAACTTTGATCAAGTGCTTCCTTCGATCAACGGGCCTGCAAATCGACACGGCCGACAACGGTAAAGAAGCCGTACGCAAGGTGGAAGACGACCACTTCGACATCGTCCTCATGGACCTACAAATGCCCGAAATGGATGGCTATGAAGCAACTCAGAATTTAAGGAAGAAAGGTTTTAAGAAGCCAATCATTGCTCTGACGGCGCATGCCATGGCGGAGGTTCAAGATCGCTGTCTGGCCAGCGGGTTCAATAATTACATGAGCAAACCAATTAAGCGCCAGCAACTTATCAATCTTCTTAGCGAAAGCGTCAGCTCCGCGGCCGAAAAACGCGAGGACAATAACTACAAAGCGCTCTAATCCTACAAAAGCCCTACAAAAAATGTAAGACATCCTCATATTTGTCCCCTCCCAGTTCCATGCAACCCAATGTATTAAAGACGCTTTTCAACTTTTTGCCCTCAGAAAATTCATGGGTTTACATTGTGCTTAGCTTATCTTAATCTCTGGTGCGATCAGTAAGTTGGAGGGGGATACATGGAAGCACCAATCGCCATCGACAAGACGAGGACCCGCAAAGAAAAACCTGACGAAAATCGACTTGGTTTTGGCAAGCACTTCGCCGACCACATGTTCGTCATGGATTACGCTGAAGGGAAGGGTTGGCACGGCGCAAAGATTATCCCCTATGGTCCGCTTCCTTTATCACCAGCCACAGCGGCGTTTCACTATGGCCAGTCTGTTTTCGAGGGAATGAAAGCTTATAAATCAGGCAAGGGTAGGATACTTTTCTTTAGACCTGAACAAAACATGCGTCGATTAAATACGGCTTGCGAACGAATGTGCATACCCAAGATCGACGAACGTTTTTGTTTGCAAGCCATCATGGAGCTAGTGAAGACGGACAATGAGTGGATTCCGACGACGGAAGGGGGTTCACTTTATATTCGGCCGTTTATAATAGCTTGCGACCCGTTCCTCGGCGTCCGCCCCGCGCATACGTATAAATTTGTCGTCATACTTTCGCCCGTTGGGGCGTACTATCCTACCGGTCTCGATCCGGTGAAAATCCATGTCGAAACGAATTTCACAAGAACCTTTTCCGGCGGAACCGGTTACGTCAAAGCTAGCGGCAATTATGCCGCTAGCCTAAAGGCGCAAGCCGACGCGCAGGCAAAAGGCTACATACAAGTCTTGTGGCTCGACGGACTCGAGCGAAAATATGTTGAAGAAGTCGGCGCCATGAACGTCTTTTTCAAGATTGGCGACGAAATCGTGACTCCGGCGCTTACCGACACTATTTTGCCAGGAATAACAAGGGATTCCACCATTCAACTTCTCAAATCGTGGGGAATGCAGGTGTCCGAACGAAAAATCTCCATCAGCGAGATTTTTGCCGCTCACGCGGCAGGCAAATTGGCCGAAGCCTTTGGAACCGGTACCGCCGCCGTCATTTCGCCGATCGGCGAGCTAATCTGGGAAAATAAAAAGATAATTATCAATAACGGCAAAACCGGTTCTCTGTCGATGAAGATATACGATACGATTTCCGGCATTCAATACGGCAAGATAAAAGACCCCTTCGGATGGATGGTTGAAACGAGCGTCTGAACCTGCACTCTGCGCGCAAACGATCTCTTCCAAGATCAATTTTTAGATGTTATGAAGGTGGCCAAACCCTAAGGAGAATCTATGGAAAGGCCATCTCTCAGCTTCATCGCAGCGATTATGACAACTTTGTTTCTTGGCGCTCCCTCACTACGAGCGTCCGAACTTCAGAAAGTTGACTGTAAGATCGATTTTTATCTGACTACGGGATTAAAAACGGCAACGCTTTCCGGAGACACCTCACAAGGCGAGTATGTCTTTAACAACGCGCCGTTTGAAATCGAAGGGATCAAGGGTAAGCTCCTGGTTCTCCATAACCCTGAAACGTTCGGCACCGTGGCTTCACTGAGATTCATGCCAGATTTTGTCGCTAACGCCGAAGAAAAGTCAGATCCGCAAGCATTAGGCGGCACAAAGCGCGTAACGATCTATCTGGGCGGCCCCTTACTTCGTCAAATCGATGAAAGGCTGACACAGTTGTTCGTCTCGTGCTTAGTCTCACCGAAAGAAGGTTGAAACCCTCATAGGTACCATAAAGAGGATAAATCATGAAAAAAATCGTTTTGTTAGTTTGTTTTCAAATTCTAGGTTGCCGATCCACCGGCGAAAACTCTACGCCAAAAGAAGGCATTCAACCCGAACCGGAAGTGCCCGACTTGAGCGAGTATGTCGGATGCTACGAGGCCGCATCTGAAGGCATGATATCGGCGGGAGTCGAAGTTGCCAACGATGCAGATCGCGTTTGCATTGAAAACAATAGCTACGACCAGCTATCTTTTGTTTTCGAAAAAGCCAAAGCCGCTAAAGAAGACGGCAAGTTCCTGGTGACCTATGCCGAAACGTGCGGCGAAGACTGCATTCAGATGGAAGAGGGAACTCTGATCGTGCAACTTACGATTGAGTCTTCCGACGAGACGAAGCTCTCTGTTTCCGATAGTTCAGGGCAAACACGATATATGCTCACTCGAGCCAATTAGAGATCAACGCTCGGTTCGGACGTATTTATTTCGATTCCGAACAATTCTTCGATCTCAGCCACATCCAAGTCTGAAGCTGTTTCAGCAGCTTCAGATACGAAATCTCTGGCCGCGTCTTTGACGAGATCGCGGTAATTTGCTCCTCGAAGAACAAAAAACAACTCAGGCATCGTATCGAATTTAACGCCGACACCGTACAAGGCCGCGGCTACATGCTTGCACACATCTGCCACGTCGAGACATGTGCAGGACATTTTGATGTCGGTAGGTTGGGGGAACAATCCAGAATCTCTTTCAATGACAGCCGACATTACGCTATCCGGGAAGTCGCCACTGAGAAGACCGACGAGAGAAGTGATCCGACCCGAGCAACGATTTACAAGTTGCACCCATTGTTCTTGTTCGATTTTCTTAACGCGAATACTTACTTCGTAGAGATAACTCCCCCGAACTAATGCGGAGATTCTTCCCTCTTCTACTGCTAAATCCACCACACAGTCATTGCGCAGATAACTTCGCCCTCGCGAAAGCCGGTAAGCGTAGTCCTCATAGCGCTCCAGATTTTGGCACCAAGCCTTGCCCCAGAAGCTTTTGGTAATCGTCTTCGCACGAGCATTGATCGGGTTGACTACCTTTCCTTGCTCTCTTTGGCGTTCGATTTCCTCGCGAGCCTTCTTCTTTCGATCTTTGATTGAAACGAAGAATCTCCCCCCGGAAAACTCATCGTCGTACTCATAGCTATACTCTTCGTCGCGATCGCCTTCTTCATGTTCGAGCTTGGAATCCCGATTTTTCTTTGCCACGGGCTAATCCTCTCGTCCAAGAGCTGATTTGAGATCGAGCTTCACAAGTTCTAACAGTTCGTCATTCGAAAGCTCCGTCAAATTTATCTCAGCACCCTTATCGACAATTGAATCCGCTAGGAGGCGCTTGTCCGCGATCATTCGATCGATCTTTTCTTCGATTGTTCCCCGACAAATAAATTTATTCACAATCACATTGTTTTTTTGACCGATCCGAAAGGCGCGATCCGTCGCCTGGTTCTCAACGGCCGGGTTCCACCACCTGTCAAAGTGAACGACGTGCGAAGCAGCGGTGAGATTAAGGCCCGTACCGCCAGCCTTTAACGACAGAACCAAGAAGGGAGGGCCGTCTTCCGATTGGAATGCATTGACGAGATCTTGACGTTTTTTGACGGGCGTCCCGCCGTGCAGGATGAGCCCCTGTCGCACAAAAATCTCACTGAGATAGTGAGCCAGAATATCCGTTAGTTCGCGAAACTGGGTAAATACCAGAAGTTTTTCTTGCCGTTGTGCAATTCCGTCGGCAACCATTTTGAGCTTGGCAAATTTTCCGCTCTGTTGAGGTGCATAGACGTTATCGGCCAAATACTGCGACGGATGGTTACAAATCTGCTTGAGCTTCATCAGGCTCGAGAGCACGAGCCCTTTTCGCCCCATTCCGTCCGTTTCTTTAAGGCTAGCCGCTAGATCGTCGACCTGCCTTTTGTACAACTCAAGTTGGCGCATCGTTAATCCGCAATATGCGGGCAGTTCGATTTTATCTGGCAGGTCGCTAATGACGGTCTTGTCCGTTTTCTTTCTTCGAAGGATGTAAGGTCCAATAAGTTGCCGTAGAGGACCGTAGTCTCGTTTGGGTTTTGATTCCATCGCCTTTACGGCAGAATCGAAATCCTTCATGCTGCCCAACAAACCGGGGCAAGCGAAATCAAACAAAGACCAAAGGTCGCCTAAGTTGTTTTCTACCGGGGTACCCGTCAATGCAAAGCGCGAACGACCTTTTAGGATTCTAATCGCTCTTGACTGCTTGGTTGAGGCATTTTTTATCGCCTGTGCTTCGTCAATAACAATGGCATCCCAATGAACTTCCTTCAACCAACTCATTCGAGTCGTCATGCCATAGGAGGTAATTAGGACGTCATGATCCACGAGATCCTTCGGCGGGGTAGCACTATTCTCGTATCCGAAGGAGGGATGCAATATCCGGAATGAGAGTGTTGGCGCAAATTTCTGTAGCTCCGCCTGCCAATTGGCAAGCAAAGACGAAGGAACGACCAAAAGTGCGGGCTGAGATTTCTTCTGTTCCGACAAAAGCAGGGAGATTACCTGAATCGTTTTTCCCAGACCCATGTCGTCCGCCAAACAACCTCCCAACCCCAGCTGTTTGAGAAGGTTGAGCCACTTAACTCCTGCCGCTTGATAAGGGCGGAGTGCGCCCTTCAGCAGGTCCTTCAAACGTACCTCAATGGCGTCGGGAAGTACTCCCTTCGGAGATCTCAACTGCGCCAATACTTCTTGGATATCTTTTCCGGCGAGCACTTCGATCCATTGCGTCGAGGTCTCCTCGACCTCTCCCAGGCTTTGCTCCGTCTCGCGGGTACGAAAGCCAGAGAGCAATCGGAGTGCTTGAGCTAGAGGCATACCTTCTCCGCCGGCTATTTTCATTGCATCCTGCCATTGGCTAAGCAAGGCCCCCAGTCTGTTCCGATCCACTTCAACCCAACGCCCACGAATGTTGGTAAGCCGATCTTGGGTTCGCAGCAACGCTTCAATTTCCGCTTCAGTCAATGACTCGTCGCCAACCGCCACTTTAACGTCAAAATCCACAAGACTGTCGAACCCCACTCGACTCTTTTTCTTATCACCGCCAATCTTGACGACAACACGCGCAGGAGGAGGACGTCCTCCGCGCCACCACTCGGGAACTTTGCATACGATACCGGCATCCTCGAATTTTGGGATTGCCGCCATAAGTTCATAAGCTTCATTAGGATCGAGAAACATGGTGCTGAAAATGCTTTTGTCTTCGAACGCTCGCGTCAAAAGCTCACTGCTTTCAGTCGCCTTGTGAATGGGTTTGAGCAAATTCGCAAAAGCATCTTTCTGCGCACGAAGCGCCGAGTCTTTAAGCGCAAACCCGAGAGGTCGATGTTGGACCCGCGCTTTATCGGGAACGTGAATGGTAAATGTCGCTAAAAAGGCAAAGGGCTTACCCGTCTCTTTGCGGTTCTCAGCAATATGGAAATGTATCCGCCCGACATCTGCCCACTTCGGAAATCGATCCCTAACATAACTTCGCACGGAAAGGCCGGAATAGGACACCTTTAGCGCAACCTCCAGCGAAAGCTCGTCCCACAGTGCAAGTAAGCGCTCGCTGGTCATATGTTCCGCACCAAGGGACGGGGGGAAACTGTTGATCCACCGTATGAGCTCCTCATCCGTCAAGGAGGGTATGGATAACGGATCGGTGTCAGCGTATGCGGATAACCTCTGCATAAATGTGCAAACAAACTCGTACCAAAAGGCAATAACCTTGGTCTGGTTGCGCAGTTCGGGACGATTGGCAAGGTTGAGGAGACCTTCCGCATTGCTCACGCTGAAGGCGTGCTTCAACTCGGGGGCATCGGCAGTTGTCGCGACGCTGTCATTCCAACGTATTCTCCCACTAGGGCTTAGCGCTACTTCCAATGATTCTCCTCGGTGTAAGGGTCTGCCAAGTCTAGTGCAATTGGATCATCGATGTCAAACGACGGGAGTATCGGAGATCTTGAATTTTAAGGATAGACGAAAATCTTGATATTCTTCAGCCAGTTTCGCCAGTTAGGTCGAAATATCCGTCCAACGCTTCAGCGTCAAACAAGAATCTCACCGTCGAGCTATTTACCTAAACCATTGTACGCCTGATAATAGAAGGACAGCCTTAACCTTTAATCCGAGGATCCTATGACCAAGCTATTGCGGTCGGCACTCATTTTCATCGTCGTTCTTGGACAGGCTTGCAAGCCGCGAACTCAGACTGGTTCGATAAAAGCAGACATCCAAGGCAACGGTTCGTTTCCTATATGGTCTTACGACGCAGGTCCTGATCCGCAATCAAGTATGGGCCGCGAACTTATCGATCTCAATTCGCGAATTCCTTATTTCCCTGGACTTTCAATGGCCATTTACGGTGATCAAATGTTCCGCCCAGCGTTCGGTCCCATCCCGTGGCGCATGATGCAACAACCCAACAGCGTGAAAATTCTTTTCATTGGACAAGACGGCACTCACATCGCCGAAGCTGCAGGACGACCCGCTACGGCAGGCTTCGGTGGGAGGGCTCAAGATCTTGCGAAGTATTTCGGCGTCAGTTCCAGTGCGGCTTTCATCAACACTTTTGCATTCACGATCAGATGGCAATACGGAGCTTTTGATACGCCGATTATTTCAATGGCGTCCGGAAGACCACAACTCAATTTCGGATCTTTTACCGGCAACCAAGTGTGGTTGATTTCACAAGACCTCGAAAGTCCTATCGTCAAATGGAGAAACGATCTCATCAGCTGGATTATACGCAACAATAGGGATTCTCTGAAGATGATCGTTCTTTTCGGCGGATCTGCTCGAGACTCTTTGGGTGCATATGTTTCAAGTAAAGGCGGCGTTGTTGGGTCCCGATACAGTGAACAGGACCTTGCAAAAATTCGCATCCCAGAATTCAAGTATGAAGGCTCTGGAGGCAACAAGCAAACCGTGGTGCCGCTCATGAAAGACGGCTACGATCTCTTCGCACGCTTCAACGGCAGCACGCCGAATTATAGAGATCCCGAAGCGCTTAAAGATCTGCAAAGTAGTTTTCGCGCGGCATTTAATCAGTCGCCCGACGAGTGGATGAGCAAAATGGTATTGCCTGAGGCTGGTTTGGGCAGGAGCGGCGTCCTGCATCCAGCGCAGCTTGGCGGTTACGACGTCAATCATAAGATGTCCATCAACGGCGAAAATACCATTTCTCTGAAAGGATTACGCATCGCTTCAGACTTAACAATCGACCACGACATTTTGGTCACTCAATTGCCCCATCCCACCGCGTTGAGCATGATGAACAAACAAGCAGCTTCTGAAGCCGTGGCTCGCGGTCTCAAGGATTTTCCAAGATACGTTGAACAAGGCTGGACAATCGAGGCTGATCCCGGATTCGTCAACTCATACGCTGCGGGCCAAGAATATAGATATGCCCGAGCTGACATGGGAACGGAATACTACGACTTCGGAGCGCCGAAGTCCCGCATGGTGAACGTTTCCAGCGCTTCGCGCTCTGGTTCCAACGTTATCATTTTTGGGACGCGCGACCGGCCGAACTTCGAGCAAAACACCATCAAAGCCATGACCTCCGCTTTGCCTTCGAAGTTCCCGCCCAAGTCGGAATTGTGGTCCGCCCGCCCAACCAGTACCGACAGCACCTTGGTGCCAAGCGAAAAAAACAGACGGTACACGTTTGATCCAGGTCCAGGCGAAGAATTCGCCCGCATAATGAAAACAACCTTGCCTCAAGACGAGGCGTTTCTATCCAAGCATGAAGTTAACGGCGATTTTGGCCATTACCGAGGAACATTCGTCGATCCCAAAGTCGTTATTCTCGCCGACCCTGACGGCGAAGACGATCTCATTACGGCGCGGGCACTCACGGGAACGCGAGGTCAATACCTTCATGGCCTCATGACGGACATAGGAGTCGGCGATCAATATCTCGTGATCAAAACCGCACCGTATTCGTCTAATCGACCGGATTGGGAAGAAATTTTGAACGTCACCAAGCCGTATCGAGAAGCCCTTCTGACAAAGATCTTCGAAAGTTCCACACCGCAATTCATCATTACAGACGGACCTTCAGCGGACGCAGAGCTTCGCCGAATTTTCCCAAGATCGCCAGCTCCAGTAGTCAGCATACATAGAGCAGGTACCGCCAATGATTCGGGAATTGCTGAAGCAGTAGAACAGATCAAGGCTATCTCAGGTTTTGAAAACGCAAGCTTTTCAGGAAAGATGCTTGATATTCCGCGACGCCACCTTTCCTATTATGCTCGGGGTTGGGAAGGCACCTCTGGAGACAGAGTCATAACCTCATCAGATCAATACAAAGGCAAGGCTTTTGCGGAAGTGGCGCCGAAGTGGGCCTACACGCAGAAATACGGTATGCCGCCCGAACATATTGAGGACTGCGAAAGACTGGTGCAAAAACTTAATGACGAAAAACTTCGACTCGGAGGAGAATCCGTTCAATCCTACCTCTCAAGAAGAAATTCGGGCAGCCCCGGAAAAAGCCGGTGTGGGGAACAGGCTCAACCTGCGGCCGCATTAGAAATTCCGTTTGAAGGATCAGAAGACTCGACCGAGGGATTCGACGCACAAGGATTTTAAACAGCTATTTATCCTCCACGGCGAGGACGTCTAAAAACAAAAGCGAGTGATTCAAATCACTCGCTTTTTTTCTTTTTAGGTTCTCAACAAATTTATTCTTGCACTACACAAATAACCTTGGCGTCTTTTCCGTCATTTAGAGTCGTGACATCAGGCATCAAAACGCGGACACCTTTTTTGACCGATTTCTGAGCCCAAACGTCTGTTTTGCATTCTTCGCTCTCATCCGTCACGAACAAATCCGTCAACAACTCAAGTTGATCAATCGTAGCGGGTTTCAAGGTAAGGACACCGCTCGAATTCGCGCAAGCTACTTGCGCATCGTTATATGACAATCTCATGTTGATAAATCTCACTCTCAAACCAGAGCTGTGAATAAAAATACCCTGGTTGGCAAGATTTTGCTTTAGAGCTGTGCATTCTGCGCTCTCACCTGCTTCCGGATTTTTCGGATGCTTAGGCTTTTTTGGCTTTTTTGGCTTCTTTTGCTTTCCGTGCCCATGTTTCTTGCAATGCGCAAGGTCAATACCTTCGGCATTATCATCATGAGCAAGAGCGTCTCCCATTCCTTCTTCCGACATATTCTGCTCTTTGTCCTCTACAGAGCAGCCAGTGAAAGCTAACAAAGCAATGAATAATGTCCCGTGAAATCTTGAAATCGACATATTTTCCTCCTGTTCCCAGTGAATTCTTTTACGCTCACAAAAACCCCTTTGATTGAGACGATTTTGGTAAAAGTCGCCGTTGCGCGTCTTTTTGCGGGTAAAAATCTCCCGCAGCCGCGTGATAAACGAACTTACAGTATAAAATTTTTTAATAAAAAATCGCCGATAGATCCTTATCGGCGATTTGCATTCCTAACCGTAATGTTTCATATTTAGAGCAGGATTATCGGACCTTAGAACCCTTAATTCAAACTCTCCGCAAGAATGCCCGATACGGTTTCATAGTCCAAGTAGGGGCCCGGAACTGGCCTGGACAACATTCTCCAGAGAAAATCGGGAACGTTTTGACCATTCCATTCTCCGCCAATAATATCGCCCCGCGCATTAAGCTCGAGCGTGTAATCAAGGACCAGTTTTCGCGTATACTGCTCTTTTTTCGCAAGCATCGGCATCCCGTGCGGGGCCATTTCGTGCACATAGCTCAGCTCCGTTTTAACCCTGACCAAATTTACGGTTCTCGGTGCCCGTACTTCACTGAACGGATCATTGTCAGGCCTAAAGGGCTTAACCTTTGCTTCGAGTACCTTATAGCCGACAATAGCTTGATTCCATACTTCACTCGCCCGGGTGATATCAGCAACAAACCCTCTTCTGTCCTCTGGATTATCGGCTCCGAGCCACGAAGCCAATACAAGATGTAAGGACCCTGGATTGGTATCGCGACAGTTGGACATGATAACTCGACCGTTTTCGTCGCGTTGGACCTCGTGAATTTCGTCGTAGCACCGTTCCCCTACCGAGACGCTCGTCCCTCGAGGTGTCGTATCGATGTACTCGGCGTATACTTTTGACATCAGAGCATTGATGTCCGAAGTGTAGAATGGAATTTTGATCCCGTCGGGATTTACCATTTCCGCAACCTGTCCAGGCTCCGGCTCCATCAGCGTCGCTGGCGCCCACCCGTGACAGATTCCCAACCACAAAGGCACTTGGTGCGATATGGCGTTTACGGATCGTTCTTGTATCTCACGTTCGTTTCTTGCTAGCGGAAAGTCGTATCGTGCGAGAAGTAGATCGTATTTTTCCGCAGGGGAAAGCTGTTTTATTGCAACAGAGGCGGAGCCGTTGACTACTTCGCTCTGTGACAAGAAGGGATACTGGAAGTCCTTATAGTTTGTGCTGTTAGGCGCAACTTGCCACCTCTTGGATATTCCGCCCGCATATGTCGGCCAATAGTCGTCGCTCCAAGGAAAGGCGGAATCGGGCAGCATTCCTTCCGTAGGTAGGGCGTCGAAGTTGTAGGATGAAACATTGAACGCCTGAGGATTGTTGCGGGCATTCCACTCTTCTTTGCCGTCGGACCCCGAATTGTGCTGAGCGCATCCGGAGAAGATGGCGCTGAGTGAGATAAGTGCCAAAGACTTCTGCATATCGTTCTCCCTATTTCAAGTGAAACGAGTCTGCAGTCCCGAGTGCAAGTTATTTGCCAAGTTTGAGGTGACGAAATTTCGCTCTGGATGGCGAATCTTCCCACTGGGCGCCATCGTCATGTTGAGCGAAGCAAAACATTTCAATTAGGTTAGGGGCCCGTGCGAACACAGTGAATACCCATGCTCTGCAAACTTTTGGCGGCGAGGGTGAGTTGACCGGAAACAACAGACAATGCGACGGCATTCTCCGGATCAGATTCAACGGTCCAAGATGGCTTTGTGCTATCCCACATTTCCAAATTGCGAACGCCTACAGCCGTGATTTCCTCATGCGTCGGCAGGCGCCAGTCGGCGTGGGTACCGACTTCGAGATCAGCGCAGATGCCAACAGCGTCGAACCAACTAAATTCGGAGGTCAAATTCAAATCAGAAGTCCACACTTGGCCGATGCTTTCGTTCTTGTACAGGCAAATGTGTTTTTGTTCGTCGCATAGTTGCGTTTTAACAGGAGTCGGCGCTGAAACGTTCTGACGAGCCGTGTTCGATTCCGCGTTCTTGACCGCTTTGTCTTGATGCTCGTCGATCACAGGAAAATCTGCGGTAGAAACACAACCCACTTCACCTGCCTTGGTGCATTTCTTCAGACCGGGTAAAACGTTTCCCTCAGCCAAAGAGGTAAGACCTACTAAACCGAGCACCGACAGCGCGATGTACATTTTGTTTCTCTCCCTCAAGAGAAGTATTTGCGGGAATTATAGCAACATTCAATATCAACTACTATAGGGATCGAGCGCTGCGCCAATTCTTTATTTGCAGGATTGTTTCAGCGAGCACCGGGTGACTGTCGCTTTGCACTTTATCAATGGCGTCTTCTAGTTTGGGATCGCGGGTGACGGTCATCGCTATTAGGGCATTTCGACGCAGTCCAAACCGCTTTGCTCTGGTCATCGACGTGCCTCCAAAAACAGTCTCATAGGTTTTTTGATCCATTGTCGCCACTTCGTACAAGGAAACAAAAGTTCGAGGGCTAACCGCCCCCGACTTTATGTTCTTGTTGTACGGACAAACGAGCTGGCAGATGTCGCAACCAAAATAGTAATGGCGCAACCATGGCCAGTACTCTTCCGGAATGACGCCTCTGTTCTCAATGGTCCAATACGCAAGGCATCGAGATGCATCGACTTTAAAATCCTCGGACAGAGCGCCGGTGGGACAATATACCTGGCATCTTTGACAAGTGCCGCAGCCGCCTTGCCGACTTCGGGCTTTGGCGTCGACCTCGGCAGCGTCGTCGGCGGGAAGATCGAGTGTCGTGAGCAACGACCCGAGCAAAAGAAAACTTCCCTTTTGAGGGTGAATATACATCGAATTTTTGCCGATAAAACCCATAGAAGTTCGCGCAGCGAAGTTCCGTTCGAGCAAAGGTAAAGTATCAATAGCTGTACGAAATTTGACTTCTGGTCCGCATTCTAATTCCTGCTCCAAGCGAGCGGTAATTGCGTCCGCCTTCCGCGCCATCAGTTTGTGGTAATCTGCCAACCTGGCGTACTGCGCCACTACCGGGGTTCCTAATCTCTTAACGTCCGCCCACCGGTCGCCTTGGTAGTAATTCCAGGCAAAGACGATCACCGATGAAGCGCCGGGCAACAAGCGTGTGGGGTCGCGTCGCGCGTCCTGATATCGCTCGAGGTAAGACATGTCCGCGTGCTTTTTTTCCGCAATCCATTTTAGGAATGCCTCCACCGCCCTTTCATCCGACTTTGCAGGCACGATCCCGAGGAACTCGAGCCCCTCTTTCTCGATAAGATTGGATATTTTTTGCCGTAGATCCAAGCCGGCGACCTTCCAAAAAAAGATGACATGGGTTCTGAGTAGCTATATAAGTCACAAGGCACGAAACCTAACTTGAGGTTTGCTTTGACTTTCCGTATTTCTGGTTTAAACCATCTTGGCCTTGTCGTACAGGACATTGATATCGCCAAAGATTTTTTCGTTCGCGTGCTGGGATTGAAAAAAATTGAAGACCGCGGAGGCATGGTCTTTCTTCTTGCGGGTCAGGACGTTATCGCTATCAAAACGCCCGAATGGGCCGTGAGCAATCCCGAACATGTGAAAATCGACCGTATGCCCAAGGATCGTTCGGGATGGCAATCGCTCGATCACTACGGATTCTACGCCAGCAAACCCGAAGAAGTAGACGCCCTCGCTCAGGTTCTCCGCGACAACGGCATTGAAATCATCAAAGGACCCTATGATCGGAGCGACGGTCGCAGCGTTTATTTTCGCGACCCCTGCGGCAACATCGGCGAATACCTCTACTTCAAGCCCGCGTAAGCTTTAACTAAACCAAAGATCGTTTCAAACTCAGCCGATTCACCCCACCACATCTTTTGCGAAGCCAAGGCCTGCTCCACCAACATGGTTAGCCCGTCTTGATTTGGAATTCCACGCTTCTTAGCTTCCGCTAGAAGCGAGGTTGGATTCGCGTAAACAAGATCGAAAAAATAACCGTTCAATTTTGTCATTGCGCCGGCGAATTCCGAGAAGTTTTGGTCTTTCGGGGAAGCATTCGTTGCCTGGACCAACAATGTGTTACCAGCGGAAGCAAGACAGCGTTCCAAAACGGCAGGGGCAAATGGGTGTAACTCAACCGCGTGAGGGTTGCCGTTGAGCTGCAAAAACGCCTGGTCGTTTCCCGTGCCGCGACGAAGCACCGAGACCTTTAACGGCTGTGTCAATGTTGAGCTTAGATGGTGCACGAGCGAAAGGCTCGCGCCCCCTCCGCCAAGGATCACGATGTTAGTAAATGAACCTAAATCATAACCGGCGCGACGAAGTGCCCGTTCGAAACCCATTCCGTCTGTGCTACACGACTTCCAAGAATCTTTGCCGCGATAGACGGTATTCACGGCGGGTATCGGGGCATGGGTAAGTGTCGCCATCAATTGTTTGTACGGGGTCGTAACGTTAAATCCGACACATCCCAAGTCCCAAAGTGAAGACAATACCCGGGACCAATCCTCAGATTCTGCGTCAAAGATGAGGTAGACCTCGCCGCGACCAAGCATTTCAATAGATTTATTGTGAATGAAAGGGGAAAGGCTGTAGCCAATGCCCCTGCCAAGGATTCCCAGAAACTTAGTGTAGCTGTGATTCAAGCCCATCCGCGTAATTCTTGTGAGAAACAGGCTCGAGCGTCTTGCGCATATAGTTTCGAACAACGTTTGTTGTCGCGCGATCGGGATTAATGAAACGAACGTCGATGACGTAGCTATCACCTAGCGGTCGAGCCCCAACAATGCGACATGGGATGTGCGATTCTTCGCCCGAATCGAGTACGAGATCAAGTGTCTCGCCTTTCTTGAACCCGTTTGCATTGGCAACAAGCGTGGCGCGACTCAGAGTCAGAGATCGAAGGTATCCGTCGTGCGCTTGTTGTAAATTCTTATGCGGAGAAAAAGTGACTCTGAGGAAAAGGTCGTTCAATCTTTTTATGGCATCAGGCTTCTTCGTTGGCGCATCATCTCTTATCCTTGGTTTTGTAAGCCAAACGAAGAACGCCACCGCTGCTAGGGCGAACAGAACGAACACGGCTAAAATAAACGTCATGCGCGGAAGCACGTTCTCCGCAGACTGAGTTAGCGCCGTTATCGTGAGGTTATCTCCCAATTTTTCATTCTCCTATTTCGCACAGGCTCATATTGCAGAAGCCATGGTGGGGTGGTAAGAAAAGCCCGTGCACCTTACTATATATGAAATATTATAGCGCGATACAACTGACAGTAACGGATTTGGGATGAAAGTTTTTCCTACGACGCAAGTAACCCCTGAATTGCGGCAAGGGGCTATAACCATAGGAAATTTTGATGGCTGTCATCTTGGCCATCAAAACCTGATCAAGAAGGTTCAGACTTACGGCTCGAATCTGAACTTGCCCAAAATCGTCATGACTTTTGACCCTAACCCCAAAATAATCTTCGAAAAGATCAGTCAAACCAATAGCTTACTTTTCACCAACGACCAGAAGCAGCGAGCCTTTGAGCACCTTGATATCGACGCATTGGTCATGCAGAAGTTCGATGCGGACTTCCGTAACATTTCTCACGGTGATTTTTACGAAAGGCTCCTCCGGGCCAATCTCGACATCCATGCGCTCGTGGTGGGCGAGAACTTCGCCTTTGGAAAAGGCCGCATGGGCGACGGGGCCTTTTTGAGCGAAATGGCAAAAAGAGACGACGTCTATCTTTCTATAGAATCGGCGGTCCTATGGGATAACCTTCCCATATCGAGCCATCGAATCCGCACAATTCTATCAAGCTCAGGCGACGCCGAATCTGCCGCCCAGATGCTCGGTCGGCCATATTCTATTGAAGGCGTCATAGGACACGGCGACAAACTCGGGCGACGCATAGGCATTCCCACCGCCAACTTGAAAAATGTCGTACAACTCATTCCTAAGGAAGGAGTTTACGCGGGCTACATCTGGTATGAGTCCCCGTCTGAACCCCGCTATCCTAATCCACTCAAGCTTCCCATTAACGCCAAAAAAGCCGTCATCAATATCGGCTATCGACCAACGCTCGAGCTCAACGAACCTCAAAAGGTAATCGAAGGTCACATCTTGCATCAAAACATCGGTTCCGATGAGCTTTACGACAAAAAGGCGTCCTTTTTTCTACTTAAACGCATCAGGGACGAGAAAAAATTTGAGGGCCTTGCGCAGCTGCAAGCGCAAATCCAAACGGATATTGCAACCGCTATTCGAATTCTTTCGCAGTAGGGCGCCGCGTGTTTAAAGGATTAGTTCGGGTCCAGTCGCGTGTCCCTAATTCTGGGACACGTCCGTCACCGCCCGATTGGTCAACTTCGAGCCGTCCCAACCAAACCTGAGATGAAGTATTTCGGGATCTCCTTTGTACCAGGTCTGCAAGACGACGTTGAAACCAGACCCCGCAGTGTTCGCCAAGCGAATCTTAGATATCTGGGTGTTCACCGGTTGTTTTTCCGCTCCTTCCTCAAAGCCGCTGCAGGGATCGGACTGAAGATTCCACCCTACGTCTGTTTTTACGAGAAGAAGTTTCACAAAGCCAGAATTCGCAGGATCCCAAAGGCTTATTACCGAACCCCAGCCGACGTAATTGGGGCAGCTAAAGTATTCCTGACCAAGGACAAGCGCATTGTCCGTATCGCGCGCCACGCTGATATCTTGGACGCCGATAACCGGCAGATCGAGTTCGTTGTTGCCGCCGCCGGAAAAGTCAAACGACTTCACTTGCTCTTGGGTATTGATTTCGACTTCGTCGCCTTCGGTCAAAACCACATCAAGTTCTTTTCTATCGTTGAGATGGACGGCGGTAAACAACTGGGTGCCGCCAACGTCAAAATGAGCCGGCCGAATTCCAGAAAGGTCCGTCGCAATCTCGCTGAAGGTGCTTGAAACTGTCCCACTGGAGACACCTCTCGATACAAACGCGTTCGTGTCGACGTCGTGCTGCACCGTTATGAGTTCGTACCCTGAGTTGACGGTTCTGAACCGTGCAAAATCTTCGCCGACGGTTGTTCCTGGCACTGCGACGCTATCCGAAACGGTTACCGAAGTTCCACCATCGGTAATTTTAGAACTAACAAGATCGAAAATGCGCCCCTCTTCTTCAGATTTTTTCTTGAAGACGATTAAGGGATTAGCACCCGGCGAAACAGAAGGAGCGAAATCCCAGGAACCTTCTTCCTCATCTACTAATGTTCGAACTGCAGCATCTGTAAAACTCTGCGCATAAAGCTGGGATGACCCTTCGCTCGTAACTGTGAGAAGCACCCATTTGCCGTCTGGACTTAGCTCCGCCTTGCCTTCGCTACCCAAATCGACATCTGTGAGGCGACTAGGTTCGGTACCACCGGACTCAAACTTGTAGGCCTTTAAAATGTCGTCGCGACCTGATAGAAATACAATCTTGGAGCCGTCAGCACTTATGCTAGGATCGATGTCTAAAAGCCCAAACTCAACAGGGTTAACCGTTTGTCCGCGCCTTTCCGGTTCTTGCGGATCTTCTTTAGATGTTGACGACTCGTCGCAGGCGGTAACAATTAAGAGCAATATGAGATAAAATCTGCTAAGACTGTTGCGATGCATTTTTGTACTCCTTAAGGCCTAAAGAATATAACAAAAACGGCGTTTAGATAAGGCATAAATGGCAAAGTCTGCCCAAAACTACTCTGAATTTAAGACGGCTCTGCGTGAGTATGCCAAGCTAAAGCAACGACCAAATTTGATTGTTTTATTCGGTGACTGCGCATTTCTCATGTCTCAAGGTCTTGAGTCCGTGCTTTCGAAAAATTCGGATCCCGTTACGAAGGTCTATGCCGCTGACTGCACTCTCGACGGTTTTCTAAATTACTGTAGGCTTGTCGATCTTTTTTCCTCGCAATCTGTGATTCTGATAAAAAATATCGAAAAGAAATCAAGCTTCGACCAATATCTCAAAGCGATTGGCCAACCAGCGCAACTGTCGAATCAAATCGTGATGACACTCGAATCAAATCGCATTCCCGCGAAGATCGATTCACAGCTTCGCCGGCTTCAAGCCACAGTCGTTCCCTGTCTTAGCCCGTCGTTCTACGAAATTGACACGGTTATCATGGATTTGCTTAAGAAGCATAAGGTCGCCCTTTCCAAGGACGCCTTCAATCTTTTCAAAGAAGCGCAAGGAACTAATCTACATCAAACTGAAAACGAAATAATAAAACTTAATATTTGCTTCCCGTCGAACCAGGCCCCCCTTAGTAGAGACGACATCGCGCCTATCCTCGGCTTTTTCCGAGAGGACAACGCCTTTCAAATCGACGGTTACCTTGCCGACAAAAAGCCGAGTCATGCCTTGGCGCTGGTCTACGATCTTCTGCGGCGCGGAGAGTCTTCGCTCGCAGTCTTAGGAATTCTTTCATTACACTTTAGAAAGGCTCTTAAGGTTCACGCCTATCTCGAATCTCGACTCAGTGACGACGCCATTCTGCCAAAATTGCGCATGCCGCCTACTATCGCGCGAAAGTTTATTGCGTACGCCAGAGGCAACAAACCAGAGTATTTCATGGAGCGACTGCAGCGATGCTTTAGGGCCGATCTGAGCCTAAAGTCATCCGGCGTTTCCGACGAAGTTGTGCTCAGCACGATTCTAGCGTAAATTAGAATATAGATTTTTCGAGAGCTCCATGAAATTCTTTCTTAGATTATTGACACTCTGCGTCATTCTGACATCATCGCTCACCGCGCTGGCTGAGAAGAAGAATCTCCACGCCGTAACGCTACCTGCACATAGTGCACAAACGCTTGCGGGCGACTCTCCCATTCGAGACCTTGCCCTCGATCCGACAACGAACTATGTGTGGCTTTTGGGCAAAACTTACCTTTGGCAATGGAACGTCGCTGATCGGAAGCTTTCCAAAATTGCTTTCCGCAAACATTTTTCAGAATGTAACTCCGGCTCCGAACGAATCCAAGTCACCGAACAAGCCATTATTGTCTATAACGACTGCCACGTCGTCATCGTTGACCCAAAAGGCCGCCAAGCAAACACAATTGTGCACCCAGCGAACGCCTCACAAGGACAGACCATCGCCGTCGAAGCGGACGAAAAGCGACTAGCTTGGTTTCACACCGCGGGGTCGTTTATATTCTCGACGGAGGACGGCAGCATCCAGTCGATGTTCAAAGGGGTTCCCTTTGGCGCCAAAGATCTGGTCGTTTATGACCTCGCCGAGAAGAAAAGCTGGTATGTGAAAGACATGCTGCTTTTCGAGAAAAACTTCGCAACAAATACCGACAGCCGCCTTCTTTACAAAGCAGAAGCAAAGCCCGTATTGGTAAAGAGGAATGCCGGAAAACTTTACTTGGCGACGGAGAATGAGGTGATCCTTTTCTCATCGAAAACGGGAGATCTCCTCCAACAAATTCCCGTCAAGAATTCAAAGCGTTTGCTATCGCTGTCGCAAAACGGAGAAGGCGATTCCTACCTGTTTTCCGACGGTCTTGTTGAGGTATACAACAAGAAAGGAACTATGGATTTCTTCTTTCTGGAAGAAGGCATCAAGAACTTAACGGCGGCTGAGATTAGAGGTCCCCTTGTCTCTTTGCTGAGCGGGGGAGTTCCGAGGCTTTACACTTTGCAGTAATGAGAAGGTGACGATTGCCGGTTCAGGGTGACCAGACGTAATGACTAACAATAACTTCAATCTTCCTCTTCCTTTATCAACGGCTCATGCATCACATATTTTTCCTCGGCCCAAGCCGCTACATCGATGATCTTGCATCTTTCCGAGCAAAAGGGGCGCCATGGATTGGACTCGACGTACGCGACTGACTTTCGACAGCGGGGGCACCGCACAATTCGAGCAGCTTTCACATCTTTGCCATTCTTGGTGTTATCTTCATTGCTCAAGGGATCGCAACCTCGCTGGTGTCAGACGGTTTGGTAACATATTGCATTTCCCGTTGGCAACGATATTGGCTAGGCATTTTCCTGCAAGAAATCCCCAACTCAAACCCAAACCCATGTATCCGGTGCCCACAAGGATGCGGCTTTCGCCAAACATCGGTCCGATAATAGGCAGTTCGTCGCACGGACGGCAATCGAGACCGGCCGAACTTGCAACCTTCTTAAGGTCGTTTAAACCGTCAAAGGTTGCTTTCGCTTGATTCTGGGTGAATGCCTCAATCTTCGGCTCCACTGTGGCGACCGTGGCCTCTATACCCGCGAGCGGTCGGAGAAACCGGCCTCCGCCCATGTGTAACTTGCCGTGACGGGGCACAACTCCCCACTCATAACCGTGGTGGGCGCTAAACACGACGCCGGGCTCGAGACATCTTGGCGCCCTGTCGCTCCAGCTCCAGCTTGACCATTGATCAGCGACGGAAATAAGAGCGGGGGCGAGCTCAGGAACCAAACGACCGATGTCGAGATGGGTTGCGACGACAACCATTTCGCTACGCGTCAACGTCCTGTTTGTCTTAATCTCCATACCTTGAGACGACGGAATCAATTGCTCAACAGGTTCGACAACAATTTTGCTCCTGAACTTTTGTAGCAACGCGTCAATGAGCTTTCCTACGTCAGCGAATGCGCCCCGAGGACCATCGTCTTGAACAGCAAGCACGCGCGACGACAAGGCATTACCCCATGCCGATCGCTCCACGATGCGACTTCCGAAGCCAGCAACCTGTAATTGCTGCACAGCTTTTTTGGCTTCGTCCCATTCATCTTGTTTTACTAAAAGGCGGAGTCTTCCTTTGGAGGAATGTTCAATATTTTCTTGAACGCAAAAACTGACAGTCGAGTCGTAAGCGCGATCCCCAAAGGACCAGAGTTCCTTTGCGAGATCGTCTCCAAAGGCGTGCGTAAGCCGCGTGTAGTTGTCCCACGTCCCGCCCGTCAAAATTCCCGCAGAACCAAGAGTTGCCGATTGGGTCAAATCACTTGTGAAAATCTTAATATTTTTCACGCCCAAGAGCGATAAGTGATAGGCCGTAGAAAGTCCTGTTATCCCGGACCCTATAATGCTAACATCTAAGCTTTTGACATGAGAAGACACTTGAGATTTCAATCACTAACGTTATTTTCCATGCGAAAACATATGCAATTTTTTTTGCAAAGTACATTAATAGTTTTCACGATAGGAACGAGCTTTGCGCCGGTCTTCGGAAAAACCTTGACCATTGCAGGTTGGTTGGAATCTTCCAATCCGGCAACTTTGCCTGAGGGACTTGCAAGTTCGCCTGTAACCGGTCGTTTGGCATGTCCTCCGCTCACACGGCTCAACTTGATGAGCAAAAAGAACGAACCGTTCCTTATAAAAAATCTCAAGGCAGAAAAAAATAATGCCGAGTGGACCTTCGAACCCACTGCCGATTTGCAGTGGTGGTCAGGCACCAAAGTAACCGCCAAAGATATCAAGAATTTCCTCGACGCCACTTTGGAAACGCACATCAAATCCGTAAGCGTTGGCCTCTGGGACATTCCCAAGCACGAAATCACCACCTCTGACAATCGGGTTACCGTCAGCTGGCAGAAAGCCCCCGAGTTTGGTCCTTTCGTCATGAACGGAATTTCGCTTCATCGCAAAACCGAGAAGGGATTTGAGTGCGCCGGAGACTACTCGCTCTCACTCGACGACGGCAAATTGACGGAAATGCGCTTGGCAAAAAATCGTCAAAACAGAGTTGATCGCATCTTCCTTTCGCAAAACGCGGAAGCGGTTCAAAAGAAGACCAACGACGATCTCCTGGAAATTCAGTACGCGCAGAACCTTTCCAATACCCCATGGACGAGACTGCCCAACGAAAAAATGGAATGCGACCGACCGATCGACCTTCCTATTGCGACGATGGTTACTTGGAATCCCAACAAGCCGGTCATGTCGCCTAAATTTCGCCAAGCCATGACCCACTTAATGCCGCGTGGCGCAATTTTGAGATATGGAACCGCTGGATTTGGCGATCTTATTTCTGGCCCTATCTTGAGAGGACACCCGGGCTACAAGAAAGAACTTAAAGTGCGACCTCACGACATCGCCATGAGTTCCCGGATTCTCGATGACCTGGGAATGAAGAGAGCTGAGGCGCATGAGCTCAGGGCATATCAGGGAAAGCCCATAAAGCTGACACTATACTCGGAAGGCACTTCCAACGGAGTTTTGGAAAAGGTGCTCTTTGACAGCTTTACCAGCATCGGCATCGACCTCACGTTCAGTAATGATAAATCGGTCATAAAACAGATGGATGGAGTGCTTACATCCATGCGCCTTCCATGGCCCGACGAAAACTTCCTTCCCTATTTGCACAGCAATGCCCCTGAAAATCCGGTTTTCTGGCCGCTCAAGAACAAGAATTTAGATGAAAATTTGGAGCAATATGCTAAATCACTAACCGTCGAAACACCCGATTTTGGCAAGTTACAGCGAATCCATGAGATACTGTACAGTGAGGAACCTTTCTCGCTTATTGTACAACACCACGGATGTTTGGTACTTAACAAGGGTTCGAAATCGATCCCCAAGATCTTTATTCGCGACCCTGATTGGCTCTATAGCATGATAAGGAACACGCTTTGATCATTCTTAAAAGCGACAGTGAAATCAACGCAATGCGCGCAAGCGGCCGTCTTGCCGCTCAAACGCTTGTGATGATCGAGCCTCACGTGCAGCCAGGAATCACAACGCTCGAGCTCAACGATATTTGCCACAAATATATAGTGGAACACGGAGCGATTCCCGCTCCGCTCAACTACAAGGGATTTCCTAAATCCGTCTGTACGTCAGTCAATGATATCGTCTGCCACGGGATTCCGAATTCTAAGACCAAGCTCAAGGAAGGCGATATAATCAATATCGACGTAACCACTATAGTTGACGGCTACCACGGCGACACATCCAAAACGTTTCTCGTGGGCAAAGTTAGCGAAAAAGCCAAACGCCTTGTTCAAGTGACCGAAGATAGCATGAACCGAGGCATTGAAGCCGTGAAGGTTGGCGGCAGGATCGGAGACATCGGCCATGCGATTCAGCAATATGCTGAAAAGCACGGGTTTAGCGTTGTTAGAGATTTCGTAGGTCACGGCATCGGGAAAGTCTTCCACGAAGATCCTCAGATTTTCCACTATGGCGAAATAGGACGCGGCCTCAGGTTGCAAGAAGGCATGGTGTTCACAATAGAACCCATGATCAACGAAGGACATTGGAAAACTAAGGTCCGTAAGGATGGCTGGACTGCAACGACTATCGACGGGTCCCTGAGCGCTCAATTCGAACACACGATTGCAATTCGAAGCGACGGCAGTGTCGAAATCCTCACAGTGCCCAATAACTGAATTAAGCAAAAAAAATGCCCGGCGCCTAATTTCGCCGGGCTCAGACGACAAACACTCAGGAAATTATTCCTTTTGGCTGTTCACCGCTTCTACAAAGCTTGCATATAGCTCAAGCTCTTGAAGCGTTACCATGTCGGCATTTTTACCGTCTTTATCCAAACGCGCGAGCTTGTCGCTTAGATAGGCGGCAATTTCCTTGAGCATTTCCGTTTTGGAAGCCGCGGGATCAATAAGATCCCGCCGGATAAGCTCATTCATCACCGTTTCCGGGTCTGATAAAAGAGCTTTGTGAAGGGTCATCCGGACCTTCCGAAGCATTTTAATGTTCTCGAGGTTTTCGGAATCGATAGGAAAATCAACAACAACAGCAGAATCAACAAGCATGAGCAACCACCACAACTACAGATTTTTTCCCGGGTCTCCGTGACCCTTCGAAGACCGTTAAAGCAACCGCCATGCCAGCCGAATCCGTGCCTAACCTCTTTATTTCACTAGAATAGTAATGTCTAACAATTGGTCACCCGAATACAAAGGAACCGTTACCGGTCATTCATCCCCTTGCCTTCGAGTATGCGCGGCATGCATTTTTCAATTCGAGCCTGGCGGGTCGCCGATTGCTTGGCGCTGGAAAAGTGAAAGATATACGCCCTCTGACGCCCAGGCGTTAGCGAATAGAAGGCCTTCTTAAACTTAGGCTTCTTAGCAAACATCTCCTTTAGTTCATCGGGTACAGGTTGTGGCCTTGCCTTAAACTCGACTTTCTTACCCGAGTCCTCAATCGCCATTGCCTCCTTGATATAGGCTTTGATAGTCGGCGTGAGTTTCACGATGTCTTGAACAGATCCGAATTCGAACCTTCGGCCAGCTTGGGAGTTGGGGCCATTGTCGACCAACACGCCCTTTGGATCTTTGAGCAGTGAGCCTTTGAAGAACATCATCGCAAGGCAGCGCTTAAACGGTTGGATGATGGTTACATTGCCACCATTGTAGCTATAACAGGGGAGGTTCCATTTCAGGTTTTCTTCTAGTTTTGTCTTGAGGAGGATAGTTCGAAGCTTTTCAATCTCGTCCTGCCATTGCTTCGACTTTTTCAAAAATTTATCAACATCTGGATTGGCCACGAACTACCCCAACATAATGTCTTCGATTTCCGGGAATTTCTCCTTAAGTATGGGAACAATGCCGTTAAAGAGCGTGATTTGACTGGAGGGGCAGCCGGAGCAGCCGCCGAAAAGTTTGATGGTGAGAATGCCGTCGTCAAAACCGACGAGCTGGCACCTACCCGCATGCAGGGCAAGCTGCGGATTAATCTCGTTTTCAATCACTTTTTGAATTTGCTCTAGCATGAAAATTCTCGTTGATACTTCGAAATATAATGCCGACCTGGGGAAAATCAACCGTAAAATCTCTTAATGGCCTCGATGACGCTCTTTGCCATGGCCTCCCGGGCTTCCCTGGTACCAGCGGCAATGTGTGGGGTACCTATAAAATTATCTAAAGAATATAGGTCTTTGTCCAGAAGGGGCTCCTCCTGGAAAACATCGAGTGCCGCCCCCCGGATGGTTTTGTTTTTTAGGGCAGTTTTCAGGTCCTCTTGAGCTATTACCCCGCCGCGGCTTGTATTAATCAAATAGGCGTTGGACTTCATGAGCGACAGCTTCTCGCCGTTGATAAGGCATCGCGTGGCAGCGGTCAGGGGAACATGAAGCGTGCAGACGTCCGAGCTTTTGAGGAGGGTATCGAGATCCACCTGGACGCCTTCAACCGAGGCGAGTTCGGAACCTTTGTCGAGAATATCGGTCCCTTGAACTGTGCAGCCAAAGGCACGGACCAACCTGCCGACCCGTAACCCGATATTGCCAAAGCCTACGATCCCAACCGTGAGGGACCCCAAGTCCCTTCCACCGTCCTTGCGCCAGTCTCCTTGGCCGAGCAGCTTCGAGGTCAATCCGATATTCCGCACCAATGACAGCATTAGGCCAAGGGTATGTTCGGCAACGCTATCCGCGTTGACCCCCGCGGAATAGGACAGGGTAACGCCCGCTCGTTGACAGGCCTCCACATCAACATTATCAAGGCCGACGCCGTATTTGGCGACCATTTTGAGGTTAGGCACACGCCCCAACAAGGCGGCAGAGACGGTTTCCTTCCCGACGACGAGACCAGAGGAACTGCTGAGGAGTTCAGCCAAGAGACTTTCGGTGCAGAGTTTGGAAAGATCCCGAAACGTGATTTGAAAATCTGCCAGCTCCTTGGAAAGCATTTCCCTTAGCCAGTCGTTTCGACAGATGGTTTCAGCGCTAACGGCTATCTTGCGGCTGTGAGCGCGACTCAATAAATACTCATCACACGGTCGATGGTGAGAGATACAAAAACGCCTAGGATAAACAATAAGGAGAAGTAGAAGACGCCCATGGCCATGCTTTCGTCCTTACTGCGAAGGAGACGGTAGGCCAGCTGACAAAATCTTAGTGTCAACAAGCCGCTCACAGCCAGGTAGAAGTATCCTGCAGCGCCGAAATACCAGAGACTGGCAACGGCAGGGATAAGAAGAATTGTATACGCGAAAATGTTGTTCTTTGTCACTCTCACGCCCTTGACGGAAGGCAGCATAGGAATGCCGGCCGATTTATAATCGTCCTTGTATTTGATCGCCAAAGCCCAGAAATGCGGCGGCGTCCATAAGAAGATTACAAGAAACAGAACCCATGCCGGCCAACCGATGTTTTGCGTCACCGCTGCCCAACCGATCAAAGGTCCCACGGATCCGGCGGCCCCACCGATAACAATATTCTGCACAGTCCGAGGTTTGAGGTACATCGTGTAAGCAAGGACGTAAAAAGCATTCGCGCCTACGGCGATCCAAGCTGCCAGGGGCGATGAAAGCGAAAAGAGAAGAACAAAAGAAGATATACCAAGGATTGAAGCAATGATTACGGCAGACTGCGGACTAACCGCGCCCAACGGGAGCGGACGGCCTTTGGTCCTTTCCATGATCGAGTCGTAACGAATATCGATAAGGTGGTTAAACATGCCGGCAGAGGACGTTGCCAAGAATGTGCCGAGTAAAGTCGCCATGGCAAGCAAGGGCGCCGGCAAAGTGTGTTCGGCCATGATAAGCGAGGGGATTACAGTGATGACGACGAACATCCCAATCGAGGGCTTCATCATAATCCCGTAAGATCTAAGACTTTCCGCCCAAGAATCAGGTTTGGTTGCGGATGATGCGTAGGATGGTGCCTTCAAAGTGCCTAAGCCTCATAAACTTTTTTTAAACAGGTACTGTATAAAAAAAGATATTAAAAATATCAATAACGTATTAGCCGATCGCGTCGTTTTCCCAGAGGGAACACTGCACTTCTCCTAGACAGGGATGGCTCCGGGAAGGGGCAAGAGCAGAGGCTGCACCGCTTTGCGGCTAGCCGCGATTAGTATTCAATCACAGGAGAGGCCACACCAATCCAGATGGGAAAATAAACGCATAAGAAGAAAAGTACAGGAAATAAAAACATGATGAGAGCAAGTTGTAACCAACCCGCAGACTCAAGCTCTTCATTTGACTTTTGTGGCTTGTCCATAACACTTTCTCCTGTCCTGATGCCTAATTTTATGACACATGGGCCTCGAAAAATAAATACTTTTTCTAGCGGGCGCGCAATTCCCTCTCCGGAGCCATCGAGGCGACCTTGGCCTTATCCCAGCCATGGGAGAGAATTCGATAAATGCGCGCGTTGCGACGAACCTTCATAACGTAATCCTTGGTTTCGGAGAACGGAATGAGTTCCACCCAGACCAGGTTATCCTGGTAATTTCGTTTCTTGAGCCAGATATCCACAACATATTCACCGGCGTTGTAGGCGCCGAACATCGCAGACTCGTTGTCGTTGTAACGAGTGTGCAGATCCTTCAAATAGAGACTTGCAACTTCGATATTCACGGAAGGATCTTTAAGCATCTTGCGGATCTCCGTGGCCGACCCGCCTGAGGAAATGTATCTTTTTGCCGTTGGAGGTATAAGCTGCATAAGGCCGACGGCTCCAGCAGGACTCTCGGCATCGTGTTGAAATGCGCTCTCCTGCCGCGTGATGCCGTACAGGATCTCTTTTGAAACCCCAGTTTTTACAGCATTGGCATCATATACTTTTTCAAAGGGTTCGGGAAAATACACACGCATCTGATCGGGATAAGCCTCCCAGAAATCGCCGCGGAACAACGTGCTCAACTCGTATGTCGTTAGGATTCCGCTTCTGAAGTTGCCGTTATGGTAATTGAGGCGGCTGAGATAGACGTATAGGTCCAAGTTTTCCTTGTCGCGGATACTATGAGCGCCTTTCATATAGGCCGTTAGTTCGTCTATCGCGAGCTGAGCCAAATGCGGTATGCGAGCAGCGACCAAGATTTGGGAGCGGATAAGGTATCTACTTCCGGTCTTGTTGTCATACAAAGCATCTAAATCAAAATCACGTTCCTGCAGTTCGTAAGATTGGTCAGAACTAAAGGCTCCTTGCTGCGCGATCAGGTTGTCGTCAGCGGCTAAATCGGCGTCTTCGACGGCGATTAAGGAATAATATTCAAGTGGAAACTCCTTCGTGAGCATTTCAATGAATTCTTGGCTTTTGTCTTCGTTCTTCTGGTGTTTGTAAGTATGAGCGAGCCAGAAAAGCATTTGGGACTTTCTCGAACTTTCCTTTTCGAGTTGAGGAAGCGCCTTCTCCCAGTTTTGAATAGCCAGTGCGAAATTGTTTTCCATATAAGGATAGAACCCAAGATACCACCAGAACCTTTCCCGCCACTCGGGTTTGAGAACAGGTATTTCTGAACCCTTGACAGCCCACGCATAGGCGTCCTTAAAATCGTTTTTCTCTACGGCCACTCGAAACGCCAGAATATGATATGCTTCGGCAAGATATTCATAAAAAGCCTCGAGATCCTTCTGGCTTTGTTTTCCACCCAAATCAGCTTTTATCAGATCGATAGCCTTGAGGGCGTACCGCCGACCTTCGACATAATCGCCAACAAGGGCTTGATAGCGGGAAGCCCAGAGCACGTGATTGATTTTTCGTTGGTCAAAAGCGGCCTTTGAATCGCCTAAATCTGCGGGCTTTATTGACTTAGCGTCAAACAGCGCGACAAGCTTCTTGTAGGCACCCGCCGCGTCAGCTCGCCGACCTGTAATCCTATAGAGATACGTTATCCGTTCATATGAAAGAACGACAAAAGCGTTGTAAGCCGAAGAATCGTCCAGAGATCGAACAGCCTCTTGATAAAACTCTGCCGCCATTTGTGCTGAATTGAGGCAGTCCGCGACGGCAGCTTCGAAGTATTTAGTGAGTCCGCTCCCTAAATCCAAGATCCATCGTTCCCAAGATTCTTTCTTATTGGAAACCTTAATTTTATCTCGAGCGGAGCAATACGACTTGATCGTTGCCTTGAGCAAAGGATCCTTGGAGGGAATCCGCTCGGAAGGGGCATCAGGAATGTTTGTGAGCAGAAGCTTTTCTGACCCTGTGGAGAGCGCCGGAAACTTCTTAAGGATGAATTCCTTGATAGCTTGTTCGCTACCAAATCCGTTGTCACTCATGTGACGGCTTATTTTCCCGACCTTGGTCTCTTCGTTGACCTTAGTTACGACAGCTGCCAGCGTTGGATTGGGACCTGAAGAATCTACGACGCTCTCGATATATTTATCAAAGGCGTAAACCCCAAATTTACCGGGCGCAACCTTCAGAGCTTCTATCCAAGCCTTCTGAGCGGCTTTTGAGTCTCCGTCCTTTTCCGTTTTTTCTGCCTTAAGAATAAGCGCGATGTCAGTAGTCAGTTCCTTCCATGTCTTCTCAGAATCAACTATGGCGTGGAGCCTATCGAGATCGGATTGAGCCGACCGAACCGGTCCCGCTTCCGTCGGGGGGGGAGGCAACTCCTCGTCAAATCGCTTCGGATCTGAAGAGCAAGCAACGATCGCAATACCCAAAAAGATAGAACCTATAGAACCGCGGATCAATCCGTTATTTAAAGTTATCGTTCTTTGCAAACTGCAACTCTTCAACCGGCCGACCGCCTATGAGATGTGACTGAATAATAGCTTCTAGTTTTTGCTCGTCGAGAAATCGGTACCAAGTGCCTTCAGGATAGACTACGGCGATAGGGCCGTCGGCACAAATCCTCAAACAGTGAACTTTGGTCCTATATACCAATGAACATTGCACACTGCTGTTCGAGAGTTCCTTGAGTCGGGACTTCAGAAACTTCCATAGTCCCTCGCCCTTCTCGCTGTCGCAACACTTTGGACCCGCGCATAAGAGAATATGACGATTGTAATTCGTCACATTGTTCTTCGCTGCCGCCCTATCGCTTGGATACGACCTACTTTCCATAAGATATTTCCAAACCGGACCGGGCGATCCCGGTGCTTAGTACTTGTATGCTGTGTTCAGCAAGGCTCTTCGCAATGGTGTCCTTTTTCGCAGGATCGCAGAAGACGGCAACAACTCCGCCGCCGCCGGCACCGCACACGCGACTAAAGGTAGCACCAAAGCTTTTCGATAAGCTATCTATCTTTTCTGTTTCTGGTGTCGCAATGTCGGGCCACAGTTGCTTGCGCAGCTGCCACTCTTCTTTCGAGCAAGATACGAGCGAATCCCAATCGCCCTTCAGAACTGAAGCGGCGGCTTTCTCAGCGAGCTCTCCTATGTTGTTCAGGGATTGAACAATCTGTTTGTCGCCGTCGAATACTCTTCGAAAAATTGCCCAATTGTTTAGAGAGGAATCGCGGCTCTTTCCGCTGTAGCAGAGTATCAAGCGCGCTTCGAGGTTCTCAAGTTGAGCGGGATTGACGGTGGTTACCCGGACCAAGCCCGGCTCATAGTTGAGAATATTCACTCGGCCGCGTACAGCTCCCCAGTAATCCTGACAACCGGTCGGCGACCAAATAAGTCTCGTTTCAATGTCTTGGACAGTGCGTACCAGTTCCGATTCTGGCAAGAAATCACCTCCTGCCAACTCCCGCTTGACGGCTTCCAAGGCGCGAAACAACGCAATCGCAAGAGCTGAAGAACCGCCTATTCCCGCGCCCTTTGGCGACTTTCCTTCCATGACTATTTTGAGGGGCGGCAATTTTTGATTCCAAATATGTTTTAAAACCAATGTTGCCAACGGCAGCGTTTGAGACTTCATGAGAGCCTGCCAGTCGCCGGTAAAGCCCGAGCCTTGATCGACGCTCGAGATATCCCAACCACTATTGGCAATACTGGCTTTCACCGTCGCCGGGAGATTAATTCCAACGTTGACCGTCGCCTTATGGTCCAAAACTTGTTGAAGGCAGGTCAGGTCCAAAGTGCCCCCCACCAAGTCTACCCGCGTAGGCGCCTTTGCCAGAACAAACTCCATGGTGCAAACCCCTTTTTTTTACCCTACAATGATATCTATAAATGTTACTAAAAGGGAACGAGAAACCGGGATGACTGAGAGTGTCGTAAGAAATCAACTCCGCGCTTGCTATTGGAATAGCGAAAAAAAATTTTTTGGAATTAACAAAGCTCTCCTTGAAAAGCACTTAAAATCGGTCGGCAGACAGCTTCTCTTGAAGGAAATTTCCACATTAGAAGAAATGTCTTTGTCGCCTTGCGATATTCTCATTGTCGCTTCGGACCATGTTCCTCACGACAAGTTTGCAGGATGGCTAACTTCGATCCAAAATAAGATAATTAAGAATAACGGAATTTGGGTGCCTGCGATTTTTGTTTCGAGCTGTAGTTTCGAGAATTTGCTCGAGTTGCTCAAAACCGTTTACCAGAGCAACTTTTATTTTGACGTCGTCGCCTCTGAGCATTTGGATTCTCTACCGATTCGCGTCGCCAATCTATTGCGCATCCATGACCATCTTCATGAACTTCAACGCTACGAAAAGCAATATAACACTTTGCAAGCAGACGTAAAAAAGCTAGAAGAAAAACTCCGAAATTTTGAGAGCTAAAGACGATGAGTATCTTGGATCTTGATGCACTAGGCGATCTTGATCTTATTACGCACTACGTGCTGGAATGTCGCGGCAAAGGCCTTTTCTTGCCGTATGACGAGCACGACCTTATTGTCAACTGGCTGCGCCACTCCAAAGACGCCAATCGCTTGCTCATAATTTTGTCCGACCTCTTGCCTCCTTTTTTTGACGGCAGGACCGCGAAACCTAAATCACTTCGGCGCATCAACACCAAGGTTTTGAAAAAGATCAAAGAATACAATATGTATAATCCCTTTTGACGCAACCAAACAGTCGAGCTAAAACACTTTGACAATTTGTCAAACCTAGCGAATAAATAGTCGCTGGGGCGAAATTACATTTTCGTCCCAGCGAAGTACCTAAAGGAGAGTTTTAAATGGGCAATCAGTACACAACCGAAATTTCAGATTCAGACTTTCAAAAACAGGTGATTGAGTCAAACGTTCCCGTCCTCGTCGACTTTTGGGCTCCCTGGTGTGGACCTTGCTTGGCCGTAGCGCCTACCCTGGATGCGTTAGCTCAAGAATACACTGGCAAGGTAAAAATCGCCAAAATGAACGTTGACGAAAACTCGCACACTCCCGCAAGCTTTGGCGTTCGCTCCATCCCGTTCATGGTTCTCTTCAAAGACGGAAAAGTGCTTGATTCCATCGTCGGCGCCCATCCGAAGGCAAAATTAAAACAACTGCTCGATAGCGCATTGTCGTAGTTGTTAAATAATGGCTAATGCAAAGACTGTTTCCGAGCAAAAGGGATTTCTCGAAACACTGCTCCTAGGAAAGAACCTTTCCGTTATTGGGGTAGACGAAGTGGGGCGCGGGTGTCTGGCCGGCCCTGTTTTTGCTGCTTGGTTCGTCATGAACTTTGAACGGCTGCGCAAATTACCGCCCAAAATTCGTAATCTGATCCGTGATTCCAAACAGCTTTCGCCCGAACAACGATCGCAAGTATTTGAACTTCTTAAAGACCTTGGCGAGTATGGGGTAGGCAGCTCAACTTCGCAAGAAATCGACGCGATGGGAATTGTACCCGCTACCTTCATGGCTATGAAACGGTCTTTGCGTTCGTGCAAAACCCCGTTTGACATTCTTCTTATAGACGGCACGCATCCGATCCCCGGGTTCGACTCTTGGCAGATTCCCGTGGTACGCGGAGACGGGCAGTGCTTTTCTATCGCCGCCGCGTCGATTGTCGCTAAAGTTCAACGAGACGGATTCATGCAAAAGATGTCCAAGCAATTTCCCGGCTACGACTTTGAATCCAATGTCGGTTACGGAACCAAGTCCCACATGGAAGGCGTCAAAAGTCAGGGGCCTTGTCCTTTGCATCGAATGAGTTTCGCGCCTATACGAGAACTATGCAATGGCGCGCAAGATATGGTGAAGAATTCGTCTGCCGTTTCCTCACGAACGCTGGGTGGACCATTCTAGCGAGAAACTACCGAGGCATCGGTTTCGAAGTCGATGTCATCGCGCAAAAAGGTCAAGTCGTCATTGGTTGCGAAGTAAAGACGCGGAGCCAATTTTTCTACACGAACGAGTTCATCATCTCCGCGCGACAAATTCGACGGATCGCAAAGGGACTTCTTACGTTCTGCCAAAAATTCAACCTTGAAACACAGACTCTAAGAATCGATGGGTTCTTTGTGGAAAAAAAATCGCAAAAAACAAAACCCCGATTTTCCTGGTTAAAGAATATCGGGGACAATCTTTGTTTTGATCTCGACTTACTCGGCTGATCCTTCGGTAGTGGCCGCCGTATCGGTCGTATCAGTTTTCTTATTACCAACGTATTGGCCTTTAATTCGAGCCGCTTTACCAGAAAGGTCTCTCAGGTAGAAAAGACGGCCGCGACGCACTTTACCTTTTGAAAGGATTTCAATGCTGTTGATATGAGGTGAATATACTGGAAAAACCCTTTCCACACCGATTCCGTTCGCTCCGATTTTTCGAACGGTAAAAGTCGAATCTACAGTACCTTTCTTAAGGCGAATAACTACGCCCTCGAAAGCCTGAAGGCGGGTTTTCTTGCCTTCAACAATCTTATATTCAACCTTAATCGTGTCGCCAGACTTGAATTTGGGTTGTTCTTTAATTGTCGGAAACATTTTTGTTTCGAATGCCGTAATGATCTTGTTTCTCATATTCTTTCTCTATCCAACTGACGTAAACCTGGAGCAGATTTAGTTACCCCAAAAGCGGTATTAAGGTCAACAACTTTTACCTCGAGCTGCGCGCAAGAGCCTTGAAGAAAGCGACGTCCGTCCGCACAAGGCCAACCGGGTCACTTTTGAGCGGAAAAGCTCCTTTCGGAGCGGAAGCTAATCGCGACCTCAGTTCGTTGTCTGTTAACCAAGCGATTTGTTTGAGGTCCAGTCCCGTATCAGCGGCGATAGCGGCCAACTGCTTCTCGGTTAGTCTTCCCTTAGGATAGCGCATCTGAAAAACGAAAAAAGCCACAGCCCATCGCTCCTCGACGTTCAGCATCTGTTCATAGGACGGCATGAGCTCCGTGTCCATTCCTATACTCAGGACATGGAAAATCCGAAAGGGAGAGACATTGTCCATAAACCGGGCGTCGAGGTAGTTTGGTGGCTTTGGTTGCATCCGGTCGCTCACCAACGGACCTTGCCCTTCTCCGGTAGCACCATGACAGCTTGCGCAGGTTGAAACGTAAATCTTTCGGCCGTGCTCGAGATCGGGGACAAGGGCGGGGGCCGTTTCAACCTGATAAGCCTCAACGATCATTTTACTAATGTTTCTCAATGCTTGGACAACCTTGTCACTAGGCGTCCCAGAGGAAAGTTTTGAGGCGGCTGCCTCCAGGTTCTGAAGAATTTCCTTAGCTCTATTTCCCGCTATCTTATGGTCGATCTCGGCCAGGAGGTGTTTTGACTCCTCGATTTTTCGAAGGGCTCTCTTCTTATAGAAGTCGGACTTATCGACGGGGAGCCTGCTAACGTCTGAAGTCGCCGTCTCGACGGACAGGACCATGTTAAACAACGCCTTGGTGTTGGCTTCCCGCACTTCCTTAGGCTCGCGGGCATAAACGCTCCTGCCGGCAAATATCAATACTACTAATAAAAATCGCTTAAACATAGCTTTGACCTGCAACTTGGCTTTGGTATGTATATACCAGCCAAGGAAAAACACAAGATTCGGAATCGGGTGCATGAGTTTATACAAGACCGGACAACATGATCAAAAAGACTGGGAAGCCAAAGCCCAGAAGGATCTCGGCGGCAAGTCAGCGAGTACCGCTGTGCGCCATACGCCCGAAGGTATAGAGATGAAAGCGCTCTACACCTCCCAAGACTTGGCGGGCATAGATTTCTTGGATTCGCTACCTGGCCTACCGCCCTTCACGCGCGGTCCGCGCGCCACGATGTACACTGTAAAACCATGGACAATCCGACAATATGCAGGATTTTCCACCGCCGAAGACTCAAATCGATTTTACAAACAAAATCTGGCGGCAGGCCAAATGGGGCTCAGCGTGGCTTTTGATCTCGCGACGCACCGTGGGTTTGATTCGGATCACCCCCGGGTCCGAGGAGATGTCGGCAAAGCCGGCGTCGCCATAGATTCGGTTGAAGACATGAAGATCTTGTTTGACGGTATTCCCCTGGACAAGATGACAGTTTCGATGACCATGAATGGCGCCGTCCTTCCTATCCTGGCCGCTTACATTGTCGCTGCAGAAGAAAGCGGCGTGCAACAAGCGCAGTTGAAGGGGACGATTCAAAACGACATCCTCAAGGAATACCTTGTCCGAAACACTTTCATCTATCCACCAAAACCATCCATGAGGATCGTTGGCGATATCATCGAATACACCAGTAAGAATATGCCCCAGTACAACTCTATCAGCATAAGCGGCTATCATATGCAAGAGGCCGGGGCCGACTCCGCGCTCGAGCTCGCCTTTACCCTAGCCGACGGACTCGAGTATGTGCGGACCGCTGTGGGACGGGGCTTAGATGTCGACAGTTTCGCACCGCGATTGTCCTTTTTCTTTGCGATCGGCATGAATTTCTATATGGAAGTGGCCAAGCTGCGGGCAGCCCGAACTCTCTGGTATGAAATGATGAGCGCGTTCAAGCCGAAAAGCGAGCAATCGAGCATGCTTCGCACGCACTGCCAAACGTCGGGCTACACTCTCACCGAACAAGACCCCTATAACAATATTATTCGGACAACTATAGAAGCCATGGCAGCGACTTTAGGTGGAACGCAGTCGCTGCATACCAACTCGTTTGACGAAGCACTGGCCCTGCCGTCAGATTTTTCGGCGAAACTTGCGCGCAATACTCAACTTATTCTGCAACAAGAAACCGACTTAACGCACGTTGTCGACCCGTTTGCCGGCAGCTATTTTATGGAAAAGCTGACAAAGGACCTCATCGACAAAGCAAAAGAACTTCTTGCCGAAGCCAACAAGATGGGCGGGATGATCCCAGCAATTGAGTCGGGATGGGCGAAACTTAAAATAGAAGAATCTGCGGCGAAGAAACAGGCCAGGATCGATAGCGGCGAGGACATCGTCGTGGGCGTCAACCGGTACGTGGATAAAGAGCAGGCCAAAGTTGAGCTTCGGGAGATAGACAATTCCCAAGTCAAGTCCTTGCAGCTTAAGAAATTAAAACATCTGAAAGAAACACGAGACAATACCAAACTCAAGCAGGTGCTGGCTGCGCTTGAAGACGGCGCTCGCAAAAATGCGAACCTGCTTGCACTGTCTATCGACGCGATGCGGGCTCGCGCAACTGTCGGAGAAGTTTCTGAAGTGTTGCGCAAAGTATTTGGAGAACATCAGGCGATGACAAAAACGGTAAGCAACGTTTATTCCGAACATTACAAAAAAGACGAGTCTTACGACGAGGCGATCAGGAATGTTAAAGAATTCGCCAAGGAAGAGGGTAGGCAGCCTAGAATTCTCATCGCAAAGCTTGGCCAGGACGGTCACGACAGGGGGGCTAAGATTATTGCGACCGGATTTGCCGACCTGGGATTTGACGTCGACATAAGTCCACTGTTCCAAACACCCGAGGAAGTTGTGAAGCAGGCTATCGAAAACGATGTGCATGTTATTGGCATTTCCTCCCAAGCAGGAGCTCATTCGAGCCTCGTGCCCGAAGTGATTGAATTGCTGAAAAAAAATAAGGCCGGAGATATTTGCGTCATTCTCGGCGGCATTATTCCTCCAAATGAATACGCTGATCTTACGAAGGTCGGGGTCGCGGCAATATTTGGACCGGGGACACCGATTCCAAAAGCTGCCACCCAGACCGTGCAGGCGCTTCGAAGCGCCCGGATAAAACGTGAAAAACTCTAAGACCCTTGCAGAACGAATTATAGCCGGCGACAAGCAAGCCCTTGCCAAGGCGATAACTCTTGTCGAAAGCAAAAAGGCCGCGGATCAAGAAGAAGCCCGAACGCTGGTCGAGACGCTTTTGCCTCGAGCTGGAAAGTCCATAAGAATTGGGATAAGCGGCAGCCCCGGCGTAGGCAAAAGTTCGTTCATCGAACGCTTTGGGACGAGACAACTGAGTCTCGGAAGGAAAATCGCAATTCTTGCCATCGATCCCAGCTCTCAAAAAACCAGCGGCAGCATCCTCGGCGACAAAACGCGGATGCCAACGCTCTCCGTAAGCCAAAACGTTTTCATCCGCCCCAGCCCTGCTGGCGAAAGTCTTGGCGGCGTGGCGCAAAAAACACGAGAGAATATTCTACTGTGCGAAGCCGCCGGATTTGATTTGATTATCGTCGAGACTGTGGGCGTTGGCCAATCAGAGACGCTTGTGTCGTCCATGGTTGACGTGATGGCTCTCCTTCAACTCCCCAATGCAGGCGACGATATCCAAGGCATTAAGAAGGGTATTCTCGAAACAAGTGATATTTTGGTGATCACGAAGAACGATGGTTCGAACGAGCAGGCAGCCTTGAAAGCGAAAACGGACCATATGTTTGCGATCAGCCTAACTCCCAGCCATAGCACCTGGAAACAACCGATCGTCTTGGTAAGCAGCATCCGCGACACTGGTTTTAACGATTTTGATGCGGCGGTTAGCCAATTCTTGGAACACCAAAGAGCGGATGGGAAGTTTGAAGCCAAAAGATCGCAACAGAACATTGAGTGGATCGATCGCGTCTTGAATGACCTAATCCAGCAAAAACTTTCTCAATTGGACCCGCTAGCCAAAAGGATTGCCGAAGAAAAGCAAAGCATTGCTGACGGACGTCGAAACGCGCTCGCAGCAGCTCACGAAATTTACGCACATCTCGATTTTAGGTGGAAACCATGACTGAAACACACAAAGGCATAGAACTCACTCGCGCAGCTATCGAAGCCACCCATAAACTGAGGGCAGAGAATGCTGCTTATGGATCGCTTCCGTTACGCCTCTATATCGAGGGTAAAGGTTGTGACGGTTTTTATTATGGCGTCACGTTTGACAGCGCACAGGAGAACGACACCCATTTCACGCAAGACGCCGTCGAGCTCGTCGTTGATCAGGACACGCTTCAATTCTGCGAAGGCTCAAAGATTGACTGGGTTGATGACGAACGAGGGAAGGGTTTTCTTGTTGAAAATCCTATGCATCGTCAGTTCCGAGGTAAGTTTTACAAGAGAAAAGTCTGGCAAGAAAAGCTTTTGAAACACTGACCCAATTTTTCCTTGCTTCCTTGCTTCCGCGGCTCCGCGATTAAAAGTGAAAAATCGCGGTATATGGTAAATTCTAACGCGGAAGCGCAGAAAATTGAAAGGAGCGGAAATTCCAACCTACCGCAGGACGTATCCCCCACCATAGATCGATTCTATATCAACTCCCCCACCGGCAAGGTACTTTCTAATACGACAAATGTAGCTATCAATCGTTCGCCCCGAAATGGCGATATTTCCCCAGACGGAATCGCGTATCTGATCTCGCGTCAAACAGACATTAGGCTGGGCCATAAACAGCTTCAGAAGCCTAGCCTCTTTCAGGGGAATATCGATCGTTTCTATACCCGGCAATATCCGTAGCGTCAGTTCTTCGAAGTTAAGAATAATATTTTTAAACTGTAAAACAAAACTTCCATCTCTGCGTTTGACGCCTCCGACGATAGCACCGATACGTTGGCACAGATCAGGCGTTTTGCTCTCCATCATCCAAATCGAATCGGAGATGTTCTCCTTAGGATCAACACCGTCTGCCAGAAATATCTTTTTCGCTCCCGCGAAATAAAGATCCACCATTTGGCTTTTCCTGAGAGCGTCACGCGAGTCGGAGATTCCCATTCCTATGATGGCGTCAGGTTTTGCTTTAGAGTGATGATGTATGTGAGCCAACATATCGAACGACTCAACCACGCGAACAGGAAATTCGCTTTGAAGTTGCGTCATGAAACCTAACGGCAATTCTGAGGTCTTGCCTACGAACCAGACAATAGCCAACACATCCCTCTATTTTTCGACTTATGACTTAAGAATACCGTGAGGAACGACCACGTTTCAATATGGGCAAAATCTTCCAGTAGGCAGTATTTTCAAAGTTTTGAAGGGGGTGTGACCTCACAAAGAAGGTGCTTGGTCGCATTGTTTTTTGTAGTGGAAGAAAGAGACACAACGCCGCCATTCTTTAGTGTAAAGAGCGATTGAAAGGTAGTTCCTTCCGAAAACACTCCCATCGAACCTATCGATTTAACGTCGTTGTTAGTGATTTGATAAAGGGATAGCGTCACATCGCTATCAAGCCATTTCGGAAGGTAAAGGTAAACCCCGTCTTTACGCGTAACCCAAAACGGATCGCTCACATGCTCATTGGTAAGGCTCTTTGTCTTTTGCCAGACCACAGTGACGCCCTTCGCTCCCAATTGTACTTTGGTAACTCTAAGATTAGCGTCTCCCATCACGCTATCGCCTTCTATCGTCGCAAGCAGCAAACCGTCTTTCACCACGACAGCGGACCATTGCTCAACCTTCTGTACGATATCAGCCAGAATAACCTCTGGCGAAAATACACCTTTATTGCTGACAAGACGTAGTTTGAACTTTCCGGGTTTCGGCTTCTCAGAAGTGCCCTCGTCGAGCCAAATCGCAACAGCGTGCTTCTGATTATAAGTAAGGAGTTGAGTCTGCCCCAGCATTTGAAAGGAAAACGATTGCGGTGTGAGTATGTTTTTTTGCACCTTGAAATAGTGCAAAGAGGAGGGCCTGTCATCCAATGCCGAAGGCTCTTCCGCAAATTCTTTATGCTTCGAGATAACCCAAAGTCCCTCGTCTGCTGATGAAAATGCCGCATCTTCGAGGGCGAAAGGCAGTTTTCCGGTTGCCAAAGTCGTGCCTTCCAATGTTGGCACCTTCAAAATTATCTTTGGGTCCGTTTGAGTGTTCTTTCCCACTGCCATATATTTCGTTTTAAAGACCGTCCCGATACCCATGAAGGTTTCTTCGTTAGTTACCTTCAGTGTTTCCACTTTCTCCAGAGTTGGAGGGCCGAAACTAGGATAAGGCAATTTGTAGAACACTGGCCGGCCGTTTCTTGCTCTTGCATTGATGAGCAAACTTTCGATAGGAGAGGAGTAACCAACCTTTTGATAGTCGAGAACAGTCTCGCTAACGGGAATAACTTCGCACGGAACCTCCGCAACATCCTTCAACAACGACCAGGTGGCGCTATCCTGTGGTTTCGATGGTTTTGTGGTCACGCAGGTTGACATAACCCACGATAAGGTCACGTAAATTCCTAAATCAAATAACTTTTGGTTCATTTTTATTAAAGTTTCCAAATTTGTTGTCGATCAACCTCACGGGTTGTTTAAGAACCCTGAGGTTACGAATGATCGCTCGATGTTTGCCAAAAATCACGCTTACTGCATTATACATAATGCTGATCGAGAGCTGTAGTACCCTTTCTTTTAGAACAAGGTCTCCAACGTCAGTTCAATTACCTTTTATTAAAAACAATCCGAACGAATGCTATTACCTTGACGAATTCATGCCGACCCCAGACGCGTTGGTATCCGGAAAGACGGGCGTTTTAAGCCTTCGCTACTATACCTACCAAGCGGCCAACTATAAAGACTGGCAAGACAACCAAATTATCTTGTCCTTTTACTCCCAAGATGACCGTTGTTGGTCACTTTTCGAAGAATATTACATGAAAAACTAATAATCGGCAGATCTACCCTAAAATCAAAGCAGCTTGGACCCCCTCCCTACATAAAGTCACCTTTTTGCGTTAAAATAGAAATAAAACCAAGGTGACGTAAATGCTAAACATCTTTTTGCCATTCTTGGCTGCATGTGCACTTGTTTTCACGGGGTGCAAAACCACTCAAAGACAACAAGAATCCCCAGCTGCCGACGTGAACTTTGAAACCGCGAACCAGTATGCTCAAGATGGGCTTTACCGGGAAGCCATGGCCTCCTACCAAAAGGTGTTAACCCGCGATCCAAACAACTTCACCGCACACCGCAATCTTGGAATGGTGCTCGTCAAGGTTGGTCATTACAAAAAAGCAACACAGCACCTTGAAAAAAGCCTTGCTCAATACAACGAAAACTATGAAGCGAACTTCTATCTTGCAGAATCATACAGAGCGAGAGAAAAATACGCCGACGCAATCTTCAGATACAAAAAATCTCTAGAAGCCAAACCAAACGACCAGAAAACTTTGAAGGCTCTCTCTTGGTCCTACTATAAAATCCGGTACTACACCGAAGCACTACGCATCATCAAAGAGTTGAAAGGCTCGGCTGATGAGGGCAACGAGATCGCGATTATTACAGCCCGAATTCTGCTCAAAATAAATCGCCCCGAGAAAGCGCTCGCCGTTATACACAAAGCCGAGGCCCTCGCTAAAAAGAGCGAATTACCCTACTTACAGAGCGTTGAAGGGGACATTCAGCGAGCCACAGGAGATATGGACAAAGCGGTCGAAGCGTACACCGAAGCTCTGAAGTCCCAACCTCTCCTCGCGGGCGCTCTATTAGGTTTGGGCCAAGCCCTATTGCCAAAAGACAAGAAGAACCAAGAGAAAGCTTTAAGCTATATGGAACGCGCCATTAGAGTCAAACCGCGGTACCCTGAAGCCTTGTATGCTCTGGGAAAAGCCTACGAAAGCATAGATGCCGACAAATCGATGAAGTACTACAAAATGTTTCGGAAGATTGCTAATGCGGATCCCGAATTCCTCGACGAAATGTATGTTGTGAAATCCAGGTTAGATATGAAAGCAGTCGGAAATTAGACGAGTTTCATTTCTGCTTTTTGGTAGCTCAATATACTTCGTTTTGCTTCGAAAAGATTCTTGTACGATTCATAACGCACTCGCAATTTATCGGATTCCCGTTTTGCGTCAGCCAACTTCTTTAAAAAATCGACATACTCTGAATCTGTTTCCGTCAGTCGGAGAAGCTTTGATTCGGTCATGTTGCCTGTATCAAGCCGCATCATAACCCGCGCTTTAACAGAAGGTCGCAATAAGGCGCATTCCTCCGCCAAACCTTTCGCTGCCGCATATTGGAGCCCAATCCGGTTCGCCAATTGGACGATTTCTTCGAGGCCCAGGCGTTCCCACGACCCTTTATCCAGCACCTCTTTCTCGGAATCCTTCTCCATAGCTCCCTTTTGGGTGATATTGATCAACCTTCCTTATCGTCCATCCTGAGCGCAGCGAAGGATCTCAAACAGTAGATGTTTCCCTACGCTCAACATGACGGCTGACGCATTTAATTATCTAGCATAACTTATTGTTTTTCCGAAAGTAATTATTGTTTTCACCCACCTTCGGACCATTCTGCCGCTAAAGAAAATCACCATTTTTACCGAAAAAGAATGAGAACCTGGATGGTTAGGGCTTTAATTGACCAACTGGCCAACACCTGAGAGAATAGAGGTAGGCCACCAAAAGGGGAGAGCAGTTTGAGCACCACGTTGCAGATTGTCAAACCTGAAGAGTACTTCAGAACCGAAGTGCACTCAGCGGTCTCGTCCCTGAAAATCAATCTCGATTCTCAGATCGAATACTACTTGGTGAACCTTCTCTGCGATTTCATTGAGCCAAGAAAAGATTTGGACGGCGAACAACAAATCGACGTCTTCAATACGCCGCTAGCAATTATGCTCAAGAGCGCGATGGAAGCAACCCCAGATACCAAAGTGAAAATTTACAAGAGACTCGGAGATACAAGTCTTTACTTTGCAGGTTTCTTTCAAGAGTATTTCAACAAAAAAACATTCGACGTCAGCTATTACATCACCATGGGCTCCACCGCTTACAACAACATCTCTGAAATTGTAAGGTACCGGCACAGCGACGCTCACTTTACTAAGATGTATCAAGATTTGGCTAAAGAATTCAAAAACCTTGTAGAAGTCATTGCAACGATTTCCGAACAATTCATCGATCGAACTGACAAGAATTTGCTGGCGACCTACGAGCGATGGACAAAAACCCAGTCCGACCGGCTAAGAAAGATCCTCGAAAACGAGGGCATTAACCCCATCAATATCAACTTCAAGCAAGCGCAGTGACCCATGAACGGCATGGAACGCACACAGCAATTGCTCAACGAAGTTGAAACACTGCTTAGCAACTTCTATGGTTTTGATATCCTTTCACCTGCCAAGGATCATTTAATCCAAGCCGACGAACTAGAGGAAGCATCAGGCCAAACCAATACGCTGCTCACCCCCGACGCAAATCGAGCATCGGTTCTAATCAGCAACCCTTCGGAGCATGAACTCTACATTGGCATTTTTCTCGCCAACGAAATTCTGGAAGAATTAAGGCAATCATGTCCCATAACGCGTCTGTCGGAATCCAATTTGGATTCTTTTTGCGTCCTCATCGAGGAACTCAGCCATTTTCATCTCATTCTCAATCGGGCTGTGCTCAAACAGCAGGTTTCCCAAATCGAACTCGAGTGGCAGGCCGAAATAGATAAAGTTTTGGTGTGCTCGTCTCTTATCGCTTATCAGCAGGGGCGTTCAAACTTGCCTTTGGTACAGCAAAAGCTCTTTTCCGAGGCCAAATACCTTTCAGAACAGAGTCACTATCCGGAAGCCAATCACCTTGCGGCGGCCCTTTGGAAAAAACTGTCTCTGCACATCAACGAACAAGATAATCCGATCGAATCTCAGAACATTAGAAAAGTATTGCGCGCCCTTTATAGAATGCCCTGGCAGGAAAAGTTTGCGTCCTCGACACTGGGGCGCTTTAGGGCTGCGTAGGACTCGAACCCGCGTCGTCAGTTCTTTCGCGCAACCAGATCGCCAAGTCAAAGTAACCCACATCTGCAAATTCATCCGCAAGGGAGCGGAGCTTTTTGGAATACTCCGGTTTCTCCTTCAGGATTTTTATGTCTTCAGCCGCCATCTCCTTTTTACCCGACAAGAGGACCATTCGTACCCGCTCATATCTGAGCTCATTATTCTCTGGATTCAATCTGAGTCCATCGGAGATATGAATGAATCTCAGCTGCGGAACCTCCGCAGTCTCGACCGCGTGATCAATTCGTTTTTCGAGGATCCCGGGCGAAGCAGCAATTACTGCGCCTCCGGCGCCTGCAATAAATAACAAGATTAAAAGGATGATTCCTGCCTTCTTATCTGAAACCATGAGAGGATTTTTTGTGATTTTTAAAAAGGCGACAGCAAGTACCATTCCTGAAATAAGACCGCCGATATGAGCCGCATTGTCAATCTGGGGAATCACCAGTCCCAAAATCAAGTTGCCAACGACCATAACGGTATACATACCAGAACGGTACTTTTGTCCGGTAGCGCGCTCCAGTTTTCTTCGAAATAACCGTTCGACAGTAAATCCCGCGCCCAACAGACCAAACAAAGCACCAGAGGCTCCCGCACTCAAGGCGAGAGTAAAGACGGAGCTTGCGATGTTGCCCATGACCCCAGCCGTCAAATAAAGCGCGAGAAAAAACTTCTCGCCAAACAAGTGTTCTAACTGGTAGGCAAATACATATAGCGCCCACGTATTAAAGGCAAAATGCACAAAGCCAATGTGAACAAACATCGGAGTGAAAAATCGAAAATACTCACCCAGGGCAATCGAGACAGGATCCTTGGCCCCAAACTTGAGAATTATTTCGTCTGTCGGCATGAGCAAACTGTGGCTTTGCAGTGCCATCAAAGCAAAAACAATGATGTTGACGATAATTATTCTGCCGCTCCAAGTCTTTAAAAAAAACTTGGGCCCTTGAGGTTGTCGAACAAAGGGAATATTCCCGCCTGCCGCATCTTCGACTGTCAATTCTTCCCCTTCGTGGCGAGTTAGAAAATCGTGTAGTCACTTGCCGGCGAATGCATTTCGAGATAACGAGCACCCCTAAGTTCGCTCTGAGGCGCATGGTTTGACAACAGCCATATCGGGATATGGGTGCCGAGATCCGTCTTAGGCATGAACAGCAAGACCTGAGATACTTCGGTGACATCGCCCTTTTGTGCTAGAATCTCGGCCGACAACCTTACTTGGAAACCTTGCTCCAGCTCGAGATGCACGTGATCCGTAGTGAGAAGAAGCTTGTTGTGATTCTTTGTTTTCTGGACGCTTTCGAAGATGATTCGAAATGAATTGTCTTTTTCTTTTTCGATTGTTTCGATGCGGTAGAGGCCACCGATCCTTTGGTAAGCAACTTTTCTTTGCTGCGCTTGCTCTGGCGGCTGTCCTTGGGCTGGTTTTGCGACAAGCTCAAGCGAAACTAGGAGGCCTGCACTCGTCAATATCACGCGGCCCATTTTCCATATACTTGTCACAGTGACCTCCCACTTAAGTTGTTGCTTCGCTCTGGATAAACCCTGGCGCTTTTGCGTTGGGGTCTAATTTAGTTCGACGCCAAGTTTTTCGACCTGACGAATAATATCACCTTTTAGTATTAGCTCCGAAATTTTTTCAATGTCCTGGTGCAAAGACCGATCCTGGTCCATATACGGACTGACGGACCGCACCAACGAATATACCTCCTTCAGAATCTTATTGGGCTCAAGGGGCGCCAAAAGGTCAATCCCTTGGCAGGCAGCCAAAAGTTCGATCGCAAGGATTTTCGAAACGTTCCTGATAACAGTCCGGCATTTTCGCGCAGCAATAGGCCCCATGCTGACGTGATCCTCTTTGTCGGCCGAAGTCGGAATGCTGTCCGTCGAAGCCGGATGGCACAAAATCTTGTTTTCGGACGCTAAGGCCGCTGCGACCACATGGGGAATCATATATCCTGAATTCAATCCGCCATTTTTGGTTATGAAAGACGGTAGCCCGCTCATGGAAGGATTCGTCATTTTTTCGGTTCTTCTTTCCGAAATGCTACCGATCTCGCTCACAGCCATCGTCAACAAATCCATCGACAGCGATATGATCTGGCCGTGAAAATTTCCGCCGCTTACTATGACACCGTTGACTACAAGAGGATTGTCGGTAACACTATTGAGCTCGATTTCGACCTTTTGCTGAACGAAATCCAAACAATCTCGAGAAGCGCCGTGAACTTGGGGTATACAGCGAAAACTATAAGGATCTTGTACCCTGTCGCAGTTCTCGTGACTCTTGAGAATGGGGTCCGTCGTCGCAAAGAGCTTGCTATAAAAGTTTTCGGCGACAAGAGCTTGCCCCAAATGAGGACGAGCCTGATGAATTCGCGGGTCGAACGCAGTCGTCGTTCCCCTAACGGCGTCCAAGCTGAGCGCTGCGATCACGTCGGCACTCTTAAGCAAAATTTTCGCTTCTTCAACGGCAAACGCGGCCAAAGCCGTCATGTAGTGGGTACCGTTGATAAGGGACAACCCTTCCTTTGGACCAAGTTTAACAGGTTCAACGCCTGCCTTTTTCAAAGCAATCTTGGCGTCAACCACCTCGCCCTCAAAGAAACATCTGCCTTCGCCCATGAGACCGAGCGCCAAATGCGCTAAAGGCGCGAGATCTCCAGAGGCTCCCACGCTGCCTTGCTCGGGAATGACAGGCAAAATATCGTGTTTCAAAAAGCGCAAGAGGGTATCCACAACTTGTCTTGATATGCCGCTATATCCAACGCAAAACGTGTGAACTCTGAGTAAAAGAAGTCCCCGTACAACCTCCGCGCTACTTGGGTTGCCGACACCACACGCGTGTGATCTCACCAAATTTTGTTGCAAAGCCGATAAGTCGCCTTGATTAATTTTCACATTCGAAAGGAAACCGAACCCCGTATTAATGCCATAAGAGGCGACGCCACTCTTCAAGAATCCTTCAACGTCTTCTCTAAGCTTGTTCAACTTTTCCCAGGTATCGTCGGTAACTATCCCAGGAACATCGCACGATGCGGCGAGTCGGTAGAGCGTTTCAGTCGTCAACGCGTCTTTGCCAAAACGAAAGGTATCCTTGTTAGCGCGCATGGGCACCGAGTTTTCGGAGAAGATTTATTCTTTGAGACCGAGTTTCAGAGCCGTAGATAAACGACCCCGCCACAAGCATGTTTGCTCCGGCATCGACAACAAGCTTTGCAGTCGTGTCGTCAATACCGCCGTCCACTTCAATAAATATCTTACGTTCTTTAGCGTGAGTGGAGGTCAAATCCTTGATCGCACGCACTTTATCATGGGAGGTGCCAATGTACTTCTGTCCGCCGAAACCTGGGTTCACCGACATAACATTGATAAGGTCAACCTTGGCGATAAGGCCTTCTATCAGGGAGATCGGCGTCGCGGGGCTAATGGCAATACCTGCCTTTCGTCCGTGTTTATGGATTCGATCGATTATTCCTTCAGCGTTACCGGTCGCCTCCACATGAAACGTAAGGATATCGGCGCCCGCTTCCAGGTATTGGTGCGCTGTCTCTTCGGGATTGGACACCATGATATGCACGTCCAGAGGAATCTTCGCGACCTTCTTAATCGCCCTTATCAAAGGAGGGCCAAACGTGAGATTGGGAACGAAGTGGCCGTCCATGACGTCAACGTGATGGTAATCGGCCCCGGCTTGTTCTACCTCGGCAAGTTCTTGACCGAGATGTAAGGGATTCGCTGACAGTATCGAAGGGGATATAAAGAGTTTTTCGTTCGCCATATCTATTCGCTCATTGCGACTTCAGCGCGTTTAAGCTGTGATCGCTTCAACATTTTTTTTCGAACAAACCCTGCCTTGAGACGACTCATACGGTCCACAAACACTTTGCCGTCGATATGATCGATTTCGTGCTGTAGGCACACTGCAAACAAACCAGTAGCGTGCACGGAGAACGCCTTACCATTTTCATCAACAGCCTCTACCCAAACCTCCGCAGCTCTATCGACGAATTCATATACTTCCGGAAAGCTCAGACAACCTTCCTGCCATGAGATTTTACCTTCTTTCTTCACGATGCGCGGGTTAATAAACGTGAACCGTTTATCATGCCAAGCTTCTTTTTTTCCTTCTTCCTGGTCTTTATACTTATTGTCGGACCAAGGAATGTAGATCACGAGAACTCGTTTCGCGACGTCAACCTGATTGGCAGCGAGCCCGATACCATTGGCGTGGTCCATCGTCTCGTGCATATCCTTTACAAACTGCTTCAATTTTTCGTCGAAGACAGTGACGTCTTTAGATTTGGTTTCAAGGACCTTATTAGGCCATTCAATAATGGGCAAAACCGCCATTAGGACTCCTGTAGCGCATTTAAACGGGTGAACTATAGCATGACTTTGGACGATACGCGAGTGTCTTAGGGCGGAAAGAAAGAAATGGAAAAGCAGGTAACAGCCGAGAATTGCGAAGAATTACAGCGTGAACCCAAGAAGGCAATGCTGAGGTCGTAGCCTCAAAATCTTAGGATTTTCTATCGGGATTGGTCATCTGATCGAACGTGATGCGGGCGGTGTTATACACCTTAAACCATAACGTCGTCAGCTCCTGGTCGAGCATCTGGACGAAGTTGTTCTGAACCAGAGTATTGTTGGCGTATGAGAAGACGGTTCGGCCGTTAACGGTCACGGATAAAAGGAACACCCATGCCACGCCGATAAGAGTTGTTCTGAGAATCCATTTGATGAAGTCGTTCATAAAAGTCCTCCTCCTGAATCCATCGTAACACGGAGAGACGACATGAACGAAGGCGGTCAAATATTTGACGGAAAGCAGACCGCCCGACGGGGTCGGGCAGGGCGAGGGGCGCATGCCGTTACGCGGCTAGGCGCGTCTATCAGCTCGCAAGATCTTGGTCGTGATCATGTTCGGCCACAAGAGGTCGTAGTATGGTCTTAGTCGTTTCGCCCAAGAACATGACTCTGTAGACATCTTCATAGTCTTTGACGAAGTGAACTTCTAAGCTTCGCGTAATCGACAATGGGAGCTCACTGAACATCGCTCTATTTTTCTCAGGCAGAATTACTGTCGTCAAACCCTCTCTCTGCGCAGCCAACAGCTTCTCTTTCAAGCCACCAATAGCGAGAACTTTGCCGTGGATCGTAATCTCTCCTGTCATCGCTGTTTTCTCGCGCGGCTTTTTGTTTAACAGACAGGAAAGAATCGACGTGGCCATCGCAGTACCGGCGCTAGGACCGTCTTTGGGCACTGCGCCAGCGGGCACGTGAATATGCATTTCACTTTTGTTGAGTACTGCAGGGTCAAAACCAAAGAAATGTGCCCTCGATCGAATGTAGCTCAAGGCTGCTTGAGCCGATTCTTTCATGACCTCTCCCAGCTTACCGGTCAGCACGAGCTTTTGTCCTTCGGAAGGAATAATGCTCGTCTCAATCGCCATCACTTCGCCGCCGTATTGCGTGTAAGCAAGGCCTAATGAAACGCCGACAACCGGCTCGAGGTGATAGAAGTCGTCGCCGAATCGGTCCGCACCGAGGTGGCGTTTGATCACTTTTGGAGTAAGCTTAATGGTTGCCGCTTTTCTCGAATCGATATCGTCAGACTCGGCGAATTCGCGCGCAATTTTTCGGCAGACAGAGGCGATCTTTTTCTCGAGACCCCGCAACCCGCTCTCACGAGTATAGTTGTTAATAATGGTGGTTACCGAAGTTCTTGAAAAATTGATATTAACGTCGCTCAGCCCTGCTTCCCTCACTTGCTTTGGGATCAAATACTGATTCGCGATGATCACTTTTTCGTCCTCGGAATAGCCGGAGACCTCGATGACTTCCAGGCGGTCGCGAAGCGGACCAGGAATGGTGTCGAGCGTATTAGCGTTGGCAATAAACATCACGTCGGAAAGATCGAACTCAACGCCGAGATAGTGGTCAACGAACGACTTGTTTTGTTCAGGATCCAAGACTTCAAGAAGCGCCGAAGCGGGATCGCCTCGATGGTCTGCTCCAAGCTTGTCAATTTCGTCTAGCATCATGATTGGATTGGATGACTTGACGCTCTTCAGGCCGCTGATTACCCGTCCTGGAAATGCGCCAACGTAGGTCTTACGATGTCCTCGAATGTCGGCTTCGTCTTTAACGCCTCCCAAAGCGATTCTCACGAATTCTCTGCCGATTGCGCGCGCGATGGATTTGCCCAAACTCGTCTTGCCGACGCCTGGGGGGCCAACAAAACAAACAATGGGACTCTTCGCATTTGGATTGAGCTTTTTGACGGCAAGGTATTCAATAATTCTGTCTTTAATCTTGGAGAGACCGTAATGATCCTCGTCGAGGACCTTCTTCACAAATTTAAGATCTAGATTGTCCTTTGTCTTCACTCCCCATGGTAACGACAAAATCGTTTCAATATGGGTTCTGGTAATTGTCGCTTCACTAGTGTCTTGGTGCATTCGCTCCAATCTTCGAAGCTGTCTCGAAATCTCTTCTTTAGCAACTTCGTTAAGAGGAGTTTCTTCAACTTTCTTCCAAAGCTGATCAATTTCTTCTTTGCCGTCACCATCGCCTAACTCGGTTTTAATCACGCGCATTTGCTCGCGGAGATAATGCTCTCTTTGCATGCGGTTGATTTCTTCTTTTGCATTCGACTGAATACGAACCTGCATCTGATAAACTTCGATTTCTCTTGCGAGGCAATGGTAAACGCGTTTAAGGCGTTCTCCCGGATCTTGGACAGCGAGTATTCCCTGCGCTTCGTGAACTTTAAGACCGAGATTTGACGCCACAAGATCGGCGAGACGTCCTGGATCCGACACGTCTTCGAGGATCATAAGAATGTCGGGGGATAGGATTTTGCCAAGGCTTACGACTTTTTCGAGGTTCTCGCGGACAGCGCGCGTCATGGCTTCTATTTCGCTCGAAGAATTCACCAGCATGGGATCCGACATTTTGTCCACGCTTACGATAGGGAACGGCCGAGATCTTTCGAGATTGTTTATGACTGCTTTGTATAACCCCTGGACCAGGACCTTCATCCGTCCGTCAGGCAGTTTTCGCGTTCGCATGATGGAGCACACGGTACCTATGTCGTAGACGTCGAAAGGTGCTTGCAACTTGCAACTTAGGCCCTCGCCTTCCTGACCTGCCACCTGGAATGCTGACAAGAAGATCCTTTTGTCGCCCTCGAGGCTGTTTTCCACTGCGTTGATGCAGAGATCTTCGTTGATAAATACAGGGACAATCATGTTAGGGAAGACAACAATGTCTTTTAGGGGTAAAAGTGGTAATTCTAAACTGCCGTCATCAAGCTTGCGATCTACTACACCCGTCATTCAATTGCTCCTCTTTCTAAAAAGCATTGCATGTCCTTTACGCTTGTTTCTTCATCGGCGTCTCACCGACAAACCTTAATCAGCACGCCAGATCTAGCGTTTCTCATTCTTCACTGGTGATTAAAAACTGTGCAAAACGATGCGCGACGCTCAATCAAGAGCGTTCCAGAGTTTGGTTCAAGGCGCCATAAACGTTACGAGTTACTTGAACGTTTGCGAAATATTGAAATTGTAGGATTTAAAAATCTATTTATCTTTGTCTGCTTTTGCCGGCACTTGGACACTCACCATCGAGGGTCTTAGGAGTCGATCGTGAAGGACGTATCCTTTGGCATACTCCTCCTTAACTGTATCCACATCCACATCGGGAGATTCGACTCGCGAAATCGCTTGGTGTAGGTTTGGATCGAACGGCTTACCGGAACTTTCTATCGCTTTGAGCCCATGTTTATTGAGCGTATCAAACAATTGCTTTTGGACAAGAAGAACGCCTTGGCTTATGCCCTTATCAGCGGATTCTTCGGCACCGTTGAAACCGGCGCAGGCCTTTTCAAAACTATCGAGGACAGGCAACAACTCCGCGAGCACGTTTTCGAGACCATACTTCAGCCAATCCTGCCTCTCGCGATCCACTCGCTTCCTCAAGTTCTCCATGTCCGCCATGTTTCGGAGAAGCTTGTCTTTATAGCCGTCTTTTTCCAATTTTAAAGATTCCAGCTCCGCTTGCAATTGCTCAACCTTTTGGGTGAGGTCTTCTTGACCAGCATTATCTTGCGAGCGATCTTCTTTTTTATTTCCATCTGACGATTCTGATTTACGATCAGTCATCCCTTTGCTAGCTCCTTCGACAACACGATCAAAATTCTCTATTCCTTCTTGCAATGACGCCCCCTCCAATGCTTTGAGCAGGACCATTATTACCTTGTTCTACAGGCAACTGCAAGCTTCTGATCTCTCTCTCGAGGATGTCTCTCTGGTTAACATAGAGTGTTTGTGGAATAAAGAATCAGGCTAGTGATAACCGTTTTCTAATTCAATATTAAACCGAAACGGAGACAAAAAAAAGTGGGCAATAACTACCGGTAATCATGTCGTCAATCAGAAACTAGCATTCGAAAACTTTTTTTCATGCGCGATTGACATGAAAAGGCACTACTGATACAAAAGCCGAACCTTCAATTGGAACTTTATCAGAACAATTACTCTCGAGTTGGGGTTATCGTTGGTGGAACAAGTAAACGAAAATACTTTGTCTGAGAAAAGTGTTCTCAATTCAAAAATATCAAATAAGCCAATACCTTTAAAGCCACAGACAGCTCTGCGGGATGCTCGTCTTATTGAAAGTATCGACAAGCATTCTATCGAAGATGTCGTCGACTTGAAAATAAGCCGGTTTCTGGACCGTATTGGTTCCTTTTACCCCGAAAATATGTATCAGCTGATCATGTCAAAGGTAGAGAAACCTCTCCTCGTACAAATACTGCGCAGAGTCGGCGGCAATCAAGTTCAGGCAGCTAAAATCCTGGGCATCAACCGCAACACACTTCGCAAGAAAATCAAGGCCTACGAGCTCGAGCCTTAACTTCTCTGAATTAAGGCTCAGTGTCTTGCAGCTTCTTCCCCTTCAAACAAGTTTTGGAATGAAACGAAGTTAGGCTGGAATGCCAGCTTCACGGTATCTGTTGGTCCGTGTCGGTTCTTACCCACCAAAACCTCTGAGATACCAACAAGCTCGCTATTGGTATTGTAATATTCATCACGATACACGAACAAAATTAGGTCGGCGTCCTGTTCCATTGATCCGGATTCTCGGAGGTCGGAAATTTTTGGTCGCTTATCTGTCCTTGCGTCCGGGCCCCTGTTGAGCTGGGCAAGTGCCATCACGGGGATACTAAGTTCCTTCGCTAGAGATTTGAGACCCATCGATATTTCGGAGATCTCCCTTTCCCTGTTGTCGGTCTTTCGAACTCCAGATCCGCTCATCAGCTGAAGATAGTCTATAATGACCAAGTCCAAACCGTGCTCTTTATGATAACGTCGGCACCGCGATCTAAGTTCCATAAGGTTGATAGCGGGTGTCTCGTCAATAGCCAAGAAGTTTCGCGCCTCGTATATCCGCCGAGCGCCTTCCATCAGCATATCTTGCTCTTCTTCGTTAAGATCGCCTTTGCGCAATCGCGCCGAGTCAACACGCGCCACACCTGATAGAACACGAGACATAAGCTGCTCTTTGCTCATCTCGAGCGTGAATATGACAACCGACTTGCCCGAGAGGGCTGCGTTTGTTGCGACGTTTAGACAAAGCGCCGTTTTACCCATACCGGGTCGAGCCGCAAGGATGATCAAGTCGCTCTTTTGCAAACCGCCGGTAAGCTGGTCCAGCTTGTTAAAGCCCGTCGTCACCCCCGTGATTTCGTCCTCTCGTTCAAGACGCCGCTGGATGTCTTCGATTGTAGCTTCAAGAACTTTGTCCGCCTGCACGATGCCCTTGCGGTCATAGTCCTTCGTTATCGACAAAAATTCCTTCTCGATCTCTTCGACAAACTTCTCGACGGAGCCGTCGCACGTAATGGCGGCATCCATCGTGTCCTTGCAAGCGTTGATTATTCGCCGCAGGTAGAAATATCGCCGGACAATCTTGGCGTAAAATTCGATATTTTGGGTAACCGGACAGTTCTCGGTAAGATCAACCAGGTAAGCGGGACTCACCAGAGTCGTTTCGACCTGGAGCTCGCGCAGCTTTTCGGAGACGGTGACGATATCGACGGATTCGGATTGAGCCGACAGATTCAGAATGGCCATAAAAATTTTACGATGCGCCTCTGAATAGAAATGCTGCGGCTCAAGTTTCTCTTCGACGAAATTAAGATTGTCGCTGTTCCGCAGAACGGAACCCAACACTGCTTTCTCCGCGTCAATAGAATACGGCAGCGGTTGTTTTGTGGTCAAAGTTTCTGACATGCTAGTTCTAAAAAGTTCCTCGAAGTTACTTTCAGACTAACATTTATTGAGAGACGACCCAAACCTTAAACTTAGCGGAAACTTCAGAATGAAGCTTGACTTCGGCTGTGTACACGCCAACTTTTTTAATGTCTTCCAAGATCTTGATATCTTTCTTGTCGACCTTAACGCCCTCGTTCTCGAGCAGCGCCTCAAGCTCAGCTGTGGTAACAGTACCAAAAATCTTCTCTTCTTCACCGACTTGTTTCGTAACGGTTACTGAAATTTTTTCGACTTGTGAAGCAATGCCCTTCGCAGCTGCGAGGTCTTGCTCTCTTTTCTTTTTTAAGATCTTGAGTTGATGATCTAAAGCCGCTTTATTTCGAGCAGTCGCGACCATAGCCAATCCACGCGGCACCAGGTAGTTTCTTCCATAACCCGGTCTAACGTTCACTACGTCACCAGTGCTACCGAGAGAGGGCACGTCTTTATTCAAGATAAGCTGCATATAAATACTCCACTGCGCTTTTCAATTGTTTTACATTGAGTCGGTTTGTCTTGGTGATGCGCTGCCTTTGGCATAATCACTTTTACGCTTCTCGATATCCACTCGGTCGCCTATCTTTACTACCAAGTACCTTAATACATTATCGTCGATGCGCAACTTACGTTCAGCTTCTGCGATGTTCTCAGGCAACGATGCAAATGCATAGGAAACGTAATGCCCTTTGAAGTTTTCTCGAATTGGGTATGCTAATTTCTTAACGCCCCAATCGTCTTTTTTTAGAATGTCGCCGCCGTTACGAAGAAGGATCTCTTCATAGTTAGAAAGAATTTTCGCTGGGGCGTTTTCCGGAACATCGGACTTGGTCAAAAAAGTAAATTCGTATTCTCTTAACATTTTTTCTCCCTTATGGTCTTGGCCAGCTCCCTATTGAGCAAGCAAGAGAGTGGATTAAAATTGAACTTAGTTTTTAAAGATATTTTCTAGCCTTAGCAAGACTTCTTTTAACATTTTTTCCTGAATTTCGAGCAGCTCTGGGTCAGAAAACGGGCTCAGAACCCAGTCTGAAACCGACCTTCCAGGTTCTTGAGGACGTCCGACGCCTATTTTAACCCTGTGAAAATCGCCACTTCCCATTTCATCCATCATACTCCGAACGCCGTTATGGCCTCCGTGACCGCCTCCCGCACGCGCCTTGACGACGCCTGACTGGAGATCAATATCGTCGTACAATACGACTATGTCCGTGGGTTGAACCTTAAAAAAGGTCTTCGCCTCGCGGACCGAAATGCCGCTCTTGTTCATGAAAGTCATAGGCTTCAGCAACAAACATTGCTGCCCCAATATGGCGCCTTTGGCTATTAAACCGTGAAACTTTTCCTCAAATCCGGTTATCTGAAAATGATCGGCGAGCTCATCAAGCAATAAAAAACCCGCGTTGTGACGGGTTGTTTCATATCTTGGGCCCGGATTTCCCAGGCCTACGATCAATTTCATAATTTCAGTCGCTTAAAGTCAGTTAGTGACTACTTACACGGAAAGAAGATCAACGTGAATTGGGATTCTTTTGATCTTGTCGACTTGGACATCCGTAATTTTAACGGTCTTTTGCTCGGTTCCTAGATCCAGCAAAAAGGTCCTTTCGGAAGTCGCATATATTTTAGCAAGCCACTTCGGGTTGATCTCAACCATTCTGTTGTCTGAAGCGGTTTTTTCTTTTAGAATCGCTGGAATACGTCCGTCGCGGCGAATCTTTCTGGTATAACTTTTGCCGGAAATTTGTCTAACGTTTCCTTCGACTGTGATCAGGGCGCTCATCTTTAGCTCCATGTGGGTCATAAGAATAAAGGTTGTATATATATCGTAGAGGTATAAGAAGCAAGGTCGTTTTCGATGGTCCGTAGCCCGGTAGGCGCGCATGCCCCTTTGCTGCTCGGCACATTCTTATACGAAGAGAGAACTTACCGAATCCGAGTTATGGATTCTTTCTATTGCTTCGCCGAGTAAGCCAGCAACAGTCAGCTGCTTGATCTTCGAACATTTTTCAGCTTCAGGAGCCAACGGTATCGTATCCGTGACCACAAGCTCCGACAGCACAGAATTGGCTATCTTGCTCACGGCGCTTCCGCTCAGCACCGGATGGGTGATCGCGGCTCGGACCGAAAGGGCTCCTTTGTCCAAAACAGCTTGCGCCGCCTTGACCAACGACCCACCGGTATCGCAGATGTCGTCAACAATGAGACAGTTCTTACCTTTAACGTCACCGATGATGTGCATGACTTCGCTCTCGTTGGGCCTATCTCTTCTCTTATCGATAATGGCGAGTCCGCAGTCCAAATATTTCGCCATCGCCCGAGCCCGTTCCACACCTCCTGCATCAGGTGAAATCACGATTGGGCTCTGCATGTTTTCAAAATAGGGCCCAAATATCGGTTTCGCGAATAAATGGTCCACAGGAATATTAAAGAATCCTTGTATTGCAGCCGCATGGAGCTCAAGAACAAGCAAGCGGTCTATACCCGCAACCGTAAAAATATCTGCAACCAATTTGGCCGTGATCGGCGTGCGGGGTGCGCTCTTGCGTTCTTGCCGGGCGTAGCCAAAGTATGGCGTCACGAGGGTAATTCTTTGGGCGGAAGACCTTTTACAGGCGTCCACCAGAATGAGCGCCTCCATAATGTGCTCGTTGACCGGATGACAGGTCGATTGAATAATGAAGACATCCCGACCTCGCACATTTTCTTCAATCTCAACACGAGTCTCTCCATCGGAGAATTTCGAGACCATAGCTTTGGAGAGCTTAAGGTTAAGATGATGACAAATTTTCTCGGCTAGGGGAATATTCGAATTGGCAGCGAAAACCAGCTTATCAGCTTCAGACATGGAGAATTCCTATTTGACGTGAGCTGGGGCGCCAGGATTCGAACCTGGGGATGCTAGAATCAAAATCTAGTGTCTTACCGCTTGACGACGCCCCAATCACTCGACTCGAGCGGAAAAACTACATCACAAACTTCTATTTAGTCAAGAAAAAGATCCGAAATTGCGGGCTAAGACGCCTATCGTGCGGGCGGAAGGACATACTTCGATTTCGGGTTAAAATCCCATACAAACTTATCCTTTGCATCAATATCCAAAGACCAGAGACCCTTTTTCGGACCGTTGGAAGCAAGGAGTTGTTCCGAAACGGTATCCACGACCAGCGTCTGGAAAGCCCGTTTAACCGCACGTCCGCCAAATTCGCTGTCCTGTCCGAGTTTGGTCAGCCTACCGAGGAGGTTCGCCCCAAGCTCTATTCGAATTTCTTGGTCTGCAAGTCTCTTGTTTAAGTCCTTCAAAAGTTTGATGACAAGTTTTTGGAAGTCAGACGCCTGCAGACGATTAAATACCACAACCTCGTCTATTCGGTTAATCAGTTCCGATCGCAGATGCGGCTTAAGCGCATCCCGAACCATTTCTTTCCTGGCTAACTCCGAATGAGCTGGAAACCTCGGAACCGGCAGGTTCGAAGTGAGAATGATTATAGTGTTCGCGAAATTCGCAACTCGGCCACGCCCGTCCGTCAGTCGGCCTTCATCGAAAATTTGCAAAAAGATATCGAGAACCTTTGGGTGGGCCTTTTCGATTTCGTCGAAGAGTACGATACAATAGGGTCGCGTCCGCACGGCATCCGTAAGCTCTCCCCCTGCATCAAAGCCGACGTACCCTGGGGGAGCCCCGATAAGCCTCGAAACACTGTGAGCTTCCATGTACTCCGACATATCGATGCGAACAATTTTCGTCTCGTCGTCGAACAACTGTTCAGCAAGCGCCTTGGCGAGTTCAGTTTTGCCAACTCCGGTTGTTCCCAAGAAAAGAAATACCCCAACTGGTTTTGAAGGGTCGTTAATACCAGCCTGCATTCTTTTAACAGAGCGACTCACGGCATGCACAGCTTCGGACTGTCCAAATACCTTTTCCTCAAGGGCCGCTTCTATATTCCGAGCTTTTTGCGCTTCGCGACTCACAATCTTCTGCACCGGAATACCCGTCCATTGAGCAACTACTTCCGCGATATCGAAAATCTCCACCGATTGAACTAGAAAACTATGCTGGCTCTGTAGGTTCGCCAAGTACTTCACCGCTTCCCCAATCTGAGACTCCAAACGAGGGATCTCCGAGTTGGTAAGGCGCGCGGCAAATACGAAATCTGCTTGTGTCTTCGCCTCTTCAAATAGGCCTTTCAACTCCTCCAGACTCTTGTTGAGTTGGGTCAAATGATCATTCTTCGTCTGATAGTCTTTCCATACGCCCGATATTTTGTCGTAACTCGAACGCACAGTACCAAGCTCCTTCTCGATAGTGCCGATAGCCTTGGCGCTTCCCTTGGCGTTTTGCAATGAACTTTTTTCAATCTCTAGTTCTTCCAAGCGGGATTTCAACTCGCCCATCACGCGCGGCATGCTTTCAATTTGGATTTTTTTTCGGGACAGGGCTTCGTCCATGAGGTCGATTGCTTTGTCAGGCAGGTTCCGGTCTGGGATATATCTCTTCGAATAACGGACGCTCGCTTCAAGTGCCGCTTCCGATATCTTTATCCCGTGATGCAACTCATATTTAGTTTTTAGACCTCTCAGTATTCCGAGAGACGCTTCCACCGAAGGTTCGTCGACAATTATGGGTTGAAACCGCCTCGCCAGAGCCGCGTCCTTTTCAATATACTTGCGGTACTCCGTCATTGTCGTAGCTGCTAAGCATTGCAACTCGCCCCGCGCCAACGCTGGCTTGAGCATGTTCGCGGCATCGAGCGACCCTTCGTTGTTGCCGGTTCCGACTAGAGTGTGGATCTCGTCAATGAACAAGATGATGTTGCCCTTAAGTTCAATGAGCGCGTTGACAATATTCTTTAATCGATCTTCAAATTCGCCTCGAAACTTCGCTCCAGCCATCACGGATCCCAAGTCGAGCGAAAGGACTCGTTTGTCTTTCATCGAATCAGGAACTTTTCCTTGAACAATTTTTTGAGCCAATCCTTCTGCAACGGCGGACTTACCCACACCCGGGTCGCCCAAAAGAATGGGGTTGTTTTTTCTTTTCCTACCCAAAATTTCGATGACGCGAACCAACTCCTGATCTCTGCCGATCACAGGATCCAATTCTTGTCTTTCGGCCAGCTCGGTGAGATCAACAGTATACTTTCGCAGTTCTGCGTCGATTCGACTTTGTTTGGGATAGGTATCGCCCTGCTTGCCTGAAGAATCCTTTTTTGGCGCAGCTGAGGCATTAGCTTTAATTTTGCTGTCTTTATCTCCTACAGGCTTGCCTACTAAAGTTTCGAAGTCTTGGGACTTTTCGTTTTCGGACTTTGCTTTCAGCATGGCATTTTTCAGCGCCGTAGAATTGGCGTGCAGGCCTTGCCACAATGTTTTTTGGTCGATCGTTCCGGATTGTATTGTTGCTTCCACTTGATCGAGACAAGAGTCCAACCGGGGACCAAAGTCGATCTTGAAAGAGCCAAATACGCGAGGCAACGCGGATAAATGAGCTTCCAGCGACCTGATTATTTGCTGGTTTACAAACGCATCATAAAATTTTTCGCTTTGCAGCAATGCTAGAGCTACGTGTTCGACTTCAAGAAGGACATGACCAAAGCTCTTTGCATAGCGAAGGCCCATATGCAAAGCCTTCTGGCACGCAAAATTGTATTTGTGAACATCCATGTCGCCAAACTCAACTGATTCTTATTCAGTTTATCTTCGGAGAGTTAGCACCTGCTCTTTAAGATCGGTTGCGACGCCATTCCGAAAGAGGAACATAGTCCGCCAAATTGTTTAGGAATTATTTTGTTTTTTGGAGTTGCGTAAATTTAAGCTTGAGGTCGGTAAGAACATTTTGAATCAGGGTTTCTTCTTCCTTCGTCAAATTACCGCGCGTCTTATCTCGGAGGAGCTGCAAGATTTCGATGTTTTGCTTTGCCAATACAAAGTTCTGACCAACCCCTGATTGGATATCTGTCTCAACACCCATATACGACAAAGCTGCCGAAGCAAAACTGAGGACAAGTCCCGAAAAGTCTATGTTGGCCGTCTCGTTGTTCGTCATTGAACCCCCAAGCCTTCTTACCTCAATTAGTTCTTCGAAGCAATAATGCCCTTAATCCCACTAAAACATTGACAAATACATTTTGCCAAGGCAAATCTGGGAAAGCATGGGGATGTGGTGGAATTGGTAGACACGCTGGTCTTAGAAGCCAGTGCCTTGCGCGTAAGAGTTCAAGTCTCTTCGTCCCCACTCGCTCTTTTGCTTCGCAAAAGAGCCCTCTACTCACTCATATATGGTCCAGCCGCACCGTCAAGGGGTTCCTTTACAATTGATTCGATAGAATAAGATGCGTTCATATATCCGGCGTCTTTTCTAGGGATCACTCCCTGCGCCTTATTGGGATCTGCGCTC
>JBFWNG010000008.1:0-173541 GCA_050251195.1 Oligoflexales bacterium
CCGAAGGACTTTCTCGTTCGACTTGCATGTGTTAAGCATGCCGCCAGCGTTCGTTCTGAGCCAGGATCAAACTCTAACGTTTTAATCCTAAAATCTTAACCCTCACGAGCTAAGATCTCTTGTTTAAATAAAACAAAGCTCCGTTCTTTTTTCTCAAATTAATGAAAAGGACCATTAAAACTTAAGCTATTCAGTTTTCAAAGAACTTTCCCAAGGAAATCAACCACTCTCATGTTGGTTAAGCTTTCAAAGCTTTCGGATTCTTAGTCCCTCGATTCGTTGGGGAAGTATTTAATACGAGGTTTCACCGGTTAAGTCAAACACAATTAAATAAAAAAATTGTTTTTACCGATAAAAAAAATGTGAATGTCCGCAAGGGGTTTCCGAGGAATTATTTATGAAAAAGACGCTCAAAATCGCGATAAACTCCCTTGCCTTTTTGGTGGTTTCGTGCGGCGTTTCAAAGAGCGATTATATAGACTACAACCGCGAACCCGATGAGGCAAAAGGGGGAGCGAGCTCCGGGACGTGCGCGGCATCCGTCACAAGCCTCAACAGCGAACTCGGCGCCATGATGACGGCCTGCGGAACCTGCCATAGTGCCGGGTCCGGGGGCTTTACCTTTCCCACGGACAAAGGGGAAACCGATCGCAAGGCGCTCAAGAGTAAAATCGACTCGAAAGGCAGTGGCACCGGCCAAGGCTTTATAGATTGGGCGAAAACGCACACCGGCAAAGATTCTGCAAAAGATGAGTATGTCGCCAAAATAGACGCGTGGTTAGCCGTCGAAAAGGAATGCAAATAAGAAACTAGCTACGAGGCTTTCTTGCTGGCCTTATCGTCTTCAAAGTATGTGAAGAACTCGTGCTTTTCATCTTCCATCGTATACTGACGTAAAGTGTAATCTTTCAAATCTTGCATAATCACACTTACGCGTTCCGTCCGCGATCTATGCACGTAATCCAGCAGTATATATCCGAGGCTAATGTGCAGACCCTGGAGCGAGTGAATAACGTGATCCATGCGTTGCGCAATCACGTCCTCGGACGACAATGAACCTATCATGTTCATTATGATTTCCTGCATATTCGAATCGATCGCTTCCATGGTTTTGTCTTTAGTCATGAGCGAAGAGGCCATGGATAAATTCATTTCGATCTGCTGCTCTGTTTGTTTGGGAGTAAGCCCCGCAGCCGTTACGGATCCCGTGTCGGCAAACTTTCTTGATGCCTCGTCAAAGATATCCGACACCATATTCTGCACGTTGTCGACGATGTTTTTTGTCGCTTGATCCGGTGCAAGATACGTTGCCTCGAGAAGGTTTTCCGCTTCTTTTCTCTTTGTCTCGAGTGTGTCGCTTATTTTTGTGACGCTGTCCATTATTTCCGTTACGGTGTTTTCCATCGTTTGCCGGACCGCCACCAATTGTGTTTCGAGAAGCGCCGAGTACTTGCTAACAAATCTAATTAGGTCGTGTCTTTGCTTTTCTTCATCCGAGATCATTATCCATACCCCTCGATTAGGCAGCTTTTGTTTTTGGCTTACCAAAGATCTTATGGAAAATTTCGCGTTCTTCCTGCGAGGAATAGCTTCGATAGATTTGGGTCATCAATGTAGCGCAAACGGTTTGAACATTTTTGGAGTTCATCTGCGACGCATTGTCTTCAATTACCTTCTCGACGGCCTTATTGAATTCTCGCAGTGAATAAATAATATGATCGAGCCTTTGCTTGACGACGTCGTCATTTGAGACTGAGCCCATGACACACAACAACAAACCTTTTATCTCGCCGTCGAGGTTGCTCATAGCTTCCATCTCTTTAGAGAACCGTCCGCTTGCACGTCTCAATCTGTTGGCCAAGAGCTCTTTTCTCTCTTCTTCGCTCTTCGCATTGGTTATGGCATTTCGTTCCTTGTCCGTAAGATCCTTCATTGACGCGCTTTTAAAACCGGCCGGCCCCTCCTGAATGAGGACCTCATCCGCCTTTTGTTTCTGTGCATCTGTTTTGGTGTTAATAGTTTGTACGTTGGCCATGATCTCTGTAATCGATTGACCCACAATACCCCGAATTGCGCCCAACTGCATTTCACACAACTTCGTAAAATCTCGAATGAAGTCGAGAAAAAGTTTGGATGCTGCGTATTGTTCTTTCACTATCGACACCTCACCGCGATGACGCTGCTGTTAGCCGGCGATCTTATTTACCGCAGCAACAAGTTGATCTGGCTTGAAAGGTTTTACCAACCATCCTTTTGCGCCGGCAGCCTTTGCTCTCTCAATAAGGTCAGCCGCACCTTCGGTAGTAAGCATCACGATGGGGACACTGTGGCCTTCTTGTTTGATTTTTTCGACCATCTCAATGCCGTTCATATTAGGCATGTTGACGTCGCTGATGACCATTGCAATGGTAGAATCGGCTTTTACTTTAGCAAGCCCTTCTACACCATCTTCTGCCTCGATAACTTCATAACCGCCCTTGGTTAACGTAAAGGAAACCTGCTGGCGAATGGTTCTGGAGTCATCAACAATAAGAATCTTCTTAGCCATTTTCTCCTCCTGGAATGAAAAGCCATACACATGTCCCACTATCGGCAGCTCGCCCTGGTTCTATAGGAAAAATGGTCGCATTTTAAAAACATCGTTGCGATTACAACAGGTTATACACAAAAGTCTTTATGAAGAAAAACTCGAACTACGGTCTTACCACGGCGATTTTATTCGCCCTTCTTCTTACCCGAAACTTACGGGATTTTGTGCTATACTATTATTTTGGGGTGATCGGGCTGGGATGAGCTTACCAAATAGTCACAACACAGGTATCCTAGAATATTTCTTTCGGCATGTCGAAGAAGACGACTGGCTGGAAGGACTTGATCTTTATCAAGCCGGAAAGGTCACCGAGACCCAAGTCTTTGGCGATCTTGTAACCGCCAAAGTTGGCACCCGCCACGACGGACGCACTGAAGTTAGAGTCAAAATACATCCCAGCGGCAAATGTATCCAATGGATGGAGTGCACATGCCGAAAGAATCGTACGTCAGGCAAATTTTGCGAACATATGTCGGCATTCATGATCAACATGGATCGAGAACGCCCCCAGGTCTTCAAAGATCTCGACGCCAAAATGCCCATGAAGCCGCCTACCTCAGCTCGCAAACCAAAACTCGTTGGTGCTCCGGTTGCCGAAGAGGCCGAACCTAAAGAACAGGTTCCCGCAGTTAAAGGCGGAGCTGCTGAGCGCATCCTTTCCCATCTCAGGGGATCTATTCACAGCGTAAACCTAGTGGGAACTGGTCCGCGAATAAAAATAAAGCTCGAAATAAAAACTGGTCAGCTCACGTTTTTCACCCTCGATATTGACGAAGCCGCGAAGTTTCTTACCAATCAAAAAAATCTAAAGTCCGCTACAGACGACGTCAAGGAACTCAAGGTTTTCTCTCAGGAAGCGTTCATCGGGACCCACTTCTACCAAGTCGAGGATGAGAAGGTCGTTGCGGAAAAAGTAGTCGCCATTGAAACCAAAGGCAAAAAAGACATCGCCGGCGAATTCCATTTCAAAGACAGAACCAAGCTTTCTGACGAGGAGCCCCAAGGCCGCAAAGGCGACTTTGAACTCATACCGCTCAAATCTGTAGAGAAAAACCTCGGCAAAAACTTCTTTTATCTCCCGGGGCGGGGTTATTGGCCCATTTCTAGGACGGGAATGAGCGGCGACTGGGCAGAGCTTCCTTTCAAAAAGGTTCTCAAGGATGATCAGGCTGCAAGAGTCGTGACACAAGGTTTTACAGCATACCGAAGCGGCGGACCAATCTGGTTGGAATCGAGTCTAACCGACATGGCCATAGAGCATGTGGGCGACATAAGCGAAGTGAAAGTTCATAGCGCAAGCGGCGGCTGGTTTTATCTCGACCCTCTTTATCAAGTGGGTAGCGACAGCGTTTCCATGCTGGACCTTATGCAGCACTTCCGTAAGAAAAAACGAACATTCCTTAAAGCGGGCAAGAAATGGATCGAAATTCCCGAATTCATAAAGAACTATGAGTGGGATCTCGACGAGTCCGGCAAATTTATCAAAGTAGACGCCGTGGGCTTAATGCGAATTCGCGCGGCCATCGGCGACTTTGATCGGTTTGTCGGCAGCAAGAACGTGCTCAATCAGCTTCGCAATCAGACAGAGTTCGTCGAAGCCACTGACGTACCTGAACTAGGGCACACGAAGCTTGACCTTCGAGAATACCAACAAACTGGTTACGCCTGGTTCTGGTGGCTTTACAACAACCACCTGCACGGCCTTCTTGCGGACGAAATGGGTCTAGGAAAGACGCACCAAGCCATGGCGCTTCTTTCCGGCATTCAGGTCAAGAAGCCAGAAGCAAAGTTTCTCGTTGTTTGCCCGACAACAGTCTTGGACCATTGGATGGACAAGATCAACGCATTTTGTCCGAATCTCAAAGCGCTGAAACATCATGGCCCCAAAAGATTCCAAGATCTAAATTCTTTTACGAAGAAACACGATACGCTCGTGACAAGCTATGGAGTTCTGCTTCGCGATATCAAGACCCTCGCGACCGACGTTGAATGGGACGCGATTATTCTTGATGAAGCTCATTTTGTGAAGAACAACGACACGGCTACGTATAAAGCGATATGTAAACTTTCAGGCAAGATCAGGCTCTGCTTAAGCGGCACTCCTATTGAAAACAACTTGGCCGAACTCAAAAGCATTTTCGATTTTCTTGTTCCCGGCTATTTGGGATCGGACGAGTATTTCCGCAAGAACTTTATCAATCCCATTAGCAACAGGGAAGCGGATGCCCAGCTTGCCTTACAGAAACTCATTCACCCTTTCAAGATTCGCCGTATCAAGGAGAATGTTCTCAAGGATCTGCCTGCGAAGGTTGAGGACGTAAGACATTGCGGCCTTTCAGCGGAACAAACAAAACTGTACAAGAATGTGTTGTCGATCAAGGCAAGTCCTCTCATAAGGCAAATGGAGGACAAGAATGCCCAAATCCCGTACCTTCACGTTTTCGCAACCTTGAACCTTCTCAAGCAGATTTGTAACCATCCCGCACTTATCTTAGACGGGGTTGATTATAGAAACTACGAAAGCGACAAGTTTGAATTGTTTAAAGAACTTCTCGCTGAAGCTCTTGGGTCAGGCCACAAGGTCGTGGTCTTTAGTCAATATGTCAACATGATCAAAATATTTCAGTCCTATCTTACCGAAAACAAAATCGGCCATGCCGTCCTCACGGGACAAACTCGGAACAGAGGGGAAGTCATTGAACGCTTCCAGACAGACCCAGACAGCAAAATCTTTCTGGGCTCGCTATTGGCGGGCGGTATCGGTATTGACTTAACGGCCGCGTCCGTCGTGATCCACTATGATCGCTGGTGGAACGCAAGCAAGGAAAATCAGGCTACAGACCGCGTGCACAGGATAGGCCAAAACAAGAACGTGCAAGTGATGAAACTTATCACGCGCGGAACCCTCGAAGAAAAAATCGATGCCATGATCTCCGCGAAAAAGGAATTGTTCGAAACCTTCATGGACAAAGATGAAGAGATCTTCAAACGCCTCGATCGCCGGGAACTTATCGAACTCCTCCAATAAAAACGAACCCCGGCATAATAATACCGGGGTTCAAATTTTTTGCTCAGAGGCGGAACCGATTATTTTATTATTCGGTTCCAGAGTAAACATTGAATCAATGTCGAAGTCTGCAATTTCGGTCGTTTCAGAAACCCCAATCCGCTAAAAATGAAACCTCCAGCGCGTTGGGTCGCACGGAGGGTTTTTCGTCGATAAGACAATAATTTTAAGTAAGAATGTGCGGAATTTTTGTAAGACCGCGAAAAAAGACGTGATCTTCTCCACGCCTTAGCGTATCAGGCGTTCTCACCTTGTTTCTTAGTTACGAAATCGCGTATACGAAACCGCACCATCTCTCGACCGAGAGCGGCGATAGTTTCCGTAAGTGGAGGAGAATCCTTCCTGCCAGTAACAACCAGACGAATAGTCATAAAATAGTCTTTAGGTTTCCAACCGAGCTTTTCTTTATGTTTAGCTAGAAGATCTGTGATGTGCTGGTTGTCCCACTCGTAAAGCTCGTCGAGGTGCTCGACGAGCTCCGTCATTGCCGCATTGATCTCGTCTTGTGTCTTGCCTTTAACACTTGTGTCAAGGCCATCGTAATTCAGGGCGCCATTAAAGAAAAACGAGTTTTGATCCACAAACTGCTCAAAACGTGACAGGCGCTCCAACACGAGAGGCTTGAGTCTCTTAAGATATTCGGTATTGAAGAGTTCTTTGTGCATGTAATTCACAAACTCGTCGTCCGACATTTTGTGCATGTAATGCTGGTTGAGCCAGGTCAGTTTGACCAAGTCAAAAACCGGCCCGCCCAAGGAGATATTCTTAAGGTCAAAAACTTCCTGCATCTCTGGGATTGTAAAAATCTCGCGATCGTTTCCGAAACTCCAGCCCATAAGCGCTAGGAAGTTGAGCAGAGCATGAGGAAGGATTCCAGCACGTTGATAATAGGTCAAAGACACGGGGTTTTTCCGCTTTGAAATCTTGGAGCGATCCGCGTTGCGCAGTAACGGCAAGTGCACCCATTTGGGCTCGGGCCAGCCAAACGATTGATAGAGGATAACGTGTTTTGGGGTCGACGAAATCCACTCTTCGGCCCTAATTACATGGGTTATTTTCATGAGGTAATCGTCGACAACGTTGGCAAGGTGATAGGTCGGGAATCCGTCGGACTTCATCAAGACCTGGTCGTCCAGCCTGTGATTCTCAAACTCGATCTTTCCTCGGATTTCGTCGACAAACGTTGTCGAGCCGTCCGTCGGCATCTTGAGCCTAATAACGCTGGGGATTTTGGCGTCGAGCTTGGTCTGAACTTCTTCGGGACTCAAGGACCGACAAAGCCTGTCATAACCAGGGGGTTTACCTTCCAGCCTAAGCTGGACGCGCATTTGGTCAAGGCGTTCAGGAGAACAAAAACAACGATAGGCCGTTCCGTTATTGAGAAGCTTCTGGACATGCTCAGTATATATCTGTCGACGTTCCGATTGGCGGTACGGTCCGTAGGGTCCGCCCTTATCCGGACCTTCATCCCAATCAAGTCCCACCCAGCGCAGACTTTTTCCAATCATATCTTCACTTGAGTGCTTGGCTCTGGCTTGATCCGTATCCTCAATCCTGAGAACGAATTTTCCACCGTGCTTTCGGGCAAAAACGTAATTAAAAAGCGCTACATAGGCGGTTCCAACATGGGGATCGCCCGTGGGGGATGGAGCTATTCTGACCCTGACGTTATTTACCATTCTCTCCTCTTGCAACTTTTTACAAAAACATTATATACATTAAGCTTTTAAGTGCCCCAGCGACTGGTTATAAATCGCTCCGGACAAGGAAGCAACCAGCATTTTTAACTTTATTGACGAGAGACCCGGCTACATATGAACATTTACGAAGGCAAAAATCTTTCTGCCCGTTCTATCTTCATTGAGGACATCACTCGCATCGATTGTTCGGTATTCTCTCCTTCGCTTGGGATCATCGGTCAAAGCTGGTACGTCGACGTGGAGCTCACAGGGGTACCTGACGAAGACGGATTCATATACGACTTTAGCAAATTGCGCAAACTCGTAAGAGCAGTTTTTAGTTCTACGGTTGATCATGCGTTGCTCATTCCCATTATGTCAAAACAAGTGTCGTTCACGGAAACTACCGAAGGCGAGAGATGGGACCTTACAACGTTCTCGCGCCTTACCAATCAAGAAGCTCGCTGGGAATACATCTGCCCCAAGGGCGCTGTTTACCCTATGCGTACGGTCAATATCGGCCTCAACGTGGTTGAGCAAGAATGCGCACGTCTTATCCGTCACCGACTACCGACACAGATTGAAAAGGTCTCCGTGAAACTGCGCGAAGAGATCGCGGATTACCAAGCATCTTTCTTTCGATATACTCACGGCATCACTCGCCATGAAGGCATGTGTCAAAGACTGTTTCACGGACACCGCAGCCTTCTAACGATTCGAGTTGACGGCGAAAGACGTGAAGACCTGGAAAACTTCGTAACTCACGAATTGTTCGGCTCGTCGGTTCACATCGCCGGCGTCAATCAAATTATCAGCGGCGAATACTCGATTGGTCTGCGAGCAAAATCGAACGCCCCAATTGTTCTCTCCTACGAGGTAGAACGAGGCAGATACCAGGCGTCCATTCCTGGAAACCATTTGTTTGTCATTGAAGGCGAAACAACGATCGAAACTATCGCGTTTGAACTCGTGAAGGTTCTGAAGGACCGACTCGATATCACGTCAAAGATTCAAGTCATCTGTCACGAAGGCATTGGCAAAGGCGCTATTGCAGAACTTTAATTTCGTCTAACCAGTTTTGTAACAAAATGTCTTGATATTCGCTTTTGAACGATTCAGGGTGGAATTGCACACCAAACGTTTTGAAACGCCCGCCTGAATCATATTCCATGCTTTGCATTTCACCTTGATCGCAAATGCCAGTGATCTTCAAACCAGCCGCCTTAGCGCTCTCAGGTGCTACTGTCAGCGAATTATAAGACATGGCCCGGAACGAGGCAGGCATGCCTCGCAATAATCTTCCTTCGGACACAACCTGTATGGTCCTCGGTTGACCATGGAGGGGGTTGCCGCACCTCTCGATACCCGCTCCCAAAACTTCAGCAATGATCTGGTGCCCCAGACAAATCCCAAACATCGGAACTCTCCCCATCAGGTCCGCGACCAGTCTTTTGGTCGACGGATAGGCTGCGGGAGAGTGTGGCCCGGGCGACAAAACAATCGGAAGCGGACTGCGCCTCAGGTTCTCGATCGAATCTAAGTCGTCGTAATTTATGTGCTTAATAGCGACATTGTTTCTGACGCCAACGAGCCAATCTATGACATTGAAGCTAAAACTGTCATAATGATCAATAAAAGCTATTGATGAAGCCATGGCCTATTCCGTTGAGACGTTTCCCCTCCGCTACGCCCAGGGAACAGGAAGTGCGTGGCGTCATCCTGAGCATAGCGAAGGATCTCATGGTTCGAGAATTTAACAAATTCACAGTCATACTCACCGTCGGTCTCTGCGCTGCGGCTACAACGAGCAATGCTTCTAGCTATAGAGAATTTAACGAGAGTTTGTCCAGCGCTAACTATGTCAGCTCGCTTGACGGAGCGCGCTCTCTTGGCTCGTTGGGAAGCAACTTTGGCCTCACTTACCAACAATTTGTTCTACCTGGCGACAACCTTTTTGTGAGCGGCAATTTCGACAAGCCCGTCAAAGAAAAGATTATGCTACCCGGAATAATCGCCGCCAAGGGCTTTTCTTGGCCCGTCAATGTGGGCGTGGGGTTAAGTTATCTGGATAAGCCTGCTCTCACGAAGACGTTTGCGTATATTCAATGGACCGCTCTCGAAGGTTTCCAAACACCTGCATTGGCCTTTCAAGTCTCCCACAGTCAATTGTCCGGCTTAGATACAAACGAAATAAGATCGACGGCGGGCAGCGCTCATCTCAGTTATGCGCCTCTTTACCCGTTTACCATCTTCGCTTCCTACGGCGTCGCTCGGCACGAAGCTGTTTTGACTAACGCCGAACAGACACAACGAATCTTCATACGTCAAAATACCGAATCAGAACCCGTCGCGTCTCGCGATCTCTTTCTTTCGCGGTATCATTCGGTAGGCTTCAAGGCCTTAGTACCTGCAACATTTACGTCCGTTGCGGCGGAGTATCAAAAATCCGAGTTCGGCAAGATCTATCTCGCGAAATTATCCGTGGGAATGTGACGAGATTAACCCGTTAATTTCGCGTTCAATGGTTTCGACGCTCGATGAGAGCGTTCGTTCGCTTTGCTTTCGTCTCATCGATTCCATTCCTTGAACAAGCGTGTCCATCGCTCGAAGCAACGTCTCGCGGTTGATATCGCTCTGCCTCAAAACCTTTGCCCAGCCATTTTTCTCGAAAATATGGGCGTTCTCCACTTGATCTCCTCGACTTCCTACCTCAAGCGGTATGAGCAACATTGGCTTTCTTAGAGACAAAAATTCAAAGATAGAGTTTGCTCCAGCGCGAGACACGACCACGTCTGTTATCTTGAAAATATGTCGCAATTCGTCGCTTACATATTCAAAAGACTTATAGTTAGCGTGCGCAAAAGAGATTGCCTTGCCTGGTCCCGTCAGATGGATAATCTTGTACTTTTTCGTAAGCTCAGGCAAACACTCGGACAGTGCGTCATTGAGAAACTTCGCGCCCAAACTTCCTCCCATCACTAAGATGACCGGCTCACTCAGGGGCTCGCGAAAGCCGCAAATGCGCGCGCCTTCGGCCTTCTCGCCGGCGCCAAGCTGCGATCTTATAGGATTGCCAACACAGAGCGATTTTTCTTTGGCGAAAAATTTGGCGCTTTCTTCGAAACTGTAAAAAATCCTTCTCGCAATTGGTCTTAGCAACTTGGTCGCCAAGCCGGGAGAGAAATCCGACTCATGTGTTACAACCGGTATTCGCAAAACAAATGCCGCGTAACAAACGGGCACGCTCACATAGCCGCCCTTACTGAACACAACGTCTGGACGTTTACCAGCAAGAATCACGAGACTTTGCAAAAACCCGATCAGGATTTTGCCGACATCGACAAAATTCTTGAACGAAAAGTATCTGCGAAGTTTTCCTGAAAAGATGGAATGGTAATCGATGTGTGTAGATTTTATGATTCGTTCTTCGATCGGAGAAGATCCGATGTAAAACATTTTCCAATTCTTGGCGCGAAGATGATCGATAATTGCGACATTTGGCATGACATGCCCTGCCGTCCCCCCGCCAGTAAATGCGATCGTGCGACTAGACATTGTGACAATGCACCCAGTGAGGGTTGTCTTTCGTTCCCAAATTGCGTCCTTCCGGAAAGGACTGTTTGCACGAGTCCGTTGCCATTGGACACCTGGGATGAAAATAGCAGCCGGAAGGCGGATTGTAAGGGCTCGGTACGTCGCCTTGTAAGAGATACTTTCTTCCCACCTCGGTTTTATGTCCTGGAATAGATTGGAGCAACGCGGCAGTATAGGGATGCATTGGTTTGGAATAGAGAGCATCCGCATCGGCGAGCTCGATGATCTTTCCTAAATACATCACGGCAATTCGATCGCTAATGTATTGCACTACGCGAAGATCGTGGGAAATGAATATCATCGACAAGTTATGACTCTGGCGCAACTCAACCAACAGGTTGAGGATCTGGGACTGCACGGATACGTCGAGTGCGCTCACAGGTTCATCTGCGATTATGAGATCGGGCCCAAGTGCAAGCGCCCTTGCAATGTTGATGCGTTGACGTTGTCCTCCCGAAAATTCGTGGGGAAACCTGCGCTTTATCTCGCTAGAAAAACCGACCGTGGCGAGCAGCTCGTCGATCTTTTGGTCCAACTCTTTTCCAGAAAGAATCTTGTGTATCACGAACGGTTCTTTCAGAATTTCATCTATAGTCATCTTGGGATTCAATGACGAATACGGATCTTGAAAAACGATCTGCATCTCTTTGCGTTTTTCTTGGAGCCTCTTGGGCGAAAGCTCGAGAATGTTCTCGTCCTTAAAGTATACCTCTCCCTTTGACGGTTCGCCCAACCTTAAGATTGTTCTGCCTAAGGTCGATTTGCCGCATCCCGATTCGCCGACAATTCCTAACGTTTCGCCGCGTTTAAGGGTGAGGCTGACGCCGTTTAAGGCGTACAACTTCCGTGACTTTACGCTAAATACTTTCTCTAAATTCTTAACCTCTAACATCGTCACTGAGTCATCCTTCCTTGGAGACGAGCCAGCACCTTGTCCTATGCGCCCCTTGTTGTCCGGATAATGGCGGCTCCGTCGAGCACTTCTCCATAACGTAGGAACATCGGTCTTTGAATCTGCATCCAATTATCTTTTCTTCAATACTCGGTACATTTCCTTTGATAACGTTCAGTTTGCCCTTGTAACCAAGTTTCGGTATGCATTCCAGCAACGCCTTCGTATAGGGATGCTTGGGATTGCTAAATATTTCCTTCGTCTTCGCACATTCCACGACCTGACCAGCGTACATAACAACAACTTCGTCACAAACATCGGCGACAATGCCAAGGTCATGGGTAATGAGGATCATCGTCATTCCAAGCTCCCTGCGCAACTTGGAAAGCAAATCAAGGATCTGAGCTTGTATGGTCACATCCAAAGCAGTTGTCGGCTCGTCCGCAATCAATAGCTGCGGCTCACAAGCCAGAGCCATCGCTATCATAGCCCTCTGTCTCATCCCCCCTGACAATTGGAACGGGTATTCTCTGTACCGCGCTTCGGGACTTGGCATGCCGACGAGGCCTAGCAACTCAATAGCGCGACTCTTCGCGGCAGCTTTTGATTGTTTTTTGTGTAAAACAAGTACTTCCTCGATTTGTTGACCGACAGTAAAGACCGGGTTAAGGCTCGTCATCGGCTCTTGAAAAATCATGCTGATCCGATTGCCGCGAATACCCCTCATTTGCCTTTCCGAAAGCGCAAGGAGATCAAGACCTTCGAAATCAATACGGCCTTGCGTGATCTTGCCGTTATTTTCGTCAACAAGCTTAAGAATCGACAAAGCCGTAACGCTCTTGCCGCTGCCGGATTCACCGACGATGCCGATGCATTTGCCCTTCTTGACTTCAAAAGAGATGTCGGTCACCGCTGGCACCAGACCATTTCGCGTCGCGAAGCACGTCGTAAGGTTATCAACGTTCAACAGAACATCATTCACTGGCATGTACCAAGCTGGATATTTGCAGTTCGACCGGATAGAACTCGTTGATGGCCTGCACTATTCGCCGTTTTTCGCTCACGGCAACTGCAACAGGAAGTTCGACGCGTCTTTCAATCTCGGTAATCACGTTTTTCTGGGTAGGATCCACCATGACGACGTGATAAGCCATCCCGGCTGCATCTTTGCCAAAAGGCAACACTTGCCAATCGAGTGCTTCCGTATAACTCACCGCGTTGAATGCTGAAGAAGAGAAACTGTCTTTCGTTATTGTGTGGATTCTTTGATACCCTAGTTCGTTCGAAAGAAGATCGGCAAGAGCCTGCTCCGAAATGACGTGGCAGTCTAATACCGCCTCAATCGGCCGAACCGACCATTTATCAATAAAACGGTCTAGGCAAGCGATGATATCGTCATGCAAAATACCTTTGTTGGCGAGAACTTCCACAACGGCGTTCGTCTTACAACTCATTGCTATCAACCCACTTTAATTCATAATCATCATAACCCGAAAAGGTCGTGCTGTAAGTACCTTTCTCTTCCACATTACAAACCTCGAGAGTCGATTTTACGATACCGAAAGCGTTTCTCCAGTTTATAACCGCGCAAACCTTGATGTTATCCAAGGGCACGGTGTTAGCGCGCAAATCGATATCCCGGCCGTCTTCCTCGACTCTAAGCTTAATCGTATTCTCATTTATTTCATGTTGTCGCACATGGTCGAGCCACGATCTGGGAAACCGATGCTTTAAAAAACAAGCCAATTCCCAGCCCTTTATTCCCACAAAATTGCCGTCGATCTCCAAAAAACCGTCGTTATCAAGCTCGATGGTGGGAAGCTTTTCCTTGACCCGCCCATCGATCTGAAGCTCGGGAGGTTCTCGTACAACTTTTAACGAAAGGAGTGTTTCGCCGAGCGAGCTAAACATTTGGGAATTAAGCACGCCGTCTTGAATGATCCATTCAAGATCCAAATCAAGCCTCAAGTCCTTTTCTTCAAGAGTAATCCGTCCGAGGCCGTCTCCGGCAAGGCAACGATCAAAGCGAGCATCGACGGTAATAGGCAATGTAACGGGTTTATAAGGAACCGTTACACAATTCACCAGCATTAGGCAAAGTAATATGTAACAACTACGTATCCTTGACAAAAAGCTTTTCAAGTTTCTTCTCGATTCTTTCTTTGTCGCCGTCTTCGAGCGTCGTCTTTAAAGCGTCTGTAAAATATTCCTTAGCCTTGTCTTTTTTTCCCGTCGCACCGTAGACATCCCCGATATGTTCCAAGATAACGCCTTCGTTCGGAGCAAGCTCATTTGCCTTGTTGAGTGTTTCCAGCGCTTTTGGGTAGTTTTTCTTTTGGAAATAAACCCACCCCAGGGAATCAGTATAATAACCGTCATTGGGCTTAATCTCTAAAGCTTTCTTGATCAATTCTTCCGCTCGATCCAAGTTCTTGCCGCTTTCGGCAAGAAGATATCCGAGATAGTTGAGTCCGCTACTATGCTTAGGATCTTTAGCGATGACCTTTTCCATTACTTCGGCGCAAGCGTCTTTGTTTCCGCCTTTCTCCAGGTAAACACCCTGTAAGAAAAGTAGTTCGATGTTGTCGGAGTGCCGATCATAGCCCTCCTCGAGAAAGGCTGCCGCTTCGGTGAATTTCTTTTGATCGGACAGAACTTTCGCGCCAACGGGATAGAATTCCTGTGCCCGCTCATTGTCACTATCAACCATCGCCTTGACCAGCTCCATAGCCTTGTCAAATTTTTTCTCGCTGCGATAGATCTCAACCATCCTAAACTGACCGTGGACCCAAAACTGCGATTTCTGCGGAATGTCCTGATAGAGCGCCATTGCCTCTTTGGTCTTCTCTAATTTTTCTTGTCCCAGTCCCGCCATATACATAATGCGATCGGATTCGGGAAAGAGCTTGGTGAGGTCGTTGAGGAGAGCCGCCGCCTCTTCATAGCGCTTCAACTCCCACAAAATGAACGCCTTCTGGATTCGAATTCCAGGAACGACTTTCTCGGAACTCGTGTCCATTTCATTGACTAACGCCAGAGCGTCGTTGAGGTCGCCGATCTGCCTGTAAAGATCGAGCATCCTGTTCATCAATTCTTCATTGGCTGGATTAAATCTGAAAAGAATCTCATAGAGGCTCACAGCCTGCTTGGATTCGCCGTTGAGCTCCAAAGTAATGGCATAAATTAATATGGTCTCGGGATCATTGCCGCGCAGGTCGTACGCACGTCGTGCCGCCTTTAGCGCCTCCTTCTTCTGTTCGGTCGCCAGGTATAGTTTTGCGAGCATTCCATAGGCTTCTGCAGACGTGGGATTCTGTTTGACGAGATCGCGCGCCACCGCGATAGCTTTGACGTCTTCCTTCGTGTTCTTATAAATTTCGATGATGCCCAGATAGGAATCCCAAAGTTTAGGATCAAGGACCATGGCTTTTTCGAAATGAGTGAGAGCGCGATCCGTCACGCCTTGATGCATGAGCAAACGCCCGTAAAGAGCGTGAAGCCGTGCGCTCTTAGGATACAAAAGCACTAATTTTTTAGCCTGCAGAAGCGCTTCTGGAAGTTTATTGTTCATAACCCGCATATTGACAAGCTTAGCTGCAAGGTGAGCATTGGGATCCAAGTTGTAAGCTGTCTCGGTGAGTTTTTCCGCGAGTTGGGTATTGTTCTTGAGCGCTTCGGTTTCCGCTACAAGATAATAGTAGCTGGCATTGAGTCGTCGTCGCATGGGCGACCAGAGCGACATGGGAAGGAGTTCACCGCTTTCGGCATCCTTATCAATTGCGACCGGCAGCCCGTTTTCATCGATAAGCGCATTACGCCGCTTATTCTTCGTGGCACAGGAAGACAGAATCAAACCGATGATAAGAATGTGTTTTACTTGCATAGTTTTCGCTTTTTTTCGATTCTATGCCATGCGGAGATAAAAAACCAGTCACGAATTTTAGAAAAAGATAGCGTTTCCACCTTCCATCATTGCTCTATCCAACTTCGTAACGTCTTCATAAAAAATTTTCACAAGACTCAGTCCCTGGGCGGGGGCTGTAACCCCTGCCCTTGTACGGTCTCGCGCGGACAAAATCTGACTCACCGAACTTTGGATTTTGCCGACGGAAATATCGACCAAGGTGCCGACCATGATTCTTATCATTTGCTTAAGAAAGCCATTTCCCAAGATCCAAATCGACAGCAGATTTCCTTTTTGATCCACGTGCACGTCGTAAATCCTTCTTGATCTGGTTTTCGCACCTGAGTCCGCAGCACAAAAGGAGCTGAAATCGTGTTCCCCGACATACTCTTTTACATTGGCGGCAAGATGGCCGGCGGAGATATTCTCAAAGGGATAAGGCCAGACGTACGGCGCGACAAAGGGATTGTGGCCGACATCGTTCCAAATCCGATAGCAATACAGCTTCGACTTTGCCGATAAAATAGGATGAAAGTTAGAGTCAACTGGCACTATCGACTTAATGCCCATATCCTTCGGGATAATGGCATTGAGCGATTTGGCGGCGGTGCGAACATCAATTGGCGCCTCGGTTTTGAAGGTCGCCACCTGACCCAGCGCATGCACGCCGCTATCGGTTCGAGACGCGCCGACAACTTGGATCTGTTGCCGTAGGACAGTTATAAGCGCTTGAGTTAGGAAGTCTTGAACAGAATCTTTGGATGGCTGGGTCTGCCATCCGGTAAAACTTCGACCAATGTATTGGATATCGATTCTGTAAAGATATTCCATGTTACTTTAATGTTTCGAAACTGAACAGGACGCCGACCGACGTTCTGCTGAGATCCATCATTTTCTTCTTAACGGTCTGTACGTTTTCGGCAAACGGCATAATGTACACAGACCCAATACCCATAAACTCCAATGAACCCACGGCTCCTCGATCAAGAGGATCCAACCGGATGCCTAAACCCGCTCCAACGACTCTCGCTGAATTCCATCCTGAGTATACGCTTGTGGAAACCTTTGACGAAGAATCTTCTTCAGCCTTTGCGCCTTTCGGTTGAATGGTTTCCTGCGCATAAACAGCTTCCATTCCCGTCCAAACGCTCAACGACAAAAAGCTGCTACGGCTGGGAACAATTTGGGCAACAACACTTGCTTGAATGGGAATTGCTACGAGTTCCGTTGCGGAGGGGTTGGTATCCGATTCATCCGCGGAAGTAGCCTTGTCGGTGTCTCGGTAGTAGCCCAAGCCCATGTGGACGCCAAGGGTCGCATACCAGTCGAAAAACAGGTAGTCTACGGCGCCTACCGGATAAACGGAAGATTTGCCGTAGAACTTGTCATGATCGACAAATTTGTCGGTGAACTTGGGTTTAGCGGCGCCGATATGGATTTTGTACCGGCCCGTTGCGTGGGTTTTTTGCCCGACTTCCATGGATTGGCGCGGCGCGATTGTTTCTTCCGCCGAACTGGCGGGTTCGGAAGCCGCCGCTGGCGACTTTTCCGGCTCAACCTTTGCTTCAGGTTTTGGCTCGTCCTCGTCTTGAGCAGGCTCGCTTTCAGGCTGCGCAGATTCTTCTTCGGGGGCGGGAGTGGAGTCAGGTTCAGCGGGAGCCGATTCGGTAGCTTCCGGCTCCGGGGCAGCTTGAGACTCAGCAGGATCGGCTTCCGGAATCGTGGACTCGGGAAGCGAAGGCGCAGGATCTTCTTCGTCCTGAGAGTATCCCCTGAGTGGAACTAGAAGCGAAATGAGAACGAGTAGTTCAATCCATCTTTTCGGCCGCCTGGCACTTGCAATCATCACTCCCTCCTCAGAGTTACATCACTTATACATGTTGATCTTCGTCATAGGTCTCTTCAAATATTTCTTCATCGCTTATCGCCCGCTTCCATCCAAAAATCCATTCGATGGGCCCGCTGATCGCATAGAGGAAAAAGAATAAAAAACCAAAGAGTTCGGGCTGAAACGCCACCAAGGCGACAAGCACAACAAGCAGCACGAGCAACCTAAAGGGTTTCACACCCTTAATGATAAGTGTCTTATGGGAACGGAACGTAATATTGCTCACCATGCACAAGGCCAAAATTGCCCCTGCGATGCACAAAAAGAGGACGCGCACAAGTTCGTCGGCAAGCCATGATGCCAGGACATTCATCCAGTCCACGGGAAAGGACTGTTTAGACATGTCTATCGACATTGCCATGAAACATGCGACCACGCCAGCTGCCATGGGAATTGGCAAGCCGGTAAAATCTCCGGAGGCCTTTCCGATGGAGCTTTGCACGTTGAAACGAGCCAGTCTAAGCGCGCCACATGCAAGAAAAACAAAACAAACGATCCAGCCAATGCGACCGAGCGTGTTAAGACCGCCTTGGTACATCAAAAACGCAGGCGCCAGACCAAACGACACCATATCGCATAACGAATCGTATTGTACGCCAAACTCGCTCGAGCTATTTGTCAGCCGCGCCACCCTGCCGTCCAACACGTCGAAGATTGCTGCAAGCAATATCGCTGAAGAAGCATACTGAAGATCCCCCTGAAGACTTTTGACGATCGAAAAGAACCCAAAGAAAAGGTTGCCCGTTGTAAGAACGTTGGGCAGCAAGTATACCGCCCCACCCAGTTTTGGTTTTACCCTTTGGTTCATCTTTTCTTCACCCTTGGTTGCCAAGAAGTTTCTCCTGAGGAGCTGAAAACCGTGCGTAGAATGGTTCCAGTTTATGGCTTTCGAGATTGCCCTGATTGCGATAACACTGATTTGCCAGTCCGTTCACCATTATCTCACAAAGCTCAGCTGCGTCGAACACTTTATGTTGTAACGCTATGGATCGAGTTTTTTCTTCAAATTCCGGCCACGGGTCTATCATGTAGCACGGAAAGCCGCTCAGAACCTCCGGATCCGCCTTCCGGCGGTCGCCAATCGACTTCAGTTCGAGATCGCCGCCGACTTGCACAAGATACATCTGAACGCCCAAAGGACTCTTCACTGCGACGTAACCTTCCGCGTGGGTGGCTTTCAAAACCCAGACTCCTGGACTCTCGCTCTGGATGGCGAGGCTCTCAAGCCCGGAAAATCCTATTAAGTTTAACTTCTTTTTAGAAGATCCGCGAGCCAACCCTTCGGCAAACGCGATACCGATCTTGATTCCCGTGAACGATCCTGGCCCCCTACCGATGACAACGGCGTCGAAGTCACTCAATTGGGCGTTACGCTGACTCAAAAAATCCGTCAGGTTGGTGCCAATCTTCGATGTAACGTACTCGCACCTCATGGGAGTTGCGTTGTGATCGATCTTTAAGCCGCCCGCGCTCCAAGACACCGCACCCAATGCAAGGTACTTGGTCGACGTATCAATAACGAGAGCCTTCATCAGTTCATAGCTCCACTTAGGCCTTTGAGCATCGAAACCCAAAAACGACTTAAATCATTATAGGTAGCCATAACAACCAGGGCCAAAATCAGAACAAAGCCGATTTTTTGGAAATTTTCAATAGCGTGCTCGCTCAGGGGTCGGCGTCTCACGGCTTCAACGGAAAGCATAACGATCTGACCGCCGTCCAAAACGGGAATTGGGAAAAGGTTCAGCAAACCAAGATTGATGCTGATTAAAGACAGTGCCGAGAAAAAGCTCAGCCATCCCATCTTGACAGAATCCGAGGCGACTTTCGCTATGGAGATCGGTCCGCCAAGAGATTGGAGCGGCATATCTCCTGTAAACAACCCCGCAACGGCTAACCCGATCATTCCCGTCTGCTCCGCCACTTGTCGGCCCGCGTGCCAGAAAGCGACCAACGGATTCGTATATCTTTCGATCACGACGTCTGGTTGCACCAAAGCACCCAGGAATTCGCCCTTAAAGATATACTGGACGACTCTGCCTTGCGCCTTCTGGACGTCCGTTGGTTCCAAGTCTAAGTCGATCGTTTGCGTTTCCGTTTCGCGACGAACTTCGACGGTTGCTTTGGGATTGGTATTGGAGATGAGAATATCTCGAAGATCAAAAACGCTCGTGACCGCCTTGCCGTTCCATGACAGAATTCGATCCCCCACCCTGAGAACTTTCGCATTCTTTGGATCAACTTCCGAAAGTGTTAGTTGTGAGTCTTCCCAACCCATCGCTTGATCGAATGCTTTTTGTTGGTCAGGAAGATTTTGCAGGTCAAGCGCAACCGTTCTGTGCTCGGGAAGTTCGGGATGAATCTTTTCGGCGCGGTCGACCTGTAAAGTGACGTTCTTTGCACCGCTTTCTTTGAACTTTATCAGTTTGGGGGCAATCTCTCGCCAGTATTTCACTTCAGCAGTGCTTCTGTTGTCGCTTTGAATAGACGTAATTTTGTCCCCCGTCCTTAAACCGCTTTGATAAGCAGGCTTCGCCCTGTCCGTAATGGTAACGAGGGAGGGAACATGACCTGGGGAGATTCCGATTTGTCCGCGGTATTTTGTACCGATCATCTCGGCGTCGTAGATGCTCTCCGGAACAATAACCATGTTAACGAGTTGGTCGCCCCGCTTCACGGTAAGACTTATCTTCTCCTTCGGGGCTTTCATGATTCCCTTTTGCAAGTCCTTCCATGTTGAAATCTTATCCTCGCCGATTTGGGTAACGACGTCGCCAAATTGAAGGCCAGCTTGCTCTGCGGGACTATTGGGAATAATTTCCCCGACTATGGGCGGAAAATCGGGGACGCCGATGCCGAACATGGCGGTATAAACAAAAATTGCCAGAATGAAATTAAACGCAGGCCCTGCAAGAATGGTGAGAAACCTTTTCCAGATTGGCGCTTTATAGAATTCGCGCCCCCTTATCTCGTCGGGAACGGTTTCTTTGCGCGTCGATCCATAAAATTTTACAAACCCGCCCAAAGGTATGGCCGATATCTGATATCTCGTTTCACCTCTTGAAAACTTCAGAATCGACGGTCCGAATCCTATAGAAAAGGTTTCAACGGCAATACCGCAAGCTTTACCCACCAGAAAATGCCCCGCCTCGTGTACAAAAATTAGCACACCAAGAAGCAGAACAACGGCTATGACAGGATTTGCGAAGAATTCCAAAGGTTATACGTCCTTATGGGTTAAAAGGAGAGGATAATCCATAATACGGGAGCTGCAAACAACAAAGCGTCAACCCGGTCTAACAAACCTCCGTGTCCGGGAAAAAGTTTGCCGGAATCTTTCACGCCGCCGAAACGCTTCATCGTCGACTCAAAAAGATCGCCCAACTGCCCAGCCGCGCCACCAAAGACGGCGCACGCCAAAACTTGACCCAGCGAACCAAGATCTTGGCCGAAAACAAGATAGACAATAAGGGCCGCAACTATACTTGCAACAATGCCAAAAATGCTGCCTTCACGCGTCTTCTTAGGCGAAATTGCGGGAGCAAGCTTAGTCTTGCCAAATTTTCGTCCGCCAAAGTACGCTCCCGAGTCTCCCGCCCACACGATCGCAAGCAACAAAATAAGATATCGTGAATCAGACGAGCGAAAATAAAGGTTCGTGATGAAAGTCCATCCCACCGCGCAATAGACCAACGCAAAAACGAATGCCGTCACAATAGGAAAACCGACTTGGGGCTCCGGCTTTACAAACGAAATAGCCAACATGCTGATCATGATGAAAAAGATGCCGTATTCTAGAGCCCGAGGAAAGGGACATAGCCCCAAAAAATAATAAAGACCTGCCGCGGCGAACACAGTCCAGGTCGTTAGCAGTTTCAACGTCTTCTGGTCGTCTTTCACTTCGGGTATCAGGGGATATAATATCTGCGCCACTTCGTATGCGCTCACTGCGGACGCGCAAAACAAAAAGAAACTGACGACCCACTCTTCCCCGAAAACAAAGATGGCAAGAACGATCGGCAATCCGACCAATGCGGTGAGAAGCCTATGCTTTAGCATAAAATTTGTTTTCTTGGCTTGGCGCTGTCGGAGGAACTTCGAGCGGCTCAACTCGGCCAAAACGTCGGGCTCGATTACTGTAGGAACAAATTGCTTCCAAGAAACAGGCCTTGTCGAATTCAGGCCAATAGACAGGAGAGAAATATAACTCTGTGTAGGCAAGCTGCCACAATAAGAAATTAGAAATTCGTTGTTCGCCGCTCGTTCGAATAAGAAGATCAGGATCAGGCAAATCTTTGGTAAACAAGTTTTGCGCTACAAGATCATGATCAACGTCGGCGGATGTTAATTCGCCTCTTTCGACTTGTTCAGCAATGGACTTGCATGCTTTGACAATATCCATTCGACCGCTGTAACTTAGGGCGATTGTCAGCACAATGCCGGTATTGTTTTCCGTAAGTCTCTCGCCTCTCGTGAGAAGAATTTGACAGTTGAGGGGCAATCGGGCTACGTCGCCAATAACTCGAAGTTTCACGTTCTTGGCATTAAGCTCGGCTATTTCCTTCTTCAGGTATTGAACAAGCAAACCTAGAAGCGCCGAAACCTCTGTCTCGGGCCTATTCCAGTTTTCTTCGCTAAACGCAAACAAGGTGAGAGCTTTAACGCCACATTCGCCAGCGGCTTCGAGGACGTCTCTAACTCTCTTCGCACCTTCCTTGTGCCCAAAGATCCTCGGTCTTCCTCGAGATTGAGCCCAACGTCCATTGCCGTCCATAATAATGGCGACGTGGTGAGGGATGTTCGCTATTTCCATATCCCGCTTTTTCCCAAAATTTTCTGGTACATCAGAGAGTCCTAGCATATAAGCTAGGGTGATTTTCCTGATTACCATAGGAAAACCACGCTCTCAACCCAATAAAAGGTTAAATGCTAGGATTTTGATTTGACTCAAGAAAATACAAACGCGCGCCCTTCTCACGGAACCCTCATTTTGGCGGGAAATGCGCTCAGTTTTGAGTCGCCAATTCCCGCCGACAGCTTGGCGGTTGTTCGCAGCAGTCACCTTTTGGTGTTTGAGGAAGACCGGGTGGCGAGGCATGTTCTGAAAAACGCCGGCCTTCATCGCGACTACATCAAATATAACGAACACAAATCCAAAGATTCGATGGCGACGATCCAAGAAGCGCTCCAAGCAGGACAAACCGTGTGCTACATGAGCGACTGCGGCATGCCGAACCTGGCCGATCCCGGTAAGGAGCTGCTCGAACTCGCCTACCGCTCCAAAGTCAAGGTTAGGATCATTCCAGGACCGTCGTCCGTCACCGCGGCTCTCGCGGCATGTCCCTTTTCGATCAAACAATTCCGCTACGTCGGCTTCCTCCCTCAGAAACAGGAGGAAAGACAACGCGAACTCACATTTCTCAGCAAAGAGAAAATTCCGCTCGTTGTCCTTGATACGCCCTACCGCCTTGCGTCGTTATTGAAGGCATTCAAAGAGGCGTTTTCCCAGCAACGAAAGGCCTTGCTGGCGCTTGACATCACAGGCCCCGACGAAGAGTTTCGGGTCGGTAACTTGCAATCCCTTGCAGCTTATGCGGAGCAGCTTCAGAAGAAACTCAATTTTGTGCTGGTTGTCGATTCGAATTAGTTAACTCTGGGGAGTCCACGGGAAGAGGTCGAAGTTCAGCTGATAAACGTCCTCCGCGGCACCGTCTTCCATGACGAGTTTTTGGGCTTCCTCAAGAAAGGCCAAAAATTTGCTTTGGATCTGGTTCTTGATCCTCCTATTTGCAGAAAATACTCCGCTAAAGGCGTAAGAATCCTTTTCCGGGATCTTCAACATTTGGTTCACCCCCATGACGCGGATAACGCTTCGCCAAGATTTGTAGAGGGGAGATTGCGGCGGCAAATGCAGGCTGCGCTCAATTATCTCGATACCTTTTGCAGACATCGCTATCACCCCAATGCGTTCGAGATTGGCAAGGATTTCACCGAGGCGACCCGACGGCAAATTAAGGTCGGATTCCAGTCTCTGAACCGACTTTCGATATTTCTCCAAAGCCAGGCACACATGCACGATCTGAATCATGGGGTCGAGGTAGTACTCGTGCAGACTCGACACCTCGGCCGACAAAACGCTCGTCTTGAGATGTTTCTTGGTTTCTAAATGTGTGGCCTGGATGTCGGCGATCTTCCGACCAAGTTTCTTTTTGCGTTGGACCACACCTGTCCTTGAGTGGTCGAGTAAAAGAAGCATGTATGAGGTCTCATCGTCATTAAAACCAAGATAATTGCAAACGGCATCGAGCTGATCGTTGCTAAATTCGGCTCCGCCGCCCATGACGCGGGAGACATAGGACTTCGGTACTCTAGCAACCTCCGCTAGGCGCTGAAAATTGCTGGTTCGATCGAGCCGTTTCCTTTCCGAAACAACTTCCTTCAGTATTTTTCTATAGTCTGTTTGAGCATAGATATTCAATGATTACTTCCAATGGTTATCTATAAGTGAACATATATAGGAAAATTGATTTCGTTTCAATTTACTTTCTTGGATAGCGATGACAATGTTTTACATGCGACGCGTTGCCTGATATTTCACATCAATCAAAAAAGGGGCATAGAAAATGAACCAAGTCCTTCGAATGTTATTTGCTTTTCTGACCTTGAGTCTGGCGTCCTCCGCTTTTGCCTATGGCGACGGGAATATCTGGAGCGGCGGTGGAGGCAAATTACGACCCGACGACGGGAACCCGTGGTGGGTGCATAACACCAAGCACGTTTACTACTGCGTCGAAATAGCAGACGACTTTGGAGTGAGCAGAGAGCGCGCTCTTGAACTCATCAACCTTGCTATCAAATATTGGAAAGAAGAGTTTGAAGCGGCGTATTTTGGAGGGGACTGGCTATCAGAAGATAAGATCGCTACCCAAACATTTCACCTCACAGAATGTTCGACCAATAATCAGGATCTGACGTTTCAGTTGGGAGTCTTGCACCAGGACCAAATCCAGAAGCTGAAAGAGGAAGGCAAAGAACCGAAGGACTTTGTCGGACTTACCATAAGGACGTCGTATGATGAGGTAACTTTGCGAGGCAAGGGGTTCATCTATATAACTCCTGAAGGGAAAAGCAATCCTCTCCGAATCCCCGGCGTACAAATGAAAGACACATTTTGGAGTGAGTCTGAAAATGGGGCTTTGCACAAGATGTTGGTACATGAAATGGGGCATGTTTTTGGCGTTCCACATATCGTGGATACGATGGATTGGCATCCTGTCATGGGGGCACAATTTCCTGAGGCCCTTATCAACAGAGACGGTTTAGTGCGAGGCGGGGATCTACTCCATTATATTGACGGCCTTTTCACCAACAGGAGAGGTACTGAAGATGGGAGCCCCGCTCTCCTCTTGTATCACGAATTCGGCTACTACCCTGACATCGACAAGACCATTCGTAAATTCTTTGGTTCCTCTGAAGATGCATTTTCGATTACATTTTACAAAGCCAACAGGGCCACTCTTAACGTTTACGACAAAGATGAAACTCCAATAGGAGTCATTCGGCTGGAAGAAAAAATTCAAACGGAAGGGGAACCCATTGTGCAAATCGTTCTCAACGCGAATCAAAAGGTTTACGATCTGAGAGATCCAGCGGAACAATTCATCCCGGTCCGGGGCCCGTCTCTTCTTATTGAACATGGCGCCGGAGTGTACGAGAATCTACGTACCGGAGAAAAGCATCCCATTTTTGTGAAGATTCATCCCGATCCTCGCCGGACCGTAATCGGCGGATTCTTGGATGGAAAGGCGTACGCCGACCTTTTCCAATACCCGACAAATGATAGCAATTAATCTCTGAAGCAATCACCGGTCCTGCCGGTGATTGTCTGGACGAACAGAATCCCCGCCATCCAAGCTAAAAACACACAAATACGGTTCGTTAACAGGCATGAATGGCGAGGACGTGTTTGAAGCATATGCTCAAAACAACACGCCTGCAGCTTATCGAATCTTCTGGTGTTATGGGTTTAGCAAGAGAGATATTACAATTATTGCAATCACCGCACATCCGTGAAGCCAATTTAGTTGGTCAAGTCGAACGACCAAAAGAAACCAGGTAAGACACCCCTATCACGGGCATTTGAAAGGACTCCTTTGTATTATCATCCATTTCCTTGGCTCCGTTCCAATAGCCAACGCTACCTCCAACTTCGTGCGTGAGATGACTGTTTCTGAGGAGTTTATAGAATGCAGCGATCTGCCCGTAGCCATACGTCATGCTGTCGGGAAATTTATCGGAATCATCATCCCTTTCCGCCTCGCAGTTCTCACCGTCCTCACAGGCGGACGAGGATGACGACTCGCCAAACAGTGCCATGGATCCAATCCCGAAAGCGGAAGCTATCGAATACTTCGCAGCGTTGTAAATAACGATCGATGTCCCCAAGCTTCCGTTTGCGGCATGCGGCGCCATCAACCCACCGACCGCCACATAGGCAGGTCCGAATACTCGGTAGTGATATCGCAATTGCATGAACGAGGACCCGCCTAGCTCTATACCCACCTGATGGTTTGAGAGCGGAATATGAGATGCCGAGGGTTCATCAGCCTGGGCCACCTCAGCAAGGAAGAGAAAAATGAACGCGGATAACCAACCTACCTTCATAGTTTCAACCTATCTCCTTGCAACAGTTAACTCTTATAAAAAGCCGAACTCCGATAAACCGGCATCAGCGCTTCAACAATAACGGTGACGAACGCCACAAACGGTATCGCAATCAGCACGCCGAAGAATCCAAACCAATCCCCAAAGGCGATGATGGACGAGATCACAACAAGCGGATGAATCCCGGCGCTTTCGCCAATCACGCGCGGCGTGATCAACATCCCGTCAAGAAGCTGGACAACGAGAAAGACGCCACCGACGCCGACCAAATCGATAAAACCCGCATCGGTTGTTATGATAACAAGAATGCTGAGAGTCACTCCAACGACCACGTCGAAATAAGGAATGAGACGGCAAATTCCAGAAATGATGCCGATAACGAGCGCGGAATCGATCTGGATGATAGAGAGACCGATGCAATACAAGGCGCCCAAGATAAAAGCGACGGTGACCTGGCCCTTGAGCACCGCACGCATGCGAAGGTTGACTTTACCCATGAATCGACCAAGGTACGGACGCAGATCTTCGGGGATATTCCGCGTTGCCATGCGATGCAAGCGGGGGAGATCTTTCAAAAAGAAGAAGAGAAAAACCGGGACGAGGGCGAAGTTGACGACCCCACCCAAAAAGAGAGGAGTTGAGTACCAGAGTTTTTCCAGCCCAACTTTCATCTGGACGCTAAACTCTTTAATGACATCGATTTCGAACAAGGCAGTTTCCACGCCGCCAAGGCCGACAAACCCATTCTTGGACAAAAACATCTTGAGAGGTTCGGTGAAGCGGGACAAGAACTCCATTGCCTTAGGGAGAAGCTTGAGAATGGTGATGGCTTGGCGGTAGAGCACAGGCATCAAAGCGCTGAGACTAAAGCCGATTGCTGTCAGCATCGCGACGATAAAGACCACGGTGACTACCGCCCTCGGGCTTTTATGGAACTTGCGATCAAACCAGTCGACACTTGGAGCCAACAAGTACGTTAGAATTCCGGCGATAGAGGCTGAAAGCAACAAGGACCGATACATCACGGCTACCGCGATGATGATGGCACCTACAGCAAGGTTAAAATAAAAAAGACGTCCCAGTTTGCCGTCGGTATGGACATTCGTTGGTTCGCTCATTTCTACACTCACCGATTCTTTGTCGCCGTTACAATCCGATCGTTTCCAAACAAATCTTTTCGCACGCGAACCTTCACATAACCCAGCTGCGACAGCTTTTCCGCTACGTCGTCGGCAAATTTGTAGTGTGTTTCAAAAAACAGTTCGCCGCCGACGCTGAGAAGTTCGTATGCCCATGATCCAATCTTATCATAAAAACGCAAAGGATCCTCACTTGGAGCAAAAAGCGCAATATGCGGCTCGAATTCGACGACGGACGGACTGAGGTCATCCTTTTCTTCCAGGGCGATATAAGGCGGATTCGAGACAACAACGTCAAGCTTCGGACCCAACCAGATCGGACCCGACAAAATATTTTGCCGATCGAAGGACACGCGAGCACCAAGTTGACCGGCATTTTCGCGGGCAATGGCAAGCGCCTGATCGCTGATGTCCCAGGCATGCCAGGCTATTTGCGACGATGAAAGCGCCAAGCTAACGGCGATACAACCGCTGCCAGTTCCAATGTCGAGCCCCGCAGACCAATGGGGGTTCTCGCTAATCGCCTCTTGAACGGTGTTGACCAAGGTTTCAGTTTCGGGCCTGGGGATGAGAACGTCTTGAGACACTTTGAATTTTCTACCGAGAAACTCTTGCCAGCCCAGGATCAGAGCAAGAGGCTCACCGCCTATGAGGCGAGAGGCCACCTGTAGAAACTTCTGAAATTCTAGTTTCTCAATGGGACGCGGTCGTCCCGTCAGCATTTGCGCCTGGCTCATGTTGAAAAACGAACAGGCGAGCCATACATAGTCTCTCTTGAGATCTTCTCGGACATCACCTTTGCAAGTCTTAGTGGCTTGGTAGACTTCTAGAATTGTGGGTGCTTGTAGGTTCGCGAGATAATGCCATAGGCTAGAGTGCATTTTGTGATTCCATCGCGTTCTTGAGCTGCTCCGATTGGTAATAGCTTGCCAACGCATCGGTCACTTCGAAAATGTCTCCTTCCATGATGACGTCGAGTTTGTAAATGGTTAGGTTGATTCGGTGGTCGGTGAGCCGACCCTGAGGGAAATTATAGGTCCTGATGCGCTCACTGCGATCGCCGGAGCCCACTTGCTCTTTGCGGTCGGCGCTCTGTGCTTCGCGTTGTTCCCTTCGCGCATTCTCCAAAAGTCGTGCGCGTAGGACCTTCATCGCCTTTTCTTTGTTCTTATGTTGGGATCGTTCTTGCTGACATTCGACAGCGATGCCGCTCGGAATGTGCACGATTCTAATCGCCGAATCCGTCGTGTTAACATGCTGCCCACCAGCGCCTGAAGATCTCGTCGTGGTGATCTCGAGGTCTTTGGGGTTGATTTCGATCTCTGTGACTTCGTCTTCTTCCGGCAATATCGCAACGGTGCATGCACTCGTATGGATCCGGCCTTGAGCTTCCGTGTCGGGTACGCGTTGTACTCTGTGCGTTCCGCTCTCGTACTTAAGTTTGCTGTATACCTTGTCACCGCTCACAAGACCGATGACTTCTTTATAACCGCCAGCCTGCGCTTCGGTAATGCTGAGGATCTCAATTCGCCAGCCTTGCTTATCAGCAAACTTCGTGTACATGCGGAACAAATCGTAGGCGAACAACGCTGCCTCTTCGCCGCCTGTTCCGGCTCGAATCTCGAGCAAAACGTTCTTATCGTCGTTTGGATCTCTGGGAAGAGTCAGAATTCGAAGCTGAGTCTCGGCATCTTCAATGGCTGGAACAAGCTGAGCAAGTTCTTCTTTAGCCATAGCGCGCATGTCGTCGTCATCTTCAGCGAGCAACGCTTTGGCTTGGTCGTGTTGCGATAAAAGGGATTTGTATCCGCGAAAGGCCTCGACAATTTCTAGTATAGACCCGCGCTCCTTAATGAGGCGGGTCATCTCCTTGCCGTCGATACCTTCGCTAGCGAGCTTGCTCTCAAGTTCTGCAAACCGGAGTTCAACGCTCTCGAGCTTTCTAAAAAAGCCCAACTGAAGACCGGCGTTGTCACTCATAAAAAAAGTTCACAGAAAGTCATCAACTCACTTCTTTTCGGCGTATTTCTTTCTAAACTTCTCTATGCGACCCGCAGTGTCGATAAGCTTTTGCTTCCCAGTGAAGAAGGGATGGCATGAGCTGCAAATCTCAACTCGGATATCTTCAACTGTGGAACGCGTTTCAAAAGCATTACCACATGCACAAGTTACCTTAGCGGCCACGTAATTTGGGTGTATTCCTTCTTTCATATGCTTTCCTCTACCTTAAAAGACTTGATTAACTGTTCATTGACTCCAAGAACTCTGCGTTGGTTTCTGTTTTTTCCATCTTGCTCAAAATGAAATCCATCGCATCGGTTGTATTCAGAGGATGAAGTAACTTACGCAATATCCACATCCGATTCAGCACATCCTTAGGCAGCAACAACTCTTCTTTTCGCGTTCCAGACTTATTGATATCCATTGCAGGATAAATACGTCTTTCGGCGAGGCGACGATCCAGAACAAGTTCCATGTTACCGGTACCCTTGAACTCTTCGAAAATTACCTCATCCATCCTTGAACCGGTATCAATAAGCGCAGTTGCGATAATTGTCAACGATCCGCCGTCTTCAATATTCCTTGCGGCACCAAAAAATCTCTTTGGCTTATGGAGGGCATTGGAGTCAACACCACCGGATAGGATCTTGCCGGATGGCGGTACCACCGAGTTGTAGGCTCGAGCAAGACGGGTGATCGAGTCGAGGAGGATGACAACGTCGTGCTTGTGCTCAACGAGCCTCTTTGCTTTTTCTATAACCATTTCAGCAACTTGAACGTGGCGCTGAGCAGGTTCGTCAAAGGTCGAGCTGATAACTTCGCCCTTAACTGAGCGCTCCATGTCCGTCACCTCTTCGGGGCGTTCGTCGATCAAAAGAACGATCAGAACCGCTTCGGGGTGGTTGGTCGCAATTGAGTGCGCGATGTTCTGGAGCAGAATCGTTTTACCGGTTCTTGGCGGCGCAACGATCAGTGCCCTTTGGCCCTTTCCGATCGGGCACATAATATCAATGATTCTTGTGGAATAGTTGTCAGCGGAAACCTCCATTTTGAATTTTTCCATAGGATAAAGCGGCGTCAAGTTATCGAACAGAATTTTGTCGAAACCTACGTCTGGAGCGGCGCCGTTCACGGACTCTACTTTAAGCAGCGCAAAATATCTTTCGCTGTCCTTGGGCGGCCGGATCTGGCCGGAAATCGTATCGCCCGTACGAAGGTTGAATCTTCGGATCTGGGAGGGTGAAACGTAAATATCGTCGGGACCTGGCAGATAGTTATAGTCTGGAGCTCTGAGGAAACCGAAGCCGTCCGGAAGAGTCTCGAGAACGCCTTCTCCGTATATAACGCCACCGCGCTCCGATTGTGCTTGGAGAAGGGCGAAAATGAGTTCCTGCTTACGCATGCTCGAAGCGCCTTCAACGCCGAGCTCGCGGGCGAGTTTGCTAAGATCGCTAATGCGTCGATCTTTTAGTTCTTTCAGGTTGATGTGGGGTGCGTTGGCGTCTTTGGGTTCAACGGCAACTTCTTCTTCTGCAGACTCTGCTTTTACGGGTTTCATAGGTTGTTTTGGTTTAACAGCAGCAGCAGCAGCCGGTTTTTCCTTTGCAGAAACTTTTTCTTTAACAGTCATGAAGATCTCTCTGTGGTTGGAAGTTTGTTCTAGTGCGCGACGGCATCTAGATGTTGGTTATTAAAATTGCAAAATTATGGTTGGACTATTGTTATGCACTCATAATGTTTGGGATTTCGTCGTATACATACGCGACACCGTATGCATGTTTTGAATACTCTATTGATTAATCGAATGCGCGAAAATTGTCAAACAGAAAATAACTAATATAATTTAACCCTTGCGCCAAAAGCCTACAGTGACAATAGCTTGGCCGCAGCTGCAAATACCATTTGCCCGTCCCGCACAAGATCGCTAAAATACCGGTAATACACCAAAATCCGGAGGCAGGTATGAGGGCGCATTTGAAACTATTGGCTTTGGCGATTTTCCTATCGTCCTTAGGTAACAATGCCGCTCTGGCACAATCCACCGAGAACAAATTCAACGACCTATTTGTCACGTCAGGCTATGCAGCCGCGTTTGGCGCTGCATTGGGCGCGTCGGCATTAGCCTTCAAAACCCATCCGGAAAACCATCTCCGCTATATTTCCGTTGGCGCGTCCCTCGGATTTATAGGCGGAACGATTGTCGGCAGTTACATCATCTTTTCACCCGGGCTGATAGCTAGCGACCAGTCGGCCGCCGAGGGTGTCAGCCTCGCTTCCAACTCTCGATCCGGAGTTCTGGTTCAACCGATTTTCAGCTCAAAGGACATGGGGCTACAGGGATTGGCGACAGGATTCAATTTGCCGCTGTAAGGTCTCATTCCCTCACAAAGGCTCCCGAATTCCAGTCCACCCGTCCGCCAACCTGGGTCTGTACCCAGGTTAGATAGAGGCTCTGAATCTTATTGAATACCGACTGCGGCCGCAGTGTGAAAAACTTCTTCTGATCAATAACCTGAACGGGTACTAGTCCCTTCACCGTGGACGAAAGGAAAGCCTCGTCAAACCGCGCAAGCTCGGCCAGGTCAATAACCCGTTGTGTCACGGGTATTTTACTTCTCTCCAAGAGCTCGATAATTGTCGAGCGAGTGATACCTTCCAGGATACCGCTCGCAAGCGGCGGAGTGGCAATTTCAACGAGGTCGCCGTGCCGTCCAACAAAGAAGATATTGGCAGTGCCTGCTTCCGTGATTTCCCGATGAGCGTTGGTCCAAAGCACGTCGTCATAGGATTCCTTCTGCGCCTGATTCATGGCTAGAATCGCCGGGAGATAATTGCCCGTCTTTGGCGTAACGTCGCTGACGCCCTTTTGGCCCAGGAAGGTCTTAAGCCGGACGCCGTCTTTGTAGACAGACGGGCTTTCTTGCGCGGCTGGCAGGCAAATCACGTAGCGCTGCGGTTGTATGTCCTTAGGAATCTTAAGATAAGCACCGACGCCGCGCGTGACGACAAGCCGGATATAGGTTTTTGGGTTTTGGACTTGGTCAACCAGAGCTTGGATTTCGAATGCCAGCTGTTCGTCGGACCATGGAATTGGAATCCCGATTGTCTCGGCAGAACGGCGAAGGCGCGTCAGGTGTTTTTTGCAATCCAAAACAAAGCCTTGAACCGCAACGAACACTTCGAAGACGTTGTCGCTAAAGAGAAAGCCTCGATCCAGCAGGGGCACAGACGCCTCGGCGAGAGAGGTTATATTACCGTTAACGGAAGCGAAGCCTACCATATAATCTATTGACAACTATAGTAAATTAATGCATTATTGCTGGTTTGCCAAATCAACATCTAACTACGTCAGAGATCGTTATGACGCTCATAGATAGCAACGAAACCAAAAAAGTTCACTTAATATCTTTAGGCTGCGCACGCAACCGAGTCGACTCCGAAGTCATGCTTGGATGCATGATAAACGACGGCTATGAGATCACCGACGACGAAACTTCAGCGGACGTCATCGTGGTAAACACGTGCGGCTTCATTGGGCCTGCCAAAGAAGAATCCATAAACACAATTTTGTCCGCGGCGGAGCTAAAAGCACAAAATCCCGACATGAAACTTGTCGTGGCCGGCTGTCTTACCCAACGGTACAAGGGTCAACTCGCCAAGGGACTTCCAGAAGTGGACTTGTTTATTGGAACCGACGAGTTCCCAAAACTGGCGACTTACCTAAAGTCAGATTCCGACAAGAAGATTTACACGCAAAGAACCGGTTACCTTTATTCCGGCGAACTCCCCAAGAAGAATACTTTGGCGAAAGCCAGTGCCTACGTCAAAGTTGCCGAAGGCTGCCAACACAACTGCTCGTTCTGCATTATTCCGGCTATCCGAGGCAAACTCCGATCACGCCCGATTCCGAGCGTTGTTGCCGAAGTCGAAAAACTTGTCTCCGAGGGCGTTCTTGAAGTGAATCTCATTGCCCAAGACCTTGCTGCTTACGGCCGCGAAAAGGGCAGCGACGATCTTCTCCCGTTGCTTCGTGCGCTCGTGAAAATCGATGGTCTCGAGTGGATTCGAATGCTTTACGTCTACCCTGAAAACATTAGCGACGAATTCCTAGATTTTTTCGCCAACGAACCGAAGCTCGTAAAATATCTCGATATCCCGATTCAACACGCGGACAACGACGTACTCAAGAAAATGAATCGGGATGTAACGCGCGAAGATCTTGTTAACACGATCAAGAATGTTCGAAGTCGCATCCCCGGCATCGCTATTCGAACCTCCGTCATGGTAGGTTTCCCAGGAGAGACGGAGGAACAATTTGAAACACTCAAAGAATTCGTTCAGGACATGAAACTCGAACATCTCGGCTGCTTTCAGTATTCGAAAGAAGAAAACACCGTAGCTGGTCGCATGCCAAACCAAATTGACGAAGAGACCAAGGCACGCCGCTATGCTGAAATCATGACAATTCAAAAAGACATTTCGCGCGCACGACTGGCAGATCTCGTTGGTAAACAATTCCCCGTCCTTGTTGACGGCCCCAGCGAAGAATCGGAACTCCTGTTCGCAGGTAGGCTCCCCTTCCAGGCTCCTGAAGTCGACGGCATCGTCTACCTCAACGACGGACCGGTCAAAGCAGGCTCGATCCAAATTGCACAAATCGATGAAGCTCACGACTACGATTTGGTGGCGCATATCCTTCAGTAAATCAACCTCGGCAGGCGCAAACACGTAAAGGCAAACAGACGAGTGACTCAAACCCCTTGTGTCACTAGGTTTTTTAGGACCACTCGACTGCCCGGCCATTTTGCGCTATATTTCTGGCACAGCGTTGAATAAATGAAAGGTCCTGCCATGAACTCTACTTCTGAAATTCAAATCGATCTGACAAACAATACTGCTCACACCGACGGCACAGCTGCCTTAAATTCATGGACAAAGAAACAGGCGATTTCTAAAGGCCTCAAATGGATGGCGGCTTGCTGGGGAATGGCGCTTGTAGCAATCCCAATACCGATCGTGCATTTCGTTGCCGTACCGGTTTGCCTTCTCGCGGGACCGCTTGTCGGGAATATCGTTTATAGAGTGCACAACGGTGCAACTATAGTTGAAGTTGCAAAGGGCCCCTGCCCGTCTTGCGGCAAAGACCTCGAAATCAAAGGCTTGTCGGCGAAATGGCCCGTGACAACCCCCTGCACTTCCTGCGAAGCACGGATTACCCTGACGCCGAAGGCGTAATAGGACATTATGAAATCGACATATGCATTGCTTTTTCTCTGGATAGCCATAGGCTGCTCACATACCAAGTCAGAAATCAAATCAGAGGATTCATATTCTTATCGTCGCGAGTACACCGTGGGCGAGGCTCTCAGCTACAAGCTAACGGCTAAAGTAAATAGCAGCACCGTTACAGGGTTTTCTGAACATATAGTAAAGGCTGAAGGCGATGACATTTTTGAAGCTGTAGAATTTACGCATATGATTCAAAATGGCAACGACATTGATTTGCAAAACGATCCAAAAGCCAGCCTTTCACTTAGTCTGACAGGTCGAGAGGAAAGTGTGACTTTTGACGGAAGCGTCGATCTGATTGGCCTGAAAGCCGACCTCGCGACATTCTACAATGCCCTTACCTTTGAAGGCGGCGCTGCACGAGTCCAAAAGGAGGGCGACAGATTCATCGCCAAAAACCTCGTGTCTGCGCAGATAAAGAATGAGGAAGTAGACGACGGAAGCGTTCCCCAATTGCTGGAGTATAAATCCTGTACTTCGTACTCTATTGAAATGGTGGAACTCACCAGTGATCAAGCCCGGTACAAGGCGGTTTACGCAGAACCCGAAAAGCCATGCAACATGACCCCAATGTATACATGGATGAAGGGTGCAATGAACTTCCAACATTTCATGAAGGTCCAAAATGGGTATAATATTATGTGGGGCGCGGAGAAATTTGAACTCCTGATTACCGTCGATCGAAAAACGGGACGAATTTCATCCGGGGAGTTCGCAGAGAACTACCTTAAGGGTAATTATCGATTGTGTTCAGATCCCGTAAATGAAATTTGTTCCCGCCCTGCCGACAAGCTCGAAATTCGCCGGACCGTCACCCTTTCCGAGCAAAGATAGTCGGGTCACTGCCAGAGATATAGGGGACAGTCGAACGCCCAGCAATTCGGACTAAGGGGACAGTCGGATATAAGGGGACAGTCGAACGCCCAATAATTCGGGGGGCATAAGAAGGGGGCACAAAAAAGGCCGCGTGAGCGGCCTTGTGATAATCTCGAGGGGTCGAGAGTTATTTCTTTTTTGCTTCTTTGGTTTCCGTTTCAGTGGCGACAGCGTCTTTTGCCTTTTCGATGACTTCTTGGATAACTTGGCTGTCCACTTCGTTGGCGCGCTTTTTGACTTCTTCGAGAATGTTGTGGCGCGTGGTGTATTCTTGGTTATTGAGGATGATTTGACGACCCTTGCGGTTCTTGAGGTTGAAAACCAAAGGAGCTTTGAGATTGGCCGTCATGTTTTGCGGGTTGCTTGGCATGGTGACGATAACGGAGATAACGGCATCTTTTTCATCTTTAATTTCGAGATCGGCTACTTCGGCCTCGTTGACTTCAACAGTGTAATCGGGTTTGAAAAGTAGTGGGTTGATGAGTACGAAGGCGATAGAGCCGTCGTCGAGAGATTGGAGCCATTTGAACGGAGACTTATCATCGTGGTCGAGGATGACGTACTGCTTCAGCTCAGGAAAGCCAATGAGCCCGTTGGGAAGCTGAACGATATCTTTGTCCTTGACCTCTATCTCCCCAAACCTCGTCGTTTTTACCTTTGCCAAGGCCCCTCTCCTTATGAAATACAGCGCTAATCGCTTCGTTAAATAAACAGGCCAAATGAAAATATGGTATGGATATATCTTTTCATAGTTTACTCAAATTTACTGGCCGGATCAACCTTTGTTCAGCTTTTTTCGGTTTTTACCCGACGCCTTAAGCCGCCGCCTGCTTTTTGAGGTTCCGAACTGTCCAACAATCCAGCAGCACCCTGGAGCGTTTGGATTTCCGTTTGGGAGGCACTGCGATTTTCTTCAATAATTCGCTGGTATACCTCCTCCCTGTGGACAACTGTTGTCGCGCTTGCCTTGACTCCGAGACGTACCTGCTTTCCTTTGATCTGCATGACGATGATCTTGATATCGTCACCGATGGCTATTCCTTCTCCAACCTTCCTTGTCAGAACTAACATCCCCACGACCCTCCTTGGCTATTGGGGTAACTTACCAGATCCCTTTATTGCAAAAAGTTTAACAGCGACGGTTGAAGCAGTTTGTTTGACGCCATGAGCGTGCTCTGCAAAACTGTCTCTGTTCTATTGAAATCAGAGATCGACTTATAAGAATCCGCATCCTCGAGAACGGACACGGCTTCTCGCGACATTTCATCGGTCAATTCAACGCGCTGACCTGCACTGTCGAGAGCATTTTGAATTGAACCTAAAGTAGCTTGGTAACTCGAGCTCTTGCTCATCTGAAAATCGAGTTCTTCGAGCGAAGAGCGAATCATTTCTTTGTCATCGGATTTGAGACCCTCGAACAGCGTATTCAAGGTATGAACCATATTGAAGTGACCGCCTTGCAACTCTTCTTCACTTGCTTCGAAGAGTTGGCGCGCTTGGACGTTGATCTGACGAAACAGGTTTTCGTCGATCTGCAAGAAAATCGCGCCGTCGTCCCCTCCATATTTGCCATCACTTGAAAGCGGCGGGGTTTGCGTCCTGAATCCGCCAAAGACGTATCGGTTGCCATAGGTCGTATTGCCGAGGGAAACAATTCCGTCGATGACCTCTTTTATCTCCCTCGCGGCAGCGTCGCGACTATCGTAGTCGTAAGTGTCGTTGGACATGGCTATGGCGAGTTCTTTGGCCCGAATAAGGCCGTCGTGAATTCCCGATATGGCACTTTCGGTTCTTTCCAAGTAACCTCTCGAATAGAGGATGTTTTTCTGGTACTGCTCCAGGTTCTTAAGCCTACCCCTTTCCTGAATGACACGGGCGGCAGAAACAGGATCGTCCGAAACCGCATTTATTTTCTTTTGCGTTGAAAGCATGTCGAGCATTCCAACGTTGTCCTCTCGAGCCTTGTTCATTCGATTGGCTGCAACATCATAACGCTGTCGTTCGGAGATTCTCACTTAATTACCTTTTTAGAGCGAGTACGGTTTCTAGCATTTCATCCACAGTCGTTATCACGCGCGAAGATGCCGTAAAATTTGCTTGCCACTTCAAGAGATTCATCGCCTCTTCGTCCATGGAAACGCCAGAGACTGCTTCACGACGAGCTTTGAGGTCGCCCATCAAAATATTGTTGGCTTGGTCTATGTGTTCGGAACGAACGACGTCGAGACCAAACGATCCTACATAGTTTGCATAAAAGTCTTTAAAGCTAGCTTTACCGTTGTCCATGATCTTGTCGTGTTCTAGTCGCATAAGATTGTTGGCGATCACGTTGTCGCCGGGCGCTCCCGGCGTCGCCGCAATCGATATAGCGTCTGTCGACTCGGAAATAATACCGCTTAGATCAATTGTCTCGGCCGCGTTGTCGACACTGTCGGATCCAGTAAAAAAATCACGCCCCATCGACGATCCGTAATCCTTAAGACCGAAACCTTGTCGATGCACTTCGTTGACGCGATCCTTGAGGTTGAACGCCATTTCGTTATTCTTGGCCAGCAAAGACTCTACGACATTGTCGCGCACGTCCAGGTATCCCTTGATCTTTCCGTTTTCTATGCCGTTCGTAATAACTTTTGTGTTGCCTGCGGCGTCGATTGAAACTATGTCGACAAGATTGGAGTCTCCGTTCTTGGCGGCAACCCCTACCTGGGATGCGTATCCTTTGTCCACCAATAGGGTTTCGTTCGGCCCCATGATCGTCAACATGCCTTGGTCGCTCTGATAGTAGTTCACATTCATCTTGGTCGAAAGATCTTGCAAAAGTCTGTCTTGTTGGTCGCGAAGATCGTTGGCGTCAGCAGCTTCCGTCGTTTCGATGGCACTGATTTGCAAGTTGAGATCAGCGATCTGATTAAGAAGGATATTAACTTCGTCAGTTTCGCCCATGATTCTCTGGTTTATATTTGCTTGCTGCACTTTTAAGCTTGAGTCGATGCGGCGAAAAGCGCTCACAAGATTTTGCGCAGCTTCGCGAACGTGAGTTCGCACAGTCAGTTCTTCCGGAAAATTCGATAATTCGCCGACGGCGTTGAAAAATCCGCTGAGCTCGTCGGAAATACTGGCGTTAAGCTCCGGACTGTAAATGCCTTCGAGGGCTTTTAGCTCTGTTTGGCGCGAGTCGCTGAAGCCTTTGTCTTGGTTCGTCTTGTTGATTTGCTTCTCGAGAAACTGGTCGTGCGCTCTAGTGATATTTTTCACGAAGACGCCATTGCCGATAACGATGCCCCGAGCCTCCAGCGGTTTTCTTTGTTCCGCATTGACGCGCTGGCGCGAATATCCGTCGGTCTGCGCATTGGCAATGTTATGACCCGCCGTATCAACACCTTGACGGCTCGTAAACAGCGCTTCAGCGCCGATATTTAACGTGTGGTACAAACCTGGCATTTATGCTTTCACTCTAAGAATGCTACTCGATGTTTGCGATACGGTTTTTGTCACTCCTGATTGACTATAAACGGAGGACGATTCTTCGTTGACGTCCTGCCAAAACTTTATTGATTGTCGGTAGTGAAGTAACAGTTTGGAAATAAGGTGAGAGTTCATGTCTATCTTTGGCTTGGCCGAGATTTTTTTCTGATAAACGTCGGCAAAAACCTTTTCTATTTGGCTTGCAAGGTGCAGCAAAACTTTGACCTGATGGTGCTCGGGATGAGGAAGGGGCGTCACGGAGTCAAAACACCCGGCAATACCCTTGAGCCAGGAAACGACCTCCGTAAGCGTTGTTAGTCCATTGGTTTGCGTACCGGACAACGATTGGTAAGCAATTCTGATTGCTTCAGCGTTCTTTTGTAACTCAATCGAGATTCTTGAAATCATCTCGGAAATGTTTTCTTTTTCAACAATTAACTTCTCGAGAGCTTGAACATCCGACTCTTTGATGGTCTTGTGTTCTCTCTCGATAAGAGATTCTAAGGCGTCAAGCGTCCGACCAAGCATTTCTAGGCCGGACTTCACCTGTGTGGCTAAGTTAATAGCCCCTTCTAGCTGCTTCATTGTAGGCATGGATCACTCTATTCGTCGGGCATTAGCGCCAGTTTATCCCTGATGGCTTCTCGCAGAATTCCGTCCGCGATCTTGCCGGAATCGACTTTGTATTTGCCTTCAGCAAGGAGCCTTTTGAATTCGGCTACCTTATCTTCTCTGATGTCTGGAGTGTTCTTTGCGATATTTAACGCTTTGGCGCGAGCCGCAGCTACTTCTTTTGACTGATTCGAAAGCTCCACGGAATAGTCGCGGGCTTTGCCCTTAGATCTGTCGGCACCGCCAACGGAAGAGTCTGTGACATCCGCGTTCTTCGCAGAGTCGACCGCACGCGACTGAGCAGGACTAATCGTGTTTTGGTTCACTCGTTTCGTTTCCACAGTTGCCCCCATTATTTCATCTTTAATTTATCGTAAGCTTTTTGACCTTCGGATTTGTCGATTGCGTTGGCAGCAATGCTCAGGAGTTGGTCTTCAATCGCTTTGGCTAGTCCGCTTTGATCCTGCTGTGATATCTGCTTAGCATATTCCTGATCGAGCATACTACGAAAGATATTCTCGCCGTTCCCACCGCCCATCAATCCGCCTTCAGTCGTCGCCTCTCGCATTGATTTTAACACAATTTCCATAAATATGGACTCGAACTCCTTCGCAAGTTCCCCGACCTTTTTTGCCTCGTCCTGGGGACTTAACTGTAACAGGCCATCTTGACGTTCATAAACGGCGTTTTTGCTTAATGCTTCAATTTGAGAACGAATATTCACGTCTTTTACCTTACAGAATCTTTAACTCGGCAGACAACCCGCCTGCCGCATAGATAGCTTGAAAAATCGTAATCATCTCTTGGGGTTTAAGCCCTAAGGCGTTCAGGCTACTGATAAGCTGTCCAACTGTGGCGCCGCCGACCTGGGTCACAGAACCGGTCTTCTTGGCTTTGTCCTTGCTGTCTGGATTTACCTCGATACTGATATTGCCGTGAGAGACTACAACTTTGCCGATAGCGACATCGTCACCCATAACGATGGTTCCGGTGCGCTGGTTAAACACCACAATCGCCTTGCGATTAACTTTCACCTTGATGTTTTCAAGTTCTGCCAGAAACTCGACGACCCGGCCCTCAAAGAATTCAGGTATTTCCACTTCTACAAGAGAAGGATCGACGGACCGCGCGTAAAATCCTCGCAGATGATTGTTGATAGCTTCGGAGATTGCGGAATTGGTGGAAAAATCGGGCTCTCTAAGATGAAACCGGATGAGGTTGTCGCTGGTAAATTCAGGGATAAACTCTCGTTCCACAGTTCCACCTTGGGTCACCGTGGCGACCGTCTTAGGACCGGTATCCAAATCTTGCATGACGACCGCACCCGAGCCGACAACATAAACATTGCCGTCTCCTGCTTTTAAGTGCGTCGGCAATAGCGTGCCTCCGGCCAAACTTTTCGCATCGCCCAGGACAGAAACTTTGACGTCGATCCTATCACCGTTTTTCGCGAAGGCGGGAAGCTCTGCGGTTACGACAACTCCTGCAACGCTCTGAACGGGAATCGGATCAGAGCCAACCTTCATCCCAAATTTTTTTATAAGACTTGCCGTCGCCTGGTTTGTGGCAATAGCGCTCTGGGAATCTCCCGTCGCGGGCAGTCCAACTACCAGTCCAAAACCAATAAGCTGATTGGATCTATTGCCTTTAATTTGGGCAAGGTCCTTGATTCTAACCATCTGAGAAAATGACAACGACGCCGGCAGCAAAACGCCAAAAATGAAAAGGAGAATGCATCCGATTCCTCGTCCATAGGATAGAACGAGAGCTCTATTTTCCTTTGGCTGCATCTTTTTTATCCCCTGGCTTTTCGGTTTTCTCGATGCCCTGTGCTTTATCCATTTCATCGATAAGTTCCTTCTGCTCTTCAACTGTCTTTGTAAGGTCCTCAATCTTGTCGTTGAGATCTTTGGTTTCGGAATCCATCGCAGCTCGATCTTCCAGAAGCTTCTTTCTTTCCTCGGCAACAGTTTTCCGTTCCTCGCTAAAGGAAGTAATCTTGTTATGAAGGTCATTTCGAACTTTCATAAGCTGCTTCTGATCATCTTTGATTTTGGAAGCAATCTTAGAATTTGCCTCGCTAAAGCCGGACAGACGCAATGTGTACTCGTCCTCCCAATTGAACGAAGAACGATCAATTGTTTCCGCAGGACCTTGCTCCACCCATTTCACATCGAAAAGATCTTTAGTGCTAATCGGCTCTTCCTTTAACGTTGCTTCGTACGGGATCTTGGCGTGAATCTGAATTAGGTTGGTCTCGAACTTATTAACAGACGACCTTTCAAAAGAAACGAGAAGATCGCCGTTTTCCATAACACGCTCTATCCGCATGTTGAGTTCGTTTATTAGTTTCGGGTCGGAGCTGTCCGCACCCAGGCTGGGCAGGGCGGACAACAACTCGTCCTTAGCCGCGGCGTCCGGCTTTTTCTCTCCGGCGGCGGCAGTAGCTTCAGGGGTATCTGGCTTGCTACCTCTGTTAGGTTCCACATTTACGGTTATGAAGTCATGAACGCCCGGACGTTCCTTGGCGAGAAAAAGATTATTGTTCATGTCATCAAGATTGTACAGCGAACCCGAGGTTCGTGATTTGTCAACGGGTACAATTACTTGCTCTGACGACTTACGATAGAGAGTTTCAGGTGCTTGCATGTCTTCAATCTTGCGTTTGCTGACATACATCTCGCCCCCCTCTCCTTCCACCTTTTTGGTTCCGAGCGGTCTTTGAGAAATAGGCGTCATCGAAGTCGAACGACAAGCCGCAATGACGATCGTCAGGAATAAGAGTTTGCAAAAATGACTTTTCACAATACAACCTCGAGCTCGCCATTTGCAAGAACCATGGCTTGAAGAGTCTTTTTGGTGTCTTGGATAAAGACGCGCACGTTCTCTCCGAGAGCGGCATTATCAAGAACCTTGGCATCCGACATGACAGTGATGTCGCCCGTAACAAGTTTAACGCGAACGTTTTGCCCGCGTTTAATGATCTCATCTTTCTTCGTCGCGCTCAAACGTACGGGTTCGCCAGCTGCCACGGCTCTCGTGAGAACAATATTTGAAATCTGTTTGGGATTGACGAAGGCGTCTTCTCTATGTTGGCCGGCTCTTATCCATGCATAAATAAAGTCGTCAATCTGCAGTCGCGCACCTCGTTCTAGGTCCTTTCTTGCGACCGGCAAGTATTGGCTTACGCCAATGTTCGCGTAAAATGGGAACGAAATAGAATCTCCTAAGAATCGTATTTCGGCGTTCCATTTGCGATGCGATCTCGAAAAAATCCGAGCAACAGTGCTTTCATCGCGGAAGTCGACTTGGTCCAACTCGGTAAAAGTAAGCATCTTTTCCATTGCTGGCGCTAGAACTCTCTTAGGAACTTGAATCGACTCAACTTCAAGTTTGAGCGTTTTGGAGTTCGCCATCTTCTCCTGCAGATACCCCGTTAAGGCTGTCTTAAGATAATCAGAATCGACGACGACTGACTCTGTTTCCAGTTCGATTTTTTCGCCGTCGACAGCAACGGAAACACCTTCAAGTTCGGTTTTCAAAATCGGCAAAATGTCCGACGAAAGAAGCTGTCTCCTCTCGCCGGGCAGAGGACTCTGGCCTAAATCTATTCCATGCGCTTCGTCACAAGTCGCGTGCCATCCGGAACACTCGGCGATATCGCCTAGAAAGATTCTTTCTTTATTGAGTTTAACATTGTTGAAAAGCTTAAAGACGACGCTTAGCTCTACCTGAGGAGCTACCTCGTCGTCCTCAACCTGTTCAGCGCTGCTATCGTCTACCTGGGCAAAGCAGGACCGTCCTGGCACCATTGCCGCCCAGCAGAGAAGCGCTAACGTTAGAATAATGATTTTCAATGGACCTCTATTTATCTAATGCTATTTGTTTGCTGTAGCATTTGATCTCCAGTTTGGATCACTTTCGAGTTGAGCTCGTATGCTCGTTGCCCGGTGATCATGTTCACCATTTCTTCGACGATGTTGACGTTTGAAGATTCGAGTTGCCCTTGCGCAATGCGACCAAACCCTTCGCTATTGGGAACGCCAAGAACAGGTTCGCCACTGGCGAGAGTTTCGGAATAGAGATTCTTGCCCAGCGAATCAAGACCGGACGGGTTCACGAAGTTCGCAACTTGAATTTGGCCCATCTCTTCTGTTTGGGTGCCAATTTTCACGGAAACAGTGCCGTCCATGCCGATTTGAATCTTGTCGTGCGTCACACCCGGGGGAATAACGATTTCCGGCACAATGGGAAATCCGTCTGAATTCACCAATCTTCCGTTCCTGTCTATTTTCAAAGATCCGTCTCTCGTGTAGGCAATGCCGCCGTCGTCCTTCTGTACTCTAAAGAACCCTTCGCCCTCGATCATAAGGTCTGTATTCTTATTCGTAATTTTGATGGCGCCTTCACCAAACATTTTCTCGACAGACGTTACGCGTGATCCTCCGCCTATTTGAATACCGCTTGGAACAATAGTTCCGGCTGTGGAGTTTTGCCCTGGCGCTTTTAAAGTCTGATACAGGAGATCGTTAAAGTTGGCTCGAGATCTTTTGAATGCCGTGGTGTTGACGTTCGCAATGTTGTTGGCGATGGTGTCAATCGTGATCTGTTGCGCTTCCATACCGGTTGCGGCTGTAAACAGAGATCTCATCATAAATTTTCCCCTATTCTTTCTTAAGCTCTAACAGAGCCAATAGTATTCGCGGACTTTTCCATCATCTTGTCAAAATTTGCCGTTGCCTTCTGATAGGCCTCGTATGCTCGATGAGCGATGATCATTGCGGTCAGGTTCTTTATGGCATTCACGTTGGAACCTTCGAGATATCCCTGCCGAATTGCTGGTGCTTCCATTCGCGACACATTCTCGTCTGGTCCGGTGTGAAAAAAGTAGTTCTTACCGACCTTTTCGAGCAATTGAGGATCCTCGAATTTCGAAACAATCAGCCTGTCGACCAATTGTCCGTCCTGATAGATTTCACCGCCGTTGTTGACGTCGAATTGACCGCTACGAAGATAGATCGCGCCGTTTTCGCCCATCACGGGGTGCCCGTTCTTTGTAACAAGAACTCCGTCCTGCGAAAGCGTGAAATCGCCAGCTCTCGAGTATCGAACGCCCTCGTCGGTTTGAACAGTATAGTATCCGTCTCCTTCAATCATGAGATCGGTTTTATTATGGGTTGTAATTGCCGGACCTTGTGTATCATCGCGATGAATGCCCGCAATCCCAACGTAATCCATGTCGTTGCCTTTGAGCGGCATAACATCTGTGAGGTCTTGTTTGTAGTTAGCAGGAGGCAAAGGATCCGTGTAACTTGCGTTAGGCTCCGCGTCAAGCACGGTGAACGTAACGTTGTCGCCTTTAAAACCGGCGGTGTTCACGTTGGCGAGGTTGTTGGCAATGACGTCCAACGCCTTTTCCTGCGCGATCGCTCCCGACAATGCTGAGTAAACGTTGTTAAGCATAAAAAACTTTCAATGATGCCTAAAGATAGTACAGCAAGTTCTGGGCCAAAAAGCTGACTGCAACAAAGTCGGCGATCGCGATCCGGTTTATTTAGAAAATTTTAGGGATAGTTGTTGATTGCCCAAAATCAAAAGCGTCAGAATTTTCGTGGCAGTTTTTTCCCTACGTCAAAGTTTGTCGTTTCAAAGCGCCAATTTATTGACGAGGCAATCCGATAACAAGGGCGGCTGCGTTACCGCCAAAACCAAGAGCGGTTACCAAACAGATTTTCGCTCTCTTCAGAGTTCTCGACGCTCGAAGCGGATGCGAGTCATCGAAATACGGGTGATGACTTGTCACGCCGTTGGCGAGATGCTCGGGCGCAAGAACCGCAGAAATTGCCCCTGCAGCGCCTAAACTGTGCCCAAATAACCACTTATGAAAGACCGTAGGAACTTCTCTGTCGCCAAAGATTTTTGCGATTGCGGCGTTTTCAGCCCCGTCGCCTTTTTGCGTACCAGATCCGTGGCCGATGATCATGTCGACGTCGCTTGGCGACAAATTAGCTTGGGTTAAAGCATCTTCAATAGCTTCCGCCAAGACAGCGCCATCGGCGCTCACTCCCGTCAGACCGATTTGTTCTGTCCTCGCGCCAAATCCTTTAATAACAGCTATCGGTTTGCAACTGGAGGTTGCAGCTTCTATGGCAAGAATCGCACCCGCTTGTGACAACACAAGCCCTGTTCGCTCCGGGTGCGAAGGCTTAACAAGATAAGGGCCACCGCTTTCGTGTGCGTATACCCTTGCCGTCTTAAGCATGGATACCATGAAGGGGCTTACAGCGGTGTCGACGCCGCCAACCAACATCCTTTGAGCAAAACCAGATTTGACAGCCAAAAATCCCATACCGATAGCTTCGAGGCCCGAAGCGCAGGTTGCCGAAACGGCAAGCGCTAACCCGGTACAACCGAAGTGTCTTGCCACTGCTGCGGAAAGCGCGTTTGAAGTTGTTACCGGACTTGTATGCGGAAAGATCTTGGAATCCAAACAATACGACTTCACGCTACTTTCAAGCTTCTCCCAAGGACCGCGAGAGGAGCCAATGATGACCCCCAAAGTTTTGGGATCGGCTTGCGACTCTTCAAGCGCGATTCGACTGCACAACACGGCAAGTATCGCCGCATCGTCTTGGTGATGAAGGTACTTGCTGCTCTTGCGGCAAACCGCCATCTCCCGCTCTACGTCACGGGCGATTTTGCCAACAACGTTTCCCTCATATTCGCTAAAATGAGCTTCATAACCGAACAGACGTTGCCAATTATCCTCAACGCCAAGCCCGGCGCAGGTTGCCAAAGATCTGCCTGTGACATAAACTTCCATGAACGGGGTTATACTGCTTTGGGACATTATCTGGGAAGGTGTTTTTGACCTAGGTCACTTCGGCACTCGCCTTTCAACGATCTCATAGCGAAGAGCATCTACTGCGTTTTTCACGCCCACGACGGTATAAGAATCTGGGCCGTCGTCGATGCAAAAGGTGACCTTAAAACCAGGATAGTCTTGCTCAAAAACTTGCCGAAGCTGAGTTTTCTGATTGGGTGCAAAGAGGTCGGCAAAAGCCGATTCCGGAGTCGGTTGCGTTAAGTTGTCCAGCGTGCAATCATCAAGGGTCAGGAAAAGCGGCCTAGTGGTGCAACTAAACGAGCTCAGATCGTAGTAAAAGCCTTGCCAATTGGGATGCAACGGATTCGGGAGTTGGGCGCATTCGTCGATCTCAGCCTGGATCGCCAGCCTCGTCTGCTCGTCCGGAGAAATGTCCTGGCTTTGAGCAATGACTTCGTTGTCATTTACCTTCGTCTTTTTACCGCCGTTATTATTTTCTTCATCTTGCGTGGTATCGTTGTCCTCGTAGAGCTCGGGATTGGGCGCAGGCTGGTTACCGCCGCAACCAAGCAATATCATGAATAACAATAGCGATACCGCGCGCATTAATTCATCCTGTGTATAACCTGTTGGCTTATCGGCAAAAATAGCCAAAAACTTTATACAGATCAGCAAATTACCTTTTTTTTATTGGAAAACAGCCAATTACGCAGGCCTCAGCTGCGCGCAGAATGACCACCCGACGAGACTCCCACAAAAAGGGCCGGTTGGGAGGCCGGATCGCGCGAGATGCATGAGAAGTTTTATCGAAAACAAAAGAGCTTCTTCCGTAAGAAAGAAGCTCTTATATTTCACTGTAATTACAATTTATTGCAGGAGTTTAAGTGCGACGTTCGGCAACTGGTTGGCCTGGGTCAATACAGACGCACCGGACTGGGTAAGTATGCTTGCTTGAGTGTACTCGGCGGTTTCGTAGGCATAATCCGCGTCTTTGATACGAGATTTTGCGGCACCTAAACCTTCAACCCCGATAGCAAGATTTCGATCGGTTGACTCGAGCCTGCTTTGCAACGATCCGATGGTTCCTCGGAATGAAGCGATCTTGTTGAGGGCCTGGTCCAAAACGTTGATGGTGTTTTGCGCGGCAACCTTGGTGTCGATTCTCGTGCCGGAATCGTTCTGAGCACTGCCCAATTCGAGTGAGTTCTCGCCTTCAGTCGAAGCGTTCATTCCGCCAAAGTCCATTCTAATAATGTTGACGGGGTTAGGTCGATCCAGCGAGTCGGATTGAATCAAATAGTCCTTGCCGACTTGAACCTCCATAGGCCAGCCGTTCTGCTCCATCGCCATTTCAGGATCAAGTTCTTTCTTGCCGACGAGGAGACGGGTTCCGTTGAACTCTGTTGATAAAGCAATCCTGTCGACCTCGTCTTTGAGCTGCATAAATTCACGGTTCAGGTAGTCGCGCTCTCTTCCGCCGACCGTATCTGACGCCGCCTGGATGGAAAGCTCCCGAAGGCGGATAGCAATGTTATTGATTTCCTCAAGACCGCCCTCAGCAACCTGTAACAACGAAACGCCGTCGTTGGCATTCCGTCGAGCTTGGTTCAACGATCGAATGTCGGCTCTTAAGCCTTCGGAGATTGCCATACCAGCGGCATCATCGGCTGCCCTGTTGATTCGGTAACCTGAGGCCAACTTTTCCATGTGCCGAGAGGCTTTATCAGTCGACTGAGCCAAGTTTCTTTGTGCAACAAGAGACTGAATATTGGTCCTAATCCTTAGACCCATAAGACATCCTTTCGCAGCTGCGGGAGGCTACAAAATGGCGAACCTAACCTACCACGCCAAGATCACTAATTTTTAAGGACTTCATAGTTCAAGAATACATAACTTTTCCTCTGATGGGAAGAGATGAGTCTAAATTTGACATCATTCCCGCCAGTTGGATCAATTAATTCAGGCGTCTGCGCCTTTCTTATATAGAGAGGAGCCAGCGTCAGCCATAGCTCGTCAACGAGGTTTCGATCGTAAAAGAGCTTATTGATACGCCCGCCGCCGAAAAGCAGGAGGCGAGAGAAATGACGTCGCTGGGCGTCTTCCAGTATCCTTGCGATGAGGTCGTCATCGCTCCGAGCCGCGAGAGTCGCTATGTTGCCGGTAGCTGCTGGCCCAAGGGGTAGCGGTTGATGGGAGCACATGATGCGCGGAACGTCGTTTTGTCGCCAAAATTCGATATCGAGCGGAAGCGGACTCTGGGAAAGAACGTACCAGGCAGGAAATCCCCCCGCCCTTTTCGGCTCGGCAATACAGCGACCGTTTGCACGGATCGAACTGGCGCCTACGATCACGGCGTCACATTGCGAGATTTGATCCTTGAGATGTTCCTGATCTTCGGATGAACTTAAGCCGCTGTCGACGCGTTTCTTGTCACCCTCGAGCGAAGACCCCCCGATTCTCCCATTAAGGCTGGAGGCCATGACGTTGATGATGCGCATTCAAAGCTCGAGCGACTTAATGTGGAAGCAGAATCTGGTTCAGTTGTTCTTCGACGCGGCTGCATTCGGAAGCCGTTGCGGCACTAATCTCGTCCACGAGACGTTCCTTGGCTTTTTCGAGCATCTCCTTTTCGCCAAAGGAAAGCTCTTTCTCACTCTTAAGGCGGCTCAGATCTCTGAGGACCTCGGCCATTTCGTAAAGTGATCCAGATTTGATTTTCTCGGAAAGTTCTTTTTTCCGACGATTCCAAACAACAGAATAGACGTTGCTTGGACTCTTTAGTATAGAATAGACTTTATCAATTTCGCGGTTGGTCACTAGGTCCCGTACGACAGCGCTTTCAGCACCTTTTGGAAACCTAACGATAAGACCTGTTGAGCAAATCTTGAGGAGGTAGTAATCTTGCGGCCCGCCACCATAGTTCTTGGTTTCTATGCCGCTAATGATGCCTACGCCGTGCGTCTTGTGAACTAGTTTATCCCCAGTTTTAAGAGCCATATAATACCCCAAGGTTTTTTAAAATATGAAGAAATGAAATCCGAAAACAAGATGCTGTGTACTGAGAGTGGAAAGTCGGCGTCAAATCAAATGAATTGATGCGTAAACCGCGCGCTATAACGAGTACAACAAAAAGCACATCGCTGCGATTCTACTCCTTTTTCCGCAAATGTCAAATGAACAGGTGTTTTTCCTTTTCTTTTAGCTAGTTATGTATTAACCTCGCTCGCGGTTTTTGGCTGGAACCTACGCCGTTATCCCCAACCGGGCAGTAACAGCTTGCAAAGGTTCTAGGTTTCAGTTATTTTCCCCTTTCGTCGACAGAGATTTATCGATTTTTAAAGACCAGTCGGCACGTTAACAATCTGTTTATATTATGTATTTTCATAAGGATTCCGAATGGCACTGAATTTTGAGCAAAAGCAAGACTTAATCAAAAAGTTTGCAAAAAGTCCTACGAACACCGGCGCGCCGGAAGTTCAAATCGCACTTCTGACCAAACGTCTTGAGAAGTTGAACGACCATTTTAAAGCTCACGAAAAAGACAACCATTCTCGAATGGGCTTGCTGCGCCTCGTAGGTCAGCGACGTCGATTGCTGAAATTTCTACAAAATTCCAATCCCCAATCTTACAAAAAGCTTATTGAAGATCTTGGTATCCGAAAATAGTTTGATTGCGGGTCTATTATTCTACTCTTCATTCCTTGTCTGTGATGAGGCTCTGAAGTCACTGTTTTCCTCAAGGACTTATTATGTCAATTGTTAAAGAAGTTGAAATTGGCGGAAAAACGATTAAGTTCGAGTTCCAAAAATACGCTAAGCTAACCAATGGTTCCGTTATGGTGTCCTGCGGCGACACCCAAGTACTTGTCACCGTGTGTGCCAGCGAAAAACCGAAAGAAGGTCAAGACTTCTTTCCGTTGACTGTTGATTACATCGAAAAATTTTATGCCGCCGGTAGAATCCCCGGCGGTTTTATTAAGCGCGAAACGAAACCTAGCGATAGAGAAGCGCTCACAGCACGTGTCATTGATCGTCCTTTACGACCTTGTTTCCCTGAAGAATATCTTTGTGAAACGCATATCGTATGTACAGTGGTGTCGCTCGATCCTCAGCATCATCCTGCGCCTTTGGCTCTGCTCGGAGCCAGCACGGCTCTCATGATTAGCGACATACCTTTCAATGGACCTGTTGCATCTGTTCGCCTTGGACTTAGAGACGGCGAATTCGTACAAGATCCTTCCGAGAGCGAAGGACTCGATCTTGATCTCAACCTAGGCGCGAATCCAGACGCGATATTGATGGTTGAAGCAGGCGCCAATTTTCTTTCCGAAGAAAAAATGCTTGAGGCCATCACGCACGGTCACAAACTCATGGCTCCATTGTTCAAATTTCAAAAGGATATGGCGCGCGAAATTGGCAAACCAAAAAGAGAGCTTTCGACAGAAAGTCTCGCCAATGAGCTTTACGAGCAAATCCCAAGTTCGATCAAAGGTCGTGTAAGAGATGCATTCTCCTCGACTTCTAAAAAAGATCGAAGTGCTGCTATAGGCAGCATCGCGGAAGAACTTGCAAAGGAACTAAACCCGGACCAAGATTCTAAGAGAGCCTCGGCCCTTAAAGGTGCGTTTGAAAGGCTTTTGTATGTCACCATGCGCGCGATGATACTTGACGACAAGCGACGAATCGACGGACGATCGTTTACAGACATTCGAAAAATCACTTGCGAGGTTGGAGTACTTAAAAGAACCCACGGTTCGGCGCTCTTTACCCGAGGTGAAACTCAATCGCTTTCCACGACAACGTTGGGCTCAAGTGACGACGAACAAAAACTTGATTCGATCATGAACGTCGGACCAAGCTCCAAGAGATTTATGCTCCATTATAACTTCCCGCCGTACTCTGTAGGGGAAGCAAGGCCCATGAGAGCGCCTGGTCGACGTGAAATTGGCCACGGCAACTTGGCGGAAAAGGCGCTTTTACCAGTTCTTCCTCCGGCAAATAAGTTTGGATACTCTATACGCCTCGTTTCGGAGATCTTGGAGTCAAACGGATCTTCTTCTATGGCGACTGTTTGCGCGGGAACCATGGCGCTTTACAATGCTGGCGTTCCGCTCCTTCAACCCGTTGCCGGTATTGCGATGGGTCTGGTGAAAGAAGGCGACAAATATGCAGTTCTGTCTGACATCCTCGGCGACGAAGATCACTTGGGTGACATGGACTTTAAGGTTGCGGGCGGCCGAGAAGGTATCACCGCACTTCAAATGGATATAAAGATCGGCGGTGTGTCGAGAGAAATTCTTGGAAAAGCTCTTGATCAGGCTAAACAAGGACGTCTTCACATTCTCGACAAGATTGTTGCGGTTATCGATGCTCCAAGCGACCTCAGCGAGTTCGCGCCTCGAATCTTCACGATGAAAATTAAAGAAGACAAGATTCGTGACGTTATCGGCCCAGGCGGCAAAACAATCCGCGGGATCATTGCGGATACCGGCGTTAAAATCGACATTTCGGATGACGGTACAGTCAACATTGTTTCCCCAACCAGTTCCGCTGCTGAAAACGTGAAGAACATAATCCGTTCTATTACGTCAGAACCGGAAGTTGGCGCGATCCAATTAGGAAAAGTGAAACGCATCGTTGACTTCGGCGCGTTTGTTGAACTCCGACCAGGACTTGAAGGGTTGCTCCACATATCGCAACTCGACAACAAGCGTATCGATAAAGTCACTGACGTTCTTTCCGAAGGAGAGGAAGTTCTGGTGAAAATTATCGAAGTCGATAAGCAAGGCAGAGTCAAGTTGAGCCGCAAAGAGGCGCTCGGCAAAAAACCAACGCCGTAGATACTCATGATAGAATTACGATACAACGAAGACTTGCAACCAGCGTATATGTCCCAACATAGCTCTGGTTGCGATTTGCGCTCGAAGATCAGTATCGAAATTTGGCCTAGAAAAATCGTTCTTGTTCCGACAAGCGTTTTTATCAGCCATGTCGAGTGGGAAAAGGTTCCTGAAGGGTTCGTTCCCGAGATACAGATTCGAGCACGATCCGGATTGGCCCTCCGACATGGAATTGGATTGCCGAACGGCGTTGGCACAATCGACGCTGACTACCGCGATGAGATTTCCGTGATACTTACAAACTTTTCCGATATGCCTTACACCATCCAACAAGGTGAGAGAATAGCACAAATGGTGCTTAATTTGGTGCCGCGTTTTCCTAACCTTCCGACGCTAGGCACGCGAACAGGCGGGTTTGGATCCACGGGTCGTTAGACCGCTTTTTTTTCATCTTCCAATGCTTGGGACAGCAATTTTTTGCCTTCTTGAAACTTTCCGTCTTTCATATATAGCTGACCCAACGCGAGCGTAAGCGCCGGCGAATGATCGATCGTATCTCGTATTTTCAACATATGATCAATGGCCGTGCGCGTGTGTTCGTAATTAAGACACGATTGTGAAAATGCGAGAATGGCCTGTTTTGAATCGGGTTTCGAAAGGATTGACTTCTCGAACCAATAAATTGACTCTCCGTACATATTGAGATTCTTAAACACCATACCCATGCCGAAGAGCGCCTCATAACAATTGGGGAACGCGGCGAGAGCTTTTCTGTAGTAGAACAGAGCTTCTTCGTAGGAAAACGTTTTGAGCGCAATTTTGGCGAGCGCAATATAAGCGTCCTCTGAGTGATTTTGAAGCTCGACCGATTGTTCCAGCACCACTCTTGCCTCTTCCAAACGGTTGCATCGCATAAGTGTTTGGCCTTTGATACCCAGAAGGGCAGCCCTCATTTTTACGTCGCTAATACTTATCTCTTTCAACTTTTGATCGACAAAAAGCAAGGCGTCTTGTTCGTTGCTGGACGTACTGAGTCTCTTCGCGTCGCTAATTATTTCCGCGGACACTGGCTTTCTGCTCTTGCCCTCATTAAGCGCAAATAACCCTTCGACAGCGTCAAAAATCGTTTCAACAATCGGTTTGACGTCGAACGCTTTGCTCCCCAGAAGATGAATCACCTGCGATGACTCCTGCCAATTGTAGGTCGCACATTCCTCGAGTATCAACCTACCCAATACCTGGGATTTGCCTGCCACGAAGATCGCCCCCGTGTCCTTGGGCCACAACTCTTCGAACGTATTGGGAACAAATACCGGTATAACTCCGCAGCAATTGGCTTCGATAACGGGCCGCAGCTCTGAAGGTGATTTGTGATCCAAGCAGAGCATAAAGTCGCTCGATGAATAAATATCCTGCATGATCGGTCTTGGATCTTGATGTAAGAACTTCACGTTCTGACTAAGGCCATTCTCCGAAATCATGTACTTGAGGCTGTCCGACATCGGACCGTCGCCTACGAACAAGAACTTGATGCGTCTGAAAATTGTATTGCCATGGAGACGAAGATAACGCAGAAGCGCCACATATTCTTCCATCAGGGACTTACTTTCAAATCGTTCTGTTATAAGAAAGATAATGTCGTCCGTGTAAAGTCCAGCATAGTTCCTAAATTTCTGTCTAAAACTTGGCTCTGGCTTAAATCGCTTCGCCGATACCTTCTGGGTTAGCAAGACGATCTTGTTCGAATCAAAGCCGTTCTCAACAAGCCAATCCGAGATAGAATTGTGAGCGGCGAAGATCAAATGCGGCGTCTTATCAATCTCGTTCCTAATCGAAGACAAATTGTGCTGGGATGCTTCCGTCGAAATGTCCTTCTTTTCAACGAAGAACAAGATGGGTATTTTATTCTTCTTCGCTGAGCGCACGCCTTGAAACGACGCTAAACTGCCGATGTCCATACAAATGATCAAATCCATAGCATACAGCTCGTCCTCAACGCCTCTCAGATAGCCAGGCATGTCGGGCACGTTCTCAAACAATTTATAAGACAATTTAGACGGATAAATTTTCGTCAAGTTCTCATCGTGCTTGCTAAAGACAGTTAGATCGTAGCGATCCCCAAGGACTTCGATATGACTAAACGCGCTCACATGTTCGAGCGAACCTGATATAACGCCAATTTTTTTCTTTACCGACATAAAACTCTCTATTCCTTGAGAAAGACTTTTGAAACCCGCTCCATGGGCGTATTAGGAACCGACTGTATCGTAATGCTAGACCGTATCGGAGTGACCATTTCGTCGGATCGAACCTCCACTCCAAACGTTAGAGTTGGCGACACAATGGTCGAGGATCCTCGTATAGGAATCCGAACTATACTTTGATCTCCGCTGTCAATGCCGTCGATCTTTTCTATGCCGGACTGTAAGGTAACTTGATTTCCCGCCAAGTTGACCACTCTAACCCTGAGTTTCTCTGTGTCCACAGAACCCTGATTCGTCATAGCAACGACCAAGGTTGCAGCCTCCTTGGGTTCCAAAGATCCCTCGACTTGACCGCCAATCTCGTTATTCAAATCTGCGGTTATAGCCAAATCTATTGGGTCTCGGGATTTGAGATTCATGTTCATGATTCGTGCTGGATTCAGAACCGGCACTCCGTCCAAGGACAATCCAAATCTCAACAGACTGTGTCTCGGCGACACCGCGTGGTCGATAGGTAACTTCACATTACCCGATCTTTCGCCGTTGGGGCCAATGTTGCCAAGAAGAATCTCTTGCACGCCAAATTCTGGGTCGTCCGAATAGACGAACATCGAAGCCCTATTAGCAACTTCTCGCCCGTAATTATGGATACTCCACGGAACATTTAGAAACATGCCTTTGACGGCATCCATTTTCGCTTCCGTGGTCAGAACGAGGCGCGCCTTGTCATTCGGCGACAGTGATTTGCCTTTTGCCCAGTCTATTCCAAGTTTACTGCCTAACCAAAGGCTAGCTGTATTATCGAGGTTTTGGATCTGACTTCTGAGATCGTTCATAGCTAATGCAAGCCAATGCGAAGCTCGGATTGCCCCTTCGGGCAACTGAGATCCGTATTGTTTCGCTACGCTCTCAAGAACGCTCATCGCGACTTTGAGCTCCATATCAGAACTGTTATCGTTGACTTCTTCGTGTTTGCTGGGTTTCAAGTAATAACCTTTTAGCGAAGCGGCGAAGTACCGCTCCGTGTCAATTTTTTGCCCCCGCTTTAGCGCCAAAGAGTTTTCCAGCAGATTCTGATTTAAAATCTCATCATTGCCTTCCGGTTTTTTCACAGGCTGAAGCCAGATATCGGGAACGATACCTGAGTTCTGGATGGAGCGACCGCTAGGGGTCAGGTATTTCGCGATTGTCAGTTTGAGCGCCTGTTCGCCGGGCAACTCGAAGACCGTTTGTACTGATCCTTTGCCGAAACTTGGTTGGCCAATGACAAGTGCACGATTTTGATCTTGCAATGCTCCAGCCACGATCTCGCTAGCCGAAGCGGATTCACCGTTTATCAAGACAATGAGAGGATAGTCCAAATCCGAATCTTCAACATTAGCAACCTCTTCTTCGGTTTTTCTTCCTATAGTTGATACGATCTTGCCTTGCTGAAGAAATAGATCGGACACGCCGACGGCTTGGTCCAAAAGGCCGCCTGGATTTGACCGTAAATCGAGGATGAGTCCGTGAAGGTTTCCAACCTTTTCTAAAGCGGCGTCAACGGACGAAACGATCTCTTCGGTGGTTTTGTGCGAGAAGCTGTCCACAGCAAGATGGAGAAAGTTGAAACCGTCAGACTGAATCACTGTAGCCTCGACTGAACTCACCTCAATAATCTCTCTTTTGAGAGATATGTCCGCCGGAGAAAGTTCCCCATCCCGCAACAAAGACAAATTAACTTCGGTACCCGGCGCCCCTCGCATATATTCGACAAGGTCGTCGAGAGAAATGCCAAATGTGTCAACATTGTTTATCTTGGTAATTCGATCATGACTATGTATTCCGATCCGCGCAGCGGGACTGCCGGTCAAAGGCTTAATGACGGTAAGGAGGTTGTCTCTAATTCCAACGACCACGCCCACCCCGCCAAATGATCCCTCTGTTCCCTGTCGCAATTCGAGATAGCTATTCGTATCAAGAAGAGCACTGTGCAAGTCCAAACTTGAAAGCATTGCGTTAAGGGTAATAAAGCTTCCAGAGTGATGCCAAAGGTGGGGCTTTTGTGCCGGCACATCGAGGAAATTCGCAAGTGCCGTCATAGATTCCACCAAGTCGGTATACGTGACACGGCTCGGCACGTGGAGTATGAGTTCCTTGTCTCTGAATTTGATTAAATACTTGTCATCCTGCGAGTAAATCGTGATCTCGGGATTATCCTTCAATTTCTCTATGGCGGCATTGAGGAGAAATCTGTCGGAAACGAGTTCTTGATCGACATAGTAGTTTTTGACAATGGAAAGAATGGATTCAACAAATAGACTATTGGCAAGCGTCTGCTCACTCAGTTCGTAGTGGGTGTGAGTCGGCTCGGCAACCTGCGGGGCAGGTAGAAATCGAGCGGCAAGAGGCTGAAAGAACTGATCTCCAAAGTAAACTCTCGCAAAGATCGCCAAACAAGAGATGGCGGCCAAAATGGCCACAGAAAGGGCAAGTCGCGATTTTTTCTGGATTTCCATCAATCCTCGTATGTTGGCGATCTTTGAGGTCTATCGACGAAATCCTGAAAAGATTTACTCCCTTCCTGAAAGGCTTAGCCCCAACACCCTGATCCTTAAGGAATTCAGCTCATTTTCAGGTTTTTCCAATTACTAACACTATGTAATTACTAGGTTTTTTTTGAGCCTTTAAGATTTTTCAAATTTTATTTAATTAAAAAAAATTTTTTACCGATCTTGTAATTAGGGCATGCGAGATGTCAAAAAACAGGATTTTGCTATGAAGATAAGATCGGTTACGTCAACACACCTGGGTTTGTGCTTTGCACTTCTTTTTGGGCTAACTTTCCCCACTACCTTGTTCGCCACCGAACAAGAGGACAGGGATTTGGAAAGAGATTTATGGCTCGCCACGGACGCCGAATTGCCGGCTCTTGAACTGCGTATTTCGCGGATCATGCAGACGGATCCAAAATCCAGCTTTGCCCATTACCTTATGGCAAATCTTTTTCTCAAAATGTACTCGGCCGAACCAACAAACACGAAGTACCTAAAACAAGCTGCCCAGCTCAGTCAGGAAGTGATCGACCTCGACAGCAAAGACGATTTTGGCTTTATTGCAACGGCTCAAATTTTGGACATTACAGGACAGCAAGAGAATGCTCTGAAGGTCCTTGACGACTATGTAACGATGTCAAAAAAAGCAACGTGGCGAATTTACTTTTTAAAAGCTCGCCTGAAATCGGATCAGGTTAGTACAGAAGAAACGTTAGCGATGCTTGAAAAAGCCCTGTCGGAAAGCGACGCCATAAAACCGGCTATTGTTCCGTACGTCATCGCCATATTGCGCTCTCAGTCTTCGGGAGAAGAACTCGCGACCCAGCTCGACTCATGGAATAAGAAATTTCCCGACCTTTTGTTTGAACACAACAAAGCCATCGCGTTATCTCAAGACCAGCACTTCGAAGAAGCACACAAACTCTATAGCCAAATCGAAGCAAATAACCCGTCGTTCTATGAGGCAAAAATAAATGACGGCATCATACTCTATTCCAAACTTGGCAAGCCAGAACAAGCCAGTGCTTTGTTTGAAGAAGTAAAAAACGCGCCCATTAAGATCACCGGCAATACGCGCAGCGTCGCGCTAACCCACTTGGGTATCGTTAACATACAAGAAAAGAAATTCGATCAAGCGGAAACAAATTTTATCGCCGCTCTTAAACTCCACAATCAATATCCGGATATTGTGGCTTTCATCGTCAGAGCATACAGGGATAACAAAGCTTCAAACCAGCTCCTCAGCTTCATGATGAAACTCAACGAAGAAATCCCAGGAGAAAGCTCACTTCATGCTTTCAAAGGCGAGATTCTTTTGGAAGATCTTAGCGACCCTGACAAAGCAATCTTCGCGTACAAGGACGCGATTGCACTCGAGCCCAACAAAAGCGAATATTACACAGCGCTTGGTCTGACCTATTACAAGAAAAAGGATTGGGACAAGGCACTTTCTGAGTTCGCCGCCGCAATAGAAGTAAACCCAGAGGACGCCGTCGCTTACTACAATGAGGCCTGTGTTTTAGCCCTTACGGGTAAAGAAGACAAAGCCATGACATCTTTAAAGCGAGCGATACAACTCGATCCGACGCTTCAGCACACAGCGAAAGACGACAAAGACTTTGCAGGAATAAGGGAGAAAAATAACTTCCAGATCCTCATTTCCAATACGACTCAGGAATCTTATAAACCGGCTACGTTGGAGACGCCGTAAACATCGTCTTGCGCTCGCCCTCATGATTAGATTAGACCGCCAGAGGGCGCAAGAACCTCCACCTCGAGTTCACTCCATTTGAATTCTTCAGCGTTTCCAAACTCCGCGTTTCCGCGTTCCCATATCTTGATGGCGGAAGCGCGGAGTTTGGAAACGCCGAAATGCTCAATAACCGAGTCGGGATCGCCTATGAAGGCCTCATCTCGCGAGGATAAAGCAAGTATTCGCGCACGGACTCACCGTACTCTTTTAGCCCTTGCTTCCAAAACTTGTCGTGGACGTCAAAATGGGGAGCGGTGAACTGACGCTCGGCAAGGAAGGTACCCATGACGAGATTGATGGGATTGTTGACGTAATCGTACTCGTAAGGCGGTTGCTTCCAAGCGAAATCACTTCCGCCAAGGTCAATGAAAGACCTCACGATCGCGATTCCTAAATCGAGCAAACGCAGTTTATGCGGATCCAATATGTGGATTTGGAATCCAGCGCACGCCTTGCCGGCCCACTTTTGAAAGGTAGGTTGGAAGGACGTTGGGCGCAAGAAAACGCCGCAATCTTCGCCTACGTATTTCATGACCCGTTCCACCAATTGTCGCGAATCGCTGATGTAAGGCGCCCCGATGAACTGGAAAGGCAATCCGGTGCCGCGCCCTTCCGAGATGTTGGTTCCTTCTATAAGAACCGTGGCCGGATATATGTAGATGGATTCTACAGTTGGAACATTCGGGGAAGTCAATGTCCAATGTCGACCCAACTCGTGCCACATGGCTTGGGGATTCCAATTTTCCATTGAGACTATTGATAGGTCTGCTTTGATCTGCGCGTTAAAGAGTCTTGCAGCTTCGCCCAGAGTGAGGCCATGCCGCATCGGTATGGCAAATTCCCCCACAAAGGATTTCGCGTCGGTCTCGAGCACCCTGCCGTCAATTGCGACTCCGCCAAGAGGGTTGGGCCTATCAAGGATGACGACGCGTTTGCCGTATTTTTTTGCGGCGCGGAGACAAGCCGCCATGGTGTACTTGAACGTATAGACTCGACAACCCGTAATCTGAAGATCGATGACTATCGTGTCTACCGACGCGAGCATCTCTTCAGTAGGTTCTCGGGTCTCCGAGTAGAGACTGTATACGGGAACGCGCGTTGTCCGGTCCGTTTCGTGGGGGCTTTCGATCATGTTGTCTTGAAGCGTCGCTTCGATGCCGTGCTGGGGACCAAACAATGCTTTAAAGTTGGATCCGAGGAGTCTCTGCATTATGGAATGTGCATGTTCGAAGTTGTGGGTAAGGGAAGCTTGATTGCACAACAAACCAACGCGCCCCCAATCGTCTTTAAGCTTCGGGTTCTTTGCGATGCGTTCGAGGCCAAGCTGCAAAGATTTGGCCGCCTGTGCCATTCCTAGCTCCGCGTATGGATTTTTTCGAGGATTAAATTGAGACACTCGGGGATAGTTTTGCCGCTAACGGTTTCTATGACAAAGTTTTTGTCCACGGAATGCTCCGCGTGCGCCGAGCAGTTGCCTGTGACGTACTCGTCCACTTCGATGAGATAGGTAGCGCCCTTATGCATGTATGTAAAATTGCGAACCTGCATAAGCTTGCCGCCTGCCGGGACTTTGACGTTCTTCCAATCCATGAATACCTCGCAAAATTCAGCGCGATGCGACCGCTTTGTTTATTGTGACATAAATTAAACTTTAAAGGATATTTCGGGTGGAGTCCAGAGGTGATGTTTGGCAGCGTCCAATTCGCTTCTAGCGCTTGAGTTTCTCCAGAACCTTGTACAGACGACTTGATAGCGAAGACGCGTCCTGAGTCTTGCCGCTCAAAATTGTTTTTATCCGGCGTATACCAAGGTCGTTTTCCGCCTTTATCGTGGGCGTTTCGACGACGTTGCCTATACCTGAGCTTACGATTTTCGGCATCGGTTTTACTGCAGCCAATCCGTCAGTTGCGGTCAAGACTGCGACTATAAACGTGACAATAAAAATAGAACGCTTCATAGATCCCATTCCCCATGGTTTCTCTAAAGCGGGCTGTTTTTCTCTATATTAATTAGATCGGAATATGAGATAAGGACATGAGCTACGCAGCGCCATTTCCTGATTCATCCTCTGGTTTCACTAGGTTAGCGTCGATAAAATCCTTCAATTTATCCTCGTTGTCCTTGTCGATTTGGACAATTCTGATAGCGATGCCCGGAATCGACCCATTGTCCGAACGGTGGACCACACGCGCCATTTTGCCATTGAAAAACACTGTTTGACCGTCATCAAACTGCATCCAGACTTCCATAATGCTTGAAGCGTTGAACGGGAACCGTCCAGGATTCTCAAACTCCAGGAAAAACCCTGTATTTGAGATGTCGCGGGTCTGCAGCTCATACTTAACTTGAGCGCCAATGGAGCACATTACCACGCGCAGCGGTTGGTCCAATCTTATGCGTTTTACTCGGCGGTGATCGCGATTCTTCATGAATTTGCCCCGGAATCGATGTCCTCATTCTATCCATCGGCTATCGGGGCAAAAAGTTTATACAGTCGGGGCTAAAATTTTATCCCCTTGAAATCATGACTTTTTCTTGCTTTTGGCTATCTCTTCATCGAAAATTTGTTTGAAATGTTCGTAAGGTAAGGCGCCAGAAACACGGCGTCCGTTGATGAAAAACGCGGGGGTTCCCGTCACGCCAAGCTTCTCTCCAGAAGCATAGTTCTTATCAATAACCGCGTATTGCTTCTCGGGAGCAGCTAGGCATTTTTCGTATTTTTTCTGATCAACTCCAACTTTCTTACCGTAGGACTGTAAATTCTCGTCGGAAAGCGCCCGTTGGTTGTTGAACAACTGGTAGTACATCTGCCAGTACTTCCCTTGGTCAGCAGCGCAGCGTGCCGCAACGGCAGCAGGTCGTGCGCGGTTATGAAAGCCCAGTGGGAAATCCCTTACTATCCAACGAATTTTGCCTTTGTATTCTTCAAGCAATTTCGCCGTTGTGGGAAGAACCTTTTCGCAAAACGGACATTGAAACTCGGAATACTCGACGACTGTAATCTCGCAGTTGTTTCCGGTACAGGTAATCGGTTGCGTATCGGTGGGGTTAGGACCGTATCGAACAACGTCGGTTCCTACCACGGGCACCTGGAAAACTGGCTCTTCGGGTTTCGGGTAGAGAACGATCAGCTTCTTCTTTTGAATTGCCTCGTCTACAATCTGGTCCACGGCTTCTTGTGACTTCATGGATTTGAGGTAGGCAACAACTTGTTCTTTTCTGTCAGCCTCGCTCAACTCTTTGAGCTTCGGATGGTCTTTAAACTTATCAAGGTTGTCTTTAATTTCGTTGTCCGAAACCTTTGATCGCTGCTCTAGGAACTCTTCCCGCGCTTGCTCGACTGATTTGGATTGTTTCGTAGCAAGTTCTTTCCAATAGGCGTCGAGATAGCCTTCAATTGCCAAGTTTTCGATAAGCTCGTACTTTTTCTTTTCGAGTTCAAAAAACTGGCCTTGGTTCTCTTTGTATATTTCGTCTACTGTTTTGACTTTGCCGTTAATGCTGAATCCTTTTTCCTCAGCATTCGCCGTATACGACATCAACATCAAAAATCCTGATAAACAACCGACCAAGTGAACATTGCGGGTCTGCATAATCCTCCCTTTGGAAAAAATAAACCTTCTGCTGTATACAAGGTCCTTAATTATAATGATTTAAGAACCTAAGAAACTCAATATCCCAGAAATTTGTTGATTTCGAGTAGTATCATGCAATAGTCTGAATATTTCAAGAATAAACCTTTACCGGCCATTTTCAGTGACACAGCCGAATCAAACATTTTTAGTCTGGGTAGACCTCGAAATGACGGGGCTCGATCCCGATACGGACGAAATCCTCGAAATTGCCGTTGTTATTACGGACGCGCAACTCAATGCCGTTGCCCATATGACACCTCTCGTCATTAAGCAGGATCCTTCCCGATTTGCTAAAATGGACCATTGGAATCAGGAGCATCACACAAAATCGGGGCTCTGGGCGCGGGCTCTGGAATCAACCACAACGCTCGAGGAAGCGCAAAGCAGAGTTTTAGGTTTCATGAAACAATATTGCCGGCCAAAGGAAAGCCCGCTCTGCGGCAATACAGTTTGGCAAGATCGCAGATTCTTAATCAAACATATGAAAGAAGTCGATACGTACCTGCACTACCGCATTGTCGACGTTAGCACTATCAAAGAGCTCGCCAAGCTTTGGTATCCAGAACTAGGCAAACAATTCACAAAAAAAAATGCCCACCGTGCCTTAGATGACATATTTGAAAGTATTGCCGAGCTAAAATTTTACCGTGAGCGATTATTTCCTAGGCAAAATTCGTAGACGATTCTGGTTTCGCAATCCAAAAAAGATGCTACAATATTTTTAGAGCCCTCTCGTAAGGATTAACCTTACCATGGCTCTATAGACTACAGGTCTAGGAAAGGAGGTGGTGCTAGTGTGTATATTGAACACTCGTAGTACGAAAGGGAGGTTGATCTCATAAGATCAATTTTCTGTGTAGGACTACGCTGGCTCCACCTTCTCTTACTGGTTCTGGAGCCAGTTTTTTTTGTCCTTAACGATTTCCCCGCTCCTGGCTTCGAACGTACTCAAGGAAAGTCGCCTTGTCGTCCATTATAGACTGATAACGTTGTTGGCTCATGCGCGACCCTTTTCGATGGCCTCCGCCGCCGCCACGGTTATTATTTGGCCCGCCGCTTTGTCTGGGGTTCTGACCACCCTGACCGGCCCGGATTTGATATTTTCTTTCGGCTACGTCCCAAGCTCGGTTAACGACGCCTTCTGTAACAAGTTCCTTAACTAAGTCTTCGAGCTCTATCCCTTCTTCCGAGGCCAAGCTTACCAACTTCTTGTACAGCGATTGAGAAAAGGAAAGGCTCACTTTTGGGCCGTTGTCCTTTTGGGCAGATGTTGCTGTGGTAGCAGCATCATCTCCGCCAGAAACCTCTGGTTCATTAATTTGCAAATTCATATCTTCTTGCGGTTCCCCTGACTTCTTTGATGATTGTTTGCGGCCTCGCGTCGTTTCAAAACGCCCCCCTTTGTTCCCACCTCTTGGCAAAGACATACCTCCCGTTTTAGGTTGTTCTATAGCGAAAGCATTTCCGATGCTTCGCGTGGAATTCTTTTGATACATCAAATAAAAAAGATGCTTTTGAATCTGAATCAGTGCGGCTGATCATTAGGATAAATTGAAAAGGTAACCAGCTCGACTATTGATTAGGATTTAACATTTCCCACGATACCTTAGGGAAGGTAAAAACCTTGTCTACGCTAAGATCTGCCTTAGAATCGAGTATCAAGTCAAGGCTAAAGTTGTAAGCCCCCCGTTGCACGCTACTAATATCCACAAAGACCCCGAAGTCCCCGACCATATCCCGAAGCCACGGCCATTCCTTGTGCCATGGTTTGGCCTTGGCCATATTGCTGCGGAAAAAGTATGGGTGGGGGAAAAATTCATTGTTTTCAGAGCTTATGTCGATCTTCATCGCTATGGCTCCGTATTTCCCCTCGGCGAGCGCCCAATACTCCTTGGCTACCCCCTTCGGAGCGGGAGCAGGCACCAAAGGCAGGGTTTCCACGTTGCTCGATATGGCCCATTTTTCGGGTTCCGCTAGTTTGACAAAATAGGCCAATCCGCTGCCGGGTTTGAGCCATTCGTCGGGGTCAAAAGGGAATTCGAGAGACGTTGGGATTTGGAAAGAGTTCTCGTAAAAGACCAGTTCGCTAAACATGTGAAAATCAAACATCGAAAGAAATTTCTTAAGCTTGACCCCGACGGCGACAATAGTCCGAATGGGGCCTTCCTGCCAGCTTTCGATTTCCGAGGAAAAGGACTCTTCGGTCAAAGTGAAATCGGGGAGCCAGAATGGCAGCCTAAAGGCAACGTTGAATCGCGACGACGCAAAGAGCTTTACAGCCGTACCCCCGTACAAAATATCTAGCGCCCCGAGAAGCACCGGGTGTGTTTTACGGAATTGGTACGCATAACGTTGAGTCACTATCTTATCGCGCGCAAACTTGACCGCCACTGACGAAGAGGCTTTGTTTGACCGATATTGTCGAACCGCTAACAATAGGAAGCCAAATTTTTCTTCGCCCGAACAAAATCGCAACTTCCACGTTCTTTGCGCCTGACCCACGAGATCGGCAGGAATATCCTTGGGCGTAAAATCATCTCCTAGATCCGATCCCTTAACGACTATTTCATCATTGGAATCCAGCATTCCGTCGTCTGTGTCTTTGGTAAAGGGCATGCCTGAATCAAGCACGTATTCATTTTTTTCGTTTCGTTCGTCGATCTGAATCGGGATTTGACGCCACTGGCGATCTTTATATCTCCAAGCTGAGAAGTTCCTCACGTTCTTAGAAAAAGCCGATGCATCGGCGCCGAAGACAATAGGGCGTACGAATTCACCCTGCCTCGCGCAAGCGAGCGTATCTTGCGAAGCGAAAAAGCAAAGCCACGTCAAAACTATCTGTAAGATAAGGTATCGCGATAAATATGCTGTTTGGAAAATTGTCATATAAGAACTATAATAGTGACTAAAATGCGGTTTTGTAATCGAATAATGAACCCGAGGAATTTTCATGACCAAAATAATTTGGATCCTTACAATCCCCTTCGTATATAACGTCGCCTTCGGTGCAAACGGCTCCACGATAAAGGTTGCATGGGAAGCCCCCATTCGGTTTTATGACTCAAGGTACGCCGTAGACGCCGACAGCCAATACGTCGAAGACCTTGTCCACTGCTCTCTCATATCTTTTAATGAAGCTGGCCGCGGCGTTCCCGATCTGGCGGACGGTGAACCAAGATGGGAAAGTCCAACCTCGCTCGTCGTTAAAATCAAGCCCAACGCCAAGTTCAGCAACGGCGATGCTGTTACCGTAGAAGACGTTAAAGCGACCTACAACTTTTTTCTGTCAAACTCGGGAGAACCTTCGCCACGCGCTTCCGCTTTTACGAACATTAAGGAAATCACCACGCCCAACAAAGACGAAATTCATTTTTCTCTCAAACAACCTGACGCGAGCTTTGTTTCAAATCTCATTGTTGGCATCCTCCCTAAGAAACTCGCAGAGGGCAAGATTATTACCGAGGCGAAAAACGTGGTCGGTTGCGGCCCTTTCACTCTAGAAAAAACCGAGGTTCTCAGCCTCTCACTCGTTCCCAACCCAAATTACACCTTAGATAAAACGCCTAAGGTCGCAGGTATCGAATTTAAGATTATTCGCGACGAAAAAACCCGATTTGCAAAACTCGTCAAAGGAGAGGTAGATCTTGTTCAGAACAACATCAATCGCGAAACGCTAAAGCAAATTTCAAAAAAATATCCGAACCTCATCGTACAAAAGAAATTAGGACTCAAGACGACCTATCTCGGTTTCAACATGAAAGATCCGTTAACTGGAAACATTGCAGTCCGGAAGGCGATAGCTTACGCTCTCGAAAAGGATACTATCATTAAGTATATTCTTGGCGACCTTGCGACTCCGGCAACAACAATGCTGACTCCCGAAGACCCCTTCCTTAGCAAATCGTTAGATCCTTATTCTCACGATATCGCAAAGGCTAATGCGGTTCTCGATGCCGCGGGTCTCAAACCGGCCAAAGGAGCCAAATATAGATTTAGCCTTACCTATAAAACCACCACTGACACAACTCGCGTCAACATAGCAAAGGCGGTTGCATCACAATTGAAAAAAGTCGGTATCGACGTTCAGATTTTGCCCATGGAGTGGGGGCGGTTTAAAGAAGATGTGGAGAAGGGAAGAATCCAACTTTGGGGCCTCACCTGGGTCGGGTTTAAGGATCCGGACATTTATCGATATGCATTTTCTTCCGACAGCGTTCCGCCTAACGGAGCGAATCGGGGCTGGTACTCCAACCCGCAGTTGGACAAACTTTTGGAACAGGGCAAGGCCACGACCAAACTGGAGGACCGGATTAAGATCTACAACGAAATACAAAAGATCGTAAACGCGGACCTGCCTTATGTGTTTCTTTGGCACGAGGAAAACTTTGCCGTCTTTTCAAACAAGCTAGTTGGTTTTCAACTGTATGCCGATGGCCGGCTCAGCGCTCTCTCTAGCTCATATTTAAAAATGTAAACAATGCTGTATTTTCTTGCCCGACGTTTGCTTGCTCTCATTCCTGTTGCCATTGGAGTCGTTACTCTTGTGTCGTTGATGACTCATTTGGTCCCAGGCAATCCCGTTGATGCAATTTTAGGAGACTATGCCACTGCCGAAGACAAGGCCATGCTTGCGAAAGCCTTGGGCCTCGACCGTCCTTTTTTGGATCAGCTTACGGGATATTTCGCCGAAGCCTCGAAGGGTAATCTGGGCGAGTCGATCATTTATCATCGTCCGGTGCTATCGATGATTTTGGAGCGAATGCCAGCAACCGCCGAACTGGCCGTTGCCGCAATGGTTGTGGCCATGACACTTAGCATTCCTCTGGGAGTTCTCAGTGCGATGAATCAGCGGACTATCATCGATTATACGGCCATGACATTTGCAATTGCAGGCGTCGCTCTCCCAAGTTTTTTCGTCGGACCTCTCCTCGTGCTCGTATTCTCCCTTAAGTTGGATCTTTTGCCTGTTTCCGAACGGGGAGATTGGACGACCTACATATTGCCGGCGGTGACATTGGGAACAGCTCTATCGGCTGCATTGTGTCGAATGACGCGCAATTCCATCCTTGACTTCGCCAAGGAGGACTTTGCGAGAACGGCGCGAGCCAAAGGCTGCAGCAAGCTTAGAGTTGTGTGCAAACATATCCTTCGAAATGCGTCCTTGCCGCTGATCACCATTATTGGCCTTCAGTTTGGTGTGTTGCTAACGGGAACCTTGATTAGCGAAAAAATATTTGATTGGCCGGGTGTCGGTAGTTTACTCCTTGAAGGAATAAACACGAGGGACTATCCCCTTGTGCAGGGCTGCGTCCTTGTTTTCTCAGCATCGTACTTACTTGTAAATCTCATAACCGACCTGGTCGTAGCATGGCTCGACCCGCGAATAAAGCTCGAGTCGTAATGAAAATCTTTAACGCCCAACAACTGCGACAAGCCGGCCTATTCTCTGATCCGAGATTTGTGTTCGGTTCGCTTGTTGTGCTTGGCACTCTCTTTTGCGCGCTCACCGCTCCGTGGTTAAGCCCGTATGATTTAGACTACACCGAAATAACGGACAGGCTTTGTCCTCCCGGTCCCGGCCATTGGTTGGGTTGCGACCAAAACGGCGGAGATGTTCTTAGCGCCATGCTTTATGGAGCGCGAAGCTCGCTTTACGTCAGCTTTCTTGCCGTTGTGCTCCAACTTACGGTAGGTGTCTCCATCGGCGTGATCAGCGGCTATTTCGGCAAGATTACCGATCATCTATTGATGCGCGCCGTCGATATCATCATGGCGTTTCCCGGCATCCTTCTCGCCTTAACGCTTACGGCCTTGTTAGGCCCAAGTCTCAACACCATAATTTTTTCTATAACAGCAACGGGATGGACTTCCTCCGCCCGCATTGTGCGCAATCAGGTGATTAGCATCAAGGAGAGGGAATTTGTAACGGCAACTCGAGCCCTCGGCGCTTCGGACAGCAGACTTATTTTTAAGCACATTCTCCCCATGACGGTGTCTTCGCTGATCATACACGGAACCTTTTCCCTCTCGGGCGTCATCATTGTGGAGTCAGCACTAAGCTTCTTGGGGCTTGGGGCACAAAATGCGGCGCTCACTTGGGGAAGTTTGCTTGGTCAAGGAAGCCAGGTAGAATTAGACCAGGCGCCACATCTTACTATCATCCCCGGACTCGCAATTTTCTTGATCATTCTCGCCTTTAATTTTATGGGCGATGCTTTGAGAGATGCACTCGATCCCCGCACTCAAAAGTGACGTCCCTGCGATACGGTGGAACAATTTTTTTTTTGTGGTAAAATCATGGAGTGGCAATGGCAGCGAGGTGCATATGGCGAAGAAAATACTTGTAGTTGACGACTCAATGACGGCCCGAAAACTTATCAAATCTGCACTTGAAAATACCGGCATTGAAATACTTGAAGCGCAGGACGGCAATCAAGGCATCGACATGTTGATGCAAAATCCCGACGTACAGCTTATTTTTTCCGACATCAACATGCCTTGGAAAAATGGTCTTGAGATGATCGAGGAAATTAGAGGCAATGCAAGCTATAGCCAAATTCCCATCTGTCTTTTGACGACCGAAAGCTCGGAAGAAGCTCTAGACACAGCAAAACGGCTCGGAATTACGGCTTTTTTGGTCAAACCTGTGCAGAAAGAACAAATTACAACCTTGGTTGAAACGATTCTTTCGTAAATTATGCGGTGTTTTCCGCTCTTCGTGTTCCAATAAGAAATTTAACGAGACTGTTTTTGAGCTGAGCGTCGAAGGCGGCGGCGTCTAGACGCTTTTGAACCTCAATAATAATGCTCCTACTCTTATCGTCCAGACTTTCAATATATCTCTTTTTAAGATCCAAATATTTTTTTGGATGGTTTTTCTTCATAGCTTCAATTTCTTCAAGAATTGCCTGCTTCATCTTTCGCTGCACTCGCTCTTCATTTGCAGGCGAACTTGCGGTAGCCCCCGCTCGCTCCTGGGATTCTTCTTCCGTTACTAACTTCACGGGAGGAGCTTTTGGCCGTTTTCTCAGAACGGGAATAGGGACCTCGCCGAGCGCAAGTTTTTTGAGTACCAAGCAATTCTCGTCGGATTCAACATCCCTGACAAAATTCTCGTCCTCCGAAAAATGCTCCACGAATTTCCGGAAATTTGCCAGCATGTTGTCTTCGGTATCGAGCCTCATCTGGAGCAAAAGGTCGGACTCCCTAATCCATTCAGGCAGCGGATTTGGGGTTTTATAATTGTAGCGAAGAACCCATTCTACAAAAAGAGCAACGGCTGCGATCGGCGCGTCCTTGCGGTAGGAAACAAGAGGCTTTGGGGCAACGTCAGCCATCTGCTCTTGCGCCTTTTTGACAAATCCGTCCAACGTCTGAACAAGGGAATCTTCAGCTTCTTCTCCCAATATTATATTCGCGATGGCAGAAAGGTTTTTGGAATAGCGCGTATTGAGAAGACTGGTAGCTACCTGATCGCGATAAATCTTAAGCTCTTTCGCGTAAATTCTGTCCCAAGGCACCTGCCAAGCTAATGTTACGCCAAACTCCTGTTTCTTTTCGAAGGCCATGAAATCGGCCTCGATCGCTTTCGTCAGGACACCGTGGTCGCAAAGTTTCTTTCCCATCTGAACAAGCTGAGTGAGCATCTTTGCAAAAGTAGGTTTCGACGCCGTAGTACTCACCGGGGTTGATCCCATTATCTTAAAAAAATCGTCTCCAAAAATTCCGTCAAGCCGCAACCAATTTGCGTTCCATTGAATCGCTTTCTCAAGCGTCACCAAGAACCGCTTCTGGCCTTCAGCAAATTCGAGCCAAGTGGGACGATTTAGGCAAAGAGGACTATCGCCCGGCCAATAGAGCGCGTTTCTGATCTTAGTTCCCTGGTAGCGCAAGAGATCCGAATAGGGTTCGTAAAGACCCAGAATGCACTCTTGGCCCTCCAAAGACGGTGCCAGCACCACCTCAAAATCTCCCGGTTCCCTTCCATATCCGTAGGCAAAGTCATCGAAGAGAGGTATGCGCGTCACTCCGTGGGCTGAATTCGCCAATAATTCGATACGAGGGAGCTGCAGCATAAGATTTTCAAAAATTTTTCGGCTTGAAGGAGTTTGCGAGGGAAGGAGCTTACGCAATCTGGCCGAGGACAAGGCGATTTGGCCCTCTCCCGTCAATGCCGACACTTGCAGCTCTGCAAGGACGATTGCCAGGTAACTAAGCTCAACAGGGCTCAGCGCGGGGGCAATACGAGACCTTTGAACTTGTTCAAGGGGCGAAATGCTGTTTAAGTGTGCAAACTCGAAAGCATTTACCCACCACCACGGCAAAAAAAATTCGCAAGAAACGTTTTGTTGCGAGGTGCTGTCCATGTTGTGACTCAAAGGTTCAATCACCTTGGATACACCATCACCACCGATTGGTCGAACATTTTTTAGGCAGCTCTATGCACCGGGTCTCACCTGGCTTATCAAGATCTTGCCTAAATTACTTAAATCGTGGTTTTTATTGGACTTCAGTTTGGACGCTAGGCCCTCATAAAATTTTTGCAGAGACTCTTCCGGTATACGGGCGAGAGCGTAGACATTGTAACGGTAGGGATTATCGCTCTGCGACCCTTCGGGATCAACTTCTATCTTTTCATAGAAAATGTCGTGAATGAGGGTGTATTCCTTCGTATGCTCCCGAGATTCTAGAGCTACAATGGCATCCAACTCTTCCTGGGCGAAAAAGGCCGGCGATGTTTTCGCCGTGATTTTAGCGAGTTCTCCGTTGACGTAGCGTTCCAACGCTGACTGCATTGCGCTAATCGCGTCGATTTGGGCCTGCTTGACCGCCAAATCAAGGACGGGTTGCTTTCCGGCGTGGTATACCAAGAAAAAATCCGTGCGTTGCTTAAAGGCGCTTAAATGCTTTTCTTCGACCCATCTTGGCCGCGTACTGTGACTTTGCTCAACAACCTTATCCGAAGTTGTGAAACACCCAGCTATCAACCAGGGAAAGACGATTAACGATATTTTTCGAAGATCTGTCATTTTGCCGTTCGCTTCTCCTGCTGATCTTGAGAGACCTGCCGATTCTTCATTTCGTCAAGGAGATTGCCCTTAGAGATCTTCATATGTTCGCGCAACTTATTGAGAACGCGCATATAAAGACCAGGACTTTCCTGAACCACAATTTTGAGGGCCTCAAACTCATCCCTGGCTGGACGGATTTGCGTCTTCTCTTTCTTAACAGGTGCAGTTGCCATGTTTCACCCATGTATAAAAATACTTAAATACCTGCCCAATCACCTATCGGACAGCAGGACAAATTGTTTAGTAAATCTTACTCGTAAATGCTGCGGATATTGGTGATATCAACCTTTCCCAAATCCCTGTGCGTTGATCCTAAGCCAATGGTGGTGTAAGGGTTCATAACCGAGGAGTCGTCTTCAAGGTGGCCAAGACCCAGCAGGTGGCCAAACTCGTGCAATACGACAGTCTCCGTGTCTACAAAGTAGCGGGGATCTTCAAAATCCAAATCTTCTGACGTTGTATCGACGAAATAGTAATTTTCAGCATTGAGAATAATGTCACCACGCACGATATTCCCGTTTTCGCCGTTTTCATTTTCCCAAATTGTCGTGGCAATGACGGACTCAGGTTTGGCTGTGGTTGCGAGCCAGTTGGGCTCGTAATAGACGATTGTTTCGTTGTCGCTCAGGCTTTCATATAAGGTATCGGATCTCGGAAGCGAGCTTGTGCCGTCGACTATAATAACGTCATGGCCAATGGCTTCGTTCCAGGTTGCCGCAGCCTGAACGATGGCTGCATGAAGATCCTCGGGCACCTCCGAATCGAGATGAAACAGGACCGGTTGGCTCCAACCGTTGGGATTGTGAAACGCCGAACTCGTAGCTCCGACGGAGGCCGTTTGCGATGCGGGCTCGTCACTTATTTCGAATTGCTGGCCATTGCCGCAAGCGGTGACTAATAGAACTATCCCAAGCCTTAGAGCGAACATCGCAAAAATCCTTGCAAAATTGTTCCTCTAAGGTCTTAAAACCTAATTCGGCAGGGTCAGCCAAAGCTTAACCCAATGTTATAATATGTTGATTTTACTAGACTATATAAGATGGTATACGATGCCAATTCCGAGGCGTTTCTCTGCTTTTCCGAAAGAAATCCTAAGGGGAGAATCGGTGTTGCTGGCGATGGGGCTATAGTAAACAGTACGGGTTTCGAACTCCACCCGTACAGCCCACGGAAGCTGGAAGAAGAAATCCGAGGCGAAATGAAACCCTAATACCCTGGTCGTAATACTTATGCTTCTTCGCTCGGTCCCGTCAGGCGAGGCGGGCCCCTTCAGGCGTTCTATTCGATCAAGGTTGAGTGATAGGCCGGAACTTAAACGCAAGATAGGATGGGGATTGAGAACAAGACCCATCTTTAAACCTGGCAACGTGTAGGTTCTAAAGGTGGCCACTTCCGGGTCATCCGATTTTTCCTTTGCCTGGTAGCCTATGGAGGAACCGAGATAGTACCCCAAGCTCCTAAACAGCTGTAAATGGAAGGTATAATCGGCTTGGGCATATTGGGCCTCAATTTGGGCTTGGGATATTTTTGGATGCTCCCTGAAGGTCCAAGTGTTCTGAGTGTAGCCTCCCACCAAACTTAGGTTATGGTCGCGACGAAATCCCCGGACTGATCTTTCCCAGTTGTGCAATTCCCCGCGGATCTTTTCAAACCGTTCTGTAGAAAGGATCTGAACTTGTCCCTCAACAGCCCGTCCAGGCGTCGCGGCGAACATCACCAGGGCCACGAATACAAACAGGCTATTTTTTTGTCTTGTTCCCATGCCTTGATTCGCTTAATTTAGGAATTTTCAGACTTGTAGTTTCTAGTATATAAGTTTGGTCACTAAGTTACAAAACTATTAGCGGAAGGTAAGTCCATGGAACCAGAAAATCAAACTGTTGAAACGTCCACAGAGACGCCTTCTTGGGATGAGAGCTTTTTTACCAACACAGGCGACCTGGGCAGGGTCTTCACGGTCGCATTTGGGGTCGTCGTTGTTTTAATCCTCGTGATGCTAGTATTCTATCTACTTAAGAGAAAGAAAGACCGGGAGACGCTCCAGTCTTTTATGGATGATGAAGGCAAAGGAGGAGCTGGCGGCGGCTCAGGCGGATATGAAGACGAGGACGAGGTAGAAGTCGAGGATAAATACGAGACACCTGTTTCGGAAGAGAAGGGAAAAAAAAAACTCTCGTCTGACGTAGAAGACGTAAAAAACACCGACGAACAGGCCTGGCTCGATAAACTTAGGGCTGGGCTTTCTAAAACTCGAAATTCTCTTACCCTTAATCTCACCAATATTTTTTCCAAACAACCAATCATCAACGATAGTTTGCTCGAACAGGTTCACGAAGTCCTTTACAAGGCCGACATTGGAGTAGAGACATCCGACAAACTCGTAGGTTATCTCAAAAGTCGTTACAAAAACTCGGATGAGAAAGTCTCCTGGGAGACGATAAAGACAGGCCTAAAGGAAGTAGTCACAGAAATCTTCCCCCCCGATCTTCCAATGCACGATGCGACCAAACCGACTGTCGTGCTCATGGTGGGCGTGAACGGTGTCGGAAAGACGACAACGATAGGGAAGCTCGCGGCCCATTATCTTGCACAAAACAAAAAAGTATTGCTTTGCGCCGGAGATACTTACCGCGCCGCCGCTGCCGAACAATTATCCGTCTGGGGCGAGAGACTCGGTGTCGAAGTTATCAAACAACAAGCGGGCAGCGACCCTGCGGCTGTCGCATATGACGCCGTCAAAGCCGCGATGGCTCGAAAAGTGGACGTTTTGCTGATTGATACCGCGGGACGTCTGCATAATAAGAAGGAACTTATGGAAGAGCTTGCCAAAATCGAACGCGTCATCGGCAAAGACCTTCCCGGCGCTCCTCATGAGACCTGGCTTGTCATCGACGCGACCACGGGTCAAAACGCGATGATGCAGGTACGCAGCTTTAAAGAGCTTGTCGATATCACAGGTCTGATAGTGACAAAATTGGACGGCACGGCTAAAGGTGGTGTGATCATCGGCGTATCGGACAAGTTTCGCATACCCATCCGCTACATTGGCGTCGGAGAAAAGCCGTCGGACCTGAGGCAGTTTTCATCCAGTGACTACGCCGAGACGTTGTTTAGTTAGAACCCTGGCGGCTATTTGCCGGACACACCCTCATACGCTGTCCTCAAATCGTTGCCCCTGCCGTCTAGTATATCCATAACTTTTTGGATGAGAACGGGAGGGCCAACCTTTTTGCTAACAAAGCCTTTCACCGGACGAGGCCATTGATTCAACCGGGCGTGCATTGATTCATCCGCGCTGATCATGACAACGGGCACGTCCAGCAGGAACTTGTCGATGTATTCAGCGATCTCGTCACCTTTCATTTTATCCAGATGAAAGTCAATAATCGCTGCATCGTAGAGACTCAGGCGTCCTACTGATCCTAGATCAAGAAGAGAATTAACAACGGTGGATTCCAGTCCGCAACTCCGGACTTCTGTTCCAAGAATCCGGCCGTATATCTCGTCATCGTCAACGATAAGGATTTTTCGTATACCTTCTTCCACAAAAAGCTCCCGCGATCCATTTATAGCCTTAACCTTCAAGATATATGCCAGCGTTTCTGCAAAACGGGCTACAATTCTCGAATCGCGTGCCCTCCTAGGCATGCGCGTTGCATAGCGAAATGGGGAGGTAGAAATATGAGCAATACGCAGGATGAAAAATCAAGGTTTGAACACCTGGACGGCTCGACAGTGGATTACTTGCGGGAGCTAAGGCAAACGGATCCCGATATCATTGACGATCTCGTTGGTTTGTTCCTTCACAACGCTGAACAAGCCATTAACAATATTGGGGACTGTATAAGAAACAGATCCTGGGTGGATGCAAAACACTATATACATAAGCTTAAAGGGAGCTCATTGGCTCTCGGAGCACAAGATATTGCCAAGATTTGTGAATCTTTGGAGCAAGTCCTTGCACGCGAGGCCGCCGCCTCAAGCGTTGAAGCAAATCGATTGGTCGACGAACTCAAGGAGACCGCCTCGATTACTTTTGCCGAGATTGAAAGGTTAAAAAGTATAGACGCCGCTTAAATTTCGGTAATGATGGTTTTCGCGATGACACGAGCCCAGCGGAACACGCTGTCTTTTTCGTTTTTGGCGGCGGCAGGATAGTGGAAGAATCCGACTTTTGGGATCTTTGGAACCGTGATCTTTAGGCTTATTTTTTCGCCCGCAAGCTGGACGTTAACGCCCTTTACGGCGTGAACGACAATATAGCTAATGTTATTGCAAATGTAATCATTGCTTGGCCTCGGAGCTGGAGGCGCTATCGCGGCGAAGCCAAGCGCGGCAATATCGTCCTTTGTCACTTCAACGAGACGTTTGTTGTCCCAAAGGAGGGGGGCGTTGTACGACACACCGATAGTGTTGGTCGGCAAAACATAGTTGTAAGCCTCGTTTACCGGGGTGCTCTCCGCCGCGACCGTACCGTCGCTTTCAAATCCCGAGGCGTGTTTGGCATTATTAATAGCGCCCCACTCATAGACAGGCTCCTCAGCGCCTCTTCCTGTCATAAATACAAAGTCGGGTTGGAATTTTTCGATTTGGTCTATAACGATCGCTCCCGCTAGATCCCAGTACACATCAAGCAACATGAAGCACACTGTTAAATCTCGACCGTTGACGGAAATATTTCGAGTGACGGCTTTGGCGCCTTGATCTTCACTGTCTAATCGGCCATCGCTTGCTTCCGATAACTTGTCAGCGGGAGATCCTGGTCCTTGAAAAAGATTCGTGGACTCGGGCCAGAATTCGGGATCCATCATCGACTCGGCGACAACGCCGGAAATGTTATAATCAACTCCCTGGAATAATCCGAACCCGGTAACCATAACTCGGGTCCTCTTCGCTTTGCTGTTCGCAGGATTCGACAGTGAAGCATCGCACCCTTTGCCAGACTGTTTAAAAGCCTCAAACCGCTCATAAACTTTCTCATTGCCGACGGGGCCAAGATCAGTTTGAACTTCGCTCATTTTCTTTCGATCTTTCATGTTACATGCCAACAAAATAAAGACGACAAGCACACATTTGGAACGCTTGAGCATTGGATCTCCCAGAGTTTTTGGCTTTACCTATATTTTAGCTGATGGGGGGTGGGTTGTCACATGTCCTGGGGCGAAAGAACGCCCAATGGATTGGGTTGGGCATTCTTCAAAAAATTGAAATTACTGCACTGGAGTCGCGGGTTCGGTTGATACCGGAGTGGATATAGAACTCGGCGACGGAGTCGACTCGGATGCCGACGGTGCGGGACCTGAAGCCGCTTCTCGACTCTTTTGGAGTAGGTCACTCACTATGGCATAGTCCAGATATCTTCCGTTCGTTTCAGGTTTTTTCGTTACTTGCCAAATAAAGTCAGGCACCTTCTTACTCACCCACTCCCCTCCAATGATAACGCCATTTGCATCTAGCTCAAGAGTGTATTGAAGAGCCATCTTCTTGGTATACACTCCACGACGATTCATCGCCGGGGTTTTGTGCGGCGCGATTTCACCGACGTAGGATAGTTCTGTAATAACCTTAACCAACGACACGGTTCCAGGGGCGCGATGCTGGGCGGCAGGATCTGTCGCGGGATCAAACGGCACTATTTCGTGGGAATAGACTTTGTAGCCCGTCGCCGCTTGATTCCAAACTTCGACGTCTCGACTCACGTCAACCACAAAGCTTTTGCGCTTTGTGGGATCGGGATTGCCAAAGAAATTCGCGAGAACGAGATGGAGCGCCGCAGGATTGGTATCTCTGCAGGCAGGAAACACAATGCGTCCCTGGTCGTCGCGCAGCAAATTATTGTTGGAAATTTCACAACGATTGCCCAACCAGTGTGTGTGTTTTTCGTTGGCGTAGATAAGAGAGATCAAAGCGTTGATATCAGAAGTATAGAACTTAACCTTTGCACCGTCCGGGTTGGTCATTGTAATTTCCGCGCCTGGCTCTGGCTCTGCGATAGTCGCAGGCGCCCATCCATGACAAATGCCATACCAAGTCGGAACCTTTCCTGTCGCTGGATTTGCCGCAGCGGCAACTCTTTTCCACTGGCTCTTAGTCAATGGAAGATCATAGCGCCCCCGCAGGATGTCATACTTTTCTGCCGGAGACAGTTTGGAAAGGTCCGTCGATGGATCAAAAATTTGCTCCTTGGTAAGAAGCGGATACATGTGGTCGTTATAATCGACACTGTTATTGGGATTTTGCCACCGACGAGCTACGCCTCCAGCATAAGTGCCCCAATAGTCGTCACTCCATGGATACCTTTCAACCGGCATTTCACCGGCCAAAGGAAGCTCACTAAACTTTGCAGTCTTGACTTCAAATCTCTCCGGGCTATTCATTGAGTCCCATGCTTCTTTAATTTGCGCTCTGTCACCGTGTCTGTGCATGGAACAGCTCGCAACGAAACTCGCTGCAACAATCGATGAAATAATAGACGCCTTTCTCATAAGCACTCCTAACAGCCCGAATTTTCATTAGTTGTCGGAATCAACATGAGGAAGTTAAAAAAGGCTCTTCAGGTTTCTGAAATACCTTTGTATATTAGTCGCTTATGCAATTTGGGAAAAAAGACGTGAATAAATCCACTCATGACTACGACGGGTTGAGAATTATATTCTGCGTCCCAGGCTACCAAGTATTCCCGATTCTTTGAAAGTCGATTTGACCTCGTCTTTCTTGAAGGAGAAACTCTTTTGATAAACGCCGAGCTCAAAAAAGAAATTATCAGCTACTGTGAAATCATAGCCTCCGCGGAAAAGAAGAGAGCCAGGCATGAACATTTCCAAATTCGCAAATAACCATCTATCGTCTTCCAGCCAATAGAAATATTCCATCCCGAGCCCGTACATCAAGACGGTTTCTTCATCCTTGGTAAGCGGCACCATCCCCGTCGCGATAACGGGTGCAACCACCAACGCCTGATTAACGTTCTTAGTCTTTATGCTAAGAACATCATATCCCCAGCTCATTTGCAAAAACACTCGCTTTTGTTTTGCTGCTGGAGCATCCGACTCTGCGGCATTGTCGTATTCTGTTTGAGTGCCGTGTGTGTCGATCCATAAGTCTAGCAGGCCATATCGGGTCCATGCTTTTGCCGAGGCCGTTGCCCCAAGCCCTAGTGTGGGTTCCGCTTCATAGTTGAGGTCCCTCTCTACCCTGAAGGATTCTTTGAAAATCTTTCCGCCCAAGAACACATGTTTACCAGAACGTCGCACCTGCACCGCTTTTTCGGGATCAAACTTTGGAGCCTCGTCGTCCTTTTTGGGCTGGCTGGTTTCCGAAATTTCGCCGCCCATTGAGACGTCATCCTCGGGGTCGTATTCAAAAGCGTACTCATCTTCCTCTGCTGGAGGTGCGCTCGTTGGTTCGATCTTCCGAATTGCAACAGTCGGCGCAAGTTCGATCCGTTCCAAAGAAACAACTAGCGCTTTATTCAAAACATTGTTACCTGCAACGCGTTCATAAACGGTCAAAGTTCCTGTTTCGGTAGCCGGTACCAGCACAACGGTTCCTTTGGTCTCAACCGTTGCTATGCGTTTGTCAGATTTGAAGAACTGGATTCGGTAACCTGATGCTTTTGGATTAGGTTCCCAGCGGAGTCTGTACCATTGCTTTGCGCCGCCGCTGGGCGCCAAATAAACCAAGTTCCCTTCAGCTAGCGACCATCTGCCTTCTGTAAGCCGCCAATAGTAACTACCTTCCTTGTCTAACGAAACGGGTACGGACTTCCCGTTTTGCAGGCTCTCCTCTTTAATGAGGTTTTTGAACTGGTTATCGGCGCTTATTTTAAAATTGGCACGTGCATTTGCTTTGATTTTAACAGGAAGAGGAAGTTGAACTGTTTCCGCTCTTAAGGAAGGAGCGGCAGAAATGCCGACCAGAAAAAAAGCCAAGAGGTGGAAACAAGCCGCATGAGGAAATTTGGTATGATTCATTAAAGTTTCGACGCTCTATCGTTGATTTTAATAGCTATTATTAAAAGATACTTGATCCCTATAGTTTTGGCAAATGATCTTGATCCGGCGCTATGTCCTCCATTCAAATCTTGATAGAATGAAATGAAACATTCAACGATGGTGATTTTATGACGGTTATGCGTAGGCCTTTCTGTGTTCTCATTTTGCTCATGTCAATTCTGAGCTGCAAGGGCGGCAGTCCCATGACGGGACAAGAGAGACGGGAAGCGGGCGAAGACGGCGGTGATGATAAAAAAGCTGATCAGGATACTACCCCAGGAGACAAAGCGGGCGGGGACGACGCGTCGACCGGGAACCAAGACAACACAACGACTGGACAGACAGACGGGACGCTCCGACTTTGTTTGACGGGAGACACAGGGGAAGGCGACTCCCAACAAATGGCTGTAGCAAAGGCGCTCGAATCCGAGAACTGCGCGGCTGTTCTGATTGCCGGAGACATTATTTACGATGCGGGCATAAGTAGCGCCGACGACGCCCAGCTCGATCAAAAATTTTGGACGCCTTACCAAAAACTCATTCAGACCGACAAAGTTCCTTTCTACCTCGTCATGGGCAACCACGATTATGACGGAAACCCAAGAGCTTGGCTTGACGTAGCAGCTCAAAATCCTGGAAAGGTCATTTTCCCTGACATGTGGTATGCAATGAACATTACCGAAAATGTGTGCCTCTTCGGCTTCGATACCAATACCAGCCAAACGCAACAATCGGCGTGGTTTGCACAGACCAAAGGCAACTTCTCCAAATGCAGATTTTCCGTTGCCTTTGCCCATGAGCCTTATCTGAGCGCAGGCGAGCACGGAAATGCATCAGGAGTGAACAAGACGCTTATGGATGATTCCATCGTCGGGCACTTCGATCTGTACTTTGTGGGACATGACCATCATATGGAAGATGCTGGCGACGTGAACGGCACAAAACTTCTCCTTGCGGGATCAGGAGGACGGTATCTGCGTCCTCTTGACGCCTCGCCTACGGTTTGGGCGCTCAGTGCACATGGTTACATCCTCCTTGATATTGGCCAAACCGAGGCGACTTATAAATTTATCGCCGTCGACGGAGCCACTAAGAAAGAAGTGCGAGCCGGCACAATTTCAGCGAAGGGCATCCGTTAATCTTTACAAAACTTGAGCAAAATGCAAAAGCGATTCGAAACTTCATTTCCGCGTTTCTAAACTTCCGCGCTTCCGCGATTGAGATTGAAGAATTCGGGACATAGGTAACAAATTATACCGATTTAACGCGGAGGCGCGGAAGGTTGGAAACGCGGAACGAATTGATTTAAGTTTCTGTGCGTTCTTTGCCGCTCTTCCCGCGCTTTGCATCTTTTACGGTAAGAAATGTAAAAAGGGAGCCAAATAATGGCTCCCTTGCACGCTCGTCTAACGATTTATCAGTCGTAGCTTAAATCCAAGGCCGCATTCTTCAACGTTCCTTGCTCTAGAGCACCTTCGTCGAAGATCTCTATCGACCATTCACCCTCGGGCGACTCGTTGAGGAACGTTTTGATCGCATCGTTATCCGCGCTGTTGACGCTGAGATAAAGAGGTCCGAACGCGTTCGGTTCGCCTGACTCTTGTCCGTTGAAGATTTCGGCGCGTTTGTTTTTGTGAACCAATTCGATGCGTAGGTCACCGTGGCTGTCGTGATAGATCTCAGCCTTCAGGTTGATATACGCAAGTTTTCCCGTGGCGGTCACGGCGGGTTTGAATTCTACGGGAGTTACCTCCGGGCCTGAACTGTAGTCCTTGATTGGCACTTCTTGGCTAATAAAGGTTTGGGTGTCGTTACTAGCCGAAATGACAGGCGGCGCGGACGTTATGGGTTCGCGGATACATTTCTGTTTGAATTGTGCGCTGTCTTCCGCGGGATTGCCGGTGTAGTTGGACGCGGCAAGATTGCAACAGTCGAGAACTCGCTGCGCACCCTGACCGAAGGTTTGCTTCCAAGCAGCCAAATTCATGTTGCAGCCGATAGGATTATCGGGATCATTGGGGTTCGGCTTACAGGTTTTCTGATCTTCGTAAAAGTCGCTCTGAATCGGCATCCAGTGACTTTCTGGAAAAGCTTTACCGTAATCTGTTACCCACTCAGGGTAAACGCTTTTGCCGCCCACAGAATCTCTAACCCATAGCCTGCAAGTGTTGATGGAACCGATCTTGTGACATTTCACACATGTGTCATCGTTCTTAGGCGCGATGTGGTAGGACTTCGGCCACCATTTCTCTCTCGTTTTGTGCAGTTGGCTATACTTCCCCTTCGCGTAGTTCGCGCCATTTTTTAAGAACACGCATTCGGGTTTGGCGATCGCTTCGGGACTTCCTGGTGCGCATGGCACAAGCTTGTCTTTCCGACCGGCGAATGGATGCCCCTCGGGAAAAACGTAATTTAATTGGTCAACGTAAGGACTATGCATGAATGGATCGCTGTCATGGCAATTTACACACTGAAATCCGCCGCCATAGGGATTCATTCCCGGCTGAGACGGCTTGATCCAAAATGCGCTGGCTTTTCTCGGTTGTTGGTTGGCCGGCAAGCTTGCATATTTTTGCTGAATGTCGGCTGGAATCTCTTCTTCGTCGGGAGGAGGTATTCTTTTTGCCGGAATGTCTTTGCCTTGCATTTGGGTGCTACCAGAGAGTGCTTGGAAATAGCACGTTTCGCCGGTCTTGACGTTGTGTTGAACGATAGCAACGTCCTGAAACAACGGAACATCCTCAGGGATATGATCGGTCACTTTTGTGGCTTGATCCTCGTCCCCCTCAAGAACTGTATCGCCAATCTTGTATCGTCGGCAGATGAATACCGTCTCGACGTCAGGTTTTGTTTTGAGACGGCCCAATCTGGCATAGGGAACACATTGACCTTGATTGCCAAGTCCCAGGTAAATTTGATTGTCGCAGGGATCGAGCGGCTGATGCTTTCCAAATGGAACCACTTCCCCATTACGGGTAATCGGAATTACCTTGCCGTCAAGACAGCTCCAATCACGCGGTAAACTGCCAAGTCTTTGCGCACACACTTTGCCGTAGTTTACTGCGTCGTCGGTGTGTTCAAAGTTTTGGGCAAGACCGAAGGAAGTTCCGCTTTCGACTATTTTCCCTTCCGGCGCGCTGCGTCCTGACACGATAAGGTTATTGTTTGCGTCGTAGACGCATGCCTCTAAAGTCTTTGGACCGTTCCAATCACCCGATGCCTGGCATTTCCGCGAGAGTTTTCTTCCCGGTTCACTGTCTGTACAAACGTTGAATGCTTTGTCGTCGAAATCGAAGTCTACTTGAAAATATTCCTCATTGCGTTTCAACGTTGCCTGCTTCCCGGAACCTTTAATAGGGCTGCAAGTAACCGGTTCACCGTCAGCTTTTTGCACTACATTGGCTACCAGTGTGACGGGTTGGCCGTCGATCGCGGAGAGTTTGCTCCCGGGAAACCTCACTCGATACTTGTTCTTCCCTTGCTGAAAGACACGAAACGAAGGAGACAGCGACGACAGAACGCCCTTTGTTTCCGACGTTGGTCTTGGCCGGCATTGGATCATAAGTCCGGAGAACAATATTGTTAGAAAAAACGCTGCCCAACTGACATATCTGAACTTATTGTTTCGCATATGGTCCCACCTTAGTTAGTCTGCTTGTTTTTTGTTTTGTTGCTCTCTAATTGGTCACCCGCATCCAGTGTAGTTGGGCTCAAGCTCCCTTGTTCCAATCTCAATCGAAGAGCTGCGTCCGTAGCAACGACGAAGTGTTTGTTCTGTACCTTATCGCGAACAAGGAAGTACAACCAACCGTCAGAGCGGAAGTGTGGATAAAGGGCATATTGACCTGGTTTCATATAGGTAATGCGGAAACGCTCGCCAGTTCGTAGGTTCGTAAGCCAAATATTGGAGCTATGACTGATGTGTCCTTGATCGTCCTTTTCGACGTGCTGTATGAACCGAGGATCGTCGGGCCCCGTGAATCTTTCGTGAGGTGGGAGCGCCGTATTAAATTCCTTCCAATCAGTCGGATCCGTATAATGGTGTGATGCCATCATTGACTCATCGAACGACAGAGTTGCCTTGCCGCCCTTCACACAAAATGTGCCAAGTTCTTTGGTCGTCTTATTGGCAATATCGAAGGTTCGGAGTCTGTATCCAATTTGTCTTGTCTTGTCCATCGATCCTATACGAGATGTCATCACTCTACCGGAAGGCGAAATACCGTAATCACCCTCCCACGGGACGTTAATGAATGTAGCCTCTGATACACCAAAGAAGGAGTCTTCGTGAAACTTGCCTTCTTGTTGCAGCCGGGCTTTTATCGCCTCTGAACAGCTGCTTGTTTGGCACATCTGATACACCTCAACTTTTGCGTCTTGCTTCGCAAAGTTTACCACACTCGGATCTGTGAAATCTGAGTTGCCGCCATCGTCGTTTTCATAGTCGTCACCTCTAACCACTAAGTATCCGCCGCCGTCTATACTCGCCGCAACGTGCTGGTAAACCCCCATGCCGCCGTCAGAGCAAAACTTGGTTTCTTGCTTGAGATTGATGAAGTTTCGCCTGGTTTGTCCCGGCTGGGGAAGGAGTGCTTTAAGACTGCAAAATCGCGCCGAAGGAGGCGAAATAAAAGTAAAGCCGCTATTGTCGGGGAAGAAACCTGGGTCGTAAGGAGCATCAACCCCTGTCGTGAAATTGTCCTTAAGGTCGATAATAAATCCGTTCGCATTCGGTACCCCAGGGATTGCGCTTCCCTTCTTACCCGCACCCACAAAACGCCCGTCTGGCGAACTTCTTATCCAGTAAGTCGTTCGCAGGCCGTTAAAATCGCTGAGAATTCGAATCGATTGCTTAATGAACCGACCGTTCGTGCCTTTAGCTTTATCCCAACCTTTTGCCCATTCGACGTTAAAGTGCTCGTTCCAACGCGCACTATCTTCTTCCGGGTTACCTGTTCCATTCTGAGGTTTAAAGCAGTATTGGATGGGACTTTTCAATGGATGATATTGGTGTCCGGCGGGATAGTTGCAACCGTACATCTTCATTCCGCTGGAGAAGTTGACCGCACCCCAACCTTCAAATTCCATTTGCTCGATGTGATTCTTGAGTTCCGGGGTAATATTGGTTTCGCATAAGGAATTGTCGATAACAACGTCACCAAATGCCTTCGACATTTTTTCGATACCTTGCGGATTGGTATACACTTCCATAAGGGTTTTGAACTCCGCTTCAGTCAGAGCCGGCGGACTATTGGGGTGTTCGTAAGGCATCCGCGCCTGTGGACTCGTCTCAGTTCCGTCCCCCTTTAAAAACTTCTGATATTCGCTCGCGCCTTGACTGCCTGAAAACGCCTCGGCAAACATCTGTTGAAAGAAGGGAAGGTGTGCCCCTGCTCTATATACCCCCAGAGCCTTAGCGTCGTAATTGCCGTCGATATCTTTAAAACAAGATATCTTTTGGCTGGCTGAGGTGGCAGCGTTAAAGCAAGCGCTCGTCTTGAGCGTCGGTCGCGCCCAGTCTACTGTCACCAACTCCCTGGAAATAGTGTTATGCCACGAATTGATGTGACAGGCGGCCGCACATCTCTTGTCGCTGATGCCGTCAATGTCGGCACCGATAATACGCAAGGCCTCCATTACTTTCTGGTCCGACAACTCTCCGTCCGCCTTTATCATCGAATCTTCGCGCTTTCTACAGGCTGTATTCAATGCCAAAACAACAAGCAAAGTTGTGAGACACGCGTTCCTCAAAAGCCACATAAGCTTCCTCATAATATGGGTATGTTTTTTAGAGATGTTGTATCCATTTTAATGAAAGTCTCCTCATATTGCAATTCAGCAAAACTTTCGTAGGGAAAGATCATATTCGAGATCCTTCGCTTCGCTCAGGATGACGAGGTGTGGTAGGCGTCATCCTGAGCGAAGCGAAGGATCTCTTTGCCGACTATTGGTATTCTTTCAAAAACACGATATCTTTAATAAAAGGTAAAAATTTTCTGGGGTAAGCAATGAAATTTCTGCCTATCGCTCTCATTTTTCTCGTAAGCGTCTCCTGTAAAGAACGTACAAAGTCAAACACAGAGGCCACACCCGTCGACAGAAAGATTCTTAGGGAGGGAGAACCCTACGAACCTATCTTGAATGTTGAAAAGTACGATGCACCAAAGTCTATGATCGGTCGCAGAGCTTTAGCATGGGAAATAGCCGACAAGGTGCTCGCCGACGTATCTATCGGCAAGGGAGACGAGAACTCGGACTTCAAACCAGACGCGGAAGCAAAAGTCGCCGCCTGGCAAACCTATTACACGTCCAATGAATTTATCTGGATGTTTAGATCTCTTTACGGCGATCTCGGCAAAGACAACCATCTTCAATATGACGGCGATAAAATGGTTTTGCAAAACGGGTTTCCGGTTGGCAAAGATTTTTGTCCTGAGAAAATGCACCCTATTTTCTCTCGAAACGTTCTTCAAGATCTGGGCTATCCGTTTGCGGACGGCCGTTATGAAAAGCGGCTGGCGCAGTTCAAGACGATAGAGCAAATCCGCGGCGTAAGCGGCAATGGGTTCACACAATTTAGCCCAGGAATTATTTACCACTACCTTTTGAACTACAAAAAAGTCTTGATGTGCAACAGCATCGTGGACAAAATATCCCGAACTGACGAGGGACCAACGCGACGAAACTTTTCTTACTGCATGGACTCAGAGTTTCCAAGCGGTCATGAAAACGCCTACAAAGACTGGACGGGAGATTTGAGCCGTTGCGAAATTAAGAACCCGCTTGGAACCTACCTCCTCAAATACACAACAGACCAAATAGGCGGCGCGGTCGCAATCAAGTCCACTTGGCAGCAGGAGGAAAGCTCAAACAGCGAGGTTGCCTATTTTGACACCTCGGCCGAAGGTTTGACAAAAAATCTTGCGGACGGCGAATGGAAGGCAGCTGGCCTCAAGAAGCTGTCGGAATTGCCTTCAAACAGCATTTATCAAATAGAAGTGATGAAGGCCGGCAACTCCGTAAAACATGCCCTTACTGGCCTCCATATCCTTACGAAGGATAGGAGAGAGTGGGTTTGGATTACGCTCTGGTGGTCGCCTGACCCGACGTCCGATTTCGGAGCTGATAGACCTGCGCATCTTGCAAATGTTAACAAGCCCATCTGGAAAAATTACAAAATGTGCACCGTGACGTCCTATGAAGAATGGGATCCCGATCCCGCCGGAAAAATCTCCCAACCCAGCCTCAAGGCAGCGATAGCGGCGATGCATAAATACGATCCCCAGTATACTTGGTGCAGCAACCCGTATATTGAACACGGAAAGGGAAATACAAGAACCAATTGCATTGGCTGCCATCAACATGCAGGAACGAAGGCAAACCCGGATGATGTGTTCCTCGACGATCCGACAGACCCAAACAACGCTCAGAGGCGAGCCAAGTATCCGAACCACGGCAGAAGTCGTGTCCGTCACAATTTTCCAGCTGATTATTTGTGGTCGTTTAGCGATAATCCCGACTTCTTCAACCTCAGCATTCTCAACACGGTCGAAGAATTTAGAAAAACGGAAACGGAACCGCCGCAGTGAGTTATGGTTTGATTTTTCGCCAGTGAGCCCCCGTGGCAAGTTCGCGGGGTCTTGTGACAGGGGACAGTCCATCGCCTGTATCTGTGTTACCCAAGACCATGTATCTGTCTTGGACCGCGATAAGCTGGTAGAACGGCTCGCCAGGGCTTTTTTCCGGGTTGGCTGTCGGATCCAGTCGTCGACCTGAAACATCTTGTCGAACGCCCGCCTGCCAATTCGTCAAACCCCAGGCCGCTTGCGTGTTGAGAGCATCGGCATTCACCTGACTTTCGACGAGCGCTTCGGTCTTGAGGAGAATTAGGTTGAATTCACGGGCTGTCGCGACATTTGTGTAAGGCGCGAGTTCGCCCAGCGTATAGCTGTTGGTGCTAAAAACAGAATGCGACAACTGCGCGCATTGGCTGTCGGAAAAAGTCCTTTGTGCGATAACGGCTTGTTTGTCCGTTACTTCCATGGAGCCAATAAAACTTCCGGTATCGAAAGACAGGCATTCTGTCTCCCAAACTCCGACTAATTCCGAACCTGGATCGTCGGCTATGTCTCCCGAAGAGTCTCGATCTGTAACCTTGTTCTCTTTTGAAGACTTGTCTTGCTCGGCAGCACCACCCGACGTTCTTGCAGATGTAGCGGAACTTGGTCCGCTGTTACAGGCGCCCAGAAGACCCATGAGAATGAAAGTTGATATTTTGAAAAACATGGCAAATCTCGTTCTAAACTTAAAGACTTATCGGTAAACTCAACCCAAAACTTGAGCTGGTCAGCAAAGATATTTTTTCTATAAAAACAATATGTTATAACAAATCTGTTCGCTTTCTCCCCTTGCAACCAAGCATTTTCTCAAGAAATTCCGCCAAAATGCCGATAAAACCCTCATGACTAGAACTCAGAAAACTTGTGCGTTTCTTGCCATGCTTATCTTAGGCATCGCTCCGCTATTAACCCAATGTGAAGACAAGAAATCAAGGTCCGAGCCAGAAGACGAAGATGCAACGCCTCCTGAAAATATTGCGGGTACGTATTTAACCTGCGAATACACCTCTACCTCAACAAGCAAGGACACTGAAGTCGGTTGCAAACTCGCGGATGCCAGAACCGATAAGAAAGCGGATTTATCGAATGCCGTGCAAAGCGCCGAGTGGCAATACTCCAACGAAACTACCGACGGCGTTACGATCACGGTCACGGAGACGCCCTCGAACAATGAGTATAACGCTACCTATCTTTTCCAGGGAGCGAGTCAAGAGGAAACCCGTTCGGCAGCGCAGAAGACTTATATCAAGGTTCCGATCTACACTAAAGATGCCCAGGAAGTTGAAATTGGTTCGCCGATGCGTGATACATTCACGTCACATTACATGACTGGCGACTTTGACGCCGACGGATATGTTGACCTCCTCGACCGAAACATCGACGGATCAGCGGATCTGCATGTGTTCAATTCGAGTTCATCGGCATCGTTCCCATTCAAGAGCGAATCATCAGACGACCTCAATTGGAACTATTCACATTATATCTCCGCCAAATTTGTTTCGAACAACCCGAAAAACTTTGTAGTCGCCCGAAATCTCGAAGGAGGCTTTTACAGCCTTTATGAGTACGACCCTGAAATTTTCAGTAACAAAAAAGGGGAAAAATGGGGAGATCCTGGCTTTCTTGGCAAAGCTAATTCGAAAAGTTTCTTTAGGGACTTTTCTCATTACGTCGTCGGTAACTTCAACGGCAACCAAGAGACTATACTCATGCGCAAAACCGACGGTACGCTCGAGCATAGATTTGTGATTTCTGACTCCGTCGGCACTCCTATTCCAGGAACTTGGAATTTTGAACATTACATCGCTGGCGACTTTGACGGTAATGGTAAAGACGACCTTATGACCATTGACCTTCAGGGAGAGGGACATGTCTATTTCAATAAAACAACAAACGGTAAGGCCGATCTCGACTTCGACGCTGGGATCAAATTACAGGGAATCGGCCTACACACATGCACCGACTTTGTAGCCGAGGACTTCTTAACCAAGGGTGTTGATCAAGTCGTCTGTCGCAAAATGGATGGAACGCTTGATATGATTGAACCTACAGTTGCCGGTTCCACCGTCACTTGGTCGCTTCGACGCAGCGTTGGTTCGGGCTGGGATGCTCTGGCTTACTTTGCTATCAAACTGGACAAGAACGGACCATGGTTGTTTGCTGGTCGAACCGATGCTAAAAAGATCGAGACCCTCGAGATCAAATAATTTCTTAATGGCGTAGAACTTGCAGCTTTATCGCTCGGCAGAACGATGGAGTTAGTCTATGCGCGATCAAAGACCAGGTAACGAAGAAGGTACGAAAGTAAGATGGTGCGTTGTTGCCAATCAGAGCAAGGCGAGAATCTATCGACAGACCAGCAAAGATTTCAATCCCATGCTTATTCAAGAGGTGTTGCATCCTAAAGGGAGGCTTCAAAATCGGGAGATCGACTCTGATGCGCCCGGTCGCTCTTTCCAAAGTTGGTCTGGTACCGAAAAACGGCACGCGCTATCCACCGAAGAGTCGACTCATCAACACGAGAGCAAGAAATTTGCCGCCGAAATCGACGAACTCCTGAAGAAGGGCCGCGTCGAGCATTCCTTCGACGAACTCATACTTATGGCCGAGCCCAGGTTCTTAGGCATGATGTTGAGCGAGTTAGACCAGCCCACGAAAAGGCTTCTTGTTGAGCAAGTTCAAAAAGACATTGTGCAAATGACGGATCATCAGATCATTCAGAATATCAAAGAGATTCATTGAGAAGTGCGGATGCCCTTCTGTTCCACTCTCTTCATTCTAGGTGGTGGGGAAAGTAGCTCTCTGCAACCCTTGGTGGTGGGGAAAGTCGCATGAGTAAGTTGAGGACTCTTTTGCTTTGCAAAAAAGTGGTCGGGGCGACAGGATTTGAACCTGCGACCACTAGTCCCCCAGACTAGTACGCTACCAGGCTGCGCCACGCCCCGACAAGATGAGAACTGGACTTCAAAACGGGAACCCGAAGTGTATAACAAATTAATCTAGGACTTCCAACAAATTTCGGAAGTTATGGTTTTTACGAGATATTCATGACGATCCGTTTGGAACTTGCGCAAATCCCCGAAAAAAGTCCATTGGGTTCGTTGACTGAATAATTTTTTTTTTAATAGAACTAACGACTTGTGGGGTTCGGCCGATAGAAAATTAGAAATCTCATGTGCCAATAAACGGAGGAAGATCATGAGCTTCTCGGCTAACCAAATTGTTGCTCTGGGAACACAACAAACAGACCTTACAGATCTCAAAAGTTCCGCAGCTGCAGACGTCAAGCATTTCACAGACATTCATATTCTCCTCAAAGAGAAAGGCGCAAGCCCGAACATCGCCGTCGTGGATCTTACAGGTCCGTCGGAGCTCGCTAACGCAATGGTCGACAATATTCCAAAGCTTCGCCAGCTCTGGCCTTTCACACCAATCGTCGTCCTCACGGACTTGTCATCAAGTGACCTCCTCGCACGCGCGCTTAAATCTGGCGCCGACGACTTCCTGCGAACCCCGCTGCGAGCCGAAGAGCTGTCGATGAGAATTCAAATTCGACTTGAGCGAAGCAAGGACAAGACACCCAAAAAAGCGATAATCTTTGGCGACACTACGATTGATTGCGACCTTAAAATGCTTAAGGGCCCGAAAGGGAAACGATTCGTTTCGCCTCTGGAGATTTCTATTTTGTCTCATCTTGCCAACGCCGATGGTTCCTTGTTGGAAAAGGAAACTCTTAAGTCTCGATGCTGGGGACAAATGGAAGTTACAGACAACGCACTTCATCGCAAACTTCACGAGATTCGACATATTCTTAAAACGGTTAGCGACCATGTAACGATAAAATCCAAATACGGATCCGGCTTTTATCTCAAAGCAGAAACCCATTTTAAAATGGCGTCTTAATAGCAATTTAAATTGAGCATTTTCTCTTTCGCGCTATAATCAGCGAAAGGAGAAAAAATGCTACCCTACGACATAATACTCGGAAACACGCCTTTAGCGCCGATCATAGTGAGTGTACCCCATTGCGGTACGGCATTTCCCCCTGAACTTAAAGACCGTTTTATCGAGAGTTTCACTACCTATCCAGAAGATACGGATTGGTTCGTGAATAAGCTTTATGACTTTGCGCCGAGGATGGGAATAACCCTGATTTCGGCAAAATACAGTCGCTATATCATCGACCTTAACCGTGATCCGAGCGGCGCGAATCTTTACCAAGACGGCAGGAAAGAAACTGTTCTTGTTCCGTCGCTCAGCTTTTCGGGCAAGCCGCTATATAAGGATGCAAAACCATCAGCGGAAGACGTTGCGGAAAGAAAGAAGAAGTATTTTGATCCATATTACGAGCGCATCGCTTCCCTGCTGAAAGAAATGCAAACGCAACACAAGCACGTTCTCCTTTTTGACGGGCATTCTATTAAGCGTCGCGTACCATCGATCCGAAAGGAACCATTCCCCGACCTGATTCTTGGCGACGCCCAAGGGAAAGCTGCAAGCCCAGATCTAACGCGAACGGCACTCGAATGCCTTAGATCGTCGAAATACGAAGTTGCTCACAACGCTCCGTTCCAAGGCGGGTTTATTACGCGTCACTTTGGAAGATCAGCTCAAAATATTCATGCTTTGCAACTTGAAATGTCGCAAGAGATTTATATGGATGAGGAGCGTACAAGTCTCACTGACTCAAAAGCCTCGAAGCTTTCCTCAACTCTCCAAACCTTGCTGACTGCTCTCATAAAAACGCTTAAAGAGCTCAAATGAAAACTTTCAAGATTGATTCTCTTCTACAAAAAAACGGGTGGCTCTCCCCTGCATTTGTAACTGTCGATGACAGCGGAACAATAGTTGCTGTCGCTTCAAGCGCCAAACAATATGATCAAGAATTGCCGTTTTTGGCGATCCCCGGCCTTCCAAACGCCCATTCCCATGCTTTCCAGGCGGCAATGGTTGGTTTGGCAGAACACTTGCCTCCGTTGCAACAAACGGACGACTTCTGGACCTGGCGGCATTTCATGTACAAACTTGCCCTCCAATTGTCGCCAGAAGACGTTCACAGTATCGCTCGCTACCTTTACGCGCGAATGCTGTGTTTTGGTTTTACTTCCGTTGCCGAATTCCATTATTTACATCTTGATCCGCAGGGTAAACCCTATAGCAATCCCTTGGAGATGACCGAGGCGCTCTGTGACGCGGCACACTCGGTTGGCATGCAGATGACGTTGATCCAGGTCTATTACAATCAATCAACATTTGGAAAACCGCCGACTGTGGAGCAACGTCGTTTCATTTTTCCAAACGTCGGGGCCTACGAAGCTTTCGTTCATAAATCCGAGAGCTACGTTCGTAAAGCGTTTCCCGAGTTCAAGATCGGCACTTCCGTGCACTCCTTGCGGGCAGCGATTCAAGAGGACGTCGTCAAAATCCTCGCCTCGCCTATTATTGAGGGCCCTCTTCATCTTCATATCGCTGAACAAATGAGGGAAGTCGATGACTGTCTCGCAGGCTGGGGTAAGAAACCGCTCACCTGGCTGCTTGACAACGTTCCTATTGGTCCCAATCATAATCTCGTCCACTCCACACATGTTACGAAGGAAGAAGTAGCAAGACTTGCCCGATCGGGCGCTCAAGCGGTGCTTTGCCCCACCACGGAAGCAAATCTTGGCGACGGGGTGTTTCCATTGGTTGAATACTTAGCGCTGGGCGGCCAGATTGCCGTTGGAACGGACAGCCATGTAGGCATCAACGCTTTCGAAGAATTGAAATGGTTGGACTATGTTCAGAGGCTTATGACGCGAAAACGCAACGTCCTCTGTAAGACGGCAGGAGACGATAGCGGCGCTTTGTTGTTCGACAAGGCCTGGGCTGGTGGCAATGCCGCCTTGGGCACCCCATCAAACGACTACTTTGAAAAAGGAAAACCGTTTACCTGTCTTCTCATCGACCCCAATCATCCCTATCTGGTCGAAAGGCCTCGTGAACGCCTTCTTTCTTCGATGATTTATGGAGGGGATCCCACGCTCATGGTGGGCACGATCGTAAAAGGGAGGAGGCTTTGTGAAAACCTCCACCATTGTGAGGAATCCGCCATTAGGCACGAGTTCGAGAAGACGATGACGCGATTAAGGGACCGCAGCCTTTACAGCTGATTTCGAATTCCTAAGCTCTTCTTTGAAATCCGATCTCAACTTCACCATGTTGGTAAGGCTTTGTTTGTTGCGCCCTTGGAGAAAAAACCCCTGAGGCGCTTTCAACTGTCCGTCGACAAGAGTTGAATCAAAATCAATCTTCGTCGAATAGACTATCTTCTCCTCGCTTTCAAGACTTTTGCGCGGAGCATCCTGGCCTATGGCCTCGTTTGAGTACCCTATTATAGCCATTGCAGCCAACAATATCTTAATCATGCCTCTACCCTTTCATGATCCCCGACGCGCCTTCGGCGCTGGGGACGAAAAAGAATTACTTAAGCTGACTTTCAAGATTCTCAATTTCATCGTCGCCAGGTTGTGCAGTCGTAGCTTCTTGAGTCTCAGTCTCTTTCGTAGCTCTTTCCTCTGGCGCCACTTTCGCAGCAAGTGATTGAATTTCTGCGTCAGAAACAGCATCTTTCTCGTTCATTTGCTGCTTGTCGCGAATGCTGTCAATGAGAGCGAACACTTCGGTATTAGCCGATTTTTTCGCATACGGCGTATCAAGGTAAGCTTTTAGGATTTTTATCGCCTCATCATAGTTTTGCTGGTTGTTCTTGGTCACAGCAAGATTGTACAAAGTAACAGCATTGCCCTTTTTAGAAGCTAAAATCTCTCTGTAGATTGACTCAGCAACGTCGTAGCTACCGCCACTAGCCTTCACAATAGCCAAATGCAGTTTGGCGTCCGTGTGATCCGGCATTATCTTTAGGATCCGTTCAAATTGAACGCCAGCGTCCCTAAGTTGTCTGTACTTTACATACAACACTCCGAGATTCATCCTAACTGCGACATCGTTTGTATTGCGTTTAAGCGCTTCGTTGAAGATTGCAAGCGCCTCTGCTTTGCGATCCTGTTCGATTGCGATCAGACCCATAAGATTGAGCACTTCACTATCTTTCGACCCCGCACCGCCCAGTCCGTTTAGGATAATGGACGCCATGTCAAAGCTCTTCTTTCTGAAGTAGATCTTCGCCAATGTCTTTTTGGCATTTTCATTCTTCAGGTCATACCGAAGGGCCTTCTTGCAATATTCTTCGGCGTTATCAAGCTTATCCTCTATCAGCATGATCTGCGCGAGACTTAGGAACGTTTCCGTACTCTTCTTTTGTTCCGCCTCCTTTTTGAGTCTTTTTACCGCCTCTTTAGTGTTTGCCTCATTCGCGAACGCAGGCATCGTCGAGTTTTCGTCGAAGCTCGTTTGAACCTCTACCTGTTCTTTCGTATCTTCGACGCGAGCGGCCGAACCAATCGTCTTACATCCAATGAGGCCCAATGCCGTCAAACTAACCAAAAGTGTTATTCTTACAGTCAACATGACAAACTCCTATTTAAGTAGTTTCGAAACAGAATCTTCGACCTGCATATGGTAGCCAACGTACGACGCGTTGAGCGCCTTCTCATCGACAGGACGATGTTTTTGCGGGGCCACGTCAGCCATCTTGGCATATGCTTTTCGGGTCCATTCTGTAAACGTTTGAACTTCCGCCGATTTCTTGTAAGCTGTTTCGTAGAAATTAAGAGACTCTTCCTTCAAAGGAATTGCCACTTTTTCAATAGAGCTTCGATACTGGTCTAGCTCAACCTGGTTCGCTCCTTCGGGAGCGGGGGCTGCCATAAGCTCCTTTGCAAACTGCTCATGAATTTCACCTAGCCGATAGAGAGACGCGACGACGTATTCACCGCTTGCAATTCCGATTACAGCCTCATAATTCTTAGCCAACTTGACTAGAGATTTTTGTTTCTCGGTCACGTCCTTCTCTATGCTCTTGGCGCTGTTGATTTTGAGAGTCTTGAAATGGTTGAAATCTTTTTCGAGAGAGTCGAACATGTATTGAGCAATTGTTTCTCTCGCTAAGAATTTGGCGTTGGTTCGGTCCGCAGACAATTTTCTTTGTACCGCTGCCAACTGTTTTTCCCCGGCCCTATTGTTGCCCACTTTAAGGTAAAGAACAGCTATTTTTGCTTCCACAGAAGCGACGCGATCAACTTCCTTTTTGTCGTCTGCTTTCGTTAAATATCTCTCATAAGCTTGCACAGCTCCGGCAAAGTCCTCTTGCTTTTCTTTCGTTGCCCCCACTTCAAAAAGGGCATCTGAAGAAAGCGGGTCTTTCGAATACTCTGATGCAAACCGCTCAAACAGCGTAATCGATTGCTTGTGCTCGTTCAGTCCTTTGTAGAGGATCGCAGCGTTAAATAGAGCTCCCGAGGCTTTCTCTTCCTTTGGATATGAAAGAGCAAAAGACTGATAATAGTATGCTGCATCTTTAAACTCGGCCAGGGCCTCATAGGTCTGCGCCAAGTCCATCATTGCCCTTCCACGCAAATCGGATTTTGCATAAGCGGACAGAAGAAGTTTGTCCGCTGCTATGCCTTTTTCGACCTCGCCAATTTTGTAGTAACTTAGGCTGGCGTTATAAAGCGCCTTGTCAGAATCCTTGTCGTTCGGAAATTCTTTTTGGTATGACATGAAAAGATCAGCTGATGCCAAATACTTTTTGTCCTTCTCCATATCCAGGGCCTTTTGGAAAGTACCGGCCATGAGACTTGCCGTGATAACCTTCTTCAGCTCCACCGACGTAATGGCCTTTTCACCCAAGAATCGCCGAGATTTTGCAATAAGATTGTCCCAATCCTTCCTTTCTGAGTAAAAAGCTAGGATGACCTTTACTGCAGAATCGCCCTGTTTGGTTCCAGGGATCTCGGTAGCGATTTTGTCGAATCGCTTAAGAGCCTCTTCATAATGCCCATAAGCAAAGAATGTCTCCGCTGCGGTAAACCGCATAGGATGCCCGTCTTTTTCCTTAGGCAATAGCTCAACATAGGCATCTATTTTCATGATAAGTTTCTTTTTGACGTCTGGTACTTCCATAGGAGACGTAACTTTTCCTGGATCTGGGACTTTGGCATACTTGGTTTTCTGATCCAGTTTATTCATAGTTATGACGGCGTTATAGGCAGCGTCTTTAAGATATTTTCCTTTTTTAGTGTCGGCTTGTACGACTTTCGTATACTCCTCTGACGCCTCTGCAAACTTGTCAAAATGGAAGTAAATGTCCGCTAAATAAAAACGAATCTCATAGGCATTTGGATTTTGTGGGAAAGTGCCTAGGTATACCTGATAAATATCCGACGCCGTTTTTAGATATGCATCCTTCTTAAGCTTTTGGCCCTTTTGGTGATAGAGTGCTCCGTAGCGGTGCATATTATGTTCTGTAGACTCACTCGCCTCTTTGATAACGTCAGCGCTCTTTTGGTTCGCTTTGCTCCAATCGCTAGCAACGACGTAGAGCCTACCCATTTCCTTTAAATCCTTAACCACTCCTGCTAAATCGCCCATTTGATCGTGCAATGCGATCAGTTTTACGTAAACCTGCGGGTTTCGTTCTCTGGTCGGAGCTTCTCGCAATAACTTAGTGAAAATTGTGATAGCCTTTTCGTCCTTACCTTGGTCAACATAGGTGTTACCGAGTCTTTCCAAAACGTTGTAAAACGCTTCTTTCTCCCCGATCTTGCTAAAGTAAGACCATGCTTCATCCACAGCTTCGGTTTCTGCCCATACCATGACAAGGTCGTTAATGGCCTCCTGACGAAGGTTCAAACGTCTCTTCGCAGTATCTTTATCCGACAATTTCACGACGAGTTTAAAGGCGGCTAGCGATTTCTTGATGTTATCGCGTTGTTGGCCCTCACTCTTCACGTTGGAATTGTAATATGACCATCCCAACTTGTAGACAGCATAGGGATACACAGGCGAATTCTTATATTTAATAGCACTTTTATACGCTGCCATGGCTTCCGGTATCTTGTAGGCGTCGAAATAATATTCGCCCATCGCAAGATACGCTTCCGGAATCAAAGGCGACTTCGGGAATTTTTTGATCATTTGATTGAAATACAATACAGCATTCTCGTTCCCAAGGCGAGCCAAGGTCTTAGCAAGTGAATAGAGCGCAGCGTCGGTTCTTGGATGGTCCGGAAATTCGGTAACCAGACGTCGAAAAGCAGCGCTACTCTTTAAAAGTTCTGCTTTGGATTTATCCGTCTTTAACGCCGGCTCTTTCCCTTTCTTATCGTTTTTCACCCATGTCGCATAAGCCGTGTCATAATCCGTCATCTCTAAATCACGCATGTAATCGTGTCTTTCGGAGTGAAGCTCCCCCAATCGAAGAAGAAGTTCGAATCGATTTTGCTTCTTCCCAGAGCTGTCGATAAGCGTATTTATCGACGATATCGTCTTTAAACGAATATCATCGGCCTTCTTTTGAATCTCGGGTGGGGCTTGATAGGTTTCGTCAGAGGACGTGTATTTGTTGTAATCTTCCATAGTGGGCGCTTTTGCTTTGTTCTGCGCATTTTTTGCACCTTTGGCAAAGCCCGATGCATCCGCCAAGCAAAAGGCTCCGACCACTAACAAAAGCCTCAAACTTGAAAATTGTCTATACTTCGAAAACATATCTCATTCCTCCAACAAAGCCTAACTCCGTTTACTTGCACATTGGTTCAACACTAACTACTTGGAAACCTATTTCGTCCCACCAAAATTCATATTTATCGTCTGTCCAGCTTTGAGTATCTCTACTCCAGCCTTTAATATTTTCACTGGTAGCCTTCTGCATCTTTGAGGATACGTGCAACTCTCTTCCTAATAGTTGTTCTTTCTCGCTCATGAGCAACTCGATGTACAAGAACTGCGCCTGGGAATAAAGATCTTCAAAGTGCGTTTTGACACTTCTCAACTCAGTAATAAATTGCTGTCCCAACGCTGTTTTGAGCTTTTGCTCTGTTTTTTCTAGACGCTCGTCAAGACCGTCCAGCCCAGCTTTCTTGCCGAAGACGCCTACCTTGTCCAGTCTCTCGCGTTCCGCCATGACGGAGGCGAGTTGATCCCTGAGGAGAACCATAGAATCTTTTTCCGCCGCCGTTTCAAGGACGGTTCGAGGAATACCGAGCGACTCGGCGGAAACACCGGAAACCAAATCCTCAAACAAGAGATAGGCGGAAGTGGCTGTCAACTTTTCACGCTCTAAATAATTATTTATTCCTTCTACCGACTGTCCGTATTTTTCCGCAAAATCCGCGAGAGAATTGCGGCTATTGTCGTATCGGCACATCCAATAATAGACAATTGATTCAAGAATTTTCGATTCTGGATTATATCTGTTGGTGAAATACGGACTATGAACCCCATAGAGAGATCCCAGTGAGTGCATTGGGTTGCCGCTCATAAAGAGCGCCCAAGATTGTTCGAAAAGTGACTCGTAAAACAGACTGCTATTTCTCGTAACGTTTCTGAAGTGGCGAACGGATTTTAAAAATTCTCTTTCTTGATAGTAGTGGCGAGCCAAAGCCATGTTGGCGTAGTTCCACATTTTCTCTTTTTCGTCACTATCAAGTGGAGAAAGATCGCGTGTCGTTGAATGCAGTATAGCCTTGAGCGCGACCTCTGCATCTTTCATGTTTTTCTGTTCGCCATATATCATCGCCAGCTGATATTGCGCGGGCATGTAGTAGCGATTGGATATTTTTACGTTGCCGTAATGCTTAACAGCCTTATCAATACTATTTTCGAGAATATAGGCATTCGCGATCACATATTCCCAGTCATCGCCAAAGCTCGAGGGCATTTGAGTAGTGCTCTTTTTTAATGCTAGTTCCTCTAGAAGATATTGGATGGGTCGTTCTCGCGAAGTCATCCACAAGAGTTTCCACAAGCTTTCATAGGGTTGGGTGTATGGCTTTCCGGCATTCTCAATGACATCTGACGCGTACATCGATCCAGTTATGGGATATCCTGCTTTATAGAGCGCAAGAGCCTGAAGTTTTTTGACTTCCATTATTTGAGTATTTGTCAGATTCTTCTTGCGAAAGTTTTCCTCTAATTGATCCCAAAGGTAAGCCCCTTTGATCGCTCCCTTGGAATAGAGCTGAGTCAACCTTGTAAGCTCTTCTTCGACCTTATCCTTGGACTTAGATGCCGCCTTCTTTTGTTTAGCAAAAGCAGGCATGCCCAGCATAATGCCAAACAAGAAAACTATGACTGTAACCTTCATCGTTCTCATGACCGAATCCTATAAGAAAAAGTAGCTCATACCGAAGTCAACGCTATAAGAGTTCTTGCGGCTGTCTTTGCCACCACGCTTTTCAGTATAGATTCTGTCTCTAAAATCAATACGGAAAGACACCGACTTCTCGAGATAGAATCTTTGGCCAGCACCGAGCGCCAATGCGTTCAAGTCGCCTTGGACAGTACTGACTTTGCTCATTCCGCCTGTGAAATATAAATCGGAGTATACGATAAGTTGGTCGGCAAGATTAAGTTTACCGTAAAAAGGAGCATAGATCGCGTTCAAGTCGACAATCTTACTTACCGGGTTGACCTCTGGGTCTACCGTGGTAGGTTTGCCGTCTTTCTCTACCTCTATGTCGTTGAGAGCGATTCGATCGTCCGAGTCTTTCACAGTTGTTTTGAAATGTTGTGCTTCTACTCCAAGATACTCGTTTACAAAGAGAGACGCTCTCAAGCCCATTGACGTGGTGTCCGTATAGGCTTCATTTAGAAAGGAGCCGGTAGCGAAGCCGATTTCTGGCCGCCATGCTTTGAGGAAGTATCTGTTTTGAAGAACTGTGACTGGATTGTTTTGTGTCTTAGCGCGAATCTCGGATGGTTTGAGCTCAAGGCCGTAAGCTTTCCCTACGCTAAGTAAGACGCTTAGAACGATTCCCAGACTTCCAATGACTCTGGACGAGCTTCTAAAGCACAACAAATGATTCATCGTAATATTCCTCTACGTATGTTGCACATTCGTGGGCAAAGAACTAACAATTACCCCGTTAAAGGATCATTCGGAGAAGTTCTGAAGAAATTTAGAATCAACCCCGATTTTTTTTACGATGATCGACAATTACCGAAATAATGGACGTGAAAACAGCCTGTTATAAAAGGGACCTTATTGGAAAAAATTCCGCAATTATGCCCTGATTTTTGAGGTCTTTAAAATCTCCGGTAAGATTTCCTGTGGCAAAAGCGTATTCGATGAGTGGAGACTGGTTGAATTTTAGGGACTTAGGCCTAAGTCAGTGATTCTCTCCATGTAATCGTCGTCTCAATTCTTGGCCAAGCAAAAATAATTCGCGACTCGTCTGACCCTTTATCGCGGAGTTTTCGTTAGCCCGCCGCGACAAGTATGGGAGGACCTTTTGAACCGGTCCGAACGGGACATATTTGGAAACGTTGTACCCTTCATGAGCAAGATTAAAGGTTAGATTATCGCTCATACCAAGAAGTTGCGCGAACTGAACGCGTTTATCTTGTTTTGCAATGTTGTTCTGCTGCATCATGGAAACCAATGAAATTGTCGACCGTTGATTGTGCGTTCCGGCACAAATTGAGAAGTGGTCAATACACTTTAAGCAAAATGCCATGGCGTGATCAAAAGCTTCGTCTGTTCCTTGTTTGTGATCAAATAAAGGAGACTCGTAACCAAAACGACGAGCCCTTTCTCTTTCTTTTTCGAGATAGGCACCGCGGACTAATTTTACTCCTACAAAAAAATTTCTCTGTTTTGCCAATGCGTATAGATCGTTTAGATACTGGAGCCGGTCCTTGCGATACATTTGCACGGTTGTGTAGACAAGAGGCTTATGTTTGTTGAAAGCCGTCATCATTTCAAGCGCAATATCGTCGATCGTGTTCTGTATCCAAGATTCCTCCGCATCGATAAATACTCTTACGCCATGATGATACGCCGCCTCGCAAATACCTTTAATGCGGCTCTTCACACGGAAGAATTCTTCGGTTTCGTCATTGGTCATTTCCTCTTTCGCGCTGGCTTTTTCAAGCAGCGCGAATCTCGCGACTCCCGTCGGCTTGAAGACACAAAAACTGAGCGCTTCGTTCTTGGAAGCCTCATTGATGACTTCCTTCACAATTTTTGCCGTTGCATCAAATTCCTGCTCCGACTTGCCCCCTTCAACGGCGTAGTCGAGAATCGAACCCACTCCCGAGTTGGTAAGTACCTGGATGAGTTCGCGACACTCCGCAAGGTTCTCACCTCCGCAGAATTGACCGAAGACTGTTCGTTTGATCAGGAACTTTACAGGGAGATTAAATCGAAAGGCGAAATATGTAATCCGCTCTGCAAGCTTCGCGAGGAACCGATTTGCCATAACCCAAAATACGAAATAAGCCAATCGAAGCTCCCCCATCGTCCTATGGGCGAAACAAACTTTGGTGTTATGAAAATCAATGGTTTCGGATCTACTTTCGTTCATCAACTTGGGCGACTATCTTTATTAAATATCTTATCAAAGCCGCGAAGCAATTCCAGCGGTAATGGGAGCACCACCACTTTTGAGTTCGGGGACGAGGTCAGGTCGGCCATTGTTTGAAGATAGCGCAACTGCACCGTCAACGGGTTTTCGTTTAGTTTGTCGGCCGCTTGCTTGAGCGTGTTCGCGGCTTGCAACTCACCTTCAGCAGAAATGACTTTTGCTCGTCTCTCTCGCTCGGCTTCCGCCTGTCTCGCCATAGCCCTTTGTTGATCAATGGGCAAATCAACGTGTTTGACTTCCACAGACACAACCTTAATACCCCACGGATCCGTGTTTTGGTCTAAGATCGACTGGAGCTGATTGTTAATCTGCTCCCTTGCCGTCAGTAATTCGTCCAACGAGTGTTGACCAAGGACCGATCGGAGATGCGTCTGCGCCAATTGCGAGGTGGCGTAGAGATAATTCTCGACGTTGATTATAGCTTTCATGGTATCGATTACTTTGAAGTATAAAACCGCATTAACCTTCAGGCTAATATTGTCGCGAGTGATGACGTCTTGGGGATCGATAGCCATGGTTATGGTTCGTATGGATACTTTCGATTCAATGCGATCAACATAAGGAATAAGAAATATCAGTCCCGGCCCTTTCGGCTTTGACAACGCTCGTCCGAACCGAAAGACAATGGCTCTTTCATACTCAGGAATGATTCGAACCGTCGCCGATACGAAGAGAAATGCGAGAGCTACAATAATTATCAAACCTATTGGCATCAAAATTTCCTCCTTTATGAGAGATGCGGATCATCCGACGCTTTTACTAACAGCTCGAGACCTTCCCGAATTTCGCAGACTTCTATTTTCTGATCTTTCTTCAAATCAGCGCTATTTGCAGAAACAGCGGACCAATTTTCGCCAGAAACCATGACTCTTCCCGCTCCCTCGCGAAAATCGGAAAGCACAGCTCCCTTAAGGCCGACCATTCCTTCTCTACCGCTTACTACCCGGGATCGCTTAGACCTCAAAGCAAAGTATGATATGGCAAGAAACAAGGCCAGCACAAAAACGGCAACGGGGAGGATGACGCCAAGAGAAATCCCAACGTCAAAGTCTTCCGAGGTATCCAGAAGCAAGAATGATCCGGTCACGAATCCCACCAAACCTCCAATACCGAGAACACCAAAACTCGGAACAAAGATTTCTGCCACAAGGAACGCAATACTGGCGACCACAAGAATCATGGCGCCAAAGTTCACCGGCAATACAGAACTCGACATCAAGGAAAGGATAAGCGAAATCGCGCCCAATACCCCCGGCATCATTACACCAGGATGCGTGAGTTCGACACCCAGGCCAATCAGGCCTCCGATGAAGAGCAAGTAAAACAGGTTGGGATTAGAAAGAATCTCCAAGAATTTTTGCCTAAGCGTTTTCTCGTATGGCTCAAGACTGTAATCCTTCGTCGCTAGCACGACGTTCTTCTCGTCGGCGAGCGAGACCTCACGACCGTTAAGTTTTTCGAAAAGCTCGTTGGGGGAATCCGCGATTACCTCTATGACGTTCTGTTCCAAGGCTTCCTGCGCCGTAAGGGACAAAGATGTCATCACGAAGGAAACAGCCACTTCCTCGTTTCTTTTCCTCATTTTGGCGATTGATTCTATGAATGCAATAGTGTCGTTCTCTATTTTTTTACCAGCGGGCCCATCGACGTTATCTCCGGACGCAGCGACAGGGTGCGCCGCACCAATGTTGGTTCCGTTCGCCATCGTAGCGACATTTGCGGCAAGGGTAATGAATGCTCCCGCGCTACCGGCTCGGGCTCCTGACGGCCCCACCCATACGACAACCGGAAAGTCGGAGTTTAAGAGTCTCTTTACCATAGATCGCGTTGATTCAAGCGAGCCCCCTGGCGTGTCTAATTTGACAAGAAGGCCAGCTGCCCCTCGACTTGCCGTTAGCGCCATCGCGTCAGCTAAAATTTCGTCGGAGGCAGGGCCTATAATACCGATTTCAACTTCTATCCAATGGGCTGATTGTGCAAATGCGGGCGCATTCAGGAAGAAAAAAATAAACCAAAGAAACACCTTACGCATAGCCACCGCAGGACAAATTCTGGCGAATAGTCTCATGGATGAATTTCTTAGGCAAGGGTATTACTGGATAACAGCGCTTGGGCCGGTGGTTTCGCCGTCCTTGCCGGTGCAAACCGCTCGGATTTCAAAGCCAACCTGGGGATTCTTCCGTACATTGAGGCAATTTTTGAAACTATAGCTCGCCTGATCTCTGCATTGATAGTGAACTTTGCCTACACAATCGTTTTGTTTTTGTAGAGAGTAATGCGAATATTCGCCCACTTTTCGTTCCGACAAAGCGAGAGGTAGGTACCCGTCATCAACGCCGTACCAAAACAGCTCGACAACGTTAGACGTCCGAGACGAATCTTCTTGGCAGGATGCTTTAATGGCAAACTTCTGAAATCCTCGCAAAATTTCATCAGGCGAGATTTCTAGTTTGTTGTCAGAAAGCTGACATTTGGACCAAAGGCCTTCTGAATAGCTGCACCAAAATTGGTGTTGGCATCCGCTATAATTTTCGGTCAGAAACTCAAGGACAAGAGGTTTGGATCGCACAACCGCGCCATGGCTTTCAAAGGTATCTGTCACGAGTTTCATATCGATAGTGCGCATTACATGCGCCGTGATCACGATATGCGGCGCTTTCAATTGCCCCTTTTCAACTGTAAAGCCCACTTCGTATTTGAGAGGCGTTGGAAGACTCGCATTTATAACAATCGCTAAAATGAAATTGCCGTCGCGAGGTTCTTTCATCTCAAACCCATTTTCGCATTTTGTGATTTTAAGGGTACTGAGCTGACATTCAACTTTGGTTGTCGTAGTCGGAAGATCAAGCAACGAGACCTTTATAGACTTCTCTTCTTGGTCCAAATGAATCGTGATCGAATAGTCCGGATTTGGTTTCGCGACAATAGTCCTTTGCTTGGACTTGTCGGGAGTATGGTTGTCCTCTTCAGGACAACCTACCAAAAAGAAAACAGATATGACTGAAAAAAGTATCTTGATCATACATTATGTAGCTTCCGCTTGACCGCTCACCATAGATTTGCGCGGCGCTCTTAAAGAATCCTTTTCATCAGCAACTTTTTCGCGCTCAATGGATACCGGCAGCTTTATGACAAAGCCCTTTGGAAGGTGGCCGTTCCGTCTTACGAAATGCACCATCAAGTCAGGGTTGTAAGCGAGAATTTCGCTTTCATTGACGCCAAACTTTTTCTTGATCTGACTGATCGATTGCCAAGACGGCAGTTTGTACGCTTCGAATTGCATTGGAGTGTCTTCGTCAAGATCGATAAAGTGATCGTATTTATTGGAAAGGGTCAAAAGGATGCCCAAAAATTCGCTGTAGAAATTCTTAGAAGCGAATCCGAATCCTCTTCCGTCATAGTTTTCAACTAAATCGGCAAGCTCTGTGCTATGAACACTCTGAGCAGCTCTTCGGACGCCATAAGCGCCATGGTTATAAGCTGTGACGGCAAGAGGCCAATGGGGGACGATTCCATAGTTTGCCTTGAAGAGTTTGGCTGCCGCCAGTCCCGATTTAATAGGATCTCGTCTCTCGTCGATTCCAGAATTAATAATGAGATATTCGCGAGCGGCGAATGGCATAAACTGATAAACGCCAGAAGCGCCTACTTTAGACAACGCGTTGATGTTGAACGAAGACTCTACGAAAGCAATTTTCGCCAGATCCTTTGGGATTCCCAGTTCTTCGAAACTCTTTTCGATCGTGGGAAGATAACGCGAGGACATTTCTATGCCCTTCTTGATGAATTCACGTTGGCCGCGCTGCACTCGAATTTCTCCCGCGGCTTTGGAGAATTTGGCGCGATCAGGGATATGGGACATAAGGTCGTAGACCCTGCGTTCCGCAGGATCAAGATTTGCGTATGAAAAGTCGCGCTTGAGCGACTTTCTGTGCAAACTTCGAAGAATTTCCGCGTATCGGATTTCTTTAGCTTGGAGGGCCTTTTTTATCTCTATGATATTTCGATTGCTTGTCTCTGGTTCATTGGACCGAGCCATTTCCAGCACAACTTCAGGGTACTCGGCAACGTGAAGAACAAACTCGTCCTTCGACCAGAGAGCGTATATCTTGTGCCAAAAATGCACTCTCCGTGCGAGTCGTTCGTCGACCGAAAAGTCTGGGGTGATCTTCAATGCCTGCGTATCTCTCTTTATTGCCGCCTCGGAGCAATGCAGATAGAAAAAACTGATCTTAGCTTGAGTCGAAACGTGTATCGGCAAGCAGTTGGGGTTTTGATTCATCGTATTGATCCGCGCTTCGTAAACCCCGGTTTCATCAAGAAGGTTTTGATGCGTGAATCTATAGCGGGCAGCCATCTCACGCGAAGTCGGCTGGAGTTGATGTCCAACCCATAGACCAGCGCCGGCGACGATCGCGAAAGACACTAAAAGGACAAAATTTCCGAGAGATCTCATGCCAGCTCCTCTGGGCAAACGGTTGCCTCTACCGTAGGTTAAGCAACAGGCGTTCCATGTAAAAAACACCAAAATCATTGATGTTTAAGGAAAAAATGCCTTCAAGAATCCGACAGGTGTCAAGAATTTAAACACTTCTATGGGCCAGCTTCTCATCTTTAAAATTATTGCTGATATCTTAACGTTTTATTGATTAAGGCTAGTTTTTCCATGTTTTCTTTCCTATAACCTCGACCGGACTGCTCCTAGCTCAGCGACTTTCGCAGGACTCTGTACAGATTGTTGAGACGTAAGGCGGCAAAACCAGCACTGATCTGATTGAAACCGAAGGCGATTATGTGGCTACAAAAGACTAATAAAGATAAACGGTTAGCTTACCAGGATTTTTACCAAAAATCCTTTAAGCCCCTGGTGTCCCATCTGAGGCGGCTTGGGATTAAGAATCAGGCTGACCTTGAGGACATCATCCAGGAGACCTATTTGGAAGCCTACCGGTCATGGGAATCCTTGAAAGACGCCGCCGCAGGCGTTGCTTGGGTGCTTACTATTGGCAGAAGGCAAATGTTCAAACACTTTCGTAAGCAGACAGAGAGACAAAACAACATACAAGACAATTTTGACTTCGAAGGCATTGTCGACGAGTCGATTTTCTGCCCGGCAGAAAACATGGAAAATCGAACGATGACCCACACCATAATTCAAGAAATTGGAATGATAAAAGACGAACGAAAAAAACGCGCAATTCAACTCTTCTATTTGGAGGACGCCAATCTGACCGACATTGCGCATTCAACGGGAGTGAATGCTTCCACTCTAACAACTTGGTTCTCTCGGTTCCGGCAAGACATGCGTAAAACCATGCTGCGTCGCAATAGCCAGAAAGGCTTTTTCGACGTAGCACCGGTACTTCCCATTAACCGTAGACTTCGAGCAAAGCGATGACGAACATGACGGCACCATTCGACGACATGACCAAAAACCTTGCCTTCCGCAAACATCTGAAACAAATGTTGACGGAAGAAGCGCTTTCAAACACTAAGGATATCCCGCTAGAAGATATCGATCAATTAGAGTCCAAAACTTGGCAAGCACTCGCCCTTCGAATTGACCAAGATCGAAAAAAGTGGAGCAACACTGTTTCGGGTGTTTTCAACTTTTTCTCAGACTTGCGGAAGGTTTATATTCTGGGTCCCGCATTTGCGACGGCTTTACTTGGCTTCTTCTACCTGAAGACCCAACAAGAACCTGAATCTGCGATGGGAATCAAGTCAGGGCAGGACGAGGAACAGATTGAGCCAACGCTCGTCGGACTTAGGTTCGCCAAAGTGACGGAGGAAGGCACGTTAAAGTCTGGCGAAGATTTTATGGAGCTGCCCGTAGGCGCCACAATTGTTTTCTACGTCGAAGGTAAAAATATCACCAAGGATAATCCACTTACTGTAAAGCTCGAACACGAACTCGCGGATGAACACGATGTTCTCTTTGAAAACTATGGGTTAACTCAAGATCGTCAGCTACTTTCTGAGGCTACAAGCTATTTTGCCTATACTTTGGCAAAGAAAGGGGTGCATAAGTTCTCTCTTTCGAATATAAGGAAAAAAACAGAAGAAAAGAAAGACGACGTCGCATTTTCAGTCGTTGCGGTAGGGCCCTAGTTGAATGACAAAACAAACGAGCACAATGAGAAATCTTCTTGCGATCCTTGCGCTCATATCTTCCTTGTCTTCTGCGGCCGAATTAAAAAAGATCCAACTTACCGACAAGGCCATCGAACAAGCCTTTAAACCTAAAAGGATTGTGCTCGTCGTCGGGATCAAAGACTTCACGGACAAGAAATTTCGCGAACTCAAATATCCGCTTAAGGACGTTGAAGATATCACGACTTTCCTTCAGCAGCATAACAAGGTTGAAGCCGACCAATTCATAACTGTTACCAACGAAAACGCCACCGCGAAGAACGTTTTGCATGCGTTTGACGTTCTTGAAAAAAAGGTGACCTCAGAGGACGACATAGTCATCGTCTATTTTTCCACACATGGCACTCTTGCCTATGACGAGGCAAAAAACTTAAAACGATACGCCGTCGCGCACGATACGGGATTCGATAATGTTGAGAAAACGGGCGTCGCCATCGACTACATTCAAACCCGCATAGCGCGTTTGAAGTCGAAGAAAAAGGCGCTCATTTTGGCGCTTTGCCACTCAGGTTCGGGAAAGTCGCAACTTCCTGAGCCAATCCAAAAAGAATTATTAACACTCAAGAGCGGTTTCTTTCCTCAACCTCTTCACGAGGTGTCATCGGCTATGATGATACTGTCGGCGAGTTCGTGGGGCCAACCGGCACGGGAGGACGAAAACCTCCGAAACGACATATATACTCACTTTCTGATCGAAGGCCTCAAGTCATATGACGTCAACCAGGACGGCGGTATTTCGCTGTTCGAAGCTCATGAATACGCACGTTCGCACACCTATGATTTCACTAAGGGCCAACAAACGCCGTCGGCCCTGCTAAACGTAGAAGGCGCTGATCCCATAATTCTAAATGGTGAAGTTAAAAGAACATCGCGTCCCGTCATCTTCGCCGACATAGAGGGATACCGAAACCTCCAGCTTCAAGTGGACGGTCAAACCAAGGGAACGCTGTGGAACCCGCAAAAGCTCAACGAGGGCCACGTCAAAATTACCCTGGTTGACCCGCAGGATCCGGATCGGCCTGTGATCAATCACCACGTCTTCTTACAGGCCGACCGCACATACCCAGTCTCCAGTTTGATTAAGCGGCCGCCTTCCTTCTACACAGAAGTTCAGCTGTACGAGCTGCCGCTGCCGCTGGTAGACGACCTGAACCGTCAATCACTCGTTGCGCCCGGCGTCGTTATGGGAACAACCCAGATTCTTGCGACAGATTTCAATGCTTCGTTGGGCGTTTACCAAAAGGAAATGACGACAAGGACGCAGATTGATTTCTCGGATTCTCCCGCACGCTATCACGCTTTCCTTACCCGCGCAAACGTCGGGCGTAGTTTCTACCCCTTAGACAATCTCAGCATCGAATACGGTCTCGGCCTGAACTACCTAAAGGTAGACAGAATAGTTTACAACGACGCCTTAGAAGACCCAAAACAGAGTGCCGCTCTTTCTTATCCGAACCTTTTCCTCGGCGTAAAGGCACTCAATCTAGCATCGTCGCTATTTGTGGGCGGCGGATTAACTCTTGCGCCTCGCATGAAATTTCCGGCTGACTTCGACGACCATACCCTCAGGCCGATAACGGCAAATGCGAGCGCAGGTTTCGCGTTTTAGGAAAGAAGCGAACATGATCTGGCAACTTTTTCTTTTCGTTTCTTTACTGACTACCTGTGCAAAGGGAAAGTTGACCAATTCCCGCGACGAATACCTCAACATTTATGGCGTTTCCCACACACAGCTCTCGAGCGGCGACCATTCGTATCTCATTGGCAGAGCCATTGACGAGAAAGGAACCCCCGTAACGGATGCCGAGGTTTACCTACGGTCGTTAGAGGGTTCGGAATCGTCTCGCCCTTTTAATACTCGGACCAATAAGAAAGGCGGATTTTACTTGAAAGATCTCCCGCCCGACCAATATCGATTATTTATCATCACGAGAGATGTTGGCCTCAATATGGAAGTGACCATTGAGGACGGGGAACACTATGAAATTCCCGCGGCAGTCGTAACGGACCTCGTTAAAGTAACAGGACGCATAGATTTGAATCGCAAAGTGATCGAGCCCAAAAGCTTCCTCTCCGTGATGAATTCGCCTTTTTCTACGACCACAGACGATGAAGGTTATTATACGCTTTTGCTTCCCAAAGGGAGATACGTCTTCAGGGCAGCCAAGGATACGTTTATTCCTTATGTTTCTGACGAGCGTGAAGTGGACCAAAGCGTCGTTTTAGACTTCGTACTCGAACCCAATCCCGAGCCCTCGGGCTTGGTTTCCATAAGAAACGGCGAAGGCACTATCGTCCGTGGTCTCAAGACCGATCTTGCTATTGAGACAGTTTCGGGGGTGTCTGAGATGAAGATATCCAGCGCATCCAAAGATGTAAAGCGCGTCACCAACATCACGCTGGATGAATGGATACCTGTTGCCAACGCAATAAGTCTGGATCACGCATCGGAAGGGTTTACCACTTTGATGTTCGAGTTTAGAGACGCATACAACAGCAAGAGCGACCCTGTGTACGTACGATATTTCAATACCAATCTTGATAGTTCCTGGAAGTTTGTTCAGGGCAAGATTGATCAAGAAATTATTTTCAAAAAGGGCGACAAGATCGCTCTTTTGTCAGACCCGTTGTTAACGTCGGACAATAGCGGTACCATACCCAATGTCGCCACTGTGTTTTCAAAACCCGTTATTATAGAACCAGGCACAGAGATCATAGGAGGCGCTGAATTTCGCGGCGACCTCATTATCAACGCCACCCCAACCACAACGGATAAAGTAAATTGGACAGGCGGTTCAGCACAAGGCTTCTCTTCTCTAGTGCGACTTAACGGCAAGTATGTCTCAATGGATAACCTCAATGCTAAAAACATCGTTTACGAAATATCCAATCCTTTAAAACTCAGACAAGACATCGTAATCAAGAATTCCGAACTCAACGATTTTTCCGTCCGATTGCGATACGAGATCTCGGAAAACTTCTCGGATCAAGATATTGATTTTCGCTTCGACATTGACCACTCTATACTTAGAGAAGGCGACCTTGATTTTGGCTGCAAACTTTCTGAAGGAGCTTCAACGGCGCAGGAGCCAAAGGCAAGAAATCAAGAATTGAGAACGGAACTAATCTACAACGAATTGTACAAGGTTCAGATAAAACTGAACTGCGTGAAACTCCAGGTGCAGAAGTTTTCAAGCCACCTAACGCCCCGGTGCAATAACTTTTATGATTTGAAGCCGAACACGTATTATTTTCACTCTGATATTAGCCAGAGCGAGATTGGGAGCAGCGGTGCGTTGCCGAGTACAGACCTCATCGACTATAACGATCCCGGTCCCAATTATTTCATGGAGCCAATGAAAGTTGCCTTTGTCCACGGCACAGTGGACTCTCCTCAAAAAACTTTCAGTCCGTTTGTCGGAGCGATTGAAGAAGAGCGGATCGGACTAAATTGTAAATAAAAAAAGACCGGGCATTGCTTCCCGGCCTTCTTGCTATGTTTAGGATCAATAGCCTGGGGGTAAAACAAACAGGCTAAGGGCACTTGCCGAACCGCCGCTCTCACGAGCGAATGGCAGGTTCATGTACTCCGCGTCAAATCGTGTATAACCGTCGGTTAAACCACGATCAGGACGGTCTGTTCCCCACGAGTTTTTAGCCACGAGATAACGAACGTCACCCTCGAGCGCCATCTTCTTAAGGTCATCAGAAACGTCGCCTTCTTCGATAGAAAAGAAGCCGCCGTTGCCGTCAGGAACGTTATCTACAGCATAGTCTTCGAGAACCACCATGTGGCCGCCTTGTTTGCCCATGCTTCCGGATGCTAATAGCGTCGAACGTTTGAAGGTTGCGTCGGCGATATCAAGCGCGTTGAAATCGATGTACATAGAAACCACGACAGGTTGGCGATCGTTGATCGCGCGCAGCGCTCTCTTCATGAGGTCTTTGCGGGTTTTGATGACAGCTTCGGATGGGTTGCCATAAACAACTGGGTAGTTAACAGTTGTCCAGGCATTCTCGCCAGAAGCAGCTACCGCTTCCGCTAAAGATATGTCGGCACCTGCGCCGGTTTTGCCCACGACAAAGCTGGAAGCTTCGTGCGCGCGAGCGCGAGCTTCGGCCATATTGACGCCGTATGCTTTGTCGAGAACTTTTTGAACGTTCTCTGGCGTACGGCTAGTAAGCGACTGAAGTTCGCCCCCTACACCGAGCGCAGCATTGATATATGCCTCAGCATTGTGTTGAACGGCAGACATTTCTTCCGTATCTTCGTTGGGAATAAATTCGCCTTCAAGCAAGTATCCGTATTTTAGGATGATGTTGCGAGAAACCCACCAGTTGCCGCCGGTTGCGATCGTTGTAATTCCTTTATTAACGATTTGACCGTACCAATGCCAGTAGGTCCAATATGTTTCTGAAAGGTTAACTTCTTCGAACGTCGTCGATTTGTGAAGTGATTCGGCCCAAGATGCCGCCGCGTAAAGCCAGCAGTTACCAATCGATTGTCTCTTCACCCAGCTGTGGTCAACGTCTGTTACTTTGACGTCAGCACCCTTTTCTTGCGTACAAGCGCCGAGGATAAGCGTCAATGCGAACGGAGCCATTAGAAACGACTTAAACTTCATAGATACTCCTAAAATATTTTAACGGTAAAAATCGAAATGCTTGAACGCACCGTCTCCCAAAATCTTCTTTATGACGGATAGTGACGGCTATAATTCAAATTCGAGACCAAAAGGCGTGAATTTTTAACCAACTGAAAGCATTTGTTTTTGTCCCAGCGGCCAAGAAAAGCCGTTGTCATTTGTCTACTTCGTGGGCACTAAATGTTACCGATTCGACAGGGAAAGGGCGCAAGGGTATTTAGCCGCTAAAGCGCAAGAGACGCTAATAATTTGGATCCTACCTCATTATTCTGAAATCTACCCGGCGGTTGTCTTGCCGTCCTTGGAAGTTGCCGTTGTCGGCGATTGGTCTCGACTCCCCGTAGCCTACTGCTTCGACCTTATGAGGATCTAAGCCGTATTGGCTTATCAGAATGTTTCTGATCGTTTGGGCACGGCGCACGCTCAGATCCAGGTTATAGGCGTCGCTTCCCATGGAGTCTGTGTGTCCTTCCACCACGAGTTTGGTGAAGGGAGGTGGCTTTCGGAGGTACTCATTGAGCAATTTTAGCGTGTTTTCATGACCAGCGAGCAGATTGGTTGCGGAGTTGACCTCGAAATATATTTTTCCGAAGTTAATGGTCACTTCCTTTTCCACGGGAAGGTTGTTGACGTCGGTAGATTCAAATCGGTTTTGGACGCTGCTGCTTGTTTCTGTCCGTTCGATTATCTGGATTTCCTGCGGTTCTGGCGCCGCCTTTACTTCGGACGTTGTGGTCCAGTTTAGGCCGGCATAGACGCGCCAATCTGGAGAAAACGCGCCGTGAATGAGCTCGGTGCCCCCACCGATGTGCAATGCGAGGCTGTCCGAAAGAAAATGCTTTATTCCTCCCAACGCTTCTAAAGAAGACTTCTGCCTGTCAGCCACAGATGACTCGCCCTTCTTGGCAGGTCGGGAGCCAAACATCTCCACGATCAATTTGCTCTGCAGCGGCTCTATGTAATAACTGGAGGCCAGAGAAGCGATGATTTGGTCGTCCGTCGGCTCTATAGGAGAACCGGGAATGGGATCTCCCGGCTGCTTGATGCGGTATCCGATATTTGCGCCAAGTTTCACGCCGAAGAGGTCTGTTGTATGTGCGTATTCGATGTTATAGGTGGGTTTAGCACCCTGACCGGAATAGGGATTGTTTCTTGTTCTATTGACGTTGGCAGAAAGTACAATAGCCCCGCCGGATTCTCCGCCTCCGAACAGCTTATATTTTCCCATAAATCGTAACTCTGTGTTCCCAAGGCTTCCGAACTGCCCCCGATCCTTGCCCGTTGTTACCTTTTGATACATGATCCGCGGATAGCTAAATCCTATTTCGAAATCCGGTAATACGCCGAAGCCAAAATTAAAGTCCGTCATTATAAGTTGGTCGTTAACCCTTCCGCGGTTTTGGCCGCCTTGGCCTTCGAAATAAGGAAGAGTGTTGATCGATTGGTTTGCAAACAAACCTAGATTGAACACGCCTGGCGGCAAGACGTCGGCAGATTGAACCGTCACGAAGTCAATTCCGCTCGTTGTGGGGTTGAAATTCTGCGCCTCTGGACCTACGACATTGCCAAATGTCGTTGGAATCATTAAGAAAATCAGAGACAAACCCACGAGGAAGTATTTTATCGCTTTAATATTAGTATGTTGCAAAATGAAATGCTTCCTTAAAAAAAGTTTCTACGTTTTATTGCTAATATTATTATTTCAAAATTTGAAAGATTTTCAACATTTACACGACATGGTGAAAATTATCTTGGTTCGGCCCGATTAAAACCCACGAGGATGGCGTTGGCTATCCGTTAACAAGTTAGAGGACGGCAAATGAAAACGGTTATCACATTAAGTCTCATGGTAGCGTCCGGGTTAATTTTCACCGGCTGCGGGGATCAAGCGAGCTTTAAGACGCTTGATACCAGTGGCGACAGAAACAGAACCGTCCCTGCGGGTACCGGCACCGATTCGGAAGAGATCGGAACCGACGATTCCACCGCGAGCGGCGGAGGCGGAGGTGAGAAAGACACCAATGGAGAGAATCCCAATCCGTCCAGCGTGTCGGAAGACCCCATTATAGATCCAGCCGAAGTTCAAAAACTATGTCAGAATCAACAACATCTGTCACGGGTTGAAACGATTAGATTCGCACCTCCAGAAAAAACGTGCGCTTGGGGCGCTAATGGCAATCTTACCGAGGTTCAAGAAATGGTGAGGGCACGCGGCGAACAATACCACATGCTTGATTTGGGCAGCGATTCGATCATTTGCGATGTCGAGTTCACAGTGCCAAATCAACAAATCGAGTTCGATGACGAAATCTTCTTAACGCTCAACAACGCGGTGCTAGCAGCGAGTATGGACTATACGTCTGTTATGGAGAAACGCGACAACGTCTACTTCTACAACTGGAATGCCATCGTGAACCAACCTTATCTTAAAGACGGCAAACCCCATAACTACTGCCTAGGCGCCGATAAAGGCCTTGGCGAATGCGTGATGCCCTATACGCAAACAACGGGCGACATGCGGCTCAAGTTTGATCCGTCGATCTTCTACAACATCAGCGCCTATGCATTCTCAAGCAAATACAACTTTGGAATGGTAACCACTGGCGACAACAACGACTCTGATTGTAAGCACACGGGGCTGGAGTTTTCTGTAAATGTTAAATACATAAAACTTCAGCAATAACTATCAACCTCGTCATGTTGAGCAACGAATATATAGAGATCCTTCGCTGCTTAAGGTGACGACTTTTAGAGGGAGATTGAGGGAAAAGCGGGGAGAAATCCCCGCCTTTTCTTTTTTTAGAGAGTTACTATTTGTTCTACAGTGCCTATCACGGCCTCTGTGAGATCGCCCATAAACGCAAAATTGACCTTCTCAAGCGTATCGCACGTCAAATGCACGCAAGGGTTGGCATCGCCTCCAAAGAGATTTTGAGCCACAGCGATCGCAGGAATTCCGTAAGGCCAAAAAGCGGCATGATCGCTCTTATCCGAGCACGCGGGAACGCGAGTCAAATTAAGGCCCCTGGTCGCCACAACGGCTTCCAGATTCGCACTGAGTTTCAGGGATTGGCCTTGGTTACAGTCAATGGCGTGGTAGGCGCCATCCCCGTCCCCGTCATATCCGGTCATGTCCAAATTAATGACGCCAATGATCTTTTTGGCCTCCGACGTCTCCGAGAGAAATTTCGCATATGCTTTGGACCCAATGAGTCCCTTTTCTTCCTGGTCGAAGGAAACGATTCTAAGATTGTAGGCTAAGCTACTGTCTTTCAACGCTCGCGCGACTGCCAAAGCGCTTACGACCCCTGAACCGTTATCATCGGCACCAGACGTCCCTACGCTGTCGTAATGGGCACTGACAATGAGGGTCAAATCAGGGTTTGCACCGCGCCGCTCGGCAACCAGATTCGTTCCCAAAAACCCCTCATATTCATAGTTATGTCGAGTAACTTCAAAGCCCATGGTTTCATATTCGTTGGTCAGGTAATCAAGGGCGGCCGCGCGTCCAGCGGCTGATTGCCGTTCGTGAGCGGAGAACTCACGAAGTTTAGTTTCCAGAAAAACCTCGCTAACACCGAAATATTGGCCTATCAGCCTCTTGAGGAGTGCTTGGAAATGCGCCTCTGATAAATCACCTTTTAGTTCAGTACTAATCTTCAATAAGCCGGCAACGGGATCCTTTTCATCAACGACCACGCTATATTCTTTGCCCACAAAATTAATCAAAAGGTACGACGGTAAGTATCCGGGTAGCACAACCTGCGGCAACATCGCCAAAAACGGCACTGCTTCCTTGATTCCTAGATACTTCTCCGCCAGAATTTTGTTCTGAGCAGCATATTCCTGCGGGGTGAGCTGTGTCTTCACCACAAGCCGCTCCAGCTGGAGAGCTACCAAGTGAAACCGTATTCCCCACAAGGATCGGTACTGTATGTACTTCTCAACGTCTAACCTTCTTGCAGGGTTTTTGAAAAGCTTGTTCATAAAGGGGTACTTGAATACATTGTTCGCCCAAACCTCGCCGTAAGCTTCGTTAAAACCATGCACATATAAGGGATGTTCGGCGTTATCTGAATCCATGCGAAACACACTATGCCCGAACTCGTGGATGAACCCGAGTACGTTGGATATATTAGGAGGATAATCTCCAAATACTATTTTGTCTTCGTCCCAAGAATAAGAACCTCCGGCCTTACCAGGAACAATTTCTAAACGGGTGTTATAGGGCAATTCCGGAGGCAACATCGCCTTCAGATCTTCGAACAAAGCATCGATTCCATACTCCGGAGCAATTTCGAATGCCTCTTTCACTTCGGGGCGAAAGTACGAATCTGGAAAGAGAAAGGCGTGCAGGAGATTGTAAGGTTGAGAAATTCCGGGTCCAAAGAGTTCGTTTTGCAACCTAAAAAACTCCGCGGCGGTGGACTTCTCTATTTTATCAATAACCTCATCGTTGACATCTTCCTCGAAGATATCGAAGCTGCGATCGATCGACCTATAATAGGTTAAATACTTTTGCAGATGCTCTCCGTACTCGTCACTCTCAAGCAGATAGGCTGCAACTTCCTTTCTGTTGCTTTCATTTTCCCCTGCGAACATCTGTAATTTTGGCTCTAGGTTGGCCAGCGATGCCTCGAACTCGCTCTGGCTTGATTGAACTCTCTGCGGGGCTACTGAGCCGCAACCGGTCAAAACAAGTATACTAATTAATCTCTTCATTTTGCTTCATCTCCTGATGTTGAATCAGCATCATATGACCGAGCTTGGTTTTTCTTCACGGCGTTTTTTGACTTTTTTGCAAACCAAGATCGGACTCTACCACTTGCACCTGACGCAAAACCAGCACACCGTCAGGCCAGCAGGTCCTCCCCGTGTACGCCAGCAGTTTATGTTGCTAGCGCCCGACCCTTTCAGCGTTTCCCAAACCTCAGCGTTTCCGCGATCTCTTAATTGAACGCGGAGGCGCGGAATAAAGGAAACGCAGAAGGTATTGTCCTTTTGTTATTGGAGCTTGCGGGTTTTCGCAAACTTGGAGGGAACGGTACCCGTTATCCTGTTGAACTGCTTGTTAAAACGACTGAGGTCTTCAAACCCAGAAAGATGTGCGGCTTCGGTGATCTTCGCGCCCTTCAACAGATGTGAAAACGTTGCCGCTACCACGCGAAGCCAGCTGCGGTATTCAACCGGGGTAAGTCCGTAGCACTGCTTGAACGCTCTTGTCGCAGCGGCGTGCGACAACCCCAGTTGCGCCGCAAGGTCTGAAATTTTCGACTCTGAATCAAAGTTTTTGTCTAGGCTGTCCTTGAGGCGCAAAGCCAAAACATTGGGACGGTCGCATCTGCTAACAACTTTAGGCGACGGGAATTCTTCAATAAAGGGCAAGTCCATCGCACGTTCAATGTCGAACGGAAATCTAATCGCTTCTTTCGGGCCTTTGCGGAACTTCTCCGCTGCGAGAAAGGCGATGCCTTCCAGCTCGAGATCTTGATTAATAAATTCGACAATGCTGAAGGGGGGATAGCAAAAACCTACCCTATCACCCGCTCTATGCTCGATTGCTTCTCCACCGCGAACAAAAGTCATACGACCTTTTTTGATCACAAGGGTTCCCATTAACCAAAATGGCCCTTGGATATCAAAACCCCGGTGTCTTCCTTGCACCTTTTTGCGCCGATTGACCTTAATGAGGTCCTCGCTGAGATGTTCAAAATCCCAGCTTCCGTCTTTGCCTTCAACGTAGGTGGACGTCATTAAGCCTATATCTCGATGCTGTTGTGCACTTGTTCTGGAAAGGCGGACGTCCCCATGCTTTCGGACGCATCCACTCTTTGTCGAAACACGTCGTACTCGCTAACCTCTACGGGAAGCTTCATCCGTACGACCATGTTGGGCTGCGCAACTTCGAGAACTTCGCCCGTAACGCCATGATGGATCTGATCGATCTTTGTCTTGATAGCGAGACCTGTAGGCTTCACTATTTCCATGTCCGAACCGGGTAGGAACTTTTCTTTAACTTCAAAGCTAAAACTTCCGTCGTCGTGCAATTGCGTGACGAATCCAATGAACTTCGCCTGCGCTTGATAGCCGCCCTGGAGGTTTTCTGAGTTTTTATCCAACTTTCCGAGGAAAAAACCACTTGTATAGCCGCGGTGGCTATAGGATTTGAGTTCGTCCAGCCAGTGTGGCTGCATGGCAAATGCGCCCTTGTTGTATAAGTCGAGACCCTCGCGATAGACTTTGGTCGTGGTCGCCAGATAAAGGAGACCTTTCATCCGTCCTTCAATTTTCAAGCCGTCGACGCCAGAATCCAGCAACTGGTCCAAAAACTCAATGGTGCAAAGGTCCTTCGAGTTGTACATGTAGGTGCCAGTTTCGTCTTCATAGACGGGAAAATATTCACCCGGACGCCGTTCTTCGACCACGGAGTATTTCCAGCGGCAAGTGTTCGCGCACGCGCCTCTGTTGCCGTCGCGCTCCGCAAAGTAGCTGCTCAAATTGCAGCGACCGGAATAGGTCATACACATTGAACCGTGTACAAAGACCTCGATTTCCATTTCGGGGACTTTGTCTTTGATATGTTTTATTTCAGAAATGCTAACTTCTCGCGCCAATACAACTCTCTTGGCCCCAAGCTTTTGATACATCTTGACCGCACGCCAGTTGGTGGTGCTGGCTTGCGTGCTAATATGAATTGGCAAGTTAGAATTTTCTTGGACAAGATCAAGGACTCCCAAATCCGCGACAATCACCGCGTCCACGCCTACTTGCTCCAAGTGCTTAACAAAATTAGGCAGCGCCTTAATCTCTCTGTCATGCGCCAGAATATTCAAAGTGACATAAACTTTTTTTCCAAGGGCCTTCGCGTACTGCGTCGCTTCCCCGAGACCGTCCATCGAGAAATTGCTCGAACGCGATCGCAGATTGAACGCCTTTCCGCCGAGATAAACGGCATCGGCGCCAAATCTATAGGCCACTTTGAGTTTGTCCATGCCGCCAGCTGGCGACAAAAGTTCGATTTTACGCAAGGGTAGGCTCCTTCTGTTACGGCGTTTCCGTTTAGCACAAAAAAGAGGCAATAACCACTGAAATTGAGGTAATAATCTGAAATACTTAATTTTTTTGGCCGCCTCGACTAGCGAATAGCCGAACCAAACACTGCCTGTGCAGGCACCGAACCTCTTACCCAGCTTTCGCCTTCCTGGGACCTGTTCAGAAGCTCGGCAAGCTTCTCATCCAGGAGAGGGAAGCAAGTCGACACATCATGCGAAAAAAAGGCTCTGTCAAAAGGAAGAATAATTGCAGAGGCGTTAATCTGGAGAATCTTTTTGTCACAAACCGATTCGAATATCCCGTGACCGAGGACGAACGGCTTGACCACTCCGCGCGCGACAAGGCGGGCCTTTTCTTCAATATCCTGTGCTTCCACGACGCGAAGGACGTCAGAAAGATCTCCAACCTCGCATGCCAGCAAAATACAACCTTCGTCGATATGCGTGAGGGCATCGGCCGTTGGGTGGCGCCGGCTTGCCCCTGCAAACTCGGATACCAAAGATTGAATGATATACTTGGATTTTGGAAAGGTAATCCAAGTTAAAACGTTAAAAAAATCATGCCAGTTTTTTATTCGAGTAGGAATCGCCAACCGATCTCGTATGTTTGTCGAATAATAGCGCGCGCCAAACAGCCCCATTCTGCGCAACCGTTTCGTGGCCCTCTGTCCCAACTGGGCTTGTTCGACAAATTGGACTTCGCCCTCACCAGCAAACAGGCGATACGCTTCGTTGTAATCCTCAATTTGCGGCCAATCCGAGAACTTGGCGAAATGTGAAGCTACCGGGAAATTCGCTGTCAGCGCGTATTCAGCTCTCCAGGGTTTGTGCACGCTCCCGACCTCTTTTTATGCTGTTCTGCAGGGGCTTCAAAATTGGCGCCAGCCACGGTTGGTCAGAGGGCTTCGTGTTGGACAAAAGCATCGTGACGATATGTTCTTTCTGCTCGAGAGTTGTGAAGGCTAAGGAATTCTCCTCCGAGGGATCGTAAAAAGCATATTGCAAATCTGGGACGGCACCATTCTCACGACAAAACCGAAGAAAATTAGGAATCTCGTCCCAATTTCTCTTCAAAACGCACATAGAGAACACGAGACCAAAGTCGCGGTCTTCGGCGGCGCGCGCTGAGCGATAGGCGACAAGATCAGATATAAAGGTTTTCACCGTCTCTAAATTTCCCTTCCTCCGAATCGCAGCATACGTGTTCGAGTCGAGACTGTCGACGCTCACCTGGAATGTCCTTATATTTATCAGATCGAGATAGCGACGAATTCGCCCGCAAAACTGGTAGTGCCCATTCGTCACGAAGGACCATTGGCACCCAGGATTTACTGCGGTTACCTGTTCAATCAGCCTGTAGGTATCTCGTTGAATGAACGGTTCGCCTCCAAGGAGATCGACTTCTAATAAATGAGGAAAAAGGGTTGACGGCCCTTCGGTCCAGAAATTTGCTTCGTCATATTGTTTGTTATCGCCCGTCCAAACATCACACATGACACATGACAAATTGCATTGGCTATTTAGCCTCAAATCGAGCCGCCTCGGCGCCGATGATTGATGCTCGTTCCGTTCGATTATGTCAGCAAAGCGCGCAAACCGTTCGTTGCACGCAATATGAGCAATTTGTTTTTTGCACGTTTTCACTTGGCCTGAAAGAAATTCCCGACGGAGTTTCTTAATGCGATCCCCATTCCAAATTTCGAGCAGCGACTGTTGCTTGATATCGCCAAGATCATGCGCGTACTTATAGCAACACGGCGCGATGTCGCCCGACGGCTTGAGCATCAATTGGACAAACGGCGCGTTGCAGAAAGGGGGTTTCGATTCGGTGACCATAATCGGGGATTAGCAAATATTGAAAGGCGAGTCCACGAAATCTGAATTGCTGCGAAGTTCACCAGGCGACAGTTAATCCTAATCCTAGAAACGCCTGATTATAACTAAGGCCAAGAACTTTGGTTTCCTCGTCCTCAAGCACGGTAGGTTCTTTAGCCACTGTAAGCTTTTCGGCCACAGCGAATACGAGCACGGAGCACTCTAGAGTACGCCCCAGATTGAAAAGATCCCAATAGGTGTCAAGGCCGCCTCTGAGAAACGTTACGTATTCCCCCTTTGATCCCAATATTCCGCCCTTGTCCCACGACCCCCAAATTCGGGCTAAAAACCACGGGGCAGCTGTTTCGATTCCGCCTTCTACACCGAGGTTAGTTTGGTTCTTAAGATTGAATTCAACTGGCAACGTGCCCAAACCTGTGTCGGGAGCAATGAAGGTTCCTTCAAAATCGATTAGACCAATTTTGGGAACCACGTCGATCCTGTTGACAAAGGAATCTTCAAAATTCAAACCAACAGACCATCCGAACGAAAATCGGCTCCACTTGAGCTTCGATACTTGATCGTCAACGAGAACTTCGACTTTGGGCGTGAAGTCCCAGTACCAACGCAATCCGGACAAGGGACCACCCCGAACCTCGGTGAGAATTCCCACAAGCGGTACTTGACCGATGAGCGGGTCGCCGCGAGCCATGGGGACTCCATAACGTATGCCTGCGTATCCTGACGCTAAAGTATCGAGAAGCATATCCTTGAAGTCGAAGATTGAGATGCCATACCGCGAAAGGTTTTGATCCAAAACCTTCGTAATCTTGTCTTGATCCTGACCTCTCCCTGCTTTCGCCTGCAACCAATAGCTTGCCGTGAGATCCATGGGTTCCGTTATTTCGATAAAATACTCGTACGTTTGTCCTGTCTTTGAAGCCTTCGGCGGACCGCTCGACTTTGCCTCTCCCACCGGTGTCGGGATCCATTTGTTGTATTTTTCGCTGTATCTGAGACGGAAAACCAAAAAGGAGTCAGGCGGAACTAACGCCGTCGCCTTGATTTCATCTTCCAGTTTGAATTCCCTTTTTTCTATCTCTGAGGACTTCAGCACCCTTGCAAAAGGCAGACTATTCATAATATCCAGTGTTAAAACTTCCGCCACTTTCTTGTCTTGGATGATCTTCAAAAACTGAAGATGAGTCGGGATCCAAGTTTTGCCTTCCTCGATGAATCTTCCGCTTTTAGTTCTGTGGCTGACGATAACTTCTATCTCGGGCTTAAGAGCATTCACCTCAACGCGCCAATTGACAGTCTTGACTGGAGTTCCAGCCACAAGTTTGTCTTTGAGATAGCACGAGTAGGTTTTGAATACCCCGTAACCCCACGGCCCGCTGTAAATCTGCATCATATCGCCAAGGCGTTGGCAGGCTTTAACCCACTCTTTCTTAACTTCGGGATGTTCGCTGTCTTCGATCAGAAGCTTAATTTCAACGTCTTCAGGCTCAAAACTATCCGCAAAAACCCCTGGTGCCGCGGCAAACGCGAACAATAAGGCAATTCCAACAAGAGCGATAGTTTTCATAGGTCTACTTTTTTTTCGCATTCTAATAATATTTCCCCGGACGCGAAAGGAAAATCATCGGTCGTCGTCAGAGCGACACACATCATTATTCTATTTACCACCCCAATCGTATGAATTAACCTTATCATAACACATGCGAAGGGGGATGTTTTGAGGAACGCTATCTTTATGTTGATGCTCTTGACCTTTTCTTCACCAGGTTATTGCAACAAACTCTACGCAAATCTAACGTTTGATAAGGCTGGCAGCATTGGCCTGGGCGCAGATTTTGAATTTGACTCGACCTCTACAGTTGGTTTTGGAGGATACTCCAGAATATTATTTGAAGAGCACGACAACGATGAAGGCAACCAGGATGGCATCATTGCGCTAGGCGGATTCATGCGGGCACACTTTGTTCAAGAAAACATCGACTTCTTTGTATCCCCAGGTTTTGGGCTAACACAGATAGACTTTGGCGCCAACGAAGAGACCGTCATGGGACCTGCCTTTATAACGGGCTTCAACGTCAAGGTCTCCAATTTCTTTGTGGGCTTCAATGTTACCCAGCTGTATGGATGGTTTGGCGATGTCCATGGTCTATTCGAACAACCGTTCATGCTTAGTTTTGTCTTACCGATGTAAATTAGGGCTTTATGCAATCCTGGTCTGCGGAACTCACAAGCTCATTGAGCACTCCTTGTTGCAAGGGGCACGTCAAAATTGCGGCAGATGCATGGGAATGCCAAACCTGCCACGCAAATTTTCCGATCCATGATGGTATTCCTTGGTTTTATGCCAAACCAGCCGTCACCTATAGCGACTGGCAAAATCGATTTGGTTATCTCCTAGCAGTATTAAATTCAGAGGCAGAATCGATAAAGGTAGAACTCACGCAAGAAAATCTGCGTAAGAGCACGGAGAAAAGGCTGCGCCAGTACCTGCAGTCGAAGGTGGAGCAAATCAAGGAACTGCAAAAGATACTGTCGCCGCTCCAACTCAAGGCTCCTGGTCCCGTCGACTATCACATCGCGCTGAAAAACAAGCTTCCTGAAAATCAAACGCTCATGAGCTATTATCCCAACGTGTTTCGCGATTGGAGTTGGGAGACGGACGAGAACAAACTCTGTCTCGAAGCCCTTGCAACCGTTATCACGGAGCCGGAAAAACTAGGAACCATGGCTGTACTCGGAGCGGGGGCTTGTCGACTGCCTGCCGACGTTCATATTCAATTCAAGCCAGAGGCAACGATCGCCGTGGATATCAATCCTTTCCTTTTTTACGTCGCAAAGCGCGTCCTTGATGGCCGCAATGTCACAGCGTACGAGTTTCCCATCGCGCCGCTCGATGCAGCGAGTTTTAGCGTAAAACAAAAATGCCAATATGACGGCCCGAAGCTGCCGAACTTTTTTTTCTTGTTTGCCGACGCAATGAATCCTTCATTTAAAGACGGTTCACTCGACACCATCCTAACGCCTTGGCTGATCGACGTAGTGCCGCAAGACTTTCCGTCGTTCGCAAGGCAGGTAAACCGCCCGCTCAAAACAGGCGGCAAATGGATTAACTTCGGTTCGGTGTCTTTTAACAGCAGCAAACAAGGTCAATGTTATAGCCGAGACGAAATCGCTGAGATCGTCGCGCAATCCGGATTTAGGGTAACCACTATCAAGGCAGTTGATATTCCCTATATGCAATCGCCTCACAGCGCTCAGAAGCGGTTTGAAAATGTTTTTTGCTTTGAAGCTGAGAAAGTAAGTGAGGTAGGGACAGTTGCTGATTTTAACTATCTACCCGACTGGCTTACCGATGAGACCAAGGGAGTGCCAAAACTCGAAAAATTTGCCCAACTCATATCCGTTAACCAAACATTCAACGTTGTCGTCGGGCTCATTGACGGCAATCGGTCGGTGACCCAAATAGCCGAACAGGTTCACGAGCGCTTTGGCCTCAGCTTGGCGCAAACCAAGGAACTCGTTAAAAGGCTACTTACTAATATATTTGAGGGATCGCTGCGAGGCAGGCAGTTTTAGTCCTCGCCAAAATCGGCCGCCCGAGCGCCTCGTCTTTCGGCTTCCTCTCTTGCCGCTTCCCCTGAAGTTCGCTTCTGACCGTACGTCTCGGCGAGATCGGGGTCGCTGGAAATTTGATTTCCCCTTTTCTGATCAGAACCAAGATCAACTTTTACCGCAGGTTTGGACGACTTCTTTTTCTTCGCAGCCCTGACCACGCCTTCTGTTTGATCTTCATTCGCTTCCTGGGTAGTACCGAAGCTTTTTGTTGGCTCGGAGTGTCTTGAATCAACGCGCATAACACCCTCCTTTTTGTCTATTATGCTTCCCTTTAGGCGTCGGAAACAGGATAATTCTTACCCATTACGACATCCATCCAAGGAGAATTGAGTGAGCAAATTTACGATTTATCATAATCCCCGCTGCTCCAAGAGCCGTCAAACGTTGGAACTATTACGCGAAAACGGCGTCGAGCCCCAAATTGTCGAATACTTGAAAACCCCGTTCACTAAGTCCGCTCTGCAAGATCTCTTAACCAAACTCGGCTGTAAACCTTCGGAAATCTTACGAAACAAAGAACCTGATGCCGCAAATCTGAAGGGAGAAAACGACACCGCCATCCTTAACGCTATGGTAAAGAATCCGGTTCTCGTGGAGCGGCCCATCGTCGTAAGCGGGTCAAAAGCCGTGGTCGGACGGCCACCAGAAAACGTATTGAAATTATTAAAATAATTTTAAACACAGAGTTCTTAAAACTTTAGCTATTTTATAAAGTTTTTATGTTTTTTAATAAAATACCTTGATTTTTTATTAAAATATTATAAAATCATTGATGGCCGGCCCGTTGTTTCTGAAACCACTGAACGGAGGTTGTTGATGAGCGGAAATCGAATCACATTCTTGAGTCCACCAGGGAAGCTGACTCTCCTAGCGAAAACTCTAGCCCGAACATTTTTTCCCGTACTGCTTTCCACGGGATGTCAAATGGAGCACTCTGACAGGATTAACGCGCGAGCTATTCCCGCGAACCATGTCAGCGGTAGTTTCATTGTAGAATTTGCCAAAGACACTACTGGAGCTGAAAAGGAGGCAAAAAAGCAGGAACTCGATCTGAAAGCCAAAGAAATTGCGACCGAATACGGCTGTGATTTCACCAATGCAGAAAACATTGCGTGGGAGCGCAAGGATTATACTTTATCCTTTGACGAATTGGACAGGGTTTTCCATATCAAAATGGAAGGCTGCGAACTTGACAGCATTCAAACTCGTGACGTTGTTGATCGTCTTGCACAAATTCAAGACCTCGAAGCAGTTGAAGCGGAAGCTGTCAATCAAGCCGTGCAAACGGAAAACGATCCAAGCAAATCCCAACAATACTACTTACGGTCTATCAACAGAGACCAAGCTTGCGACCTGGCTGGCGCTTCACAAAAGCCGGTGATCGTGGCGGTTGTCGATTCGGGAGTTGAAAGAAACCACCCGGATCTCGTAAAAGCGTTTCTACGCGACACAGCCGGAAATGTTATTGGAGCAAACTTTGTAGACAAGAGCTCCAATCTTCCGCCTGACGAAGCGTGGGACGACCTTAACGGCCACGGCACCCACGTTGCCGGCATCATTGCCGCAACGTCAAACAACCAGAAAGGTATTGCCGGCGTCGCAGGCTGCGGCAACGTCAAGATCATGCCGGTGAGAGTCCTCAATAATGAGGGCAAAGGCCCGACGGTTCAAGTCGACCGCGGCGTGCAATGGGCTATTGAGAACGGCGCTGATATTATCAACCTTTCTCTCGGCTCATATGCAACGTATCAGCAGACGCGTCCAACTCACACCAAGGCGATCTTCGATTTTGCGGCTAACCGCAAGGTAATGGTGTTCGCGGCGGCTGGAAACGACGGCCACCTCAACGGCACAAAAAACGCGGACCTTATGCGAGAAATTCAAAAGGACATTTCGGATGAAGATGCGGAGAAGTACTTCATTTATCACTATCCTGCTACATACAGGAACGTGATATCTGTCGCCTCCACAAATGCCTCCAATGAATTCTCGAGTTTTTCAAACCGCGGTTTCGCGACCGACATCGCAGCACCGGGATCACAGATCCTTTCCACGTACAAGGGGGCTTATGAGGTTCTCAACGGTACGTCGATGGCCACCCCTGTCGCCGCAGGCTCCTATGCTTTGGCACTGGGATCGGTCAAGGACGCGATCACGGAAAACCTTGCTGCCGACGTTGCGGAAAAACTGTTGTTGAAATCTGTTATGGAAGCGGGGCAACTCGATGCAACTCTTGTAACTTCTTCGGGAGTCATTAACGCTGGAGAACTCACACTCAGCGTTAAAGAGGATGCTCAGTAACCCGAACCGAGATGGGCTTTTTACTTTAGAAAGCCTGGTCCCTACCTCTTTTTGCGAGAGTTTCTCAGATGAGGAACTCTCGCAGTTCCTTTTAAGCTCATTTATCGGAAGTCCGACCAGAATTCTCGTTGCATGAAACCCGAAAAACCGCCAACATAGCCCCAACAAAAACCCCTTAGTATACTGGAGGAAGCTATGAAGACCATTCTTGCGCTCTACGTGGCAATTTTTTCGGGAGTTGTCTCCGCATCTATTCTGCCGCCAAACGATCTTTACAAAGAAGATCATGTCAACTTCTCGGCAAGCGATATTACTAAGGAACAGTTTTACAGTACTATCGACGGGGTTATTGCCCATTACACTGACGTCGTTCAGCGGCACGGCGGCAAACTAGTTGCTGTAAAGGATTGGAACAATCCGACCGTAAACGCCTACGCTTTGAGGAAAAACGATGTCTGGTCTGTGAACTTCTTCGGCGGTCTTGCGCGCCGGCCGGAAACCACACTGGACGCATTAGCCCTGACCGTGTGCCACGAACTCGGCCACCATTTGGCGGGGTTCCCGTATATGGGAGAAGACTGGGCTAGCAGTGAAGGGCAATCGGACTATTTCGCCACTCAATCGTGCAGTCGCCTTATCTGGGGCGACGAACATGAAGTCAACGCGCAACACCGCGATACGGTGAACCCTACCGCAAAAGCGGCCTGCGACCAACAATGGCATGAGACTCTTCAACAAGATCTCTGTTACCGTATAGCTGATGCATCGCTGTCGCTGGCACGCCTTCTTTCTACAATCGACGGAAGTACCTCATCGCCGGAGTTTGAAACACCTGATCTCACCGTCGCAAAAGCTACTCGTATCAGCCATCCTAAGGCCCAATGTCGTCTTGACAACTTTCTTCAAGGAGCGCTTTGCACGATCAATCACCCCATCGACGTCATTCCCGGTCTGAAGAACTTTTACGGACAAAAAAGCAAACAGGCTGAACGGGAGAGCGCGATGTATACATGCACGCAATCCGCGATGTTTCCTGCCGGAGTCAGATCCCTCTGTTGGTACAAACCCAAAATAAACCTTCTCGTCGCCAATGCCCCCGCAAAGTGGATAAAGAAAGAAGGCGATAATGACAAGGGCATTGGCCCAGGAGAAAACTGGGAGCTGACCCCGGGCGGCAAAAACGAGAGCCAACGCTTGTTTAACAACATCGACGTCGACCTTTATTCTAAGTCACCAAAATTACAAATACTGGCTAACGCAAACACGAAGATCGGCGATATCCCGAGTCAAGATACCCGCTATGCGACGGAATCGACTCAGGTCAAGATTGGCGAAGATGCAGTCTGCGGGGAAAAACTCGATTACATGCTGCGCTACAAGACTGGGCAGGTCATGCAAGACGTTCAGGATGCCGCATACGTTGGAAAAATGAAGTTGAAAGCGCCGTTTGAAGACAAGAAACCTGCGATAATTCCTAACATGAGAGGCACCGTCGAACGTAAACTTGCAGTATTGAACGTACCCTCTGCGAAGCGAGTTGTGGTGGATTACGTCATTAACTTCTTTAGACCAGTAGGCCTTGTCATCGAACTCATATCGCCCAACGGTAAAACTTATATGCTTCACGACAAAGTTTCGAAAACAGGACCAGTCTTTACCGACACCTTCGACTTGAGCATTGACGAACCTATCGAAGGAGATTGGACGATACGCATCAAGAATCAAGAGCAATTCGACCGGGGAGTGCTCAAGAGATGGTCTCTCACCTTTCTCGATTTTGAATGTTAAGGACGTTCGGTACGATGTCGCACAAAGATAAAGGTTTGCTATGTATTTTGCTGCTGTTGCCTGCGTTTGCGGCGGCGGGGAAAGAAGTCGTAGCCAAAAATACCATGATTGTCTCGCAAGGAGAAAATGCGAGCAAAGCCGGCCTGGAGATAGCGAAAAAAGGCGGCAACATCATCGACATCGCAACAGCTGTCACTTTTGCGATCTCCGTGGAATCTCCACAATCGACCGGGCTCGGCGGCGGAGGTTTCATGCTGTTTCGCCTGCCAAACTCCAGCGAGATCGTGGCCGTCGATTTTCGCGAACAGGCGCCACTCAAAGCACACCGAGATATGTACCTTGACGCCAAGGGAGAGATCGTTCCGAAGTTATCCTTGGATGGCGCTCTTTCCGTCGGAGTTCCCGGTCTCGTCGCAGGAATTGTTGAGATTCACAAGAAACACGGCAAACTGCCTTTGAAGGACGTGATGGCGCCTGCCATTCGCTTGGCGGAAAATGGGATAAAGGTCTATCATGACCTTGCAGTAGCGTTCGCGGATCGGCAAGATGTGCTTCGCCGGTTTCCGGCCAGCGCCAAGATTTTTCTCGATAAGGACGGTCAGCCCTTGCGCGAAGGCAATATACTTGTTCAGAAGGATCTCACGCAAACGCTACGTGTAATCGCCGCTAAAGGCAGGGACGGTTTCTACAAGGGCAGTGTTGCCAAAGCCATTGTTGCTGCCAATAAAACCTACAACGGCTTCATCACGCAACAAGACCTCGATCAATATAAGGTTGCATACCGCACGCCCGTACAAGGGACGTATGGCGAGTACAAAATATACTCCATGCCCCCTCCTAGTTCAGGCGGAACGCACGTCATTGAGATGCTCAACATACTCGAAAAGTTTAACCTAAAGAAACTGGGACCGTATTCGCCTCAAGCCGTGCATTTAACAGCTTCAGCTATGCAACTTGCGTTCTTTGATCGAGCGAAGTACATGGGCGACCCCGATTTCGTTGAAGTACCGGTGAAAGGACTTACGTCGAAAGCCTACGCCGACGAGATCCGCGGTAAGATTTCTCCTATTCACGCCACAAGATCAGAAGATATGAGAGGAGCCAATCCCAAATCCTATGAGCAATCCCATACGACCCACTTCACCATCGTCGACAAGAGCGGTGCGTTTGTCGCCTCCACTCAAACAATCAACGGCTGGATGGGTTCCGGCGTCACAGTTGAGGGTACCGGCATCGTGCTCAATAACGAAATGGACGATTTTTCTGCAAAACCTGGCATTCCCAATATGTTTGGGGCGGTCGGCGGCAAGGAGAACGAAATAGCGCCGAGAAAACGTCCTCTGTCCTCTATGTCTCCTACCGTGGCAGAACGTCCCGGCAAGAACCTTCTCGTCTTAGGATCGCCCTCTGGCACGCGAATCATTACTTGTGTGATGCTCACCCTCCTTAACCGCATCGAGTACGACCTTCCGCTCGATCAGGCCGTCGGAAACGTGAGATACCACCATCAATGGCTGCCGGACGAACTACGCGTTGAGATGCCGTACTTCGAGCCCGCGCTTGAAGCGCAGCTCGTCAAGATGGGACACAAGATAAATAAGCAAGAAATTGGTTGTAAGGTCGGAACCGCGGAATTGCAAAGAAATGAAGGGATCATAAAAGGAGTTGCCGATCCGCGGGGCGAAGGCCTAGCGATCGGCAATTAAGAATTTTTATATGGACTCTATTTTTGTTTGAGATAGCGGTTTGTACTGATAACCAATCCTCGCTCCGCCACGCTAGCACCTGCCGTTACCGAAGGATACATCTCCGTCGCATTGTATCGAATAGAACTATATTCGGTTGATCCTTTTGCCGGCTGCGTTGATGTGCCAGAGTTGCGTCCCGTGATATCGAACGGCGTATTTAGTTTTAGATCATCGTCTGGATAATAGTAGTCATCATTGTCGTCAACAACCTCGTCAAGTTTATCTTGAGACAAAATTGTCAGCGTAACTGATTCAAAGGTCTTATCCACTTCATATGCTTCCACATCAACCCCAGCGGAATCCGCCGCTTTAAACATTTGACCCAATTTGAAGGTGCCGTAGGCGAAAACGATTCGATGGGTAGCTGTTGAGCACGCTGCATCGCTAAAGAATGTTCTATCGTTGGTTCCGCCAGCGCCTATGAAGGTGTATATGGTCCGGTAACTCGTAGTCCCATCCCCTGAGCGGCAAGGCGACAGCCAAACCCCTTCCAGAGGCGAGCTGCCCGTGGACGTCGCTGAAGAGGCGGTTTCGGTTTCAGTCTGTATTGGCTCTGAAGGCTGATTAAAAGGATCATTAGGAAGCGGTCGCTTGGAATCGGAACTTTCCTCATCCGAATCTTTTTCAGGTACTGTGACGACCCGAGATGGTTGAGCGCAACCCGTGAGTAGCACCACAAGACCTGCATACAGTGCAATTCGCATACTCGTACCCCCTCTAATTTAGTGCAGTGTGAGAACCTTTTAAGGCTTATCGGTTCCTGCCCGCGCAGAACTGAAAATCCACCGTAACACACTGATTACACGGAATAAATAGGGGGTAATTTTACCACGGCGGCAGCTATGCCTAGGCGCTCAAGAGTGTCGTACCTCTTAGAGATTATTCGCTATATCAAAGGCCGCCTGCATATCGGGCATCTTGGACACGTCGGGAACGACCTGAATGTGCCGAACTATGCCTGCCTGGTCAACCACAACCACAGCGCGCGTCAGCAAGTTATTGCGCATTACTCGAAGGCCAGTTTTGTTGCCAAAGTCGCCAAGCTGATAGTCAGAGAAGTACTCGATATTGGTCAAACTTGCCTCCGTAGCGAACCTCTTTTGGGCAAAAGGCAGGTCCATGCTGACGGTGATTTTTCTAACGTTGTCGCTAAGTGTCCTATTTTCGCCAAGTTGGTGAGTCTGAGCATCGCACAAAGGGGTATCAATAGAAGGCACGATGCTGATCACGGTAACCTGGCCTTGCGAATATAGGTCCTTAGGCTCTAGCTTGCCGTCGACGACTCTCACGGACGGAAAGGCTTCTCCGATGGCAAGTTTACCCTCGGTCGACAAAGCGGCGGGTTCACCTCGCCAAGTAACAGATGTTCCGGGGGCAACCGACTCTTTTGTCGGCTCGTACTTCGCGGTTGTCGCGCAGCTTCCTAATATGAATGCAATAGATATGGCTTGAACGAATTTCATCATTAGACCTCCCTTTGATCTTACGATCAATAATGGGGAACATGCTCTTATTCAAGCAAAAAAAAGACCAACCCGAAGGTCGGTCTTTCAACTGCACGCCTAAGACAAGTCTTAAGGCTGACAGGTCGTCGACTTTTTAATGACTTCCTTTTCAATGATAGCGCCAAGGTCCTTAGCTTCGGATATGAGGATCACCCGATCCGAAATGGCCGTCGGAATAGCAGTAAGTTCCTGCATATACCGGTCGAACGATGGATAAGCAGCGTCATACCAACCATCGTATTCGTCAACATACTCCAACATACGTTCGCGGTGCGCATCGGTTCGCGGACCGCCAGCTGACACCATGATTGTAAAGAGTTTAACCCCTTTTCCTTTGAGTTCTTGAGCACGCGCTCGAACTGCCGCGGGGTTTCTATCTGTTGGCTCGCCGTCGGTAACGATTACCGCAACACGAGCCTTGCCGTCGTCAGAGAATTTTGAGTTAACTTCATTCACAAGGTCAAGGCCGCCATCCACAGCGTTAAGATATGGAGTGTCTCCACCTGGCTGTCTGACAAACTGGATCTTGCTCACGATTGTGCCGCGATTTCCGGTTATGGCTTCCGTAGATCCGAGTCGTTCTTTCGACATTTTGCTGTACGCAAAACCGTCTTCTTCAACCGGCGTGTATTCTACGAATGAAATGGTGCTCAAACTCGATGCAGCTTTACCGCTTTGTTCATAGATTCGGGTCAACTCGTCGTAAGCGCGCATAATTGCGATCTCACGGTTTGTTTCGCCGCGACAAACGTCGTCGTCTCGATCCGGACAGTCGGTTGTTCTCATCGAACCCGAGTTGTCGATCAAGAATAGGAAGTGAGCGCCGACAGTCGACGTTACTTCTTTACAAATGGGTTCTACGGGAACGGGCTTTTTGTTTTGACCGCCCGAAAAGCTTGCTCTGTTACAACAGAGTGCAACAAGTGCTAATAAAAGTGTGGTCCAAATCCGCATACGTACCTCCTGGGGCTTCGGTTCTTTCGAACCTTGCCGGGATATTAACATATTCTAATACAATGTCAATATATTTTATAACATTTTATGGCTTTTATATAAAATGTTAATGATTTCAAGAGACAACACTCGAATGGCAACTCAGGAGAGGTTGCTCCCGGCCACAAGGTGCTTGCCTCATGCCGCGAATATAGAATCGACTTCCAGGTAAGACATTGTTACAATAGGCAAAACCGGAGAGCATTTATGCAAAAGAAAATTCGCCTTGCGATCATTTTTGGCGGGCAATCAGCGGAACATGAAATTTCGATCCTATCCGCTCGAAGTATTTTTCAGGCCTTAGATCGCAATAAATACGAACCGGTCCTCGTGGGGATTGGCAAAACGGGGAAGTGGTACCTAGGAGAAAACTCGACCTTCCTTTTGCAAGACTCCAATCCAAAGCATGCGCGGCTGCAAGATACGCAAAATGAGCTTTGCCTAGTGCCCGGCAAGCCGCACGAACCCTTACTCGTCCCAAAGGCTTCGTTGGCTAAAGAAATCGATGTGGCCTTCCCCGTCCTGCACGGACCTTTGGGTGAGGACGGCACAGTTCAAGGTATGCTGAAGCTTGCGGGAATACCCTTTGTAGGCGTGAGCGTTTTAGGGTCGGCTGTCTGTATGGACAAGGACGTCACAAAGCGGCTCTTGGCCGAAGCCGGCCTGCCTGTGTGCCGGTATCTTATGTTCCGCAAATCAGACCAGCAGAAGATTCGATACAATGACATCGAAACAAAACTGGGCTCGCCCTTCTTTGTGAAGCCTTGCAATCTAGGATCGTCGGTGGGAGTGTCGAAAGTTCGCAACGCCCAAGAGTTTGACAAGGCCATTGCGGATGCCTTCAAATACGACCGCAAAATCATCATTGAAGAATTCGTGAAAGGGCGCGAGCTCGAAGTCTCGGTTCTCGGCAACGAAAATCCGGAAACGTCAGACGTTGGCGAAATTATCCCTTCACACGATTTTTACTCCTATGAATCGAAATACATAGATGAAAAAGGCGCGGCGTTGGTTATCCCCGCAAAGATTAGCGACGCCCAAAAGCAAGAAATCAAATCCCTTGCTGCGAAGGCATTTACCGTTTTGGAATGCGAAGGAATGGCACGCTGTGACTTCTTCATGACCGAGTCAGGCAAGCTCTATATCAACGAACTCAATACCATTCCAGGATTTACAAAAATCAGCATGTACGCAAAACTTTGGGAATCCGCCGGTCTGCCATACGAAAACCTGATCGATAAACTAGTTCAACTCGCACTAAAACGCGATGCCGAAGAAAAACAGACACGGCAGTTTTATTTGTAGGAGAAGAAAATGTTTCCCTTTAGGATAGCACTCCTACTTGCGCTAGCTGCTGTTGGATGCCGACATCAAAAGAGCGAGCTTTCAACAACAGAAATCATCACTGAATCGACTTACGTTCAGCGCGTCAAGGAACTGGCAGAAGCGGCACCGTGCGTTGGCAAGGCCGAGTTCAAGGAAAGAAAGCTCATCATTACGCCAAAACAAGGTGTGAACGAGTGCCCGATTACTTATTTGGAACCCTTCCTAGAACGCACCGAATCAGCAAAGGCCATTTACAACGTCTTTATGAGCCCGCGCGAGATTGCATTAAAGCTAATCAAAAAATCGCTACCTGAATGCGTCGATGACACTGGTGAAACCGATGTTGGCTTCAAATTTCTGTTAAAAAAGGACGCTAATGCCGAAGCCTGCACAAAGAAAATCGGAGACAAATTGGCTACGAAACTGCTCCTCACTACCGACGGGAGCGTCACATTCGGTTTTGTAAGCGCTTACGTTTGCAAGCATGGGGACGCTGAGGCAATTTTCGTCAGAGATCTAAAGAATGATAATGAGTTTATTAACAACCTCACCTTGTCCTATGCCTCTTTCACAGACAAGCAGAGGAAATATGAATTTCATCATTGCGACCTTACCAGCAAACAGGACGCTTCGACGTATCTTTGTCTCGAAAAAACGTCGCGGCAGATCATGGAATTGAAGATCTCGGAAGCTAAGATCCAAGGCGTCCTCGATACAGATCAAGAAGGCACCAGGGCGAAAAAGCCGCTGGTTCTAACCTGTTCGCCTGAGACCTAACGCCTGAATCAGTGATCGTGTTGGCAATTCTCGTCATGCACATGGTGGTGATGGGAGAACGCTCTCTTGAGGTACTCAAGATATCCCCTGTCGCCCGCACCTTCCATCGTCTGTTTTTGGAGACTTGCATTGATAGTTCTCAAAACGCCCACCAACTCAGCCGGCGAAAGTTTGTTGGCCGCATCGTAATCGGCGGCGATTCTCTCAACAATTTTCTCGAGACTTTCCTGCAGTTTTTCGATCGTTGAGGAATCGAACATCGACTCGAAGGTTTCTTTCTCAGCATCTTCCGGTAAAGTCGGCAAGGTTTCCTTAAACTTTCTTATCGCGTTCTCGTACACTCTCTTGACAAGACTGTCGCTCAGCATTATTGCGGATTCCTGCTGAGTCAGAAATTGATCAACATCGCAAAAGAGTCCCTCGATATGGTACATAAGAGGTATGAGGCGTTCTGTGCGGAACTTGTTTCCGTCATAGGTATAGCTGCCCCCTTCTTGTTTGGACTTTTTTTCTTTTTCTTTGAGGCGTTTCTTGCGTTTAAGTTTCTTGAGTTGGGTGTTTGCCATTTTGTTCTCACTAGTCCTTTATGATCAAATTATCGCCGAGTTCGTTCTTGTCTCCGACCTGAATCGGAAAGTGCGGATGTAAGAGCTCACCACAGTGCCTGATAGCCCGAGCAAAACCGCTCGCTAAATCATTCTTCCTTGCGCCGTCCAGTAATATTTGAACAACACCGTCCCAGATATCTTTTGGAAGGCGAGCGGCTATTGCCTTATCTGCCAAGACCACGACTTGACGCTCCATCATTGAAAGAAAGATAAGTACGCCCGTTGCGCCCTCCGTGTTGTCGAGTTCGGCTTCATAGAATTCGACCTCGGCCCGTGTCGCTACCTGTGCTTCCAAATCTTCTTGGGAGGTCAAACGACGCTGAACAAAGCTGCAACGGCTTAACAAGGAACTAACGATCACGAAAACCGCGGCGTCTAAAATCAACCAAAGACGCGAGGACGTGCCCAAGAGTTTAGCTTGATGAACTTCGATATCGAAAAGAAAGAAAAACAAGGAGAAAACACAAAACAAAAGAACCGGCACATGACCGATCACAGAAGAACGTCGAACAATCATAGGAACGATCTCGCCCGAAGTCGTTTTCTCGACGTCAAAAATTGCTTCTCGAATCTGGTCGAGACCGGAGGGATCGAGTTTCTTTTCAAGCCAATGCGGTATGCCTTTTACCATCGTCCCGATGCGCCTCCGCCGCTAAATCCGCCTCCGCGACCGCCGAAATCCCCGCCGCCAAAGCCGCCGCCGAATCCCCCGCCATAGCTGCGGCCTCCGCGACCGCTAAACAGCATGAAAAGGAGAAGCATGCGTCCGGTTCGAGTAAAGATTAGAAAAAAGAAAACGATTCCTAAAATGACAAGTTCGACCACGCTTGGAACGCGAGGAGCATGAGCTCTCGTCTGCACTCCGGATTGTACTGCCGCGCCGTTGAATAGAGATCTCATATCCATGCTGGGATTTGCATAGGAAGCCATAGCGTAGACACCGCTCATCACGCCACCGTCTATATCGCCTTGTTGAAACATCGGCGTAATGGTTTGGTCTATGATCCGCTTGGAGATAGCATCCGGCAAGTCACCTTCAAGACCCTGGCCTACCTCAATGCGGACCGCACGCTGGTCTTTCACAACAAACAGAAGCGCTCCGTCGTCTTTATCCTTTGTGCCCAACTTCCAGTTATCAACAATCTTAATCGAGGCTTGTTCAATCGTCTCGTCACCGATCGTCGGCATCGTTAGAACGGCAATCTGGCTCCCCCCCTGATCACGTAGCGTCTGGAGTACCCGATTAAGTGCCGCTTCTGCCGGCGCACTGATCATGTCGGCTTGGTCGGTGACAGGGGCAACCAATGGCGGTACCGCAAAACCGCTCTGGGCGTCTGCGCTGGACAAGGTTGACACAGCTAACATAACGCCAAAAAGGGAAGATGTTAGGGACTTGCGAAGGCCCAAATTAAAACTCCACATTCGGAGCCTTTTTCACGGCGTCGCCCTCGGAGGCATCCACATCCCACTGAGGCATTTTTTCGAATTTGTAAACGAGGCTATTGGTCCAGCTGGTCGGTGGAACCGTCACGAGGTCGTTAAACGACTTAATACTTTCAATATACCTTTGTCGAGCGATAGTGATCCTATTCTCCGTTCCTTCGAGTTGCGCTTGAAGTTCGCGAAAGTTTTGGTCAGCCTTCAGGTCCGGATATTTTTCCGCAACAACCATCAAACGCCCGAGAGCCTGACTAAGCTCGCCCTGGGCCTGTTGGAATTTTTGTATCGATTGAGGGTCAAGCTTCGAAGGATCGACGTTGACGCTCGTCGCCTTGGCTCGCGCTTCGACAACAGCCTCCAAAGTTTCCGATTCGTGCTTAGCATATCCTTTAACAGTGTTCACCAAATTGGGGATAAGATCCGCTCTCCGCTTATACTGGTTTGTGACTTCTGCCATGGCCGCTTCAACGCCGTTTTTTGTTTGCGGGATGGACTGCCATCCACAACTAGAAGTCAAGAAAACAATTACAGCAAACGCTACAATTCTATTCATAGTACCTTTTCTCCATAAAAAAGACCGATGCCAGAAAGACCCTATCACAAAAAGAAGTGCTTAGAAAGCGCTCCTACACAGACTTTTGTCATTGATAATGATTCTCAGGATTGATATTGTGAGACACAATTTGAGTTTGACACCACTACAGTGAAAAGATGTTTTCACTTGCAGAAAACAAATTTGAACCTTGGGTGATCTTGTGTAATATCATGTTCATCCAATTTAACTCATGAAAGGAGTTATCTATGTTTCTGGTAAAAAAATCTGTTTTGGTCGCATCAATGTCTTTGCTCGGATCTGCTTCCTCATTTGCTGGAACCCCATCAGAGTCCATCGATGAATTCATCGCCAAAGGCAACTCTGTGCTCGAACAACTCGATCAAGAATCTCCTTCTTCTGACACGATCGTCACAACAATCAACGAAATGCTGGAATCAGCAAAACCTGTTCTCGTTGCATATGGCGAAAAAAATCCTGAGTGCAAAGCTCAGTTGGACAAAGTCATCGAACTCTATCCAGAGATCGACACTTGGACTGCAAAAGAAATTAAGAAAAATATCGAAGGCGGAAAAGTTCTTCCAGAAGGCCCCAAGACTTGCTATCCTCCAAGAGACATCATTGCTCACCCAGCAATCGTAAGAGCAACAGTTCGCGATGGTCTGGAAAATGCCAAAATTCAAAAGCTTAAGAAAGAAATGGAAGAAGCGATTGAACACGCAGAAGAAATTGCATCCGAACTCTAAGATCTGAGGAAATGGTTTTGCGTTTTACCCTCTCAAAACTATTAGCGTTGATTTTAGTTACAGCTTGCTCCCTTTCCCCTAAAAGGGGCAAGCTCCCCCCTGTAGACCCCGAAGGCGAAAACATCAAGAAAGAAAACCCGACGAATGAGCCGCCTTCCTGGCAGGAGTTGACGTTTACAATTGTTCTCGCCAAGCCTGAATCACCAGGTACAGAGGTAGTCGGTTACGATCAAGTATTCAAAATATTGCAGCGTGAAGAGCACGGACCATGCGTCGATTGCCACGCAAACACCTGGCCCTATCTGGGCAAAGACCTGGCAAATCCATGGGGCAGTCTCACCGGTTCTGTTGGGGAAAACGGTTATAAAGACGTCAAACAATTGGCCGATTTGATTCTTGGCTGCATCGATTCGGAAGATCAAAATCATTGCCTTCCAACTCCAGACAAACCAAATCTCACAAAAATGCCGGACCCCGACTATTATGACGCCGTCGAAGGCGAAGAGTTAAGGACCGTTAAAGCTTGGGTCGAAGGCGGCGCGCAGGAGAAGTCCAGCGTCAGCACCGTCGAAGCCCCCAAGATTGCTGAAGTCAAAATTGCGGACCTTCCCGCAGATATCGCCATTGATATAGCAACTTTGAACATGACTCAGGCTACCTGGGAAATCACCGCAAAAGTGAAAGCAAAACCAGGCCTTGAATCTTGCTCTTCGGGATCGCTCTCGCTCGTCATCAGCGACGGCGCCGATGATCGGACCGTTCCTATCATTCTCGAATGTGAAGGCAAACGTCTGAAAGAAAAGTATATCGCTTCGACAAGCGAACCTTTCTAGGGCGTGTCCGCTGAATCCCAAAGTCACTAGAAAACACGGTTCGCAAACCCTACCACTTATTCATAGACTTCGGCATATGCCTGTAGCTACCGGTGAAGGTGAACCTATGCGCTCAATTAGGTGACCGTTCTCCCGGAAGAGATGCTCGATCGTTTCCACTGCCGATCCGTGAGCCTATATCGGTGACGAAAACCCCCAAACTAGTGTATTATTCCTGATCCATAAATATTGCGGATCAAAGAGTGAATATCGCACCTCCTTCCAGCTCGTTTCTTACCAGCTTTGTCGAACAAATCAAAGCTGCGCCGCTAGGGGTCTATGACGCGGCGAAGGATTCTTACAAACTCATTCCGGCGGCGATAGATCCCCTCGTTATTAACGACGACCAATGGCGGGAGATGGCCAAGGATTCACAGTTGGTCTTGTCTGCCATGCAAAAGACCGTAAGATGGCTTCGCAAATCCGAACAGCGGGAGCTTGCCCAAGCAATCTTCAGCGATCTTGCACCCAATGAAAAATCTGTGGTTATGGGCGTGAACGAGCCAGATTTCGGCTTGGCGACTGTTCGTCTCGATCTTTTCTTCGATCGCGACGAATTGCGAATTATCGAAGTAAATGCGACGATTCCGGCAATGCAAGCCTACACAGATATGATTAAGCACGCCTACGTATCCGCCAAGCTAACGGAAATGAGTGAAACTCGAAGCGACATACAGCTCCAGAGCAACGTGGGCGACCTTCTCGCTTCGCTTCTGCTGCATTACGAACTGGCTGGTGGAAAAAAGTCTAAGCCAAAAATAGCCGTCATCTCTCGCAAAGGCGACTCCCAAACCGCAGAACTCCTTTGGATCAAGAAGAGATGGGAAGAAGCCGGGCACGATTGCATCCTGGGCCAACCCGAGGATGTTGTTTTAAAAAACGCAGCGCTCCGTGTAAAGGACATCGAGGTAGACCTTACGTATCGGCATATCTTTGCGAGTCGGCTACTTAAGGGCACCGCCTTTGAAGCGGCCTGTAATGAGTCTAGGAAATACAAGATATTCAATCCGATTTCGGCCCATTTGGAGATAAAAGGACTTCTCGCGGAGACCTCGCGACTCGCGTCCGATCCGGCCTGGGCTCAGGAGGCGGGTTTTACGCCTGAAGAATGCGACGTAACGCAAACGCGCGTGCCTTGGTCCCGACTTGTTCGCTCCGGCGCCGCAACCATTGTGAACGGCGAAAAGGTGAAAGACCTCGTTGCGTGGCTTAAAGCAAATAATTCCCAGATAGTTGTAAAACGAAGCTCTGGATACGGCGGTCATGATGTTATCATCGGAGACAATTTTTTTGACGACGAGGTTCAGTCTCGCGTTGCAAAAATAATTGACGCAACCCAGCCCGTCGTCTGGGCTGACTTCATAGAGTTCTGCGCTCGTCAAAACAATGGCGTCTGGATCGTGCAACAGCGCGTCCCTGGCAAGATCATGCACTGTAGGTATCTTGAGCAAGGCAAGGTTATCGAAACCGATGCCTACGTCGACTGTTCGATTTTTGCAAGTACAGGAATCCCTTTTCAGGTCGGAGGGGGGGCTTGCCGTCTCTCTCCCGATCCGATTGTGAATATCGGTCGCGGCGGAGGTCTCGTGCCCTTTCTGTTGCAAAGGGAAAGGACCGCGCTTTCATCCTATTGACATTCCGCTTGCGCGTTCAGAGTACCGCCACCTACAGTGGTTTGAGCCGCGCCATTGGCTGCGGGCGCAGCAAAGACCGCACCCCCAGTCCTAGCTTGCTCGATGAGAGCTTTGCTCGCAGAAGAGTTTAAGTTAGTATAAACCGTTATGCCGCTGTGTGGCTCGTCCTGCCCATCGATGTCCCAATCAACCCAAGATGCGACGCCCGCCAACTGGTTATCTATGAAAAGCGGACCGCCAGAATCGCCTGATGAAGCTAACGACTCAGAGGGACTGCCCGCTCCGTCCTCGGGATTGCCAAGGACCGCCAACACGCCCGACATTTTCGCATCGAGATTCATCTCTTGCAAAAACGTTGGCGAACTATAGACCACTTGATTTTGCCCTACCCGCTTTATGCCCGCCCGTCCAGGATTCTTGATGTTGGGTAGATCGGTCAACCCGTACCCAACAAGAGTCGCCTTTGCCGCTTTATGGGGTGGGGTACTTGGATATATAGCACTGGCCGCGGGCGCGGAATTGTCAGGAAAAATAATCACGGCCAAATCCATGAGCTCATTGGCTTGATTCATGGCGAGAGCAGTGTCCCCTCCCGGGTTGCCGTCATAAAATATATTTTTCGCTTTAACCGAGTCAAAATCGGACAAATCGCCGTCTTTGGGAACCGAAGCCGTATCGATGAAGTAAATCTCGTCTTTCCGACGCGGATCTATGCAATGCGTTGCCGTGAGCAAAACGTTATGGCCCACAAATGTACCTGTACACCAACCGCCGTCGCCGTCGTGCACAAAAACAACCGATGGGAAATCTTCCGTCTTTTCGCCGTTCACAATTTTAAGACATTTTGCTGGCTGTGCTGGCGCCGTTTTGGACGAGCCACGCATATTGACTTTGTTCGTTCGCTTGCAACCTGCGACCGCCAGAACTGCGCTAATAGCGATGAGAAATGTGCGCATGTCGCATCCTAACCGCCGCAACCTGCGCTTGGATTTAGAACGTTATCGTTACTGCTATTGCCATTGGCATCGTCATTGCCATTGGACCCTGTGGGCTTATTATCGGTCGTATTCACGCTACCGCTTGTAGCAAACACTGCACCTTGAGCCTTTGCTTTCTCAATCAGCGCTTGACTGGCTCCGGAGCCTAAACTTACATAAACGGTAATACCCCCGATTGTAGGATCTGAAGCCTCCACGTTCGAGAGCCTCGTTACGAAGGACGCCACTCCGGCAATTTTGCCATCGACAAAAATAGGACCGCCAGAGTCACCCGACGAAGCAAGGGAGCCATACATTGCCTGGTTCGAACTGTTGTCGTTCGGATTGCCCAATAGGGTTAATACCCCTTCAATGTCCTCGGCGGGAAGTTGAGCCTTTTCATAAAGTTCAGTCAAAAACCCCGGAACGCTAAAGACTGTGTTGTTGACGCCAATTTGCTTGGTTCGAATCACGCCAACTTTCTCGGATTTACCGCCTGGCAAGTTTTCATTTCCATATCCCACCAATGTACCTTTAGAACTTTGCGGTGCTACTCCTGGATAAATTGGAGTGACAGCAGGAGCTGAGTTGTCCTTGAAAATGAGAATGGATAGGTCTTCGAGTTCGTTTTGCACGTTCTTATGAATTTGATTAGTTATTCCCGCACCACCATTGTAGAGCACCTTTACTGGAACTTGGGGCTTGTAGTCCATAGGTTTGCTCGTATCAACCGAAGGCCCCTGAAGGACAAGAATAGCGTTCAAAGCTTTAGGATCTAGACAATGCGACGCTGCAAGAAGAACATTGTGTCCTACCCAGGTGCCTGTGCACATATTTCCAATGTTGTTGACGAGAAAATTGACAGATGGAAAGTCGTTTGTCTTTTCGCCGTTCACAATCTTGAGACAGTTCGGGTTTTGCGCCACGGGGCCGGTCGCGGGGGTTTTGCTGTCTCCACGTCTTGCGTCAGATTTAACCTCGACTTTGCAACTGCCGGCAAACAGCAACACCAGTAATAGGGCTCGAAACATCTCCCCACCTCTTTAAAAAATACTCGTTATCTTATCGGTAAGTTGGCAAAAAGGTTGAGAGGTAAAAATAGGCTAAAATTTCCAATGTAATAAGAAGGATACACCTCTTTAAATGCAGGTTAACCGGGCTAATGCCCTGCCAAGCGCCAGCTATAAATAGCAATAGCGGTCGCAACCATCCCGTTCAGGGACTCGACGCCGCGTTCAACGGGGACGGCTGCCAAACGGCACCGTTGTTTGATGTTCTCCGGCAAACCGGGACCTTCGATGCCTGGGATAAGGAACCCCGATGTGGGCCAGACAAAAGTGCGAAGGTCGGACCCTTCTGCCGAAAGCGCGACGCATTTGTCCCAATCGAGTTCAACCTCGGACAATGCCGTCACGCGAACCTGCGGCAATCGAAATACCGCGCCCGCCGCAGCGCGGATGCTTTTCGGATGCAAAGGATGTGCAGCTTCTTCGGTCAGCAATATGCGCCGAATTCCCAACGCGGCCGCAGTACGGATCACTCCTCCCACGTTCTCAGGGTTTTGAAACGGCACGATCAGATCCAACTTGCCCTTTGGCGGAAGTTCGAGTCGCGATTCTTTTATCAAGGCCGGCGCCGTGACATGCAGCAAAGGTTCATTGGTTCCAAAGATATCGATTTCGCGAAACAGCGGGGCTGCAAGTACAGTTGTTCTCGCATCATTCGACGGAGCAAAAGTTCGGGCCAGTTCTTCCGATACAATCCAGCCTTTAACCCTGTCCGGAAAATCGCGTGCTACTTCCGACCCAAAGCGCAGACCATGAACTAGAGCTTCATTCCAACGCCGAATTCCTTTGCCGTTTAGCAAATCCTCTAAACGACGGAAAAACTCATTCTGTTGGCTTGTTATGGTGACCATGACATCCTTTGCAATGTAGACATCCTATCCCAAAAGCCCATTCAACCCCAATGCAAATATCACCAGCGCACTCAGTCGATTAATCAAACGAACGGCATCGGCATCCATTTTTCTCCTGCACAACGTAACGAAGCACGATAGCCCGAGCCACCAGAGTGCCGATCCCAAAAACACGCATCCGACAAATATCATTGCGAGATCGAGAGAAGTATCTCTAACGCCGACGGTAGAAAAAGCGGATACGAAGAACAAAATCGTAAGAGGATTGGCAAGCGTCAACAGGAACACCGAACCGAAACTGTTGAGCAGGCCGCCTCGATTGACGGTGGGCGAAGGATCAAGGAGCTCGCGACTGCGAAACATCTTTAGCGCGAGAAGACAAAGTATGATGCTGCCAAAGGTCTGAATGTTTCTTTCGTACGCCTTAAGGTTGGCGAGAATCACCGCGAAACCGGCAACAGCAACCAATCCGTACAGACCGTCTGCAACAGCCGCGCCTACGCCCGAAGCAACTCCGTGCCGGAGCCCCTTGGAAAGCGTCGTATTGATGCAAATAATGGCAATTGGACCGACTGGAGCCGCCACCGAAATTCCAAGAAGCAAACCTTGCCATGCCACTCCCAGATCCATCAAATCTCTCCAGAAAAAATGCCCCGGGATCAACCGGGGCATCGGCACTAAAACTTAGTGCAAACCGTTTCGTACGTGTCCATTCTTCCACTCAACGCGATCGTGACTTTCGCCTCATACCTAATGAGACCTGTAGGCAACTCGTCACCAATCTCCAACGTGACCGAAAAGTCTTCTCTTGAAACACCATAGATAGGTTCAAGATACGGGCCCTCTGCACTTACTGGCTCTTGGGTGTAAAACACGATTGTTTGCGGATCCCCCGATGAGGGTAATTCCCACTCCACTCTGTCCGTGAAAACCTTGAGATCAGATCCGCAGAAAAAGACTTCCTTACTCTGCGCTAAAGCCGTTGTACCGGTAAAACCTAAGAATCCTAAAATAAAGACAAACGTTTTCATATGCATTCTCCATGCTAAGTAGTTAGATAAAAAAGACAATAATGTTTTGAGAGAAAAAAGTTATATGCCAGCAGCGCCGGCATTATTATTGGAGAAGATCTGATTGAAGAAGAAACGCTGAAACATGATCAAAAAAACCTCTAAGACACTCCACGTATATTTCAGGTCATTGGCGGTGTCAAGAGGGGCGAGCTAAAATATTTTTTGAAACGAAACTACGACGTGATGTCGACGCCCTCGAGTCTTAGCGCCCGTCCTATTTTCAGTAAGGTCACTCGTCGAGGCATCGAAGGTGAGCCAAAGAAACGCGATAGAGACGGCTGCGGTATTCCGGTTAACTTCGAGAGTTCGTTTAATCCGCCTTTTTGATCCACGAGGAGACGAAGAGCATCTTTAAACTTTTGGACGTCAACGGCAACTTTGTTTAAGTCTGTGAACCTAATATACGTTGCGCTGTCGCTGTTGGCCCGAAGCTTGGCGGGGTCCGCTGAAACTACTTTCCCGACACCAACTTGCGCTCTTTGTATGGTCTCTTCCCTGCGTTGAAGATCTTGGATCGCGGCCGCATCAGCAGCAGCCCTAAACTCTTCGATAGTCTTTTTAAGGTCTTCGAGAAGCTTGTCGCCCTCGGGTCCGTCTCTGTTGTCGTCCCATAACTTCATCTGGTACCACGCCTCTTCGGACTCTATCGCGGTATTGACCGCAGCAGCAATAAATTCGGCAGGCAGCCTCCTACGCTTCATTTTCAAACCAATCTCAAACAGCTCTACTTGCATGTCCGGGGCAAGGGTAAAGGCGCTCATAGTCAAACTGCTCCTCAGTCATCTGCGTAACCTTAACGACGCTATCTCTTCGGCAAAAGTTCGACGAACAAAACACTTTTTTATAACTGAACCCGCTTTAATCATGAAGAAAATTTCATATCTGGCAGTTACACATTCCTTACCTCAGGCGACTTCTCGTTCTTTTTAACGGTGTCGTAGGGGTTTTGCTTGTTGAAATACGCGAATAACGCTGTAACTTCATGCACCTTTAGCACGACGCTATCGGATTTGAAATCCGCAGCTTCTGAAACCTTAAACAAAATTTCTCTAATGACGTCGTCGATGCTTCTCATAACGCACCTCCATTACCTTCAAGGTCCCGGTAAACTTGCCGATACCTCATATGAAACTCTACGTCCTTTGTGGACGCAACATTAACTTCCATTGGGAAGCAATGTAAAAACAGGAAGTTACACGTTTCTATTTTTCCCGAGCAAGGAGGCGGTGGTGACAAATCCCATAAAAAAGATCGCTGAAGAGGTGATGAACAAACCGAAGCCTGAAAAGGTCACGCGGGAAAAGCACACCATATACGTCAGCGCACGCCGTTACAAAAGGTTCATGGACCACTGTAAGGACCATGGCAAGACACCGAGCGAAGTAGTCGACATGTTGATTGAATCGTATCTCACCGAGGCGGAAACCATTACCAAAAAATCGTCTTAAAAAGAAAATGCTCTGGGCAGGAGCCTCCCAGAGCATTCAATTATTGCAGTCGATATTAGTTTGAAGTGTCGCAAATATAATCGGAAAACTTTATACTCCAGTTGTGCAGTTTTCCTCGAAACTCCCCGTGGTTCTTGACAACCAGTTTCCACACACCCTTAGCATCGGTATCCTTGGACGGGAAAGCAAACGTTCCCCTTATCCAGCCGCCGTCCGTCGTTTTGCGATCTTGAATAATGTGACTTTCTCCTGAAGGCGATTCGATGCTTACTGAATAGGTTTGGGAGTAGATCGTTTCAATATTAAGGGAAACGTTCAATCGCTTAAGTGGAGTTGAGTCTGGAATGGAAATTTCGTTCGAGACAGTTTGGTATTCTGGAAGGCTCACTTCCGGATTTTGCTCGAAAGTTTGGGAGTCGACTCTTCGGCCCAAGTCCAGGAGATGAGACGTTATGTTCTCTTTGCCATTCACGCTGGCCGATATCTTATATGAAATCATTTCTCCGCACTCTGCCTGCTCGCCTACCGCAACCAGCACGGAGCCATCCGTTATCTTTTCTTCACCGGCTCGTGCATTGTTTACGATGATTTCATCGCCGGTGACAGTCAAATCTGGATTTGACGAAACAACTTTGACGTTCACATTGGAGAAATCTCTTTGACTATCGTTCTTTATTTTTGGGAAGAGCGTCCAACTTTCGCCCGGCTCAATCATGTCATCTCCGTCACCGGAAATTGCTGTCCAAGCGCCAGGACCGGAATCAACCAACAGATCAACTTTGGGCTTAAACCAACAACGCGGTCGCACTCCGAGATCGAAAAGAGCGGCGGACGTGCATGACACCTTCGATGCTTCCCACTCGGCCGCAGCCGAATTTTGCCCTTTCTCGTGTTTCTTGCCGGGAATATTCGTTTCGTCAAATCTGATCGTGCACAGTGCTCCCTGGAGGTAGGTATCAAGTCGGCATTGCCCTTTGGGATGGTTGTTGTTTGTTTTGGCAACCTCGGTGAGGTCCGGCGTCTCGAATTTGGGAACGGGTTGCCCCAAAGTGACGCTCAACAATGTTGCGAGCGACAATCCCGCCGTCGCAGTTCGGTAGCAAAGGTTCTGAGCAGCTTCGTTGTTCCAAATTTCATCACATTTTTGTTTCGCGAGCGGCTCTACGAGGTCTCTGTACTTAGCATTTTCTTCAAGCTGGTTACCCCAGATCTTATGTGCGCAAGACTGCGTGGCAAAATAGTCGGCTTGGCCCTCGTTGGCCGCCCAAGTATCTCCCTTCAATGGATATCCCGCCAAATGATGTCCAATTTCGTGGCAAACGACCAAGGAAAATCCGTCGGGAGTTACCTCTGGACGTCGAGCTAAGCCTCCATACATGTTAACAATCCAAGTATCTGAACGCTGCTCGGCGCTTGCATTCACCGTACTATTGGTCCAGAGCTTATTTACAGTTAGTTCTATTCCGTATGATTCCACGATAGTTCTGTAGCTTTCGATAACTTCGTCGATTATGGCGTTAAATCTCGGTTCGTCGATATTGGCGTCTAACGAATATAGATTGTCTTGTTGGTCCAGATTGTTGGGCGGAAGTATACTCCCGTGAGCGGTCCCATAGCAAAGAATTAGCAAGGCCGTAGCAAAAATCTTACTCATCCGAGGCTCCGTAATTAGAAATTTGAAGGGTGTCTTGTAGAAAATTGTACTCTTTTTATCGCTCCACCTCAACTTGTATGCTATTGCAAAGAGCTAAACGAAACAGGGGTTATCTTGAAGATCTTTGAAACAAGAGATCGACAAATGCTCGAGCGATACTTTCGCGAGAATACCGACGTGCATCTCTACGCCCTTGCCGACCTTGACGAACCGTTTTGGGACGACACGCGGTGGATAGTAGCTCAGGAAGAAGGCAAAGTAACAGCCGTCCTGCTGCTCCTTGCAAATCTCAAAACCCCCATCGTTTACGGTATTTGCGAACCAGGCGACAATGCTATGCGGCAATTATTGAAGGCATATGCTTCCGAATTGCCTGAGGTGTTTTTCGCTCATTTTGGCAACGGAGTTCTCGACGTTCTTGGACAATATAGATTTGACTGCGAAGGAGACTTCTTCAAGATGGTCCTGGAAAAGCCGTCCCTGGATTCACCCAGCGAAGCAAAGGTCGAACTAGAATCGGACTTTCAAATCTTGAGGGAGTTTTACAGCGAACGGGCCTATGGGGACGACAACGAAGAACGATCTTTTGCGCCTTATATGCTCGACTTCAGCCCTCATCATGTCATTTGGCAAAACGGCAGGATTGTTAGCGCGGCTGGCGTCCATGCTGCGTCGAAAAAGCAAAGCGTCGCCGCAATTGGCAACATAGCGACAGAGCCTCTTCACCGCGGTAGAGGGTATGCGTCGGCGACGACCAGAAGCCTAGTGCGAAACCTGGTCGGCACTTATAAAAATATTGGTCTGAACGTCAAAGCAGACAATGCCGCCGCCATTCGTTGCTACGAGAAGTTGGGATTTCGACGCCGTCTGTCCTATGTTGAGGGTATGATGGTGAAAGCGTAATAGGCTAAATTTAGATCAAGCCTTTCTTGACTTCGATTGCAGCATCGACAAAACTAAGGGTTATGTCTTCCGATCAATTATTTTACCAAAAGCTTCGTCCGTTTACGGATTTTTCAAAGCTGGTCGACCATACTAATTTCGCACGCGCCCCGGACTCCTGGCACGTCGTCCTCACAGACGTCCGGGGTTCAACAAAGGCGATTCAATCCGGGCGATATAAAGAGGTCAACCTCATAGGGGCCGCATCCGTTTGCTGTGTCCTAAATACTCTTGGCACTTACGATTTGCCTTTTGTTTTCGGCGGCGACGGCGCCACTCTTCTCGTACCCGAAGAAAGTCTTAGGGCGATTCAAAACGAGCTCCTAGGTCTTCAGGCTCTCTCCAAATCGGAATTTGGATTGGAGTTGAGAGTCGGCATCGTCCCGGTATCGACTTTAAGCAAATTCGGCGCGGAGATTTGGGTGAGCAAGTACGAGCTGAGCCCCGGCAACTATACTGCCCAGATGAAAGGCGGCGGTCTGACGCTCGCTGAAGAAATGATCAAACGCGGTCAGCCCGAGGGCGCGCAGATATTCAATGCTGGCGACGCAGGAAGCCCCCCTCATCTGGAAGGCCTATCCTGTCGCCTCAGTCCCCTAAAATCAAACAAAGGGAAAATTCTTGCCGTCCTTATAAAACCTACTGAAAATCTAAATTCCGATGCAACCCTGGGACTGGTTCTCGCAGAATTAAAAGCCATCTTGAACGGAAATTTCCTATCCGCGCGCCCGGTCTCCGCAGCGCAGCTGAAATGGAAATGGTCCCCTTCTTCCATAGGGGCGGAAGTCAGGTTGCAAAAAGGGTCATCAACAGCGGCGTTCCAATGGCTAATCACCTTGCTGCGAACGTTCGCTTCGAAGGTATTGCTTACCTTCAACGTGCCGATGGGTGATTTCAAACCCAAAACCTACAAATCCGAAATCCTCACCAACAGCGATTTTCAAAAGTTCGACGATACGTTGCGGATGGTCATCGATTGCACCAGCCAGCAAGAAGCGGCAATCGAGGAACTCCTCAACAAGATGGCTTCCGAGGGCCAGGTGCACTTTGGAATTCACCGTTCTGAGGAAGCCCTTATGACTTGTCTCGTAAAATCTGCATCGAACAACAAGCATATTCATTTTATAGACGGTGCTGACGGCGGATACGCGCTTGCAGCGGCGCAAATGAAAGACCAGATCAAGACTGCGAAAAGAGGGCCCGAAGGATCTTCGGGGATCTAACTCTCCTGACTGAAAAAGACCTTATCAAATGCCATCCCCAGTTCCTTGCTGTCAAAGGCTTCCACTTTTCGTTCCACGTTCACAGTATATTGAGTGCCCACTTCTGGCGTCGCTTCCCGGGTCGAAGCCACCCAATACTTCCCCTCGGAGTTCTCAATCAAGACATAATACAACCTCGAGTCTCTGAGCGTGCGAACCACTGTTCCCTCGATGCTGTGAGGCATGGACGCTGCCGTCGTCTGTGTCCTACTTCCGCGACGCGGCAAGTTTTTAGATAAAGTAATGAGGACGACGGCTACAAGTGGTATAAACTTAAGCATTGCGGTATTTTTCATAGTTTACCCTTTTTCTCTATGCCCAAACATTGTCCTCTAGTTTCATAATTTTGGGAATCCAATTTCGTCAATCCGATTTTCCGTCCAGATTACTCGATGCTTTTTTCAAACAGATAAACTACCCTTCCTTATGGTGGACAGGTGCATTCCTAGCGAGAGCGCATACCGATGAACAAACTTGTTGTCTATGTCGATCGGCAAACCGCAGAGTTAATGGTAAACGATGTTGTCTTAAAAACTTTTAAGATTTCCACGGCGAAGAACGGCATCGGATGCCAAATCGGATCATATTGCACTCCGGACGGCGCCCTGAAGGTTGCAGAGAAGATCGGCGACGGCCACCCTGTAGGCGCGGTGTTCAAATTTCGTCGAGCGACGGGCGAGGTTTGGAGTCTCGACCCTGACAATCCCCTATGCAGAAGTGTGGATGATCTCATTCTTACGCGCATTCTATGGCTTGAGGGCGCAGAGCCGAAGAACGCCAACACCAGGGAACGCCTTGTCTATATCCATGGTACGAACCACGAGGACAAGCTCGGAACCCCAGTTTCCGTAGGATGTATCAGGATGAGCAATGCCGATGTTTTAACGGTGTATGACATGCTGGACATCGGCTCCGAAGTGATTGTCGCCCCCTCTGGGCCAGCATGACCATATAAATTCGATTTCAACAAACATCAAAAAAATAACAATAATATCAATTAAATCATTGACGAAGAGCGGCAATCGCTTAAAATCTTCCCCTTCAGTATCGTCAAGTAATGCGTTTGAAGTGCCGATAACTGTTCATGAATTAGTCTCGACACTCACGATTGGAAAAGGGGAAACCGTGGCGAAGTTAAGCCAAGTGCAAGAGCGTCGACATCAAGACGATAATGAGAGCAATTTAAGCGATATTAATTGCCCTGACGTCATTCGCGATTTTCCGCCAATACCTTTTCTCGTCGCAATGCAACCTATCGACCAATCAACATTGCACAGACTGCAGCAGATAGCACCTATAGCACATTTGGAAATATCGAGACTAAGTGTTCTCACAAGCCAAATCTCTCCCTATAAGCTCGCGACATTGGATCTCTTCGCAGTCGGCTCACTATTGCTGCAAGAAAGACAGCAACAGAGATTCTACCTGGGGGATTTCCAGCCCTTGCGCGCGCTCTTGTTGCAATCCAACTCCAACAAATACATTATCCCTAAAATTGAAGACCATATTGCGGACCTTATTAAAAGCAACGAACTGCCGTTTAACGACGCATTTACAATATCGGCATTTTGCCAATACCCATTCGTCGATGCGGAGTTGATCGACAGGAGTTATGACGGACCGTTGACGCTCCGGCATGCCGACGTTTCGCACTTGATCTCGATGATCTTTCCTGATGCTTCTGAAAAAAAAGCATCCGGTGACGGAGGCTACCTGCGATGATGAACTCCTTGCCCGGCATTCTCGTCTTGCTGATATGGGGTTTGCCTTTGGCAGCAGTCGCATCATTAATCCTTGAGGTTAGAAATTTTGGCGATACGGCCATCGTGGGAGCCATTGTTTTTGCGCCCATTGTATACTGCACTCTCTTCATGTTGGTGGCAGGGTGCCTGAGTAGGGTCTCGCACCGCAAAATCATCCCTGGTCGATTTCCTCGTGAAAATTTTCACAAAATCTATTTTTGGCGACGCGTCTACGGGGTTTGTTGGACGCAGGTGTTTTATTTCAAGCCCATTTACGCCATGCTGCTCGCCATCCCGCTTTTGAAGAAAGTTTTGTTTAAACTGTTTGGATACAGGGGATCAAGCCTTTCATTCACCATCTATCCCGATACCTGGATCAGGGATCTACCCGTCCTTGATTTCGGTGCAGGAGCTTATCTTTCAAATCGCGCAACGCTTGGAACGAATATGTGTCTACCTGACAACTCGATTTTCGTAGACAAGATCACTGTGGCCACTAAAGCCCTACTGGGACACCTGGGAGTTCTTGCTCCCGGTTGTAAGTTGCAAAAAAATGCGGACGTGGGCGTGAGCGCAACTTTGGGCGTGAGATGTCGGATTCAGGAAAACGCTTCTGTTAAGCCAGGCGCTTTGCTCAACCACGGTGTTGTTGTCGGTGTCGGTGCTGAAATTGGAACGCGCGCATACGTCGGCCTGAGAGCGAGGATCGGAAACGGCGTCAAGGTTCCGGCGGGAGCGTGCATTCCTGCGGGAGCGATTATCAGTTCAGAAACCGATTTGTTTGCCGTGCTTAGCGAAGAGAAAAAGAGGATTTCTGATCATTTAGAGGATTTGAAGAATGCATACTCTTCTTTGTGAGGCGAGTCATGGAGTTTTCGGATCTAGACAAAGAAAAGATTGATGCGACCCTTTTGGAAGGCGTCTGCAGTCGAGCGGCGTTTCTTTGCATGCTTTTTTCTGTCGGCTTCACCTTGTACGGTTACAGCAGCCTAGAATTTCTCCAACTTTTCCGTCCCCAATTGACCTTAGCGGAAAATACCTGGCCACGATTTCTATTAAACGGCATACCGTTTGCCCTCTTGTCGACTTACCTCTGGAAAAGCAAAAAGAATACCAAGGTTAAAGCACGGGTTGCTGCCGTTGTTATGCCCGCGCTATTTGTGACAGCGTGCTTCATTCACGCATGGCCCATCATCTGGTCAGGCGACACGGGCCTGTTTCTCTATGTCCACGGAGCTAATATCTTCGTCATCGCCATGATGGTTATGGTCATTTCGCCGCCGAAGAAAATCTTGTTTGCGGTTTATGGGACCCTCCTCTTCACTTTTCTCGTGCCGATCGCGTATATGCTTTACCGGGCGGATAGCATCGTCTTACTCAAAACCTTTCTCAATGACATGCTGTTGTTTAACGGCGCGTCGTGTATCGCGGCATTAAATATTCACAAACTCCGTCGGCAAGTCGCAATGCTAGACGCTCAAATAAAAATGACAGTCAAACCATTCCTTGGCGCAGATGTAACAAGAGCTATCTACGAGAATCGCATGGATCTTCTCGAAGCAAGGGAAGCAAGCGGTCTTATTCTCTTTGCAGACATTCGTGGATTCACTCTTTTCACCCGCCAATATTCCAAAGACATCACGACGGAATTTATGCATGAATATCATTCGTACTTCGCCAAAGTGATCGGTACGCATATGGGCCACATTCATAAGACGAACGGCGATGGTCACATGGCTTCATTTGGCATCATGGACTCAAGCGACGACTTATCAGATATCGAAGAATTTAACAGGACAGAGATAGAAGAAAGCGAGGCTCGGCGCAAAGCATCTTTGCTCACAAGCTCGCTCAAAGTTTTTGATCTCATAGCGAATCACCTGGAGTCATTACGACAAAAATACGGCATCGACCTCGACATGAGGCTTGGCGCGGGACTGAGCTATGGCAAGGTGAATGTTATTGTCAGAGGAGATCAATCAACGAGGCAAGAGCAAGACTTGGACGGCGAAGTTATCATTCGATGTGCCCGACTTGAAAGCTATACTAAACTATTGCAAAGGGACGAATCGTCACGCCATTCTTATGCCGTCATATCCCCGGAATTCGAAGACATAAGGGATTCTATAGCGGTTGACCTTGATTCGATCTCCACTCAGGGTGGTGGCAAGCAGGTGCGGGATTTCCCGGAAATCCAGCAGGTCCTGGTTTATGGCGTTGAACTACCTCTGGTTTCCAAGTTCCATCAGGTGTCGTAGGCTTTGGATTTTCGCCAAAAAACAAAATTCTTGCACTTCATTCTTTAAGGAAGGAAAATTATGGCAAACGTAAACAACTTTTTCTTTCGGTGGCTTATGAAAATTGGCGCGATAGTCTGTATGCTCTTGTTGTCGAGTTGCAAAACCAAAGCCACAGGTTCTTCGTCAAAGAATGAAGGCGATGCCTCGCAAGTGCAACTAAGTGCGAGTGATCTCTCTATCCTCGTGCCACTAAAACTAGGCGACTCCAACGGTATTTGTAATGCGCCTGGGCTTGACCTGAACGGCACCAAACCCATCATTCCCAGACGAGAGTTTTTGAAGCTGGCGACGGCTATCTACATCGAAACTCCCCAAAACGCCGGAAAATTCATCCGGAAACAAAAGAACAAGCCTGCGGTTTCGAACCCTGACTTCGAAGCAAAGGTAGCAAAGATCCAATCCGGCGAAGGAACAGACGACGACGCCCAACGAGATTTGTTGGATATGTGTACCCATTTGACAAAAGATCAAAATATCAGACAGCTGACCATGGATCCTTTCGCGACGTTGCTCAAATTCGACGTAAGTGCCGCAACCGTTGCCGATCACGTCGATCATTTGCCGATCGCGTTATCGCGTCATAAGGACTATCAAATCTGCCAGTATGAGAGTTGGCGCATAGTAGGTTTGCGCTTTGACGTGTGCTCGAATCGCGCACAGATTCCGGATTTGCAGGATGAGCCTTCTCTCTCCGACTCTTGCATGGGGGAAGTCCGAATGGTGGCACAACCAGTGCTGTGCGCAGGAGGCACCTCGGAGAAATGTGTCGACAATAATGCAAAGCTTTTGGTTAAAGACTTTTCCTTTCATCTGATTTTTCGGGCGCCGAAGGATTGGAAGCCGTTCTACGCCAAGTTGAAGCAAATGGCTAGAGTCTCTCGTCAGGAGAACCCCAACTGGAATCTCGAAGCGAATGAAAGGCTGCTTCAACCTCATTACGGATTAAGCGCTGAGATGAACACATGCGACGGACCCGTATCAAAGGAATTTAGATCCCTCATCGAGGGCTTCGCAACTTACGAGAACCTAGTAAACATAACCTGGATGGGTACCTCCGACGGACCCGCTCATTGGTCGTTTGGGTCAGGCAATCAACGGAACGGACGCTGGGTCGCTTCGGCGGGGGAAAACTTTAACACCAATCTGTTAGAGGCAAATACCTTCCCATTTGATAGCGATGCAACAGCAAACTTCACAACCGACTTTCACCACGTTGCCAAGTACTTTCAAGAAGGACAAGGCCAAACACTTCCGCACACGATTTCAGGTTCCTATAAGGTAGCCAGTGAAATCCTCAATCCACGTATCGTTTCACAATTGAGTCGCAATGGCCTTCCCGTTCCCATGAATGCTGTCGACACATCTTGCGTGAGTTGCCATACTTCTGAGCAAACTTTGACAACCCTTGCGCAGCAAGCGGGTATCGATCCTGAAAAGGCTTACATTGAAGGCAACGGATACCAAGCCGCAAAACAGTTCGAAGGTCCCGCGCCCGCTTGGCCGGAATTCACCAAAACGAAATCCGGCAAACAAGCGTTTAAAAACCTAAGAAACTTTGGTTACGGACTGGAGTTGCGATACGGCGTCTCTCGGCGAGTTATCAACGAGACGGACGATCTTTTGGTTCTGACGAACCATTTCAATTTCTAAGTGAGAATATCTTCGTAAAACGCCCCGAACTTCATCGTCGGATCACAAATATGAACCTCTAAAACCCAGCGCTTGGAAGCGGGACGGAAATCCAATTCCTCCAACGTCGCCTCCGTGTAGAGTGAGTGGGGAAATTCGCTAAGTCTATGACCACGAACATAACTTGGCGCTAGAACCCAACCAAGTTTCTCGGCCTCTTCGCCAGCGAATTTGTACAGCTCCTTCCCTGATATCCCATGCGCTCGCCAGTGATGGCTGACAAGATCAAACAATGTTCGTACGTCTTTTTCAGCCTTCTTGTAAATGGGATTGTCGCCTACGACAAACGTTCTCCCAGCGTCACCTTCGATCGATTCCCAGATCGGCCCCAGGTCGATATAGAAAATGTCATCTGGCTTCAAAATATTGTCAGTATAGGGATCATTGAAACTCTTCGTCGTACCTTCACCAAATCGCACGTGGCACTTGTGCCAGAATTTTCTCGATCCCATTTCGGCGAGCGTCCTTTGCGCAATTCGGATTGCTTCCTTTTCATCAATACCCGGTTTGTATTGTGCCGCTATTCTATCGACGGCTTCCCAGGTCTTGATTCTCGCCTGATCGAGACGTTCTTCTATATTGACATACTTGCTTGCTTCGAATTGGTTTTGCATGGAATCTTCCGTTTTTTGGTACCCGGATACCTTTAGAATAAAAGACAATAAATTTCAATAGATTGAGGGGCCTTAACGCTATATTCTTAGGGCCCTAGACTGCACCTTAGATTTTTTTTCTGCGAAAGCGAACATTTTCTAAGGAGCGGTGCTTTACTCTATGAGACCTGCAAGCAGAGGCAAAATGCTTTCGGACGAGATACTGTACAACGCCGCTCAAGATGGTTCCCATACGGCATTTCGGGAACTTTACGCCCGCTATGAACGCCCCTTGTTCGGGTTTATCATGCGGAGGATTGGGAACCGCCAAGACGCCGAAGACGTTTTTCATGACGTTATGCTAGCCGTCCTCAAAGAGCCCGACTGCCGATTCGAAAGAGGAGGATTTGCGGCCTGGATCTATAAAGTCGCCTTGCATAGGTCTCTGAACAAATTGCGAACGCATAGAAGATTTGATGCGGCCAAGAATCAGTTGAGAGTTGTTGAACCCCACGCCGAAAGTGCCGAACAGCCTCTTGAATATCAAGAGCAGGCACACCTCTTGGCTAAGGCAAGCGAGCAGTTAAGCCTTCCGCTTCGTCAAGTTTACGAACTCAGGAAAAACGGAAAGACCTATGAAGAAACGGCGCAAATTTTGGGACTACCTGTAGGTTCGGTCAAGTCTCGAATCAATGCCCTCGTCAGGCAACTACGAAAGGAAATGACAAGATGGACTGCGAAATAGGTATCGAACACCTTACCGAATACTTCTTCGGCTGCATCCCCCCTACTGCACGCCAACCTTTAGAACAACATTTACTAGCGTGTCGTTCATGTCTGGCAACTTTCATCGAACTCAAACGAGATATCGATGTCGGCAGACTCTCTAACCTGCAACCTTCCCCACAAAAGCGACGTGAGATTCAAAGAGATGCCCGCAGAAGACTGTTTGCAAAATCTCGCTCGTCGCTGCTTCGCTCCTTGACCCCCGGTAGATTAGTCGTCGGATTTGCGGCGGCTGTTGTCATCTTACTTGGAACATTTCTACGACCTCACAAAACCGTTGAGGCACCTTCTTCTGAGCGATCATCACATGCTGTCACGAGCATCGACGGAATTATCGATTCGGGCGGTACCATCCCTGACCATATCAACACTTTATAGGAGTATGTTATGCATCTATTGTTCAAAAACCCGAAGTTCTGCGCACTGGGCATGACACTTTCCATTCTAGTCCTTGGTTCGGTTTCCTTCGCAGATGCCAACGATTTTTCCAATTGGCGGAGCAAGCCTCGCGAGAGTTTTCCCAAAGGAGAGGCAGCGTTTGAGAAAGTGAAAAAGACCCTTCTTGAGAAGTACATAGAAAAAGGCCTAACGGAAGAAGATCTCTACCGAGCAGCGGTCCAGGGAATGGTGTCAAATGTGGATCCCGCCATGGCCGAATGGAACAAACTCATGACTCCAGCAGAATATTCGGAGCTTCAGGCCGACATTGACGGCAAGATTGTGGGAATTGGCGTCGAAATAGATTTCAACGAAACAACCGGATACGCGAACGTTCTCGGTGTGATTCCTGGAACGCCGAGCGCAGAGTCGGGTATCGTTAGAGGCGACCAAATATTAAAAATAGACGGCGAAAATTTTCGCGGTAAGCAGCTCAGAGACATCGTGTACGCCATTCGTGGCAAGTCGGGCAGCGAAGTTAAACTTACCATCCTCCATGACGACAAAGTCTTGATCAAAAGACTAAAGAGAGAGGGCCTCGTCTGGGAAACCGTTAATTCCAAGATGGTTAATCGAGACACGGCGCTTCTCACAATCCATTCCTTCGTCGGCTCAACGCCTTCTCTTCTTGAAAAAAACCTGCGATCATTGAAGTCAAAGGGCGTTAAGAAATTGATTGTGGACCTTCGCGGCAACGAAGGCGGCGTCTTCGAACGAACCATCGAAAGCGTCAATTTGCTTATTCCAAAAGATCAATTGATTGTCAGCGTGACGACAAGAGATAAACCCGTAGAAAAGATAAAATCCTCTGCTGGCCCAATAATTGACGACGTTTCCATTGCTGTTTTAATGAACGGGGCAACGAAATCCGGGGCTGAGATCATGGCGGCCGCACTGAAAACCAGCGCGGGCGCCACAACTATCGGCACCAAGACCTTCGGCAAATGGAGCGCCCAGAAAGTCGACGAACTACCCAATAAGTATGCGATCAAATACACCACGTCTACTTTTGTCCCTGCGAGCGGGGTTGACTTAGCGGGAAAGGGCTTACCCGCCGATATCACTGTAGAACTCCCGGAAGAGCTTATTCGCAAGCTCCAAAGCCAGCCCTCTATAGAGGAGCGTCTTAAGGAAGACGTGCAGTTACAGGCGGCCATTAACGTTCTTAACTTGAAGGCGCGAGGGTAAGGTGGACTCGGGGCGAAATTTTAGCTAGAATGCTGGCCGTATCCCAATTAACGCTCATGTCTTGGAGACTATATGAATAAAGTTGCTGTCGTCATAGGCAATGGAAATATTGGTTCACTCGTTGGCGTATCCATGGCGGAAAAATTCCCCGGATCCATCTATTTCGTCGGATCAAAAGGATTGCTCTCCCATGATGTCCCGTACATCCGGTTTGGCAAGGAAGGGTTGACGAAATTTCCCTTGCCCCCAAAGTTGCCAATTCAAGCGGACGTAATTTTTCTCGCCGTGAAGGCCTATCAAATCCCGCTCGTTTTAAGAGACTTCAGTATTGTGGTAAAAGACGGAGCACCGATCATTTCCCTGTGCAACGGCTACGTACGCGAAGAACTCGACGAGCTGAAAGCTCGCTTTCCAAAAGCGGTGATAAGGCAGGGAATGGCGACTTTCGGAGCTAAAATTCCCGACGACGGAATTCGCCGATTTACCGAAAAAGGCGGCATCTTCTGGGGACCTTTTGGCGATAACGCACCAGCTACCGAGATAGAATCAACAATTGTTCGAGACAATCAAGCTTTCGGCTTTACCTTCGATATGGAGGTTGAAAACCGCATTCGACAAAAGTGGCTGTTCAACGTTGCCGTCAACACCCTTTGCGGCGAGAAGCGCCTGGCAAAGAATCGTGAAACCCTCAATCACTATCCCACTCTCAAGCAATACTTTGACGAAGCTTACCACTGCGCCGACGGCCTGTGGGGTCCGTGGGCGAAACCCTACGAAAAATCTTTTGAAGAATGCCTGCGCCTCGTCGATGAAACCGGCGAAAACGAAAACTCCATGGCCTGCGACGTCAGGTTGGGACGAAAGACTGAATCCGAGTATCTTGCGGGCGTGTGCGCAAGGGATGCAAAAGCCCATCCCGGGCTCGCTCAGGCGCATAGGAAAGTTTCGAATTAAGGTTCAGTAGGTCTCCGACTTCTTTAGACTGAGCTAAATGCCTCGGCTCCCCGAAAGATTTCCCGTGATGAATAAAGGCCTGCTCATAGAGCGGGCCTTTACCGAGTTGAACTCTCTTTACTTCGTCTGACTGAGAATGAAGGCACTATATTGAGTGTCTTCGTCGTCCATGTTGATCGTAGCTGCGATTTTTTCCGTCATTTTGTAATCGTCTACTCCCGTGAATTTTACCTTTTGCGTAACGAGATAAGTAATATCGTCGTCCTCTTCGCTATCGTAGTTGCGGATGAGTTGGGTTGTGATGTCGCCGAATTTCAAGGGACTGCTGATTGTTCCGGTATACAACTCTCTAAACTTATCTTTGATTTTCAAGATCTGGAACAGCCGCACTGCTCTCTCTTCAAGATTGCGAATACCACTGACTGCATTCTCTTGTTCCATCGAGGGAGACGAGTAAGGGGGATTTTTCAAAGACACGACTCGAATTGATTCATCCTCATCGTCCCATGAAACAAGGGCAGAAAACTGTGTCAGAACCTTTGCATTGTCGTCATCGTAGGTGTAGGTGAACGTTTCAGTCACGAGATAAGTGATTTCGGAGTCTTCAGGAATAACTTCGTTGTGAGCTATGGTGACTTCGTAACCCTTTGACCTAAGGTCTAATTCGTCGCTAAGTGTTTGAAGAAACTCTTCCCTTGCCGTTTGGACTTTGCTGCTTTGCTTAAAAAGCTCGAGAGCACGTTCCTCGTTCTCCGAGCGAGCGCTCACCGACGATGTTGACGGTTGCTGCGAACAACTTACAACTAGAATACCCAAGCCCAAGCAGAGTCCCTTTACATTAAACATTTTGATCCTCCTTTGCATGATCTTTGAAAAATACACATATGCACCGAGCCAATGTGCAAAGAGGAGGCCAAAGTTCTCCAAGTTCTAACTAACTAGATTTTCCGATATATTTAGGAACAGCAAAATTCAGTAATGGGACAAACTGGTCTACTTTTGCAAAAATGTTACTAAAGGTGCTTGCGCTTCCCTTCACCAATTTGATACTCCAAGGTCCTCAGTAGACCAACGCGAGCGTGTTGGAATTGGTAGACAAGCCGGTCTCAGAAGCCGGTGCCCGTACGGGCATGGAGGTTCAAGTCCTCTCGCTCGCATTTATTCTAACGATACTCTGCCATATAGAGTGCGTCTCCTACATTGGTCTCTTGCATCCAAAAGATCAGGCTATCGCCAGCGCGTTTATTGCTGCTCAAGAGCCATCTTATTGGCGTAGGCAGAAGAATTGAGCCGTGATACGATGCTATTCCCTTTTGCCAAACCAAAGTACGAGGAATGCACTATGATCAAGCTTTACGATAACCCAACCAACTCTAACTCTCGCAAGATCCATGCTATCGCACGTGATTGCGACGTCACATTGGAAATCGTGCCCGTCGACCTCATGAAAGGGGAAGGACAAAAACCTGATTTTTTGGCGATTAACCCCAACGGAAAAATCCCCGCCATGGTTGACGGCAAAGTGAAGCTTTTCGAATCAAACGCTATTTTGTGCTACATCGCAGCCAAGCATAACTCACCGCTTTTGCCTCAGGACGCCGAGGGACGAGCTCAAGTAGACCAATGGCTGTTCTGGCAATCAGCGCATCTCTCTATAGCTACGGGCAAAATCACATGGGAAAGAGTCTATAAAGGATTGCTCAACCGAGGTACACCTGACCAAGCTCGCATAGAAGAGGGACTTACAGACCTCAACCGCTTTGTCGGTGTACTCGACGGCGTGTTAGCTCAATCAAAATATATTTGCGGTTCTAAATTAACGGTTGCCGACTATGCTATTTGCGCCACTTTGGCGAAAACGCCGCGTGAGCGTTCTCAGATCGCTGAGGACGTTCTAAAATATCCAAACGTAAAACGGTGGCTGTCTGAGGTTGAATCGCTTCCGGCTTGGATGCATGCGAATTGAAGGATGAGATCCTTCGCCTTCGGCTCAGGATGACGATGCGACGGTCAGAAAGACGAGGTGAACGTCAGAAGGATCCCGTCATGTTGAGCGAAGCGAAACATCTCAAATTTTGGAGAAAAAAATGCAAAAGTACACCGGCGGTTGCCATTGCGGTAAAGTTTCATTTGAAATCGAAGCCGAAATCGAAAAGGTAATGTCTTGCAATTGCTCGATTTGTTCAAAGCGAGGATACCTACTCACCTTTGTGCCAGCAGCAAAATTCAAGTTGCTTAAAGGCGCTGACGTACTATCCGACTATCAATTCAACAAGAAGGTTGTACATCACAAATTCTGCAAGAACTGTGGTGTCGGGTCCTTTGGTCAAGGTACCGCGCCCAACGGCGAGGCAACGTACGCAATCAATGTCCGATGCGTTGAGGGCATCGAACTTGATAAATTAACCGTCAAACAAGTGGACGGAAAAAAACTCTAGCCGCCCTTACATGAGCACCCGGGCTGTAAACGCTGCTTGAACGTATCCAAACCTTACCGGGATAAGGGTCAAGGCGGGCGCAGCTTCCAACGCCAACTGAATCGGGAATCCGTCATATCTAACGCCAATAGGCAATCTTGCAGCTACAAAGGTTTGCCCCTCATATTCTTCGTCGTTTTCAAACTGTGTATCGTAGTCGCTATCGTGGACAAGTGCACCCAGTCCCACATAAGGGGTGAAATATCCCTTCATGCGTTCAGGAAAGGCAAGCGCATAATCTACAAAAACACCTGAATCGCCATCATTGTCGAAAGAAACGGTACTTTGCACAAAATCACTTTCAGAGATGCCGTAGAAAAGCGACAAGCCGGATTTTTGCCCGATGGAAGCACCTACCCCGAACTTGCCTTCAGGTTCGGCTCTTTTCGCCATTTGATTTTGGCCAAAGCTCGAGCCGCTCACAAGTAGCGCTGTACAGACAGCAAAAAGCATTTTTGCCACAAACTGCAATTTCATATTCTGTTCCTCCTTGCAGAAACCTGCTAGGAACAGTCAAAGCAATTGTTAGGCCAATGGCGGCTCGTCAGTTTGCGCTTGTTGTTGAGTTGGGCGAGGCTGGGTGGAATCTCTAGCGCGCCTTCGGCGCTCAAGTGTTGATTTATTGACAACCGAAGATGAAGCTTCTGCAGTTCGCGGTCTCTCCTTCCCTAATGTCCCCGTCGTTGTACCTGACCTTGTACATGATGTGCTTAAAGGCCTCCCCCTCAGGCGGAACCGGCGCTCCTTCGACGATGTTTGAGCCGTTGCACTGCCCGGCATTTCCAATTTGAAACTCTCCTGAAGTCGCCCAATATTCTCTATTCGGAAGTTTAAGATGTAACGAGTCGCAGAGATTATGATGGGTGATTTTTTGAGTTAACACCTTCGAAATTTCTTCGGCACCTGACATTACAGTTTCTCGATCTGCAGACGCTAATTGCGGATCAGAGTCTTTAACGTCAAGATGGATGACCCGGTAGGATGTCGTTCCGGTGGAGGTCGCGTGGTGACAATATTCGGTTGCGATAGTTGCCGTACCTAGTTGGAACTGGCTTTTTCCGTAGGCCTCGCCAGCCGTGCAAACCGCATTTGCAAAGGGGTCGCCCATTTCCCAGATTCCAGCTTGAATTTCGTTTATGTATGGCCTCCACTTTCCGTCAGCTTTTTCTCCATAGTAAAAGTAGGATACTTTTTCAAAGCCTTTGATCACTCCACCGCTTGTTGAGCCAGGGGCGAATTCTCCGGGGCCGATTTCTACCGCTATGTCTAAATCCTTGAAAGATCCGCCGAATGCAAGGCTCTCAAGTCCCTTCACCTCCGAGCTCTGCTTGTTTTCGTAAGTGCCGTACATTCGGTCTTTCGAGACGATTCTTACAAGACGGGCTGTGCCATTCACTTCGTCCACGCAGAGGTCGAGTCTCAGAGTTTTATTGGGGCTAATTTCTTTATCGTACGTGTTGGGTCGATCAGCCGTATATACCGAAGGCGGAATGCCTAATGTTTCAATAGGAGGTAAATTTTCTTGGGCTTTCATCCCGAAGAAGATAGGCATCTCCCCGCTCTCACATTCAAGCTTCGGTGGAGTCTCGCTCGTTGCCATCGCTTTGGAGCCTCCGTCTCGCATTTTGCAAGACGTGAATGTTAGGCAAAGGGCAACCATTATTCCTTCGGAAAGCTTCAAGTTTTTTCCCATGCTAGGGACTCCAAGTTTGTCTGTTCTTTTATTATAAAGGCCAAGAGATAAAAGGGATTAGGCAGGTCTTGCCTATCCGTTACATCCACGGTTTCACTCTGCATGAGCTAATCTCAATTGCCCGAAAATTGAAATGCAACTCAGTCTCGCTTTTGAAAATGGCCACACTCAAGACTCCAATTTTTTTGACATAAACCTCAATGGTTCAATGTGGCGAAAAATTACCCGATAGCTTTGCTAACCTCGCTTACGTCCGTGAGCGAAGAAAAAAAAACTGGTTACATCTGGAGTGTTAATGCAATCGGCGGCGCGTTTTTGGTTAATGGTAATGGGTATTAATTTTCTCATATTTGGTTGCTCCGGCTCTCATCTCAAAAAGCCGCCTTCTGCGTCTCCTCCCTCAGTAGCGGATCTTGAGGAAAGACCTGATCTTCCCGCGATACCTAAGGAAAGCCCAAAGGAGGAGACAGAAGAAGAGGGAGAGGAAGTAGACACATTCTCAATCTTACAAAGCCAGGCTTTGGCGATTCTTGATACCAATTGTTCCCCTTGCCATAATCCAGTCAATGCTCAGGGCGGTTTCGCGAGCGTAACAAATCCCGACGACATGGTGCTCAGCACGAAATACCTTGTTCCCGGCAATCCAGAGGAATCGCTGGTCTATCAAAGAATGAACCAGACGAGTGCCGGGGTTATGCCTCCGTCCAAACCCCTCTCGCCCGAAGCGGTTCAGACAATTAAAGACTGGATTGTCGAATATAAAGTAAAGGAACAGACGAGGGTTAACCTCGACATGGATGCGGTGTTAACGCTCATTCAAAATGATCTGGAAAAAGACGACGAGAATGTCGCGGACACGCGTTATTTCTCTTTGCATACCTTCGAAGCATCGGGGGCGTCGGCCGCGCAGCTTGCCGCACTGAGGCAAGGTTTCATAAAAGTCATCAACAGCGTGTCAGTTGCCGTCAAAACCGTAAAACCTGTTCCCATTGATCCAAACCAATTGATCTACAAAGTTCACATGAGAGACATCGGAATGGAGGAGGCGAGCTTTGACGCACTCATAAATCAGGTCTACCCATACAGTACAACGTCCTCTGACGCTCGATTTAAAGACCTCCAGGCAAAACTTGGAACGAACAACTTTCTCCTTCGGGCCGACTGGTTTGTTGCAACGGCGATGATGTCGCCCGTCTACAATCAACTTCTCAATGGCGGCGAAAGCATCAGCGTCATCGCACAAGGCATGAAGTTAGATCTCGCGGCAAACGTTACCAATCTTAGGGTTGCCCGTTCAGGATTTAAGAAGTCGGGCGTATCTTCTCAAAACCGAGTCATTGAACGGCAACAGTCCTTGGACGGAAGGTTCTTTTGGCAAAGCTACGACTTCGCTAGAACAGACGCTACCGCAAGTATTTTTGCTAATCCCTTCGGCCCCGCTAATTTGCCAGTACCTCTCAACCCTAAAGCGTTTGCGCATGACGGGGGAGAGATGATTTTTCAGCTTCCAAATGGTTTCTTGGGATTTTATTTGTCAAACAATCTTGGGGTGCGAATTGACAAAGGACCGCTCAACATCGTTAAGAACACCAATGGACCGGCCAATTTCTTAGGAGCAGTCGTCAACGGAAATTCGTGTTTGGACTGCCATCGCCGTGGTCTTCTTGACAAAGCTGACGATATTCTAGACTTCGTTAAAAATAATAATTTTTCTGCCAATGAAATTGAACTCGCCGAAAAACTATATCCCTCCCGAGAAGATTTTTCCGAACTCGTTACTAAAGATTCAGTAATTTACCTCAAGGCTATGCAGTCAGCAGGCGTTGGCATCAACGCTGTCGAAGAACCGGTAAAAGCGACGACGATCGAATTCTATAAGGACATGGGAATCGCACAAGTCGCAGCCGAGCTAGGAGCTGAAGAAGATAAAGTACTCAAACTTTTGCAAAGCGAGCCATTTGTCGGTATTTGGGGTCCATTGGGAACGAACAGCGTCATTACGCGAGAGGAATTTAACGATCTCTTCGGTGAAGCAGCGGTTCGGGTTCAGCGTGGAATCACTTATATTGCTCCAACACGCGGAGACTTCCTGATTACGCCCACGTGCATGGTAGCTGATCCGGTGAAATTGGATGCTTGTTTTGCTCTTCGGTAGATAGAGGGAAAATAGAAACAACTAGAGAACCAGGAAAAAAAGATGAAAATGAAATTCCTCATTGTGTTGGTTTGTTTTGGAACAGCATGCGGCGGAAGTAATCTCTATAATACTTCCAAAAGCGATAACGCGGACTCTGCGCCCCTCGGCGCCATCGAGTTAACATTTGGTCTTCCTGATCCGGAAAGCTTAAGCGAGGCCGGTGTAACCCACTACTCTGTCGAGACAACACCTCGCGACTGTACCTATAGCGGCAGCGCCGTAACGACCCGTCCTGTGGAATCCGTTGGGACGGGATTTCTCTTCCCTAATTGCGACCAAGATGTGGTGATCGCCTTAGGAACCACCTCCGCAAGTGACATTGAAAGCCAGGATGCCGAGCCAGAAGCGAAGGATTTTCCATTCACCTACATTACCGACATAAAACCTTACGTTGACGCATCATGTGCCTCCGCAAGTTGCCACGGGGGCGCGCAGCCCCCGTTGCTAAAGACCTATGAGGATGTCTTTGCGGCCGGCGTTAGAGTCAATGCTCGCATACAAGCAGGTACCATGCCCATCGGTGGACTACCGACAGCGGACGAGAGTCAAAAGGCAATGTTCGCGCAGTGGGCGAAGGACGGGTTCCCCGAGCAGAATGCACCCGCACTTACACTCGCACTCTCTGAGGAAACTAACAACAATACCCTTAAGACGGTTTTCTTCACGACGACCTATCCCATAACGGCAGCGCAAGCGGTGGCCGGTGGACATCGGGCCGCTCCCCTTACTTTTACCGCTGAAAAAAAATGATTTGCAAACTTTGCAGCAATCCAAAGCACGTCTTTTTGACCGACCTATTTTTCATGATAAAAACATATGAGTTGCTCCATATGAGGTCCTGGAGTAGGATTTCAGAATAAGTAGCTTCTTTTAAATTTACCTCGAATGTCGGTTTCCGGCGTAGATGGTAAGGCGGGAATCATGAAGTCTGCGAAGCAAATGAATAGCTTTGGAGCCGTTTGCGTTGTTGTCGGCAGTATAATAGGCTCGGGGATTTTTGCGGCTCCCTCGATTGTCGCACAGTTCTCTCCTTCGCTGTTCATCACGGCGGCGATTTGGATTGTCGGCACGATTATGTGCCTTTGTGGCGGCCAGATTTACGGCCGTTTGGCGCAGCACTTTCCCCACAGTGGTGGCCAGTATGTCTTTATTCGCGAGTCCTTTAATCCCTCCATCGCCGCTGTGTATGGTTGGATCAGTTTTCTTGTAATGTGTCCTCTCATGATCGCGGGGTCCTCTCTTTTTTTTGGCGAACAGCTTCGATTCCTGGCTCCAAATATCTCGACCTTTGAAATAAAGATGATCGGACTTTTCCTGGCGCTTCTTTTTACGTTTTTAAACCACCGGGGCATTGAACTTGCGGGAAGGTTTCAGAGTGTCCTTGTCGTTCTACTCGTTGCAGTACTTTTTCTAGTTACGGCATCATCGTATGCCAAGCTGATGCCATCGGAAATACCGGTCAGCCATGATTCTTTCCGTTCAGGTTCTTTGACGCAGGGGTTGTGGGCTTTGGCTATAGTGCTTTGGACCTTCGAAGGTTTCAACGCGGCGACGTTTCTCACAGGTGAGATAAAAAATGGTGCACAACGAAGTATCAAAATCGTATTTTTAGCGTTGGCAATCGTGATCATTAGTTATTTTGCCTTCATTAATGCTGTGCATCGGTACATACCCTACGAGAACTTGATCCATAGCCCGAATGTAGGGACCACCCTGGCCTCGCTTTCACTTGGTTCTTACGGTGGACTCGTTGTCTTCATCCTCACATGCCTAACCATTGCCAGCGCGTTACATACCTCAATTATGATCGGCCCCAGGATCACGAGTCGGCTTGCGTTGGATGGCCTTTGCTGGGAGAGATTGTCAAGAACTCACGCCAGATATCGTTCGCCATCCTTCGCGCTATGGAGCCAGATGGCCTTAGTTTCTGTTTTTCTTTTAGCGGGCAGTTTCGAAATGCTGATCTCATTTTTCATCATAGTGAACTGGTTGTTTTACGGCATTACGGCCATGGGGTATCACAACCTTGCTCGGAACAGAAATATTCATCATTCGTTTTGGGACAAGATCAGTATTTTGTTGTTCCTTTCGGGTGTCTGGACTCTGCTGACGTTTCAGGTGGTATCTCAACCGCGGCTAACAGCAGCGGGTCTTGCGTTCGTGTCCGCCCTCTATGGGATCCTCAGATATCTATCGGGCAAGCAAGTTATCAAGGGCCTCTCAAAAGGAGAGATCTCAGAGCCGAAAACCGCCGCCCACTTGATTTAATTCAAGTTTTTACCTACCGCAACCTGCAGAAGACAGTTTTAGGTTCCGACCTAATTGGGACTCTTTGCTCGCCAAATCAAGACGTTGCGCCAATTTAAAGTTTTTCCAAAAAAAGCCGATTAAACACATACATAGAAAGAGAAAGAGAAAGATTATGCTCAGGCTTTTATTGCCATCTATCACACTTATAGCTTTTGCGGCATGCAGGAACCAACCTGCCGAGAAGAAACGTTCCCCAAAAAATCCTGCGTGTCTGAACATCGTAAACGGTGAAAAGACGACGGACTATCCTAGTGTCGTTGCCGTTGTGACCGATCTTGGCAATAATTCCATGGGCGCTTGCACAGGAACATTCGTAGGTCACAACGTTCTATTGACCGCTACGCACTGCCTGGCCGCCAGCAACATGACGGCCGACAAAATTGGCATTTTGAACGTAAGCGAATTCGATTTGGTCCGCTTGTCTACCTATAAGATCATCAAGCCCAAGACAGTCATAAACAACGGAGTCCCTGCGACTGCCTCCGGGCGATCCGCCGATAACGACCTCGAAGATTTGACCATACTTATCTTTGCCGATAACACGGCTTCCGCCTTCAGCCCAATTTACCAGGGCCTGCCGGTAAATGGATCACCCGGAGCATTGATCGGTTACGGCGTCACAGACGTGCACGGCGGACGAGAACCAACGAACACCATGCGTTACAAAAGACTAGGTATCAATAACCAAGTTGTGAGCGATCCAAGTTTTATACCAAAAATAGCAGCGGGCCTAAAAGCAAAGGGATACGATGCGGACTTTAATGCCAACGGAGTTCTTTCTATCCTCGGCAACGGCGACGACGGGGAAGGAAATTTGCCTACGTTGGGATCGGTCGGAGCTTCGGGCGACTCCGGCGGCCCATTGTTTGTTAACGGCCTTGTCGCTGGCGTCGCGTCGCAAGCCCTGCGCATGCCCTTGGATACCGTCGGCGGCGAGAAAAGAACAGACAGCATCACCATCTACGTCAGCGTCGCGTCCAAGGCCAGCCAAGCGCTCATAGAGAAGGCTAAGGCGAGCGGCGCTCAATTTGCCGTACCGAAGGAGACTGGCGACAATTCGACCAATGCGTCGCCAACCTCAACCAATATGGGAACCCAACCGGTATCACCCAGCGGCTGTTGAGACACTTCACTGGTCTCCGTAACACAGTTCCTTCGTATTTAGAGAATCCAAGGTCACTTCTTGACTTCTCGCCGAACCCAAGATGCTATCAACGATCCGCCATCACCAAAGGGACCGACAAGAACGAGATGGTCCATATCTGTCATAACGACTTTGTGTCGAAGACTCTTGTTCAAACTCGCATCGCTGTAATTCCGGACGGCATGAACGACATTTTCTCCCTCAATGGAATAGGAGCCAGAATAAAGCAAAGTCTTGGAACTATCTGAGGAGCAATTAATGCCTAATGAAACCTGGCCGGAGAAATATGTGATGGACCCAAACGCCCCGTCACACCAGGGCTCGTTATTTCCTTTGCCATCATCAAGGTTTAATCCTTCGAGGTCCCAAACGCCGACTAGGTCTCGCGATAGATTTGGTCCTGCTTGAATAACAATATTTCGAAAGCGAATGTCTCCCGCAAAAAACTGCAGCGCAATGGGTCCTTCGGGCAAGCGCGCGTCGCGCACATCGACGGTTTCAACACCGTTAAGCCTAACAATAAGCCGATCACCCCTAGCAGAGATCTCGTAGGTGTTCCAATGACCTTCTGTATTAATGGAAACACGTGGCGGAACGAGATTAACAATGGCGCCCGTGCGTCCAGTCTGGTCGGGGCGATGGTCGAAGACGTTGGCTTCGTAGCAGGAAGTGTCAGTGACAGCCCCTGGATCGGCACAGCGGAGGAAAACACCGCTGTTTGTGTTTTCTCCAGGTTGAAACTCAAGGCTGATATCGAAGTCTTTATAGGACGCCTTTGTCACAAGGTAGCCCTGTCCGGAGTTGGCGTGAATTTCGCCGTCGGCCACGGTCCAGTTCGCATTGCCGATCGCATTCCAATCACCCAGACCGTCGGCGTCTTGCGCTAAGGCAGTAGAGAATTGAGACAAACCTAATCCGATGAGGACCATTACATCTTTAATTCTGTTAGACATATTCGCTCCATAGGTAAAATCCACTCATAATGGCTTTTAACGCTTTTGGCAAGTCAGTTTGGTTAACCGTCACTTTCTATGGAAAAAGCGAGTCCGCATTCAAAACAAACACTGGTTACTATCTTCCAGCAACAGGACTATTCCGAACCGGGGCACAGGTTATCCGTCTTGCCATCTCGTCAAGAGACCTGAGTTTTCTCTTCATCGCTCTTGTGAAAATGTACTTGTTGTAGCTGACAAAACAGGCGGTACGAAGCACTAACCAGTGAACATTTCCAGCGGCGTTTGTTGTTCTTCTTCGCATAGACCCTCCAAAATAATTTATGCCATTATACGGAAATGACAGTTAGTTCACTGTTAGCGGTCCAATAGGATCATGCGAGAAATGATTGGGACGGGGACAACAAAAAACCGTGTCCGTACCTACGGTAGGAGCCTCTCAGGCGGTTGCCACTCCGCCTTATTTCTTCATTTATATATCAATTTTTGCTATACGTAAGGCTTTGGCAATTTCCTCGAGGAACAATGAAGCGCGGCGACCAAATAAACTGGAATCAAGTATTCTACTTTTCAGAAATAGCTGCTTGTGGTTCCATTAAGATAGCTGCAGAGAAACTCGGGCTAAGCCCATCAACATTAAGCGAGCACTTAAGTCAACTCGAGCAGGATCTTGACGTCAAGCTCTTCGATCGACAGCATCGTAAGATTTCTCTTACGAGAGAAGGAGCGAGGCTCTTTAACAGCGCACGGCAGATGTTTGAGTCGGGAAAGCGTTTTATAGATGTTGTCTCTCCCAAGGGCTTGGGTTCTTATCCAGTTTCTATCGGGCTCGTGCCGGGCCCGTCTTACTCTTTCGCACACCAGATCATCCGATCGTTTATTGATCAAGCTGCCGAGAGTTCTGTTTATGTCCTGAGGTTCAAAAACGAAGAGATTGAAGACGCAATTCTCCAAGGCAAGCTTGATTTCGGATTCACTGACAGGAAATCAAACAAACCCGAATTGCGCTATTGGCAAATCGTCTCGTCTGATCTCCGTTTTTTCGTCAGCTCTAAGTTACCGAAGCGCGATTTGCGCCAGCACCTCGCCGCGCTTCCCCTTGTGATATGTCGTTCGGAAAGATCGGTTTCCTCTGCGGTTGAAGAGGTTCTCGAGGCGCTGGAACTGGTTCCTAAAAGTCTCGTCATTTCCGAATATCCTAGTTTAGTCGAACAAATGTGCCGCAAAGGTGGAGGGGTTGTTGTTTTGGGCAGAGCTCATTTCGAAAAGGATTCCAGCATTACCATGCTTGGTCTTCCTCGTCAGTTCCCAAACCTTTCGGAAAAATTGTACGCTTGCTGGGCAATGGAAAGCGAGAATCTAAAAACGATAAAAATTTTGAAAACATTGCTTGAACGGATGTCAGAATAGTGTCCAATTACTCTCAAGAACCCAAGAAAACCACCTCAAGGATTCTGTCTTTATGAGTCAAGTAGTACGGATACAAATTATCCACTAGGGACCTCAACTTATCCTCAGGTGCATACTGGTAAAGATATACGGATCCGTTTGCGGATCTTCGCAAAAATCCGCGCCGATGTAGATCAGTTAGGCGCCGCTCTATAGATTTTTCGTCCGATCTGAGAACTCTACACACAGTCCTCGCATCCATGTCCTGTGGGACTTGGGCCCGCAAAAAGAAGAGAACTTCCAGTTGTTCTGCTGAGTGAAAGTTATCTCGTATGAAGCACTTTATTCCTTTGGGTATGTCATTGAGAGTCATCAACTCTACCTCGGGGATTCCATTTGAAGAGACATACTAAGGCTACCATGTAGATTCGTAAAAAACAAATCCAAATACATTCAAATCGGAAATGCCGATTCGAAAATTTGCGAAGATGAGAAAGTTGTTTTCATGACATGTCCCACCATCTTCTCCCTTGAATAAAACCCAAGCGGGAAGTACCCTTTTTCTAATCTGCTAGAGTTTTGACGGCCCGACATGAAAAACGAAGAAAAGAAATCCATCGTCGCACAGATCGTGTCGGGAGCACCGTACTATCTTTCGGCAGTAACGACGGGTTTTTTTGCTGTTGGGTTTGGCAAGCTTGCTGAAGCGGCGACTAGCCTAAGCGCTAAGACACTTCAACTTCATCCCTTCCTCTTTCTCTTTCTTTGTCCCGTTTTCTTTCTCGCTGCTTGGGCAATTACCCAGTGGCAACCCGCAGCGGCTGGAAGCGGCATTCCTCAGGTAAAAGCCGCGGTCGAGCTAGATTCGAGTTTTGAAAAACTCATACACAAAAAAGTTCTTGGCCTTCGCATTGCCATTGGCAAGGTTATGAGCGGCCTCATGTGTCTTTTAGGGGGCGGGATTATAGGTCGAGAAGGGCCCACTGTCCATATTGCAGCTTGTATATTCGAGGGGTATGGTCGTTTCTTTTCAAAGCTGACCGATTTCACCTGAACGGCACCAGGGGTTTTCAACGAACGGCAACACCTGTTTTCAGCTAACGGCAACACCCCTTTTCAACGAAGAGCAACGGGTGTTTTCAACGAAGGGCAACACCCCTTTT
>JBFWNG010000009.1:0-160828 GCA_050251195.1 Oligoflexales bacterium
AAAAGTCAACCCAAGGCGAAAACATGATTGAAGGTCACAAGAAATTGTTATAGGAGGATGTCGTCGCTACGCTCCGACTGATGACGCTCCCGTGAAAACGGGTGTTGCCCTAAACTGAAAACGACCACGTTCCGGCCATATGAACGGGATTCGGGGGGATGAAGCGAGGAAGGGCTGACGGCCTTTGACCGCCAGCACAAGAATGTAGAAAAAAATTCTTATCGTATAAAGACAAAGCTCACAAAACCATCAGGCGTATTAACTATTTCTTTGTATGAAGCTGGAGCCATTGTGGCAGATGAACATGCCATGGACAAGCGGACGTCTTCTCGATGGAGCTGAAAAACCGTCAAGAAGTTGTGGGTGATGGCAAATGATTTGCTGTAACTGCCAGAGAAAGATCCAATTGAAAATTCTTGGTTTTGTACTGCCAAAATCCCGGTTCCTTTATCTTCCTGCATAACCACGCAATATGGTTTCTCATAGTTAGGAACTTCGACGTGAGCTCCATTTTGGAAGTGCCAATGAAAAATATCGTTCTCGGGAGACACAGTCGGAAGATTTTGCTCAAACCGAACCACCATTGAAGGCCTTACATGACTGGCATCGAATGCACCCCAACCATCTGCCGGCGGCGGTACTGAGGTTAGACTCAAATTTGTCCATTCGAGATGCTCGTCCAGACTAGATTCGAGAATTTCCAATGTCGGTTCATAAGGAAGATGCGGTCTTTCAGGTATACCTTGAAGGTTCGTTGGGTTTATCACACCTTGGAATGTGGGAGTAATGTATTGTTGAAAACATGTGATCATGCCCAAAAAGCCCTCGACTGACTCGACGGTGATTTTTGTATGAGTTCTAACGAGAGTTTCGTCAGCATCGTTCAAAAAGCCTCCTTCGATGGCAACTACCTTCAAGTTGTGGCTCAAGTAAGGGCGATCAAAAGTCAAATTCGGATCAGGAATAATTGGAACGACGAGGCCCGTGACCGTACAGTAAGGTTTGGCGGAATCCAAACCGATTCCGGCAGCAAGGAACGCGCCGTCTTGATAGTACCTTTCTTCTCCCTGACCGATCCTCGAATTAAATTTTAGTTCGGAACCAAGCGCGATTGCTCTCAACGGTTGCATCGTTATTGAAGCGTTGAGGTTGCTTCCACTTCTCTGACCAGAGCAACTTGCTGCCCATAGACTTACAAGAATTACAGAAGCCGTTACCGGACAAGATTTGCACAAACGCATCGGTTCCTCCATCAAACGTGACGAACACCTTGTGCAACCCAGGTGCCAATCATTTCCATTTATAAGCACCCGAGACCTTGGCTGATTTTTCTTCTAAGCTCCCGATTTTGGCTAGGCAGCTAACATTCTGTCGATTGTCTATACAGGGAGCTTCCTGAGCGGTTTCTTCTTTCAATGGTTCAATTGTCTGATTTTATTAATAAAAAATCTAAGGCGGACCGAATTTCTTTTCGCCAAACTCCCTCTTTACATCGGTCCTTCAGGTTGCTAACGTTCAGAACGTTTGATAAGCTAACGTTATGAACGTTAACGAGATAAATCAGCATTTGGGTTTGGGCGACCTTGATCTCCAGGTTGTGCTACCACATCTGGGCGAATATCAAAAACGATCCCTTCCTTTGCCGTTTGAGTTCGGTCTGAATGAACTTCCGACTGAATCCGGCATCATTTCGATTCGCGGTCCCCGGCAATATGGCAAGAGTACCTGGCTAGAACTCATGATTGCGGATTCCATAGAAGACTTTGGCAATGGTTGCGCGTTTTACCTAAATGGCGATGAAGTCGCGACGAGCGATGAACTCTTAGCGTTGATCGTTCAGGTGACCACATCTTTTGCGAAGGGGGCTAAAGTTCGGCGGCTATTCATTGATGAGATTACCGCCGTGCCCCACTGGGAGCGTGCACTCAAACGAGCAGCGGATCAGCGCATTATCAAAGATGTCCTGGTTGTAACGACAGGATCGAAGGCCTTCGACTTGAGGCGTGGCCAGGAACGACTCCCGGGCCGCAAAGGACGACTTGCTAAGACAGAGTACATCTTTTTACCATGCTCCTATCGCGCTTATTACACGAAGGTGTACCGTGAGCGGGGTTTAGAATCATGTCAGGACTATGTTCTGACTGGTGGATCACCCTTCGCACTTAACGAAATGTATCATACGGAAGAATTGCCAGATTTCGTGCGGCAGATCACTCGTGATTGGGTGTTGGGCGAGGTCGTTCAATCGGGTCGCAACCGTACCATGCTTACTAATATCTTGCGTTGTCTGTTTAAATATGGAGGTAACCCCGTTGGATTCGCCAAACTCGCGCGCGAGTCTGGACTTGCCAACAACACCGTCGCGAGCGGCTACATCGAGCAGCTTGCAGATCTAATGTGCGTCATACCCTCCTGGCCTCTCGATCTCAAGACCGGGACCGGCATTATGCGCAAGCCGTGCAAGTTCCCGTTTGTGAACCTTTCCGCTGCTATGGCTTTCTATCCGCGCGCCCCGTTCAGCGCTTGGGAGCTCGATCGCTTGCCTCCTGAGGAAAAAAGTGTGATTTGGGAATGGGCTGTGGCTCAAGAAATCTGGCGGCGGAAGGTGCTGAAAGGCAGCGATGACCCCGAGAATATTTTGTTCTGGAGCAGCGGCAGTCATGAGCTTGATTTTGTCGATGAAAACGGCGACTTCGTAGAGGTCAAAGTAGGTAAGGCATCCGCCATGGAGTTCAGTTGGTTTCCCAAAGTATTCCCGCGCAAGCGTTTAACCGTTATTTGTTCCACTCCGTTTGAAACGGATTGGTGTTTGGGATTGACCTTGCATCAATATCTGCTCCGCGATCCGTATTTTTCGGCCTATGTTACGGATGTTCCTGAAAATCCGGATGCGCATGATGTTCGTTGAACAAATGTGTGAGAAGCGTTTCGTTAGAAACGGAAAGCTGGAGAGTGACGACGGTTGCTGAATACAACGCTGAAGAATGCGCTGGGAGCTGGGCTGGTTATTAAACGAAGATTCTTGGGGATCCAGGCATAGTGAGAATGAGGCAGAGGAAACCGCTGCCTCCGTCCAAATCAGTCCCACCAATCTTCGTCATCCCCGGAAGGTCCACGCGAAATCTGGTATGTGAGTCTGCCACTGGCTTCGAAGAAGTTAACCACCCGCCTTCGTAGTGACCAACGTCTTCAGGTCCCATATGCCCAGGGTCGTAATATGTTTTTAAATCTTGAAAACGCTGACGCGCTGCCTCAGGTACTTCCTCAATTTCGATCTTCCCAACTCGTTCTATGGGGCCGAAATAGGGGTCAAAAGAAGTTCTAAGGACTGCGCGCTTCCATTCGTGATCATGGTCAGCCAAGAGCGAAACTTAACCAATTTGGTGAATTTTTCAATATCTGAATCGGCAAGATCTATAAAGGTCAAAATAGTAATAATATCTGGATGTTAGATGATTCTAGCTCTTCCAGCTTCCGAGAGAATCGAGGCAAAAAGAGAATGGGATCTCTGGTTTGATTAAGGAAATCATGGGTTTTCAGATCGTTCCAAATTTTCGTGCTCTCGCGGTACCCGCATCCTATCATCAGGCATCACCTTGTTTTTCTTGAGAAAAATAGTCGATTTATTTTCCTAAAGAACTGCAGGGGCACATCCGAATCTATTAATAAAACAATCTCGTTTTGGAAAAACAGTGATATTCAGCAGGACAAAAACTTGGGCACTCATTACAGCAACTTTGCTATTTGTACTAGGTTGCGACTCAGGCATGCAAATCGACACCAAAAACGAGCCTTCCGGAGCAAAAAACTGTACTGACCCTTCACTACCTGCATGTGAGGCTGCCGAAGAACTCACCATAAGAGTTGGTGCGGAAATCATAAGCGATCCCGCCTTCGCCGTGAGTTGGATCGATACAACAGCGGCAAAGCTAGGCACGAAATATCTCCTCGATGTATCAACAGACCAAGCGTGCGAGCAAAAAGTTGCGAGCTTCGAGACGGAAGAAAAAGAGTATATGTTCGACTTTCTACGCGACGGCGTTTATTACGTCTGCTTGCAGTCATTCGATCCGCTTGACTCTGCTGCTGAAAAGGCCATTGCCGCGAATAACGGCCTAAGGATCGTGCTCGACAGAACACCTCCAGCCCTCACCTATCCAAAGGAAATCGAAAAGGCAAAAACCTTCGAAGCGGGGGTTACCGCTGAGGACCTGACGACGATGCTGTATTTTTGGGAGAAAGTTTCGGGTCCAGGCGACGTTGAGTTCTCGGACAAGAATAATCCCAACAGCACCATCAGCATGACGGCTAATGGCGATTATAAAATTGTTCTCAAAGTAAGAGACGGCGGCGGCAATATCTCCGAAGCGCTAATTTCCGTCACATGGGACCAAACCGGCCCCCTCGTCAATGCCGGGCCCGATCAAATCGCAAAAAATTCCGTTGAGATCAACGGTACGGTGGATAGTTCCGCAGTAACAATGATGTGGGAAATGATGTCCGGCCCTACGGGCGGCAAAGCAGCCTTCTCCTCACCGACGAAAGCTAAGACGAACGTAATGGCGGATACTGACGGCAACTACGTTGTCCGTCTGACCGCCAAAGACAAATATGACAATAAATCCTACGACGAGATGACGTATACGAGAGATACAACTCCGCCAACGGTCGATGCGGGTGCGGACATTACTTCCGGCGCGACAGTGAATCTTGTAGGAGCAGCAACCGGCGCCGCTTCCGTCGAGTGGGAGAAAGTGAGCGGACCTGGAAATCTTACATTCGGTTCGTCTACCGCGACAAGCACTTCGGTTACGGCTGACACAACAGGCATTTACATTATCAAATTGACTGCCGAAGATCTGCTTAGTAATGCCGCGACGGACATAATGGTTCTCACCTGGTCATCATCGTCGCAGCCAAGCGTTAACGTAGGAAACGATTTGGCCATTAAGTCCGCGACTCTAGTGAATGCTACTTCGCAAAACGCTGATACTTTCGTTTGGACGCAAGTCTCTGGGCCCGGATCCATTACTTTCACGCCAGACAATACGTCGGAAGACGTCACCATTTCAGGCAGCACGGACGGGACCTACGTCATAAAATTGCGAGCAACGAACTCGCAAAACGGAGACTTTGCCGAAGACGATGTAACGATCACTGTCGATACAGTCGTGCCTGCCGTAGACGTGGGTGTGGACCTGACAAATAACACCTTTGCCTCCGTCGATGCAACAAGCGGGGGCACACCCGATAACAGCCAAACCTATCAATGGACCAAGGTATCAGGCCCCGGGACGATCACATTCGGATCGCCAAATTCCGAAGATACGAATATTACGGCTTCAGTTGACGGAACGTATGTTTTGCGACTTACGGTCACCGACATATCTGGAAACGTGGCTTCTGACGATCTCACTTACATTAAAGACTCTTTGGCCCCATCCGTAAACGCCGGCGCAGATCTTTCTACTCGGATGACTGCGAATATCAACGCAACGGTAACTGGAGCGACCACTTATCTTTGGACACAAGAATCGGGAGTTGGTGTCATTTCGTTTGGGAATTCAACTGCGGAGGACACCAGCGTTTCCGCTGATCAGGACGGAACATATGTACTCAAACTTACGGGTACGGACGCGGCTGGCAATGCTGCTTCGGACTTCGTCACCCTAACCTGGGACACAACTCCTCCAACGGTGAACGCAGGCCCTGACGTCACAAAAAATGCACTTTTCACCCATACAGCAACAGCAAACGGCTACAGTTCCGTTTCGTGGAGCGCCGTTTCTGGCCCGGGCAATATTACCTTTGCCAGTGGATCGAGTCTCTCCACTACCGTTACGGGAGACACTGACGGAGCCTACGTATTGCGACTTACTGCCACCGACGCGGCAGGGAACTCTTCGTCGGACGATGTTGTTCTAACATGGGACACCGCAGCGCCTAATGTAGACGCCGGTGCTGACGTGACCGCACGCCTAACTGCTGCCATTGACGCAAGCATCTCTGGTGCTGCGGCGATCACTTGGGTGAAGCAATCCGGGCCTGGCACCATAACTTTTAGTGCTCCCAGTAGCGAAGATACCAATGTGTCAGCGAGTGCTGACGGCACCTATGTTCTAAATGTAACCGCAGTCGATGCTGCCGGCAACGCTACTTCCGACAATATGACCTTCATCTGGGACACGTCGGCACCGACTATAAATGCAGGAGCAGACGTAACCACAGGCATCCAAGTTCTCTTGAACGCCATAACCAGCAGCGCGACGACGTACCAGTGGTCCATGGTCTCAGGACCTGGAAGTATCACCTTTGGCTCCGCAACGTCGGAAGATACCACGGCGAGTGCCGATACTGAAGGAACTTACGTATTGAGAATGGACGCAACGGATGCAGCAGGAAACACAGCCAGTGACTTTGTCAACTTCACTTGGGATGTAACGGCACCAATCGTCAATGTCGGCTCGGATATTGCCACGTTTACCGAAGCCTCCATAGACGCAACGGTAACAGGCGGCAACACTTATCAATGGAGCAAAGTTTCAGGACCCGGCAACCTCAACTTCACTTCCCCTACCGCCATCGACACCGATATATCTGCAAGCGCAGACGGTATATACATTGTGCGGCTGACAGCGACTGATACCGCCGGCAACAGTGCCAGCGACGATTTGACCTTGGATTGGGACAACGACGCACCTTCGGTAAACGCAGGAGCGGATATTGTCACTAAAATAATAACGAACATCAATGCAACCGTTACAGGCGCTGTTACATACCAATGGACGCAGCAATCCGGTCCCGGAACCGCATCCTTCGGCTCCGCTACCGCCGAAGATACAAGTGTGACGGTAGATACCAATGGAGTTTACGTTTTACGGCTAACGGCAACCGATAGTGCTGGCAACTCCAACTTTGACGAAGTTAGTTTCAATTGGGACACCGTTCCGCCCTCGGTCGACGTCGGAGCAGATGTCCTCGCTCGAGTTCAATCAAGTATTGATGCGACGACCTCGGATGCCGTCAGCTACGGATGGACCAAAATATCTGGTTCAGGAACGGTAACGTTTGGCTCGCCCTCGAGTGAAGATACAACGGTTGCGGCTTCGGCCGACGGAAGTTACACGTTGCAACTGGCTGTGACCGATGCGGCAGGCAACATCGCTGTCGACCAAATGGTTTTTACCTGGGATACTACAGCGCCTTCTGTTAACGCTGGTGCAGACGTCAATACCAATGCTCAGGTCACTCTGAATGCTGCAACCGCAGGCGGCGCCTTCTATGAATGGACAAAGCAGTCCGGCCCTGGTGCCATGACATTTGGAACGAGCACTGCAGAAGACACCACAGCAAGTGCTGATACAGACGGCACCTATATCTTGCGCCTTACCGTAACGGACATTGCTGGCAACAGTGGATACGACGAAATCACATTTATTTGGGATACGACGGTAAGCCCTAATCCCCAATTCACTTCGATCGATTTGATCAACGGTGCTGAAGACGGTTATATTAACCTTGCGGAGCGATCTTCGAGTTTAAAGGTGGTGGGGAATCTAAGTGCGTCAAGCTATGATGTTGCATCGTTCCAACTAGTTGGTTTTACCTCGGACTGTAGTTCCCAATCCGGTTACTCTACTACAATTCCTGCAGCTAACGCTGCAAGCTTCGGTTCCGACGGAGATTACAAAGTGTGCGTCCGGCTTTCTAAGGCTGGTCATTCAGCTATTTACGGGGAGAGCGATAAAATCGTTCTAGACACTGAACCTGCCGTATTCGGCTCCCTTCCTTTAGATAATGACACCGCTGACGGATATGTGAATAACACAGACATCACCAACATGCTAAATATAGTCGACACTATAATTGGAGTGGATATTGCCAGCACTCAGTATGCTCTCGCGCTCAGTTCAGCAAGTTGCAGCAATGTTACCGGTTGGGCAGCCATTCCTAGTAGCGGAATGTTAGCCGGCTTTGCAGATAGTACATACAAAGTTTGTGCAAAAATGTTTGACGTAGCTGGCAATATCACCTACGACGGATCCCCGAACTTTATTCTCGATAAGACCTCACCTTCTTTTTCGAACCTTGTACTTCTGAACACCGATGTGGGAAACTCCCACGTCGCTAACGCAACGGATCTTGTTTACAGCGTCAATGGTGTAGGGTTTAATGACGCAAGCTATAAGGTATCTCCAACCAGTGCAAATTGCGGAACCGTAACATATGATGGACCCGACAACACGATTCCGAAAGCCTCTGACATCACCGCTCTCACTGATGGGATTTACAAAGTATGTGTACGATTAACTGACGATGCGCAAAACCCAGCGGCATACGGGACCTCCAATAATTTCGAGTTCGACCGTGGTTCCCCATCCCTGCCCCTTAATCCCGAGATTTTCATTTGGCAAACCAACGATCAAGACATCGACATTAGTTGGCTGAAGGCTACAGATAGTTTTGTTGTCGAGACCGAGTTGACCTATAAAATTTACTATTCCACGAACTCTTCATTTGACACCCTCGCCGAGGTTGAGGCGGGAACACCCTTTGGTAGCGGCGACTCCGATATTGAAGAAGTTCAGGTAACAGGCTTGAGTCCGAATACAACCTATTATTTCAACCTCGTAGTTCAAGATCCGGCAGGAAACAAATCCGTCTATAACAAGTTGACCCAAAAGACATACCCTGCGATGACTTATACCTTTTCCGACGTTTCTGTGGGCTTTGACCATGCATGCGCTCTTACAACAGACAGCAAAACCTATTGTTGGGGAAACGGCGCTTACGGCGCCCTCGCCAAGAACGCAGTCCTTACCCCCGGTACCAATGCAGATTCCGACCACATCAAGCATTCGCCAGTAAGAGCAGCTAAAGGATATATATTCACACAAATCGCTACGGGAAACATATTTAGCTGCGGGATAGCAAACAATGGGAACACCTATTGTTGGGGACGTAATAATACAGGGCAGCTAGGTGACAATAGCTTTGTAGACAAGCCACAGCCGGTCCTAGTAGCGGGCGCGCACACCTTCACCGAAATAAGTGCAGGCAGCGCACACGTTTGCGGAATTGATGAAAACAATGTCGCCTATTGCTGGGGCAGCAATTCGCATGGCCAACTCGGCAACAATAGTACAATTGCCTCTAATGTCCCGGTGGCTGTTGACGGAGGCGCGACGACCTTTACAAAAATTTCCGCTGGAGGCTCATTTACCTGCGGCATTGATGAGAATAACGTCGCCTACTGCTGGGGTAGGAACAATGTAGGGCAGCTGGGAAATAATGATGCTACCTTTACTAACCAAGATGAGCCCACGCTGGTCTCCGGTGGATTAACATTCAACGACATAGCGGCTGGATGGTTACATGCCTGTGGAATCGCAACAAATGGGAGCACCTACTGTTGGGGAAGCGGCGGGCAAGGAGAAATTGGAAACAATGCCATCTTAGATCGTCGCGTTCCTACTTTGGTCTCCGGCAGCCATAACTTCACGTCAGTCTACGCCGGCTATTACAATAGCTGTGCTATCAACTCTTCAAATAGTGCCTATTGTTGGGGCGCAAATTTTAACGGCCAAGGCGGTGACGGCACAACGGTAAACAAGTTAGTCCCAACCGCCGTCAGCTCTGGTGGCGTCAAGTTTACCCATTTAACCCTGAGTACCACCGCACAAGGCACCGTTTGCGGACTAAGCGAGGCACAAAAGATTTATTGCTGGGGCGACGATGTCAACGGGGTGCTGGGAAACGGCGTTGCCAGCACCGCGGACGTCTTGCAACCTGCACTTATCCTGTTTAATCCGTATTACAAGTCGGTTCAACTGGCGGACGATACAGCACATGCCTTGAATATGGATAACAACTTCTACACCTGGGGCGAAGACTACAATAACGCCACTTACGGAAACGGCCACATGCCCTATCCGCAGTTGATACCGACGCTCAATAATCTTAATATAAATTATGTCGTCGAAGGAATGCAGCACGGATGCGGCATCGCAAAAGGTGATTCATATTGCTGGGGTGAGGATGAGGCAGGTAATCTTGGCCTAGGGTTCCTTTCCTACGCAGCGTATTATCAGCCTATGCCAACGGTAACCAATGAAAAGATAAAAACGGCTTACGCTTCTTATCCTCTTACATGCTGGCAAACGTTTGAAAACAAAGTCTATTGCTCCGGTTACATCACTGGCGCTATGGGAGGAGGCGACGGTTCGTGGAACGAACTTCCTGTCCTCACTCGTAGCGCGAATATTGAGCCCTATAGTAACCAGCTACGCATTGACGACGAAAATGGCTGCGGACTTAATTCTTCTAATCAAGCCTACTGTTGGGGCGAGAACGGTAACGGGCAGCTTGGTATAGGTACCACAGGTGGGACGGCGTCCCCTCCGGTTGCTGTGGCTGGTGGACATACCTTTAAGCAGCTTGGAGGAGCTTCTTATACCATGTGCGGTATCACAATGAGTGGAACTCTTTATTGCTGGGGTCAAAATTTGAATGGGCAGCTAGGGGACGGCACCAACTTAGACAAGGACACGCCCACCCAGGTTTCAGGAGCATTAACCTTCACTAAATTATCGGATGGCAAGGCCGCGGCATATCATCAATGCGCGATCACCACCGGCCAAGATTTGTATTGTTGGGGCGACAATTCAAATGGACAGCTAGGAGATGGAACTCAGCTAAGTCGCCTCACCCCAACTCTAGTTCTAGGAGGGCATAAATGGTTGGAGGTGGCAGTCTCTCAGGCCCAAACCTGTGGATTGACGACCGAATATAATGTTCTTTGTTGGGGCTGGGATTACTACGGTACAATAGGCAACGACGGTGTCATGGACTTTCCCAACGAGTATTTTCTCTATCCAGTTTACGTAGCTCCTTAGGAGCTTTTGAGTGAAGGTCAGGGACGCTCCCCGACAGGATCAAAATGTCAGGCCTAAACCCAAAAGCTTTGAGAATTACTCACATCAGACTTGCCACGCTGTTTACAAGCTACAAATCCGACTCCCAGTGTTACCAGAAGCAAGGTTATCAATACTGCTAAACTTGATTGTTTCATTCTTTGTCTCCAAAAGTTAATTTTAGATCAAGTGTAATTGCTGATACATGCCATGTCAACACGCCCTACCGCATGGAAGTACTCTAATTAGTTCGCTTTTTCGCCGGCTTTTTTTTCAATAATAATTGCCAAATATGCCCCACAGGCGGGATACTTATATAGCAGTTTTGACATTCGGAAAATTGCTAGACCTATAAAAGCCCTAGATTGATATCAAGGAAAGAACTATGCGTTTACTCATCCTTCCTGTCATGTTTTCGATACCTCTGCTGATTCAATGCAAATCTGTGGGCAAAAGCTCCAGCGTCAAAGCGGCAGTCAATTGTTCCATAGAAGGATCCCCGACGCCAGATTCGCTAGTTGCCGCTACCCAAACGAGTTGTAATACCGATTTTGAGGCGATGATGACAGGGGCAGGTTGCACTTTTAAGGGAAGGGCTTTAGTGAGTGAGACCGCGCATTATTTTGCCTCCGATGCTCGAACAATAGATTTATTCATCTGCGGGGAGGAGGATGTTTGGTTCTCTCACCCAGATGAGTTCATCACCACCATTAAGGAAGGTGATGACACGATCCATCAATTCTACAAAGGTGACGGCGGGAATTTCAAATTTTTGGGCAATTCCTTTGATGACCATCAATGCAAAAAATGCCATACGCATGGTGAACTCAATATGAAAGAATTGCTAGCGCCATGGGCCAACTGGGATTCCGAGCGGATCAGTCAGGGTGGCATGCGACTAAAAAACCGAGACGATTTGTTGAAAGGAAAACCCAGACTTGACGCGACCGGAATTGAAGGCAAGGTTAAGGTGTCTCAGAGAAACATTGCCTCCGCAAAGATCAAGAGAATGATGGCAGGGCAACCTCCATTTGAAAACGTATCCGTCAAAGACGCGCTCACACCGCTGTTCTGCGAAACAACGGTAGAACTTATTAGCGCCGACCCCAAAGGCCAAGGGGCTCTTGAAGGGAGCGACGAATCAATCCCGCACGGATTTGTTATCAACTCTGAGTTAGAGCCTTTCAGCTATAAACTGAATATGAAGAAATGGAAAAAGACCTTTGAAAATCGAGGCATCGGCGTCAAACCGGCCGAGCGCTCTGACGACCCAGACGCTTTAAAAATTGGCCTATTCCCCTTTATCACTCCAAAGCGTCCGGCAATGGATACGTCCTATGCGCAAGAACTGTGGACGCAGAAGGTCATTGACTCTGCGCTGTTCTTTTCTGCATTACTAGTCGACTTTCGCAATCCGATATTCTCAAAAATGCGCTGCGGTATTGTGGGTGAACTTCCGACGACGCCCATTAAAAATTTTGCAACGGCTGCTGCTCTTCGCGAGGAGCTGCAAAGCAGATTTTCCTCTTCGTCTCTCCCAGGAGCAAGACTATTGGGTACGTATCTCCAGGAAAGTGCTTCGGCTAACTTAGCCAACGCAGAAGGAGTTGCAAGTTTCGTAAACCCTAAGATTCAACCCTATTTAGAAAAATGCAAGACCAACAAGAAGAGCTTTATAAATAACCTGGACGACCTCTACCTTACATTGCGAGCACGCACGGCCCGCGCCGCCGAGCTTCCTATTATGGAGGATTCTGCCTTCGCCATGTTTCCCGAAGGTGAGAAGCTCAAATCTCCAGAACTGAAAGAAGAGGGACAAAAATTCCAAATCAATGAACAATGTGAACTGGAAAAAGGGAGCTGAAAGAATGCACTTTCACGACGAGCAGTTTCGCATGTCAAAGTAGTTGCCTGAAGGGTGGCGGGACATCCTCCTACCGCGCGTTTCGTACGACTAACTTTCGCTATGCCGCCACTTCCAAAGGACAAAATGGGATCGTCGCAGCATTCGCAGAGTTTGAGTCATCCCTGATCAGGGAGCGGGTTAAAGCAGGTATCGAAAATGCAAAAGCGAAAGGAAAGACGTTGGGCGACCCCGGCCGAAATCAGAAAAAACTGTCTTGCTGTGCGATAAAATTCTTTTTGAAATGGTTGCTCGACGGGCAAATGAAAGTTTAAAAAAATATCCGTAATTACAGTATATTGCAGAAGGATGTGATCGCTTAGCGTAGAATAGCAGCAGCAGTCTGCTTACTTTTTCTATAAGAGATCGTTCTGCTATCGAACGTTTTTGTGCTACAATCGTTCTGCGGGAGAACGATTACTCTGGATGCCCTTCTGCTGACCAACTGCAGCACAACTTCCATTATGTAAGAAATACTATTCAGATTGTTGTGGCCAATCCATGCTGCGGCAGCCCCAAAAGCCAATTTTCGGAGTTTAGCCTCTTCGCCATTGACAGCACGAGGTCAATCCTAAAGATTCGCCATGCGGGTTCAAAGGATTGGCACCGCAATCCCGACTACAACCCTGCGGTGGATCCGGACTTTTTGACCAAGATAAACTCGTAAACAGGTAGGCAGCGAACAAAAAGAGGTGAACCCCTTTTCTATTCGTAGGCAACACAAGATACGGAGGCATTTATGGGCAGGTTTGAAAAGGGTGTTAATTTGTTCTTGGCTGTTCTGGCTATGACAGGGTGCAAGACGACGGGATCGGGCATGTCGAGACAAATCAATTCCCGCGACTCAAGGAGACTTTTTTGAGCACTGAAGTCTGCGCCAAAACGGTGATCTTTATGGCAGCAAAGATGGCGATGAATGCTAGAACCCGGCGATGGTCAAACACGGTATATCTTGCTTAAGGAATGAATTCCGGTCAAGGAGAATGGAACTCGCCTCTCAGCAAAGAAGGGATCAAGTGCGGAACAATCTCATCATTGGCTCCTTATTATGCCCGATTATTTTTGGTATCTCTTGCAAAGAAAGATCGGCCCATGTCTCCTCAACACAAGATGTTGCCCTTCATGACTTGTCCGATCTGCGTTCCGATCCTGATCTGATAAAGGGAAAGATATCGGACGTCAAATGCTTTGAGCCTGCTTTTGGCATCGAAAAAAGCAGTTGCCTTCTTGATATAGCAATAGACGACGGCGAGACATTGAGGCTAGTGAGCGATGATGTTTATGCACTGAATGATCAGAAGCGATCTCTTCTCAAGGATAGAAGGTTGGAATTTTTCAACGATCTTCTAATTTCAATCGAAGACGAAAAAACAATTGAGAAGCTTAGTGGCAAATTTGGGCCCGGGAATTTTTTCCAATTCTTTGGTGACCGCCCGTGGCTCTGTTTTAACAAGTTAATCGTTGAAGGTTGCGGTTTCAGCCTACCGCTGGACTTTGTGGCTGACACCGAGGTGCAGTTGAAGTCACAAGATGAGATTATTTCGCAGGGCGGTGAGGCTCAAATGGAAAGCGCTAAAACACTAGTACAAACTTACCCCAAAATTACCGTCGAAGAGATGACTGCTATTGTAGCCTATGTTTCCACACTTTTTGGTGATGTGAATATGGTACTTAGAAACCAAATGCCTATCGGTAACTACCAACCCGTAATTGACACAATCGTCTCGGGTCTGAGAAAGCTGCCACGCTCCAAGGGGAAAGTTTATCGGGGTATGGGGTACAACGAACAAAATGCCCAAGCTTATGCGGAAGCGTTTAGCAACGGGGAACCTATTCAAGAGCTCGCGTTCACTAGTACGTCCAACGACAAAAACAGCAGTTTTAATTCGGTTTACAATTTAGAAATAGAATCTCGCACAGGGGCTGATTTATCTTCTTCTATCAATGCCGTGGAGAAAGAGGTTTTGTTTGCTCCGGGCACCTGGTTTCGGGTGATCAACATTCGGGACTCTTTGCGAGGTCCATCTCAGCCCGATCCGAAGACTATGGAAATGGTGGAACTCGTAATTCTTCGTTGACATCGGCTGCGTCGTTGCAATGTTTCCTTAACAAAGCGTCCAGCCTTAGCCGATGCTGACACTGGCCGAAATCAGAAAAAACCCGTCTTGTTGTGTGATAAAATTCTTTTTGAAATGGTTGCCTGACGGCAGGAAAACGCACGCTGATCGGTTTCCCCGATGGTCTGTGGTATGCGGGGAAGGATTAAGGAAGGCAAAGTAAATTTTGTAAAACCTAATGGGAAAGATTTTCGTTTCAAGCGATGATATTTTGAAGATGATAGCGTAGACTCTGGCATTTGCAGACGCCTTGCAGCTCAGGATCAGCTACAACTTTGACATCGAACAAGCGTATTGCAAAAAATCCTCTCCTGCATAACGTCTTTCATCGCTACGCCTTTGAAACTCTTCTCGGTCGCTAATTGAGGGTCCTTAAAGACTTCCTGTGGGGTCGCGCTATGAAATGCATTATGAGGCATAATTTCATTGTGCTGACGGATATAAAACCCAACCTTGGACTTCAAACTTTTGAATGTCTTGCACTTTTGTCCATACAGGTAATTATTTTTCAAGGAACGAAAAAAACTTTCTACCAACGAATTCGAACTACAAATATCGTGCCTTGCCAAACTTAGCCTACTTTTTAGCGTGACCAGCGTGTCCCTTATAAGCCGATTGTCATTTTCAGGTCCCCCGTCAGTGACGAGGTGGACATTTTTGTAGTGAACCAACTTTGACTTTTTAAGAAGTTCAGCGCTTTCGAGTGCATTAGCTGCGCTCGCAATTTTCCATCCCACGACGAACCTGGAATAATTGTCTATGATTACCTGTAAGTAGTAGGTTTTACCGACCGTGGTTTTTAGATGTGTGATGTCCATATGCCAGACCTCGTTCGGTTCTTTAGCTCGCAGACCAATTAACTTTTCATGCTTTAATCTCTCTGGTTTCGGCCTGACCCAATTGTTTTTTTTCGAGTATTTGTACCAGGTCTCTACATTACAGGAGAGCAGATTGTTTTTCCGACAATATAGGGCAAGGCTTCTGATCGGCATATGTCGGTACTTTTTTGCCATCAGGTAGGTTTTCATTTTGGAAATCTCAAGTCTCGTGAGCTGACAAGGGTGTATGCGTGGGCAAGAGGAAAACCTTTGGGCGTTACATTTCTTTCTCTCCTTTATCAATGTCGAATATTCACCTTTTGTTTTTCCTAGTAAATCACAAACATCCATCCAATTCACCTTGTCGACATGTCTCCTCAATATATTGCCTGTCTCAATTTTTAAATCCTGCCTTCGCATATTAGTGTTGCCGACGAAAAACCTGAGTAACTCCTTTGCCAAATCTACTTTGTCCGCCAATTTTGTGCACAAATGCTGTAGCTGACGGACCTCATTTGCGAGTTCATAGTTTTTCTTTACTTGGAGGTTGTCTTTGATTTTTTGGGCAGATTTTCTCCAATTATGAATCGTAGACCTTGGAATGTTAAGTCCCTTTCTTAGAGCTTCGCCTCTTCCTTCCAAAACCAATAATTTGAGGGAGGAGTCATAGGATTTATACTTGCCTTTATGCATTATTATCTCCTGTTTTTGCTTTGTTTACGGTTACTTGATGATGAAATGTCTTGATGGCATCGGAGTCAACTGTAATACTACGGATGTAGCCGTCCCAATATTGGGACGTTGGAGGCGGGTTCGACTCCCGCCGCCTCCGAGGTTGGACACGGTTGAGGAGCTAGCAAATATACTTAGGATTAAATCCGACACTTTGCTCAAATGATTTTCTGCGAATTGTTAATTCGTTGACCTTAGAAGAAAAAGCAAGTTTATTCCGATGCCTAGCTGTCCAGCCCACTCTATGCCGTTCGGCGTGAGAATGGATCAAGCCCTCAGGTCGTGATACAATCCTAATAACGCTAAAGAACTTTTTGCACTCCCTAACATTGCATTAGATACCTTCAAGTTATCTCGGAAAACTATGATAATAGATCCGTCAAGAAACAGTATTATTTGTGGCGACAATCTGGAGTGGTTGAAATGGCTTCCTGACAACACAGTCGACCTCTGTTATATCGATCCCCCATTTTTTAGCAATCGCACGTATGAAGTCATTTGGGGGAATGGATATGAAATTCGCTCATTTGGAGACAGATTTGCAGGTGGCATAAGCCACTATATTGAGTGGATGCGTCCTAGGATAGAACTGATATCAAGAAAATTAAAAATGTCAGGATCGTTATTTGTCCACTGTGATTGGCACGCGGTTCATCGGTTAAGATGTTTGCTTGATGATATCTTCGGAGAGGCAAACTTCGTAAACGAGATCTATTGGAAACGCCAAAATTCCCATAACGATGCAAAGCACAAATTTCCGGATATAGTAGACACCATTCTCTTCTATAAGAAACCGAGCTTTGAGTTTAAACCTGTATATTATGGGCACGATCCCGAATATGTAAAAAAATTCTATCGCCACGACGACAACGATGGAAGAGGGTTATATCAGCTAGATAACATGGCAAGTCCAAACCCTCGACCTAATATGACATATACGTGGAAGGGATTCCCTCCGCCTCCAAAGGGCTGGCGGTATGAATTAAACACAATGACTAAATTGGACTCCGAAGGGCGGATACATTACCCGCGCGCTGCGGATGGATCCTTTAATTTCGACAAAAGGCCACGCTTAAAACGATACCTTGCGGAGCAGAAGGGGAATCTTCTTTCGAATCTCTGGACTGATATTCAAAATCTTCAGAATCAATCAAGAGAGAAATTGGGATATCCCACTCAAAAGCCTGAAGAACTTGTCCGCAGGATCATTGAGTGTTCCTCAAATGAGGGCGATCTTGTTCTAGATTGTTTTGCGGGTGGGGGGACAACTCCAAAAGTCGCTTACGACATGAAAAGAAGATTTATCGCTGGCGACGTCTCACCCGTTGCCGTAAAGATTATGGCCCAACGACTGAACATAGAACATTCCGCAGTCGAGTATGGGATTGTCAACCTTCCACAGACCATTGAGGAGTTTCAATCAATTGATGGTCATAAGTTTGCCGAAATGATCTGTGATCTAATGGGTTGGAAGGTCAGCGAACGCAAATCGAATGACGGAGGGGTTGACGGCACCGATGGCGATGGTAATCCAATTCAAATAAAAAACCATTCGACAGCTGGTGCGGGACGCCCTGAGATACAGAAGTTCCACAGTGCCATAATAAAGGCAAAAAAGGCAAAAGGCGTGTTTGTTGCATGGATGTTTGCAAAACCTGCTTTGGAGTATATCGCAGAAATTAAAAGGGAACATGGTATAGAAATCGTTGCGAAACCCTGCAGTGAAGTTTTCGGCGACCTTGTACTTCCCCACGATAAAGCAGAAAATTTGAAAAAGCTTTTCGCCGATCGATTTCCCGAAGCGTGGAAAAGCCGACCTGATCCCGGCTTAACAAAAGACCCATCGGAAATTGTGAACAACGCCGTACAAGAACTGATGCTGGAAGAAAAACACAGAAAGGTTCTGGGAAAAATAAAGCGCGCTAAGCAGAAGGCTGCCGAAAAACGAGTAAAGACAAAAGGTAAGAAACCAAAAAGTTAGTCAGGTCAGATTAGACGCAACCTAGTTCTTCTACACATTTCAAGGGATCTGGCAACTCTACGCTCCAGTAGCGCCAAGTTGAACGAGATGAAGTCGATATCTTGACCGTTGACACCATCCTGTACCGACGCCAATTGCTCGAAAATTGAATCAACATTGGATTCAATTTGCTTAAGATCAGATTCAGTTAAAATTTCCTGCAAGGTCTATCCAACCAACACCCATTAAACTGGGCCGTTGCTGGAGTCTACAGGAGAATACCCATCTTTTGAAACAGATTATGCATTTTTTACCCTAAAAAGACGCCGGAAAATCCGGTCCCTGCACTTTGCATGGGCTCGTGCCTATTTTTTAGGCATTCGTTGCCCCTGTGCAGATCGCAGAAACATTTTAGAATTTCGAATTTTCGGCCTTTGGAGTCCAAATCTGAAACGCTGCGCCACATAAAAAGTAAGCAAGCCTAGCAATCTGCTTGATCGTTTTTAAGCCACATCATCCTCTGAAGAGCTTTCTATTGGTTGAAACAAGTCGTCGATTGTGTTTGCTACCCCAAGCTTGGAGTATTCGCAGTATGCCGGGCCCTGAATCTTTGAGGTGTTTCCAATCGGAACAGGCTTGATCTTTCGAGCCGGCTCCTCAAATATTACCTTATATTTCCCAGAATCAGCGTAAGGCACGATATCCTTTACCTTGGCAATGTGGGTGATAGCGCTGACAGGGGCGACCTGATATCCGGCAATGTATCGAATCTGAGGGATTCGGTCTTTCCTGAGTCGAATTGCATACCAGCAATGCTCGCCTAGAAATACTTTGTCGAAGCCGTCTTTCCGACCGGGCACGATAACCGTGTCCGATACTTCCCTTCTAACTCGTCGAACCTTCCTGATTTCCTCAATAGCTTTTTTACTTTGACCTAATTTTTTAGATTCTGTGCTTGGACGGCAAATGACGCTGAAGAACGGTGCTGGATTAGAGTCATCGATCTTAAATGTTTCCACAGTTACCAGAAAAAATCTTTTATTGCCTATTTCATTAAGCCAATTTATGGCGTTTATGTGTTCCTGCCGTGGATTTTTAGTAATCCAAATAGCAGTAGTTGCGTCCATGTTCGAGACATAAGTAACTATCTGCCCTAAATGTGAATGATCCGTCTTTTCAAGCTGATTCTCGATAATGACGCTTTCCTCGTTTTCGTCCTCGGCGAGAATATCAATGCTGTATCTACTGTCATCAATTTTTTTCTCAGTTTCAATCACCTCGAGGGACATGTCCAGCGCATCGCCCAATGTATCGAGATTTTCCGCCAGCCACTTTGAAAAATCTGTGGCTTCGTGCTGCCATACTTCCCGAAGGTCAACTGAAACCACCTTACCAACTTTTGCCATATATCTTCCGCGATGTTTCGTAAATGAATCGGAAAAAATTTGGCGATCATTTAGCCGATCGGCGAGCAGATATTTCCCACCAAACTACCCAGGTTCCGCGAAACAGAATTAATGTCCTTATCTGACACAGCAGTACCCGAAACTATTTCTAATAATTTTTGGGGTATCCATGACTATTTCGAGCGTAAATCACGATAATCACAATGTTATTTATCTAATTAAATCTTTAACAGCCAAGACTGTCTTAGAAAATTTACTCAAAGCATACTCAGTCCAGATGACCGATACGCATAAATCCATTTTCCTCCGTAGGTCCTACCGCCGAGAGCAATTGGAGAGAGCCATCAAGCGTTACAAGGTCTTCAAAGACTTAGGGTTTGAGGCAAAATAAAACGGCCCCTAGTTATATTCTTTTAGAATAAACAAATGTGACAATTAGCCGAGAAATCCTTGGGGAGAGATTATGGCCGGGCGCAACACACAAATATCAAGGATCTATATGATCCTCAATATCCTAGAGGGTGCCCCTCATGGTCTTTCCGCTTTGCAGATAACAGATCGTTTGAACGACCGATTTTTTGAAGTGAGCAAGCGGACCGTTTACCGGGATCTCGAGGCGCTTCGGGCGGCTGGGTTCTCACTGGACGAGGCTGGGAGCACCGACAAGAACGGGACGAGATGGACCCTAGAGCGAAACGTAAAGGTTGGGTTGGCGTTGAACTCACGGGAGCTTATTGCTCTTTATCTTGCTCGCAAATCCCTTGACCCCCTCAAAGAGTCTCCTTTTTACGAGGATCTGCAATCAACTTTTGATAAGATCGAAGAGAAAATCGATTCGAAGAAACAGAATTTTCTTAAAGAGCTCCAGAAGGAGATATACTTCGAGCAGATGAGCCAGTGGAGCCAGGGATTTAACAATGAGATCATCGACACCATCCGAGCGTGTTGCAATGAGCAGCAGAAGCTTGAGATCGTCTATGCTTCCGCGAAAAGCGGTTCGACCGGGAAGCGCGTCGTTGGACCGCATTATCTATATATCGCTAAAAAATCCATTTATCTCGTAGCCGAGGACATTGCCGATAAAACCGTCAAAGTTTTTAGCGTCGCACGGATCCACCAAGCCGAAATGGTGGACGAAGTTTACGAAGGAACCATTATCGAGCCCGAGAAGTATTTTAATTCGGCTTTCGGTATCTTCCGGAGTGAAGAACCGACGGTTATCAAGCTCCTGTTCAAAAAGTCTGTCGCCGCCTATATCAAAGAGCGGAAATGGCACGCCTCCCAACAAAGCGTTTCGAAGGACGACGGCTCGGTTGAGCTGATAATTGAGACAGGTGTGACGCCTGAACTCGTCTCCTGGGTTCAGGGCTTCGGCGCCGACGTCAAGATAAAGGAACCTAAGAAGCTTATCGACGCCCTTTGCGATAGATCCGTAAAAACACTCGCGCAGTATGGCAAGACAGGAAAGGCGTCCTAAGGATGAAGAGAAACGGCAAGGAGTGGGTGTTCTCCCCCTCGGATCTAACGACCTTCTGGGAATCGGCATTCGCATCGTGGTGCGATCGTCACACCAAAGAATTTCCCAGCGCGGATATTCAGCCCGATGAAGAGGACAGGCTTAATACCGTTCTCAAAGACAAGGGTATCGCCCACGAGAAAAACATTCTTGAGGAGCTTAAGAGGCAATACAATACCGTCGTCACCATCGACGGCAATAAGGACGACCGGATACCGCTTGAGGCAACCCTCGCCGTTATGAAAAAGGGTGTCGATGTCATATACCAAGCTTGTCTCACTAAGGACGGCTTCACAGGGTTCGCGGACTTCCTCGTCAAGGTGCCGGGCAAATCCAACTTCGGCGATTACTATTACGAGGCCTGGGACACCAAGCTCGCTGGAACGCTCAAGTCATATTTCGTCATCCAGCTCTGTGCATACAGCGACATGCTCCAGGCGGCGCAAGGCGTTCTGCCGGAGAGTTTCAAAATCGTTCTAGGTAGGGGAGAGGAGACGCACCAGCGGCTTAAGGTGCTCGATTATTTTGCATACTACCAGAATATCAAGAAGCGATTTTTGGAGTTTCACGGGAACTTCGACCATGAGAACAAGCCCAATCCCGAAAAATATCGAAGCTTCGGCAAATGGTCAATTTACGCCGAGACCACTTTGAAGGATTCCGATTCGCTATTCCAGGTCGCAGGCATCAACCGAACACAAGTCGCCAATCTCAAAAACGCTAAAATAACCACAATGGCCGAACTTGCGGAAACGGAGCTCAAATCCATCCACAAGATGTCTCACCATGTGTTTGACCGCCTCAAACACCAGTGCCGTATCCAGATCGAATCTCGTGGCCAGGAAGTACCACGCTTTGAGGTTCTTGATCATGGGAAGATAAGACCGTCTCACGGCCTGCATGTTCTGCCTCCAGCTTCGGAACTAGACGTATACTTCGACATGGAAGGTTTTCCCTTAGTCGAAAACGGTCTTGAGTACCTCTGGGGAAATACCTATCTCGAAAAAGGCGAACGTCGATTCAAGGATTTCTGGGCACATAACGCTGAGGAAGAGAAGAAGGCGCTCGAAGACTTCATAGATTGGGTATACGACCGCTGGAAACGTGATCCCAATATGCATATTTACCATTACGCATCCTACGAGCCAGCGGCGATAAAACGGCTAATGGGCAGGTACGGTACGCGTGAGAACGAAGTTGACAACTTGCTTCGCAACAAGGTTTTCGTGGATTTGTATCGGGTAGTGCAGCAAGGCATGCGCGTTGGAGAACCCAGTTATTCTATTAAAAACATTGAGCATATATATAGGGGTAAAAGGGAGGGCGACGTTAAGGACGCCGGCACGTCGGTAGTGTTCTATCAGGCTTGGCTTGGAACCAAAGACGGTGAGGACTTCGACAAGGCGAAATGGCTCAAAGAGATCCGGGACTACAATAAGGATGACTGCGACTCGACTCTCGAACTTGCCGAATGGCTCCGGGTTGTCCAAGGCAATTGGAAAATCCCTTATCAAAACCCAGGTCCTAATGAACAGGAAGAGGGTCAGACGGATGCTGTCGACAGAAATGCACTCGCGGGGAGTCTTAGGAAGGCTCGGGGTAGATACCCTGAAGCGGAGATTCTAGAGTATATTCTCGGCTTCCACGATCGGGAAGAAAAGCCTATGTGGTGGCGGTATTTCGATCGTTTGGCGCAATCGGAAGACGATCTCTACTACGATCTAGACTGTCTCGCCTATCTAGAGCGCACGAGCGCGCCCCCAGTAAAGGAGAAGCAATCTCTAATTTGGGAATACTCTTTTAACCTCAATCAGGAATTCAAGCCGGCGAAAAGCGGTAGCTACAGACTGCACAACGATTCTGAGGTTCCAATCACTTTGGTTGACATCGATTGGAAGAAAGGGATAGTGCTGCTTAAGGTGCATTCGAAGCATAGCGTCCCATATAGTGCTACCATCATACCGCTTGAACAAATACGAAAGGATGGCCTTGTAGATTCTATCCAACTTTTCTGCCAAAGCTGGACCGAGAACCCCACGGAACGATCGGCCACCACATCTTTCTTGAGACGCGAGCGACCGAGGATTAACGGTCATAAAGGCGGTCCCTTGATAGATCCTACCAAAGAAATCCTCTCCCAAGCCATAACGATCGTCAAGAACTTAGATCACGCGACCTTGTGCATCCAAGGCCCCCCTGGAGCCGGCAAGACGCACGTCGGCAAGAATGTGATCGCCGCATTGGTGGAACAGGGATACAAAGTCGGTATCGCTTCCAATAGCCATCACGCGGTGAACCTTTTGCTTAAGGGTGCTGTGACGACGATTGTGGAAGCTGGTAGATCCGTTAACGCTGTTAAGATTCAGAGCGATCCTCCTACTGATGATATCTTTAAGGTCCCATCAATACGGCCCATGAAATCGGGGAAAAACATCGATTTGAATGGTGTACAGTTGGCAGGCGGTACGGCTTGGGCTTTTGCTCATGAAAAATGCGAAGAGGAGTTTGATTACCTCTTTATAGATGAAGCAGGGCAGGTTTCTATTGCCAACTTTGTCGCAATGGCGAGATGTGCCACGAATATCGTTCTTATGGGCGATCAAATGCAATTGAGTCAACCGATCCAGGGAACGCACCCCGGCGAAAGCGGCTTGTCGGTTCTTGATTACCTGCTGCAAGGTAAGGCGACCATTCCGGAAGACCTTGGCATATTCCTACCGCGCACCTACAGGATGCATCCCGATATCTGTCAATTTATCTCCGATATGGCCTACGACAGTCGGCTAAAATCAGCCCCCAATACCAGAAATTGCAAGATCATTGCGAGCAAAGAGAATATTATGAGGCAGGAGACGGGAATAGTATACATCCCCGTGCAACATGAAGGTAATACGGTGGCAAGCGACGAGGAGGTTGCACGGGTGAAGGAGATTGTCGCCGATTTGATCGGACGTCCGTTTGTCGACAAAACCGGCAAAATCAAGGGCAAAATCGGGCTTGATGACATACTGGTGGTAGCGCCCTATAATTACCAAGTTCAAAAACTCAAAGAGGAACTGGGTGAATCCGCGAAGGTAGGAACCGTCGACAAGTTCCAAGGACAGGAACAGGCGATAGTAATTCTGTCTATGTGTTCCAGCAGCGCGGATTCCGGACGTGGAATCGACTTCTTGCTCAGCAAGAACAGGTTGAACGTGGCGCTCTCGCGGGCGACCACATTAGCGATCGTGGTCGGTTCGCCTGAGATCGGAAATGCCTATACTACCAAGGTCGAGAACATGGCTTTAGTAAACTTGTATTGTTCACTTTTGCAAGCGACAGGATCGTAAGAAATCAACGGGTTAAAACATGCCAAAAAAGAAAAAGTTGAAAGAAGAAGCGGTTTATAGATCGTTCAATATTTTTAGACTTCGTGCCCTCGAAAACCTTAAAGATCTGATTGCTCCTAAGAGAAAACCTTATGTCCAATTCTTCGAGATCTCTAAGCTACTAAAATTCAAAGGTCTCGTGGTCATACAACGTCAAAACGAAAGACCCCCTGATTGGATAGACTTCGTTCAAAGCAGCGTCGAAGCCAAATTAGCAAGTTTAACCAATAAGAGCTCCTCGGCAGTGATATTGGTTAATATAGGCACAGACGTGTTAGGCTTTTGTTTTGGGTACGGGCGTTTTCTCTTAGAAGAAAAATACGTGGACGGGACGTTTGGCCTCAGATTTGCACTAAATTCTCTCGACCCTTTAAGAATAAAGAGCATCGACTCAAAAAAGATGACCGATTTTCTCTTTTCACGGCACCAAACCGCCGTCGAGAAAAACGTTATGAACTTCGGGATGGACGTTGAGAGTGACCTACTCCATGCTGTCGCGGGCAAACCTTTGGACACTGAACTCGGAACCCACATAGCGGGTCGTGACGCAGCTATTATCCGTTCGAATATAAAAATCTCCCAACTAGGGGATTTTTCGAAAAAGATAGTAAAAATATACGCAAGTGACGTCTATAAAGAGAATTTTGAGTGGGTTGACAACATCGAGCAGGTGAAAGACAAAAGCTTGATCGAAAACTTGAACGACTTGATTATCGAAAAACTAAATGTCAAAAAAAAGACCGTTAAAAACTACGAAATTAGTCTGGCCGAGAAGGAAATTTTGGATTGGTATTCTGCTGCCACATTCCACTACTCTTTCAAAAATAGCAAGAAGTTCCCGACGTTAAATATATCTGATTTAATTGACTCCCTGGAAGGACAAGCGCTATCTCTTGAAAAGCTGTTTAAGTGTCATGTCATCGTCAATCACGAAGATGGTCAGGCGGGTGCTCGATGGAAAATATTTGATACTTTATATTGCGATTTCAATGAGGGTAACTCCAAATATATTTTGACCAGCGGAACGTGGTATCAAATAGATAGCAGCTTCGCCAAAAAGGTAAGCAACGACATCGGTAAGATTGCTGCATCGAAGCTAGCCTTGCCAAACGCAAAGTTAATTCCAGACAAGGAGCGCAAACTCCACGTGGAGCATGAGGGCGACTATAACAAGCGAGTGGGGAAAGCCCTGGGATTAACTGTCTTTGATGCACAAACGATACAGTGCGCGGGACGCCAAAAAATTGAGTTTTGTGACCTATTTAGTGAGAAATTGATTAAAATACACGTTAAGCGAGGCTCATGCTCTGCAGAGTTAAGTCATCTCTTCAACCAAGGTGTGGTTTCAGCAGAGATGCTTGCCGATCCGGACCCGTCGTTTCGGACCAATATAAGAAAAAAGCTGAAAGAAAAAAAGAATCCCCTATACCACTTATTCGAAGATGATCAGCCAAACACGGCGGATTACGAGATAACATATGCAATCATAGATCCTAGAGACTCGACAAGGTGGCCACATAGCCTTCCATTTTTTAGTCAAGTTTCGCTGAGAAACAGCTCACGATACCTAAAAAGTTTGGGTTATAAAGTCTCGCTGGCACGTATTGGGCTTGGAGCAAGCAGCTCCACTAAAAAGAAGAAAGCTGCGAGCACCCATCGAAAGCCAAGGGGCTGAGGTGAATGGAGTAACCCAAAGCACGTAAAAGGAGGCTCAGCATGAAAGGACCGCGTCGGCACCATTACTGCCCTGCAGGGTATTTAGCTAATTTTTCAGAACCGGTGGATCGCCATGGCGGGCTGGTGGTGATAGACCGCGAGACGGCTTCGGAACGACCTTCAACTCCCAATAATGAGGCGCACCAAAGAGACTTTTATCGAATTGATACCGATCCGAGTGTGAGCGATCCATTTTTCCTCGAAAAGGCGTTTTCCGACATTGAAACCCCCGCCCTCGCAGCGATTAGGAAAACGATTGATACCAATAATCTGCCCAATACCGAAGACCTTAATTGGATAATCAATTTCATAGGGCTCCTGTTTGCTCGAGTTCCGGATTTCAGGGAAAAGTGGGAAAATTTTGAAAAGCAAATATATTCAAAAATTCTTCAAATGTCGGTTATTTCGAAAGCGCACTACGAATCGGTAGTCATGAAAATCAAAGGAGGTTCTGATGGACCCAAAGCAAATTTTGAGGAGATGCGAGATTTTATTCAGGGTGAAAACTTTGAAATCAAGGTCGCCCGAAATAGCATCCTGACGGCGATGTTACAGTCTTCTGCAATTGCAACTGATCTGTTGCAAAGACGCAAATGGTCTTTGATTGTCGCAGACTGTACCGAGGAATTCATTACCTGTGATTCTCCAGTAATCGTTCGCTGGATTAAACCAATGCGGGGACGCTTCGCTCCGGGACTCGGCGTAAGTAATACGGAGGTGTCGCTTACCCTTTCTCCTAGACACCTTCTCACGGGAGTCTTTGAAGACCTCTCTGGCATTTTTAACGTCGGCGTAGAGGGAGTTGCATCTACAAACGAATACCTTTATTTGAAGTCTAAGAGATGGCTGTATTCCAGGTCCGGAAATCCAGTGCTCTACAATAAAGATCGAATTGCAACTCTCAAAGAGAGGTTAAGTTGCAATCATCTGCGAGTCTGATCCCACAATGGCGTTTACGACCTTGGGCAACAAGTGTACGATGTACACTATGGAGCTGTCAACTTGGATAAAGCAAAACCTTTATATCGAAGCTAAACGGAAAGACTTTTGGGATGGCTGCGCATTGATATGGCTTCGCCAATGTCCGAATCTGCATGAAGCAGCGGGGAAGTTAAGACAATACGACGGCGGTGAAGGTGTTGTTGTTTGTGAAACGAAACTTGGCTTAGAGAGCAATGCCCACGTGCAGGGTTTTCTACGACTCATCAAATGGAAGGCGGCTGACCCAGAAAGGCGGAGCATATTTTTGTACGTACCCATGGGAACTCATACCGGCAATTATATCCATTATCGTGGGTTCATTTCGGTCGTAATAGGAACGGACTTGGGTTATCCAAAACACATGAACAATTACTCTGGCGGGAATTCTGAAAAAAAATCGTAACGGGATTTATAACGGGATTGAAAGGGAAAGTGGGGGATCAAGCGGGATCTCTAGGGACGAGCAGGGAAAGTTAACTGACTAAAATAATTGTTGTTGCTTAAAAATCAAACACTTAAAAATTAACAAAACGCACCCTGAGCGACTCGAACGCCCGACCCTCAGGTTCGAAGCCTGATGCTCTATCCAACTGAGCTAAGGGTGCAAATATTGAATTTCCCTGAGGCTTATACCCCAAAAACTGCGCCGGCGCAAATATTTTCAAAAAGGCCCTTCGGACCCGCACACCTGAATCATTTTAGGGACCTCGCCAAAGGGTCCAGCACAACCGGTTGAGTGTCGTTGTCTTACCGAGCGGCGTCTTGCAAACCTTTGATATCAAGCTTCGTCATTTTTAGCATAGCCGCCATGACGCGCTCCACCTTTACTGGATCTGGCTGTTTCAACAATTCTCCCAGGGCATTGGGAATTATCTGCCACGATACGCCAAATCGATCGGAGAGCCAGCCGCATTGAGAATGTGCTCCGCCGTCTTCTATGAGACTCGTCCAGTACTTGTCGACCTCCTGCTGATTCTTGCAATGAACCATGAAGGAAATCGCGGGCGTTATCTGGTGCGGATGTTCGCCTTGACCCTCCATGAGCGCAAACTGGGTGCCGTTGAGTGCGAAGAGAGAGTGCATGATGGTGTTGGTGTTAGGATCGCGGCTGACGCTGATGGATTTCGAATCGGGAAAGTGGGAAAGGTAGAAGTTCAAAGCGTCTTCTCCTTTGCCGAACAGGCGATTCACGAATAAGAAGGCGGGGGCAATCTTCTGCGGATTGTCACCGATGATGACTTGCCAGGATACGCCAAAGCGATCACTGCACCAGCCATATTTCTCAGACCAAGGGTACTTTTCCAGTTCCATCAGAACGGAACCGCCTTCAGAAAGTTTGGCCCAAAGGTTGTCGATTTCTTTCTCGTCCTTGCACCAAACGCAAAACGAAACCGATGGGGAAAACTTGAAGAATGGCCCTCCGTTTAGGCCTGTAAATCTTAGTCCTTCGATTTCGAATTCGACGGTCATGACGGAGCCTTCTTTCCTGCCGGAGATCTGAGACCCCGATTTTCCGTAGCGGGCAGTGGAAAGAATTTTCGATTTACTAAAAATAGAGGTGTAAAGTTTCGCGGCCTCTTCGGCCTGGTTGTCGTACCAAAGGCATGGGGTGATGTTTTGCATTGATTTGTCCTCCGAGAAGGTTTGGTGTTTTATGCTAGAACATAAAATGTCGAAAACAAAGCGAAAATAAGATCCTTCGCTGCGCTCAGGATGACGGTGCGCTAAGGCGAGGATGTGCGACGATGCGCTCAGGCGAAGATGCGCTTAGGTGGCGATGTTTCAAAGGTCAAAGCGAAATCGAAGCTTTTGATGATCGCCGCGTCGGAACATGTCCATCTCGGGTGGTACGTCGATTAATTCAACAAGCTTACCGCCGGCTTTTTCACATGTTTTTTTGGACGGAATGTTGTCGGGATTGCAGGTGACCCATATCGGGTTCAGGCCTATGCGTTTTGCGAGGGGCAGGATAAGGCGCAGAGCTTTTGTGGCGTAGTTGCGACCTCGGGACGCCTCGTTGACGATATAGCCGATGTGTCCCGCGAACTTGAGGATATAGTCTTGGTTGCCGACGAGTAGACTGATGGTGCCGACGTCTTGTCTCGTGGTGAGGCTACGGATTGCGAAAGTATACATGGGAGCGCGATTGAGCGCTTGGTTCGCGGGAACTTTTTCCAGCAGGACAAGCTCAATCTCGTCGCTGGCTAGTGTACCTGGATGCCTTAAGGTCGTGTCGAGCATGCCCCACCTCAGTTACTAACTTTATAACACCAGGAGAATCGTAAAATCTAGGACGATTTACCTTCGTTGTTGATGATGGCGCGGGCGATCTCTCGCGAATTCTCGTCGGAAAGCGACTGCAGGTGTCTAATAACCGATTCTCGTTCGATTGCCGTGCGATTTTGATTAATTTTGGATTTCCATTCGAAACGAGTCACCGTTATTTCAAAGCCCACGATGGCTTTAAGCATTCCCTGGACGTCTCTGTCTTCGTAATCTTGTCGCCACGGAGAATTCTTGGGTTCGAATTTGTCGATCAGCTTGTCGAGAATCGTCTTCAGCCCAGCTGCGTCTTCGATCATCTTTGCGCGTCCGTAAAAGTGTGCTGCCATGTAATTCCACGTCGGAACATGAGTATTAGCGCTTTCGTAATATGACGGCGAGATATAACAGTGCGGTCCTTGGAACAAGACGAGAACTTCTTGCTCCGCCAGCGCTCGACTCAGTGGGTTAGCCTTGGCTAAGTGCCCTGTTAGGACCGTAAGGTCTTTGTTGGCAAACATCGGTACGTGTGTAGCCTCGATACGGCCGTTGAACGTCGTCATGATCGTTGCGAAACTGTAGTTCGAAACCAGATTTTTGATAACAGTCTTATTGTCTTCTCTAAAGTGGTTAGGCGTGTACAATTCTTTCCCCTATGGTTTGACGGGCGGCAGCTTCCGATTCTTGATAACTTCAACAAGACCGCTAGGTCCGGAGGTTTCATAGATCTTTGCAGCTCGGAACATTCCCGCGATGGCTCCGTATTTTTCCCAGAATGACCCCGTTTGGGCCTTCTTGAGCATCTCGTCTTTCTGTGTTGCCGTTGCTTTTGGGTCGGCGAACAACTTCATGGCCTCGTTTACCTTTGCTTCCGCTATCGGCCATTTGTCGCCTCGGGTCTTGAAAAGGGCGCTCCTGTCTTTTGGGTATCCGATAAAGTGAGCGATACCTTCGTTGACAATGATTTGTTCTAGGCGTCCGGCGTAGCTTTTCTCCTCGTGTTGGCCACCCGCAAGAGCAAAAAGAACATGTGACGTTTCATGCTTTATGACGCTCAAGCCTTGGGTTTCGAGAGAGGTAGGATTCCACATGTCCATATTGAACATGAACGTTTTCTTGCCGTTGTGAAACGTCGCCCAAGCATCGTACGGCTCGGGAACGCCTTGTGTGAGAACCACCGGGATCTGAATCGGTTTGTCTTTGAGAAAAGGATAATACGTGGCGTCTAGAATCGGATCGCCTGCTTTGCTTAATTGTGTCAGCAGAGCCTTGAATTGTTCGACTCCTGGTACCGCCGTTGTTTTCGAAGTTATTTTTAGCCCCGGATCCGGAAGCGAACTTTGCGGGAGTTTCGCGGCATCGGGTATGACCGTCACGTCAAATGTGAGATGAAGTTTCGACGTGTCGCTTGCTTGTGCAGCGGGGACTGCAAAAAAAACGAGCAGCATGGTTACAAAATATTTTAGCGGTTTCACGATGTACTGGCCTTAGTCAAATCAGTGTGATACAACTTGATCTAACTTTTCTGCAATTATTTGTAAACATTTAGTGGCTTCGACAAGACAGGTTGTCTCGATGTTAAAATTCGTACCTATGAATCAGGCCGAGTTCGATGAATTTAGAAACATTTGCGAGGTAGATTACCGCGAAAGTCTGATAACAGCTGGCCTTACCAAGGCTGCTGCCACGAAAAAGGCCAAAAGAGACACCCATATGATCAAGAACGGGTTGGCCACTCCCGACAACTTTTTTTACAACATTGCCCGAGACGATGGGATATGCGTGGGTCATTTTTGGTGGGGCGTTAAGGAAATAGACGAAGCCCAGACCGCTTATATCTATGACATTAGGCTAAAAAAGGAATTTCGCGGCCACGGACACGGCCGGGAAGCGATGACACTATTTGAAAAAGACGCTGTCGCCAAGGGATATAAGAAACTTGGCCTAAACGTTTTTGGCTACAACGTGCCTGCCCGCAAACTCTATCAGAATATGGGTTACAAAGAAGTCAGCATCTTCATGGGAAAGGATCTCTAGATGCAAGGATCGCGACGAGACTTTTTGAAGAATGCCGGTTGTCTGAGCCTGGGATTGCCGCTTGTTGCGGCAGCGTGCGGCAGCGACGGCAAAGGCAGACGAATTGAGATGGGTGGCAAAGGATACCCGCTAAGAGACGGCGAAGCGCCGATTGTCATGACCACCTGGGGCAGTTCAAAGCCAGCGGCCGACCTTGCCACGAAGCTTCTCGCCGAAGGAATGGCCGGAATCGACGTCGTGGAAAAGGCGATCGTGGTTGTCGAAGATGATCCCGCTATCGGATTAACGGGGCTGGGTGGTCTGCCCGATAGTTCCGGAGAAGTAACGCTCGATGCGTCCATTATGGATCACGAAGGCAACTGTGGCTCCGTCGGGGGATTGCGCGGCATTCGAAACCCAATCAAGGTGGCGAGACTCGTCAAGGAGAGAACGAAGCATGTTTTCCTGGTCGGAGACAAAGCGTCAGAATTCGCGGTAGAAAACGGGCTAAAAACAGAAGATCTTCTTACTGAAAAAGCGCGTCAAGCCTACAAGAAGTGGAAAGACACGCAAGTCGTCGAAGGCAAACTTATCAGCGATACGCTCGGACTTATCGTGCTTGACACTAAGGGTAACCTGGCAGGCGGTTGTTCCACGAGCGGTACTGCCTACAAGATTCCAGGGCGCATAGGTGATTCGCCGATCATAGGTCCGGGACTGTTTGTGGAGCAAGGTATCGGCTGTGCGGTGGCAACAGGCCTCGGCGAAGAAATCATTAAAGTAGTCGGTTCGTTTGCGGTCGTCGAGAATATGCGGCGCGGTATGGAACCTAACGAGGCCATAGCCGACGTTCTGGCGAGGATTGTCAAACGTTCCAAGGATGCCAAAAGCTTTCAGGCTTGTTTCATGGCCATTCGTCAAGACGGCATGACAGGCGCCATGGGTTTGAGCGCGTCGATCTCTCCTTTCGTGTATCACGAAGCGCGTAAGATTGATGGTATAATGCAAAGAAAAGAGCATAAATCGCGGGCATATTTGACATAAACTTTCACCGGGGATGCAGGATTCGAATGATGCAAAAACCTAGACTGAGTTTGTTATGGACGACTCTATTAATGTTCTCCGCGCAGGTGGCGCGAGCTAACGTTCTTGGTAGCGATACCCAAACGTTCACGGCCACCACGAATGGGCTAGATTTTGTGACAGTGCATTCGTCGGAGACGCTCAAGCCGGCTATTTTCAACCTTGGGTTGTTTGTAAACTACGCGGCGAACACACTTCCGTACTTTGTGGACGAGAGTGAAGAACAGGTGGATGACCGACTGTTTTCAGCAGATTTCAACATGGGCGTAGGTCTCTTAAAAGATCTCGATATGGGATTGAGTTTCCCCTATGTTCTAAAGCAAGTGATCGACAGCGATAGCGCGCGCGGAGAATTTGCGCAACCTGGCAACACGGAGATCAGAGCGAATATCAAGTACCGTTTGTTTGGCAACGACTCCTACGGGATGGCGTTCATATATTCGGTCAACGTCAACCGACTGGAGAACAACCCATTTGTTGGTGCCGGCGCAGGTCCGATCCACAACTATGAGATAGCTCTGGACGGGTCCTTTTGGAATATTGCCGCTGCTCTTAACTTGGGGTATCGCGATCGTAATCCCGGCACAAAGCTTGCGGATTTTCCCATCACGCCGCTAGAAGATCAATACATAGCGTCGGGCGCTATTAGTTATCTTTTCACGAGCATAGACACCAAACTCATCTATGAGGTTTTCGGAAGCGTTCCAACCGAAAAGGTGGAGAGCGACATTGGACGGAAGCAAGGCACGGCGGAAACGCTTCTCGGGATAAAGCACGACCTAACGGCGTCTACTGCCCTACATTTTGGCGCGGGCAGCGAATTCGCGGATGCCATCGCCTCACCGGACTGGAGGGTCTACGCCGGCATCAACATGACGTTTGGACCGTTGTTTAAGGAAGAAAAACCAGTGGTCGTCAAGGAAGAGCCGACACCGGAACCTGAAGCAGAACCGGAAGCTCCGCCCATGATGGCCGAAGAGCCTGAGAAGCCGATCATTCAAGAAGCGGGACCTGGCGACGAGGTGTTCGTCGTTCGCGAGATCAACTTCCTCTTCGACTCGCACGACGAAGTATTGGCGGGAGCCAAGGGCATCATGCAAGAGTTGGCTGATCGCTTCAGGACCAAGGGCTACACCAAGCTTATCATTGAAGGACACACCGATTCCGTGGGCGCCGACGACTACAACATTAAGTTGGGCGCGAAACGCGCGATTTCGGTTCGGTCTTACATGGTCAAGGTACTTGGGCTTGACGCTGCGAAAATCAAGGCAGTGACATTCGGCGAACGTAAACCAATTGCCGACAACGGCAACTACCAGGGCCGCCAGCTCAACCGGCGCGTGGTGTTCCGCGTATTCTACAGAGAATAAAAAAATGCCCAGGGCTTCCTGGGCATTCGTCTTTTAACTATGCATTCTGCGGAGCTTTTAGCGTAGCAGAATTAGCGACAGAAGTTTCTTCCATCATCGCAATCGTTGTCGCAGAAGTTTCTTCCGTTACAATCGTTGTCACAGATGTCTCTGCCGTTGCAATCACCAAAGCGAAGATCGCGGTCGCAGAAATCTCTTCCGTCACAATCAAAGCGTCGGTTGTTGTTAAACCGGAAATCTCTGAATCGTGAACCGTTCCAGAAGCGAAGCGCGTTTGGACGGAAACGAACGTAACGGCAATTGTCAACTCTGTTGTAGAAGTAGTTGAGTGGGCGATAAAGAACTCTGTTCGCGCCTAAGCCGTACATTGGGCCGAAGTTTTCACAAACGCGAAGTTTGTCCTTCATTTTGCGAATGGTGTCGCCGTCGTCGTCTTGAATTTTGACTTTGATTTTAACTTTGAAACAATCGATATCGTCGTTGTCAAAGTGTGAGCTCTCAGTTGATGAATCGAGTGCGCTTTCGTCGTTCACGATGCTCACGACTGCGGCACTGTTGCCATTGAACAAGCTGGCTTCCTCAGCAGCAAGACTTTGCATGTCGGTGCCGGTAAGTTCTTTGTCGGTTTTCACCAAAGTGGTGTTGCCCTGGTCGTCGATTTTCATAACGAGATAATCGTTGGCAGCGATGTCAATGCCTTGCTCGGCGGCGACGTCTTCTGCGCTCTTCACAGTTTCTTTGTCTTCTTTCTTCTTGCCACACGCAGAAACCGCGAGCGTAAGGCATAAAGTTGTGCTTAAAAAACGCATCCTCTCCCCCAAGTAAAAGGTAATTTAAAAAGTTCCACTTTTTTCGAGACGACCGTATTTTATAAAATTGTTATAAAATGTCAAGCAATATTATAAAAGTTTATATCTATATTAATCTGCAATTGAAAATAAACAACTATTATTATTAATGATTTTTGGAAAAAATAAATTTTGGTTTTGCGTGTTTTAAAGCCATTTTTGTCACTGGAAAAGGGGCAGAAAAAGACGTAAATGCGCCATATTGGCGTGATAAGGGGGTGTTTTTGAGGGCTTTTTTGGTCGGCGTCTGGTTGTTCGTGGACACCATTTGCTTTGGCTGGGATGTACGCATTATGACGATGAATGTAGAGAATTTGGGGGAGAGGAAGAAGGAGGGAAGAGAGAACCTTCGCTCCGCTCAGAATGACGCTCGCCGGGCGCTTGTCGTCAAAGAAACCCGCATAGCGCGCATCCTCAAAAGGGAATTGCCAGATCTTCTCGTCCTGGAGGAAGTCCACGATGTTAAAGCCTTGGAGAAAATTGTCCAGGACGTTCATTGGAACCAAGCTGTCAAAGTAACCTGTTCTAAGGGGCCCTTACAAAAAACCTGTATAGTCGGTCCCGACATGGCCTTGCGAACCGTCGAGGAGATTCCTGTAAGGGTCGTGGAATTCAACGGATCTCACAAGGAGTTGCGGTCCATTATCGCGTCTCGTTGGCGGTTTGAAAAAGCTCCTGTGGACGTCATGTTGTTAGGCGCTCATCTCCCGGCGGCCTACCACAGCGTGGCCATGAGGCGGGAAGCCATGATCAAACTGACGCAGGAAGCGCGAAAGAGGTCTGCGGAGAAGGTGCTCCTTGTCGCTGCAGGAGATTTCAACACGCCGCGCAAAGATGAGGATGCCGTTCACTTGCCTTCATATTGGCAGCTCGCCTCAAAAGAACTTCCGCAAAATAGCGGAACCTATTTTCACGCGAAAGCCTGGCATTTTCTGGACAACGTGCTTCTATACAAGGGCCAGAAACATAGTTTCGCGGAGGTGCGAGTCGTGTCTCATTTGCCGTTTCAGAAGCTGCCTTCCGGCGCCCCCGCTCGGTTTGATCCTATACGCCTTGAAGGCGTGTCGGACCACTTTCCGCTTTTAGTTAAGATTCACGTGCCCGAGTAAAACACTAAAGATATGGGTTGAGAAAAAGTAAGTTGAATCCGTTCTTTCATAAATGTTAGGAAGGGTTTTTGCGCCCAAATGAGGGCGATGAAACAAAATGAGGGAGTCTCTATGAAACTATCACTGGTATTTATCATGATGGCGCTGACAAACGCCGCATTTGGGGCAGGAGTTGCCCTCAAGAAAATCGCTTCAGGCTTCGACAAGCCGTTGGCCATTGTATTTGTGCCGGGCGAAGACAACCATTATGTCGTTGTGCAACAACGCGGCAAAGTCTTTAGCGTAAAGAACGGTCAACGCGACGCTACGCCGTTCCTAGACTTCTCTGGCAAAGTAAGTCAGCTGGGCAATGAAACCGGTTTGCTCGGTTTGGCATTTCATCCCGATTTTGCCCAGAACAAGAAACTTTACATCAATTACACCTCGGGCATACGGCTCAAGACAACCATCAGCGAACTTGTCGTTGGTACTGACGGCAAGGTCAAGGCAAATAGCGAACGCGAGTTGCTGGGATTTGGCCAGCCCTATCCCAACCACAACGGCGGCGATCTGAAATTCGGTCCTGACGGATACCTCTACATCGCGACAGGTGACGGCGGCCTCTACGGAGACCCTCATAACAACGCGCAAAACAAAAACGCATACTTGGGAAAAATTCTTCGAATCGACGTGAACAGTGGTAGCCCATACGGCATTCCCAACGACAACCCCTTTGCGAATCTCGACGGGACCAAAAGAGAAATTTTCGCCTATGGCCTGCGCAACCCATGGCGCTTTAACTTCGATACAGCCACCGGGCTCCTGTGGGCAGGGGATGTGGGCCAAGACAAAGTTGAGGAAATCGATATTGTCCGAAACGGCGGCAACTACGGTTGGAAAATCATGGAAGGCTCGACATGCTACGGGACACCCAATTGCGACAATACCGGCTTCGAAGAGCCAGTGTTTGATTATCCTCACAGCGAGGGTATCTCCATTACCGGCGGATATGTTTATCGCGGTTCAAAAATTTCCGCACTTGAAGGTAAATACGTTTACGCCGATTTTGGCTTTGGAACCATCTGGGCACTAGATCCTGAGACGTCTCCGGTCGCTAATGAAGTGATCATCGGCAACTCCGGAATCAACCCTTCTTCTTTTGGCCAAGGTCCTGACGGGGAATTGTACGTCCTTGACCATACTGGCGGCGACGTTTACCAATTTATCGCACAGTAACCTTGAATCCCTACGAAACTTACATTCTGCCGCGAATTGTGAATAAGGTCCTTGGACAGGACCTTTTCACTTCGTTTCGGCGACAGCTTGTCCAAAACTTGTCGGGTGTGGGCCTTGAGATTGGTTTCGGATCCGGGCTCAACCTTCCATACTACAGCAAAGACGTTCGCCTTCTCTATATTCTCGAACCCAACTTGGAAAGCGTTAAGCTTGGACGGGAGCGAATTGCAGGCAGCGACCTTTCACTGCAGTTTGTTCCGCTCTATTCAAATGGCACCATCGCGCTGCCGTCGCAGTCCGTTGATTTTGTCGTGAGCAGTTTTACGCTTTGTACGATTCCCAACGTTGAGGCCGCGATGTCAGAGCTAAAACGGGTGCTCAAACCAGGCGGTGAGTTCCGGTTCCTCGAGCACGGCCTCGCGGATGAAGCTAACGTGTGCCGGAAGCAGCATCGCATGAACCCCATACAGAAATTTATTGGGGGCGGCTGCCACATCACTCGCAAAATCGACGATATTGTGAAGGGTGGGGGATTTCGGGTTGCCGACCTGCACAAAGAGTATCTCGAGCAGATGCGCTTGAGTGGTTATCTATACCAGGGCGTCGCGAATAGATAGCATAAGCACGAAAAAGCAGAAGTAGTCGCTTCGCGATTACTTCTGGCCAACAACGTAAGCAACCCAAGACTCGCAATCGTCCCCTGTTTCGCTTCGCTTAAAAACACCGTTGCCTTCACCCGATCTGCTCGTCCCTTCCCAGTAAACCACCGATCGGGAAAATCCAACTTCATCCATGATGTCGCGGATCTCTCGAATGCTCCACATACGCCAGTCGTAGGTGAAGACGCGCTGTCGCTTTTTCTCGCCTTTGCGCTTGAAGTGGATATAAAACATGGCTTCGTGGGTTATGGGGTTGTAGCTGTCCTGGTCCCAAAAGTAGCTAAAATTAGAGAAACGGCTTTCATGCTCGTTCGGTTCCATACAGGCTGGCCCGCCAAAACAGTCCATCACTAAAATCCCATCGGGGGTCAACCGCGCTAAACAATTTGCAATGTAGGCTTTGAGTTCCTGCCGTTGCTTAAGACAAAAATAGGAAAAATTAAGCGCCGCGATAACGTCCGCTTTGGGTAGACTTTTGCCCAGAACGTCGCTTTCATAAAGGTGGAGCCGTTGTTGTTGGGCGGCGTTGAGCTTTGGCAGATAATGTTTCTTTCCGTAATTTAACGGTTCTGAGTCAAGGTCCACGCCGTGCGCAACATTTTCCTTTTTGAGCTGGACCCATGCGCAGCACAGGGCAAAAGCAGCGCAAAAGTCTTCGCCCAACACTTGGGGCTTTTTCTTCACCAATTGCTTGTATGTGGTGAAGAGAAACTCCGCGTCGTCTTCGGGAGATTGGACGGATTTCAAATAATATTCGTACTTGTCAAAAGGAATAACCGCTTTCATATAATACCGCTTCAATTCGTTAGGAGTTTAACGCCGCCGCCGCGTTTGGCGATGGGCTTGTTCAAAGTCAGATTAAGGCCTTCGCGTTTACCGGCGCTGAAGGAGTTCTTGTCGTAGCTGCGGGAACCCCAATACCGTGTGGTGGTTCGGGGGTGTCGGTACGCACAATATTGCTGGACCTGGTGGTCCGATTTCAAGATGACGGCCTTTTCCTCTCTCGTCAAGGAATGCTCGAAAGTCTTGCTTGATAAGGTGAGCTTCTCTCCAAAACCCGTGAGCACGCCGATGTAGAATGAGTTCTGTGATCTCTTCCTCAGTGCTTTACTGCTGCCCTTGTATTCGAGCCAAAGGTGCTTGAGGCTTCGCAGTAAGAATTGGAAGACGTACTCCGCCATCTTTGTATTCTGCGGCAGTCCCAGTAGCTCTATGGTCTTGTAGGTTGCAAGATCGTGTGGGTCGTAAATGGATGAGAAGACGACTTCAACGAAGAAATGTTCCGTCAAAATATTGCAAATCATCGACTCATGAGTGGGGATTCGCTTTTTCTTGCTGTTGATGATGAGATAAGCCATATCGGACGTGTCTACGTTTCGGAAGCTTTCGATATTGTATTTCTGGTAAAGTTGTCGTACGCGCTCCATGGCGGCAACCGCTTCGTGCTCGTTCGAAGACGAAGCGAGAGCGAGAAGTTTTTCGGCTTTCCTCAGGATTCTTTCGGCCTCTGGGCTGAGCGTCTGGTCCGAGCCCGCCGCGTCGAGCAACAAGTCCTCGTCGCCTCGAGCGGACCACTTTTCCATGCCAAGGACGGTGCAGGCTTTTTTGAAGTTGTCCCCGTGTGTGTGGTCGGGAATCAAATAGATTTCATTGACGATTTGATGGGCAATTTCGTGCTTGAAAACTTCTAGGACGCTCGTCCATGCGTACTTTTCAATGAGGCCCTGGTTGAGCGTGATGGCCCGTGTCAACGGATCCCACGTGCCCCAATGTGCGGCCATTGGTTTTATGACGATGATCGGCTTTCGAAGTTTGAGCCTGAAGTGAAAGCAGATGTTATCGAACTCTCGATAAAGTTGGATAGTCCACAGTCTTATTTTTAAACTCTCATCTTCTTGCAAAATCTCTCCCGCTTCCGCTCAGACCTTATGTTCGTACCCGCGCCAGTCGATTTTTTCATGACGGCCGTCGCCTCGATCAAAAAACAACCCCTTATTCTTACAGCATCTTCCCACATAGGTCAAAGGTGTGCCAAGGACATTGCCTGCGGCAAGGAGCATTGTGCCTATTTTTTCAGAAACGGTGAAGCAAACTTCGAAGTCCTCGCCGTCACAAAGCGCATGACGCAGAGCGCTTTGGGCGTCATGGGCGCTGCGCACATCATCCGCTATCGGAATTTTGGCAGGGTCTAAGACGGCCCCAATGTCGCTTGCCTTGAGGATGTGTCCCAAATCGGAAGCCAGGCCGTCGCTGATATCGATCATGGAGTTGATCGAGTAGTTGTCGAGCAAGTATCTGGTCTCGTGGAGGCGGGGCGTAAATGTCAAGTGACGCCCTGAGGGGAGGCTTCCGCCAAGCCGCCCTGTCACAAAAATCCAGTCTGCCTCTCTAGCCCCCGATCGCAGAACAGGACCTTTTGGATGGGGAACACCTAGAACCGTTGTCGTGATAACCAGGCCCGCTTTGCTAGACGTTGTGTCCCCGCCGATCAGAGCAACATTATAGGTCTTCGCGAGGCGTTTCATGCCTTCCAAGAGCGATCCAATATCCGCGCTCTGGATTGTCTGCGGGAGGGACAAGGTGAGAAGAAAGTATTTGGCTTCGCCACCCATGGCTGCGATGTCGCTCAGACTTACGCCGAGGGCCTTGTGACCAAGCGCCGCGTAATCGCTGGGAGAGGTAGGGAAGTGTACCCCTTCCACCAAAGCGTCCGTGGTGACGAGAAAACCAGTGCGACTCGTTGACGGCAGAACGGCGCAGTCATCACCAATGCCGACATAATCGCCCTTTATATCAGCGAAGAGGCTTTTAATTGCATCTATGAGTTCAAATTCTTTCATTCAAACAATCCATAAATCTCTTGAAGAGACATCGGTATATTCTTTGTCGTGAGTCCCAAAGCAAAGGCTGCTTCCCCGAGAATTTTTTCTGAACCGGCGCCTTGCTCGCGGAATTGAGTGACGGAAGTTGACAAAAAACGCTTGCTCAACTTCTTGCCCGTGTCGTCCACGAGAAGAGGGTGGTGCAGGAAAAGAACCGGTTGCTCGTGGCCAAGGCATCGTTTTATGTAGAGCTGTCGCTGGCAGGTATCTAGCAAATCCTGTCCTCTTATGATGAGGCTGATACCCTCTGTAACATCATCCACCGCGGATGCAAATAAGAAAGTCCACTGCGCGAGACGGTCTTTAATGAGAATATCGCCGAGATGTGACGCGGGATTGCTATAAGTTTGTTTTGTATAAAAGTCGAAAAAATCCACGGGATCGTCCGCTGTTCCTAATCTGACTCCGCGGTTGGGTCCCTCAGTTAATCCCTTAGCGCGGCAAGTCCCCTTATAGATCATACGGCTGGGATCCTCCGACGTCGCCGAAATTTCTTTGCGGCTACACCCGCAGAAATATGTGAGGTTACTGGACCGCAATTTGCTGAGAGCGATTTCGTAGCGCTCTTGGTAACGGCTCTGAATTGTGGAGGGGAAGTCGGGTTCAAAACCAAGCCACTCTAGGTCTTTAAGTATCGCTTCATAATACTCTGGCTTAGCCCTTGAAAGATCGACATCCTCAATTCGCAGCCTAACGGTTGCGGAGATTTGCCTCGAAACACCCCACACCATGATAGCCGAAGCTACGTGCCCCAAATGTAAATACCCAGTGGGACTCGGGGCAAACCGCGTCGCGTGCTTGCCGCCTTTTGCTTTGAGGTTTTGAATGGCTTCTTTAACTTTTGCTATCGTCATGCCTGATTTTCTAGTAACTTTTGACTATTGTATATATAGCAAAATCCCCTCATAGCGTCATGGGAAGAATGGTTCAGACGGGTATTGCAAAGGTTGTGATTATCGATTCCGGTGTCGGAGCGTTGTCAATTCTTTCGGAGATTGACAAACTTCCGCTTGCCATTCAGATCGATCTCATCCTTGACAACGGCGGCTTTCCGTACGGCGAGAAAGAAGACAAATGGCTAGTCCAGCGATCGTTATCTCTTTTGGAAAGTTATTGCACCAAGAATAGAGTCGATGCCATCGTTGTCGCTTGTAACACGCTGAGCACAATCTGCCTGCCTGCGCTAAGAGAAAAGATGTCCACCCCAATTGTCGGCGTTGTGCCCGCTATTAAAACAGCAGCGCAGTTGAGTCGAAGCAAGCACATCGCGCTTTTGGCGACACCAGCGACGGTGGGAAGAGAATATAGTAACAAGCTAATCCAGGAATTTGCATCGGATTGCGTCGTACTGCGCCACGGCAGCGTCAATTTAGTCAAAGCAGCAGAGCAGAAAATCTGGACTCAAAAGTCGGATCTCAAAGTGATCGCCGAAGAAACTAAGTTTTTGGATAAAGACAAGCTTGTGGACGTCGTTGTGCTCGGGTGCACCCATTTTCCGTTTCTGAAGCAAGAATTTGAACAGGTGCAGGCGCAACGCAAGATATCATGGATTGATTCTTCCGAAGCGATAGCTCGCCGGATTGGCGTTGTTCTGAGTGAGGCGAGTTACGGACCGGGCAAGCAAGAGCAGCTGAAGCGTCGGTTGTACTTCACTCAATCGCCCGAGGACGCGGGGCGATATAAAGCTAGTCTGGCTTTTGCGCGCATTGACGAGATCCATTTATTGGCTTGAAGCGAATGTGCGCTACGGTCGGTCTTTGATCGAGCCTGCACCCTCTCTATTTGCCGTCGCCCCGAAACGCAGCTTTGCTCGTCCTACAGCTCCTAGTATTGAAGTGAGCATCACATTCAGGGTCGCTATGGACGCTTGATAAGGGTCCTTAACACTCTCATTTCAATTGCGGCGACTGTCCAAATCAAACGAACAAGAGTAATTGAACCACTTTTGGGATAGTTCGTCCTGTTGTCCGTCAAGCAAGATGTATTTTGAGGTCAGAATAATTTCGGCATCTTTCTTCTCCAAGGTACGTTCTATTTTATAGGTCGTAGCCTTGTTCAATGCCTTATGGGTTGGCTCAGTAAAGTTCGTGTAACTGATGGTTTGTTCCGCAAAGGAAACGATTTGAGCGTCTTGCTGAATCTTACAAGTATATTGAGAGGTGCTGCTTCCTAACGGACTTGTGGTTGTTTGGCTTTGAGCCGTGCCACATTCGACCGTCCAAAGACCGTTTGCAGGTGCAGCGTCATACTCGTCCGCGAAGCCCAACTCAGTGTAGTGGTGCGTTTGTAAGAGTTTCATGCCGAGCTGGGGATTGCTTCCATTCCATTCAAAAACTTGAATGAGAAGCCGCATCTCTCGTTCATTGTTTTGTCCGATCTGAGCGCTAGTACATTTGCCTGAATACAGACCTTCCCAAATGTCAGAGACCGTAGGCGCGCTTCTCGCGGCTGTTGCGGTAAGGATTGTTGCTAAAGCTACCGTTAAAATCGTTTTCATGGATGCTATCTCCTGTTGTTTTGACGTTTTGGTCTTTCGAGGGGACCAGAGTTTATTTGATGACGCATAAGAACAACATTCTTTTAAGAGAAGAGGGGGTGAGAGTAAATTTAAAGGTTGGCAACAAATTAAAGAAAGTGCACAAGTTTTTAACCGGTCATTATTCTGTCTAAGTTATTGATGCAGGCAAGCGCTGCTCTCCAAACACGCTTCTGGAGAACATATAAGTTTGCTTTCGCGCAGAATAGATATTCATAACCATCAGTATTTATAGAATAAAAGTGGAATATGGTGAATACAGTGTATTCGGTTTTTTGTGTCGAACACCTTGACTATTGTCGGCCAAACTCCTATACAACGGACATGATTTAATACCTCATTGGAGAAAAAAAATGTTAAAACGTGTATTCGCTCTTTTGATCCTGACATTCCATACGTCCCTGAGTGCCGGCGTAATCAACGGCAATGGAGAAAGCGTCGACGATTTAGAAGAAACAACGCTTCCCAATTCAGATCAGCTTTATGCTTATTTAAATAAGTTAAAAAAAGCTGAACCTACATGGGTCGCGCGACTTAAAGGTGCTTTTGACATTACAGAGGGAGCTGTGATCGCTAAGAGTCATGATCGATGCTATGAAGAGACTGTCTCCGAAGGAACCGAGATTCGCGCGTTCTTTAAAGAGGCGACAAAAATTATTGTTCTTTGTCCAAAGTTTTACGAATCCGATGTCAACACGCAGCTTGTCGCTACCATTCACGAAGCCACGCATTTTGCATTGTATAAGATGAATCTGGATCTCGCCTCTGATGCAGAGGAGGTGATCAAACTCATCGACGGCAAACACAGAAACGCTATAACTGCGGAGAACTTTCCGGACTACAAGACAGCTGTTCTTGGCATGAGATCCCTTCTCGACCGATTTATACCTGACCTTGGCGCCTATGCGGAAGCATCGCACGCAGGACCGCTAAGTCCAGTCAAAATTACTAAAAACCCGAATCTTGAGCGTCTGACATTCCCCATCCCGGGAGGTCTTGATGATCCTGAATATATTCCACCTCACTTTATAGAGTACATGCTTGCGCAAGCGTGGTCTAACGGCGATACATACGAGCCAGGTGTGGTAGAGGAGTTGATGTCTCCTGACACTCCAGCTCATGATCATCCTATATGGGACACAGAATTCTTATTTGCTAAGGATGAAGGCGCAAGAAAATGGAGAGCGCATTGGATGTCGCCAGATAACACTTATTACTCAGGGTTCAACGCACGAGTTCTCTTTGATTATGAAATTACAGACGAGCTGCTCGCAGCGTTCCAAAAGCTGGGAATTAATTCTATGAGATACATCACAAAGGAATGGGACGGCGAAGGTCTCGTCTTTGTAATTGATCATGTAGAGTAATGGAACGGTAGGTCATGAACAGGAGTCCAAGTCCCTTTGACTACTCTGACTATCGCGCATATTTGCGGGATGCCTTGCAGACCCGGATCGATAGTGGATTAAGCTATCGATCCGTTTCTAAGCGGTGTGGCATCTCCTCTCCCAATTTCCTGCAATCAGTTATTAGGCGAGACAGAAACCTGACGCTGGAAAGCGGAAAAAAGATAGCAGAGGGTCTTGGCTTAAAAGGTCCTGACAAGAGATACTTTCTAGCGATGGTCGGCTATGACCGAGCTAGCGACGCTCCCACAAAAACTCGCTATATCGAAAAACTCTATCAATACGCGTCGCTTGGCAAGAATCAACCGATCAGGTCAAAATCCATTTACGAAACCTGGGTGCATGCGTTTCTATGGGAACTCATTCTTGTGAAGAAGGACGGCTTTACGCCCAAGGAAATCACTAGGCAGACGCAAGGACTTGTTTCGGAGAAGGAGTTAGAAGAATCGATAAAAACACTTGTTGAAAAGGGATTTATCGTAGCTGAAGAAAAGGGTAAATACAGGCAAACAAGTGTTTCCTTTGATCCTGTAGATGATATCAAAACCTTGGAGATCCAGAGGAACCACCTGAAGTTCTTGGAGATCGCCCGCCAAAAAATAAACGATGATCCCAAGGATAGAGAATTTCAAGGATTAACCATCGCGGTTCGAAAAGCCGAGTTTCCCTCTCTAAAGAGAAAAATTCGGGAATTTATAGCCGAATTGAACAACGAATACTCATATTCACAGGATCCAGATTTGGTGGCTCATTTTGAATGTTGTCTCTTTCAATTGTTGGACAACTCCAAAGAAACAAAGATTCATTAGTGCGGCTCTTTCTTCGTGTGCACCTCTGACCCATTTCATCGAGCCGGAAAGAACCTCGAAGTGTACCTCGCATCCTCAGACCGCGGCAACACCGGCGCCCTCCAGTTCAATGGCAAGATTCGAGCACCGCGCACGGCATAGAGAAACGCTGGCCAATGAACCCGCCTCTCACCGTCGAAGGTCGCGCCGGAGCCAAAAGTCCCTACATTCTGCAGCGCAGCAATTTTTTGGCCAAGGCGCTCGCCTGGTTTGATCTGGGACATTGCGGCTAGCGCAATGGATAAACTTTGGTAGCCGATAACTTGGTAATCGATCAAGGATGCCTCGGTTTGGGCGAGGGGAGCGGGCAATAATCGGGTTTCGGGAATGAAGTCCACGATCACGGAACCTTCGAGAAACGGCTCTGGGGGATCCATGAGTTCAGGGGCTCGCCACTGTTGGTTGCCGATCATAGGGAATTTGGGTGCGTGAAGATATTTAAATATTTTTAGAAAGTGTTTGACGTTGCGGAAGTCGGCAGGAAGAACAACGACGTCGAAATCCATCCGGGCCGGCAACATGAGTTTTTCAGGCTGAAAAGGAACATTTTCTTCTAGAGCCTTGGCTTGAGCTTCTTCTGCAAGTTTTTCCCATTCGTCTTTGCGCAGAACGTTGTCAATTTTAAGAAGCTTTTTTGCGGCCGTTTCCATTGAATTGAGATCTTCCGCCTGATACGGAAAGACTTCAACGCTCTGTGCGGGCATGCCTTGAATTCGTCGCAACAGATCATGAGACCAAGCGGAGCTTAGGGCGTCTTTGCGAATAAGAAGAGCCACTCGACTCATTTTTTTGTCGGCAATATAAGCGGCGGTTGTTGCGCTGAGTTGCGTTTCGTTTGGAAAGACCGCAAATGATAACCTTGAGAGCGATGAGGTATCAACTTTGCCTGCGTGAACGAGAGGGATATGACGAGTGCTTGCAAACCGATCCAGGGCGACGGCGTCGAGAGGGGCGCCGTTTATGATCATTCCGATGTTCGCGCGTCTTAAGAGACCTTCGAAGGTAGTTCGCGGATTTTCACCGTTCTTCTTAAGATGGAATACAACCCGCTCCGGCGAGGCGCCCGATTGGGCTAACGCGATTTCAATTCCTGTTTTAAGTTGCGAGGCAACAAAGTCGTTGGCGGGAAGAATGACTCCGATTTTTTCCGCTCTTGCGGGTTTCGTTCTCATCACGGCGTAAGCGGGGGTGACAAGCGATGCCAATGTTAGGGCAGCGGAGCAATTTAGAATGTTTTTGTAAAAAATCATTTAAAGAGATTCCTGTATCCGCCTGACCTACTTATATGTTGTAGGTCGGATCGTGTCTTTGTGGGTTCTGTACCTTTAATAAAATACATCAAAATCCCTTCAGGATCGAGATGGCCGAACTCTGGATTCACAAGTGCGCTTACAATATTAGTAGGCTGCTCAAACGGAAAGGGTTCGACGGCGCGTTCGGGATCAACGGATTTCATGAAATCTGCCCACATTGGCAACGCCAAAGTATTTCCCGATGCGTTTCGCAAAATAGCGTTATTGGATTCGCTTCCCACCCACACAACCGTTGTAAGGTCCTTGGTAAAGCCGCAGAACCAATTGTCGCGAGCGTCGTTCGACGTGCCGGTTTTCCCCGCGGCGAATCTGCCCATTTCGGGGTAGGAGCTTGCCGTCCCGTAAGTGAAAACGTTCCGCATTCCCTCGGCCATGAGAAAAGCGACTTCGGGCGCCAAAACCTTCTTGGAGCGCGCTTCCGCCTTGGGATTGGAATAAAGAACCTTGCCTTCGCGATCCGTTATCTTGAAAATCGCTATCGGCTTCACAACGGTTCCGTTGTTGGCGAAGGTTCCATACGCTGTAGCTACTTCCAGTGGCGTCAATTCTGCGCTTCCCAGGATAGTACCAAGTTCCTCTCGGATAGGGGATTTAATCCCCAGCTTTCGACTGTGTTCGATGATGTTCGTAAGTCCTAATTTGTAACCAACCTCTACGGCCGGGGTGTTGATCGAATCATAGAAGGCTTTCAACATGGTTGTTTCGGTGAGGTACTGGTGCGAGTAGTTTTGCGGCTCATAGCCGTCGATAACTATTTTTGAAACGTACATGAGATCCGACCACCGAAACCCACGGCTAAGAGCCAGGGAATAGACGATTGGCTTAAATAAAGATCCCACCTGTCTGCGCGCATGCACGGCCCGGTTGAATTGAGAGCGCTCGTAGTCCCTTCCTCCCACCATCGCAAGGATCTCGCCGGTCTGGGGATGAATGGAAAGAAGGGTCGCCTCAATGGGGTTGGGCGCCGAAGGCTGCTCAATGGTTGTGTTGACATTGAGATATTTTTCTAGGGAAGTAAGCTGTTCCGATTTTTGCGCGATGGCTACTTCAGCTTTGCGCTGAAGGCTTGGATCGAGGGTCGTGTAAATTCGCAGTCCCTGATTTTTTATGTTTTTCTTCAGAAACTTCTGCGTCAGTTCTTCAATGTAATCCAAAAAGAACGGGGCAATGTCTCGATTTGCCGGTAATGGTTTCAAACGCACCGCTTGGGATACAAGCAACGTTGCACGCTTCTTCGTCAACATCCGATTTGCGATCATGGTTCGCAAGACATGCTTCTGCCTAACTTTCGCTCGCTGCAGATATTTGACCGGGTTGAGTCGGCTAGGCGATTGAAAAAGGCCCGCCATAAGTATGAGTTCGCTTTCGGAGAGATCCTTTAGATCTCGAGAAAAATACTTTTGAGCCGCCGCCCCAACACCATAGGCCCCGTTGCCAAGGAACATGGAGTTGGCGTATATCTCCAAAATCTTCTGCTTGGAAAGCTTCTTCTCGAGATTAATTGCGAGAAGGATCTCTTTTGCTTTGCGTTCGAAGGATCGCTCTTTCGAGAGCAGGAAGTGTCGCACAACTTGTTGTGTGATGGTGCTCGCCCCCTGAATTTCGCCGCGCGTGAACCGTTCGTAGATCGCGCGACCAATGGCTTTGAAGTCGACGCCCTGGTGTTCAAAAAAGTTTCGATCCTCCACGGCCACAATAGCGTTGATAAGGAGGGGAGGGATCTGTTCGTAGGGAACAAAAATCTGGTATTTGGAAAATACTTCGCCAAGCTGTCCGCCGTTGCGGTCAAAAACGACGGTGGCGTCGGCAGGTTCGTATCCTGTGATCGTATTGAGTTCGGTAAATTCGGAAGAAAGAAGTCCCAAGTTTCGAAGCCATCGAAACCCGCAAAACGCGGATGCGCCGATTACGACCGCAAGTGTAACGAGAATAATTCGTAACGAGCTAAACCTTCGGTTCTCTTGCAAATCCTGGGGCGGATAAACCTGCATCTTGACGCCTATCTTGGTCCTAAGAAATATTACGACTTTTAGACGGTTCGGTAAAAGTTACGAATTTTTTAGGACATTGCACGGCCAAATTTACGCCTAATTATTTAATAAATACAAGAACTTATAATTTTGAAAAAATCCCGAATAAAGGTCTTAACTTAGAGGCCGATAGCCTTATTAAGAGGAAAGTGTCACGAGTCAAGACACGTTGTGAGGATATCAAGGTGAAGCAATTTCTTAGAAAAAAAATGAAGATTTTGCTTATTACTTCATCGAGTAAGGATCGTAAGCGATTCTCGAAGATGTTGAGCGACTATAATGAGGGTTCCATTCCCGATAATGGTCAGGTCAGCAAATATATCCTATGGACCGTAGACGATTATAAAGAGGCGTTCGAGATATTCTCAAAACGGCATCCGGATCTTGTCGTTATCAGTACGTCGGACCGGATCAACGATGGGAAGGATCTTTGTCAGAATATTCGCCGCCACGAGGAACGTCGACATACCGGCATCATATTCATAGCAGGAACAGAAGCCAAGGGCGATATCCAACCGGTGGAATGCCTCGAAGCAGGGGCAGACGACTTCATTACTATCCAGACTTCAGACCGCGAAGTATTGGCACGGTTTAACGTTGTATTGCGTATGAAATCCATGACGGACGAACTCCGTTCCGCAAATCACAGATTGGAGATACTGAGCCTGACGGACGATCTAACCGGATTGTCGAATATGCGTTCATTCAACGCCCAGTATGCGGAGATGCTGGAGAAATGCCGTGTCGGTCAACTCGGCCTCGGCGTGATCATGATGGACTTGGACCACTTCAAGAACGTCAACGACACAGCGAATCACCTCGTTGGCAGCTATATTATTAGTTCGGTAGGTAGACTGATGAAGCATTCAGGCGTCATGGGCAAAGACGCTTGTCTTGCGCGGTACGGCGGAGACGAATATGTCGTCTGTATGCCCGCGACCAGCGTCGAAGAGATGTTTGAACGTGCGGAGGCATTCCGGAAGATCATTGAGGCTTCCGCATTTGAAAAAGACGGATATAAATTCAGAGTGACCTGCAGCATTGGTGTTTCGTGGATTGAACCATTCTTCGACGGAAAATCCGACGACCCCATAAAGGCCGCCGACGTCATGTTGTACCGAAGCAAAGAGCAGGGCCGCAACCGGGTCAACGCAATGGTTTTAAGGTATCCGGTCGATTTTCATCATGTTGGTCGGTCGCATTTGGTTGAGCGGGATGCCAGCAGTGATGACAATAGTGTCCCCTATCGAGACGATATCAAGGTCTTTAAGTAATTTCGGCAAATCCTGCAACAGAGTATCCGTATTGTAAAACGACGGATTACGAATTCCGTACACTCCCCACACCATGGCTAATCGATTGACGATGTCCTCGCGCGGGCTGACGGCAATTATGGCCGCTTTGGGCCGCCATCGAGCGATGAGACGGGCTATAGACCCGGTCAAGGTAAGGCAGACGATAGCTTTGGCGTTTATAGCCTCAGCAGCTTCGCATGCGGCTCTTGCAATGGACTCGTGCTCTTGCCATTCCTTTTCGAGAGCGTAGCCAGGGACCAACGGCTCGTTGCGGGATAATTTCCAGTTCTCAACCTCTTGAATGATGGAAGCCATACGCTCCACAGATTCCACGGGGTATTTTCCTGACGCAACTTCGCCGGAAAGCATGAGGCAATCCGCGTTATCCAAAACTCCGTTGGCAACGTCTGCTACCTCGGCCAAGGTCGCTCGAGGATTCTGAATCATGGACTCGAGCATTTGGGTTGCAACGATAACGGGTTTCGCGAACTTCTTGGCCGTTTTTGTGATGATCTTTTGTAGATTTGGCACTTTCTCCACGCCGGCTTCAACGCCGAGGTCGCCCCTTGCCACCATGATACCGTCGCTGAGCTTAGTGATTTCCTCGATTTGATCGATGGCGGACAGTTTCTCGATTTTGGCTATGACGGGAATATCCGCGCCCAAAACCTGGATCATGCTCTTGATTTGCTCAATATCCGCAGGGCTCTGCACAAACGAGAGCGCAACCATGTCGACATGATGGGTAATGCCGAAAAGAAGATCCTTACTGTCTTTGTCGGTCATCGCGGGTAGCGACAATTTGGAGCTGGGGAAGTTGACCCCTTTCCTGTTTTTGAGCAGCCCTCCGACCTTCATCTTGACGACGAGGCTATCGGACTTGACTGCCTCGACATCACAGATGATCAGACCGTCATCCATCATGACAAGGTCGCCGGCTCGAACATCGTAAACCAAGCCACGGTAGTCCACGGGGATGACTTTCGGATCCCTTTGGTTGACGCCGTATTCCAACTCGTAGCTTTCGCCCTCAATCACTTGCATACTGTCGTTAATAAGCTTGCCCACCCTGATCTTAGGGCCTTGCAAGTCTTGGAGAATCGCCACGCGCTTTTGTAAGTTTTGCGCTATCGAACGAATATTCTTTATATTCGCTAGATGCATGGCATGGTCGCCGTGCGAGAAGTTAAGGCGGAAAATGTTGACCCCGACGATCATCAATTGCTCGATTATCTGCGGCGATGACGAAGCTGGGCCGATAGTCGCGACTATCTTGCACTTATTCACTGTTTTTACTTGTTCTTGAACTGAGCTTCTCGCCTTCAACGACCTAGCAGCCATGCAAACCACCCTTTTCATTTTCTGACTCATTCTAAGAGGTTTTGTCAAAAATTGAAAGAATAGAAAGTCAAATTTTCCAATGATTTTCCGATAGAGGTTGTGGATTTATGTAACAAAACCTGTTGGAGACGAAATTGCCTGATAACCAAAGCCTGGTTGGGGCAAACATCGCAGACCGCTATTGTATCACCGGAGAGATCGGCTCTGGAGGTATGGGACGCGTTTATAAAGCGATGCCGTTTTACGATCCGTCTTCGGACGTCGCCATCAAGGTCATTCTCCGCAACAAGAACCTCTCTTCCGAAGACCTGCTGAGATTCCAAAAAGAGGCGGCGCTGATGAGCCGTCTTTATCATCCCAACATTATTTGTTTTCACGAGCTTGGACTCTTCCAAAGCCATGATCTCAAACTCGGCCTTGGGACGGGTTATTACATCGTGATGGAGATCGCGCAGGGCAAGAACCTGAAAGAGGCGCTCGTCGCTGACACCCGCAAGAGCCTTTCCTTTTTCTTCGACGTTGGACTGCAAGTGTCGTCGGCTCTGGATTATACCCACGGCAAAAACATTATCCACCGCGACATAAAGCCGCAAAATATCATCGTGGGTCAAAGCGGAGATGACGGCAAGGACGTTATCGTGAAGGTCCTCGATTTCGGCGTCGCGAGGCTCGCGGAAGTGAGCAGCGAACGATCCCCCAGCGAGGACAAAATGTTCGACGTTGCTGGCACGCCGCTCTATATGGCCCCCGAACAAACAACGCTGATGGAGGCGCCCATAGACCATAGAGTAGATCTCTATTCTCTGGGGTGCGTTTTATACGAAATTCTTGCGGGACGTCCCCCGTTCTCGGGAAATTCTCGTGAAAAACTAATGCGACAACACGTTCAAGAAGCGCCTGAGCCTCTAACGTCGATTCGACCTGATCTCCCAAAAGTCGTAGAAGCCATCGTACACAAGCTTCTGGAAAAACATCCAAATGACCGATATCAAACGGCCTTTGGTTTGTATGCCGACCTTCAACGTGCGCGCGCTAAGCTGTCGGGTCGCCAAAGACTCCACTCCCTCAACTTTAAGCTAGGCCTGAACGACAATTTCCGCGCCGTGTCAGCAAAACTGCCACTTGTGGGGCGCGATACCGAATTTCAAACACTGATCGACAACTATAAGGCGATCTCTGGTGAAAAGAGCAGGAGTCGCCTCACCATGATTCAAGGCGAGATCGGAGTAGGCAAGACTAGGCTGCTCAACGAATTCAAAGGGTACCTCACAAGAAGGAAGATTCGCGTTATCAGTACGAGCTTTTCCCGACATGAAAACAACCTCCCGTTCAACGCGCTTGCCAACGGCTTCAACGAGTATTTGATCCGTCTCTTGAAGAGTCAGCCTCATGAAGCGGAAGAACTCAAACGCAAAGTCAAAACTCTGCTAGGACCCGCTGCACTGCAAGTAGCAAGGGTAGTCCCCGGCTTAAAACCCTATCTTGACGAGAACCTGGATCCGGAAGCGGCAAAAGAGAGTTGGGATATAGAATCCAAATCTCGCGACGAAATCGGAATTCAGAACTTCTACAGTTTTGCCAAGGCGTTTTCAGACTTCACACGCTGTCTGACGTCGGAATCAGAACCCGTTGTCTTTATATTCGACGATTTACATTGGGTTGACGACGACAGTTTGGCGCTTATTGATCAGTTCTTTAGCCACAACAACTCCCAGCGATTTTTCATGGTCGCCGGATATCGGGCCATCGAAAGCGCCCGGTCAGAAAAGCTTGAAGCGTTTATCAACAAGTTTCGAAAAATGCGCCGGCGTTTTATAGAAATAAACCTGAGTTATCTCCCTCCGCAAAGCGTCGAAGAGCTGGGCAACAACATTCTGGGACAGAAGGTCGTTTGCGAAGAGCTACTTAGCTACCTTATGGCCAAAACGAACGGCAATCCGATGCATGTCGTCGAAATGGTTCGAACGTTGGTCGCCAAAGAGCTTATAAGTTTCAACCCTACTTCGAAGAAATGGGAATACGATGTCGTCCGCGTTATGGGCGCGAGGCTGACCCTCGACAGCGTTGATTTGACCCTAAGCCGTATCCAATCGTTTAGTCAACAGGATCGAGAAATCCTGGAGATTGCATCGGTTGTTGGAATGGTTTTCCAATTTGAACTCCTGGCGATTCACAACACCATAGGCCCGCGGCGAATATCGGACGTTCTCCAAATGGCCGTTGAAGAAGGCCTGATTGTCAGAAGCTTTGAAGACAAGCAGTTTCAGTTCTTCGGGGCGGCATACGCCTTCGTTCACAGAAGGGTCAGAGAGACAATTCTCGATGCTATTTCCACTAAAAGGAAGATTGAGCTGCATCGAAAAGTCGGCATGAAACTGGAGGGACTCAACGTTCAAGGCAATTCCAAGCTCATATTTACTCTTACGCACCATATTAACTATGTCATTCGCGAATCTGACAACGTTGACGCGACTCTTGCTCTTAAAGGAATCTCGCCGAATATTTCCGCAGGTGCGGTAGCCTATGACTTAGCCTCTTGGCAGTCGGCACAAAGGTATTATGAGAACGCCTTCTTGTTGCTGAAGCTGCTCCCTGCATCGAAGGAGAATGAGATTAGGCGCGCGCATGTTGTTGAAAGACTGGCGGAAATCGCGTCTCACCAAATGAGAAACCTTGCAGCCATAACCATGTACAGGAGCCTTCTAAAGAAGGATCTGCCGCTCAATACGTTGGGATTGGTGGCATATAAGAGCAGTTATCTGAAGTTTCTGTGCGGTCAAGTCTCCTCCTCGTTGAAGGACATATTCAATTTCTTGCGAAAAGTCGGATACGAGCCGCCAGAAAATACCGGACGTCTTATGCAGGTTGCGGTACGCCTCAAACTGTCGGCAATAATAGGGCGCAACGTTCTTACGAAGCAACGTTTTATGAAGAAGCTCCAAAACGCATTAGATCAAAGGCCCGCCGATCCCATACGCGAACACACAGCGAGCCTATACCAGCTAGCGGGCTTTATATATTTACGGGAGCACCCCCAAAACGCGCACGAATATTTTGCAAGGGCGTTTCAGCTTGCTGAGCAGGGGCGCATGCGACCGCAATATACACTGTCAATCTTTGCCGATCTGATTGCGTGGGCTGCGCGGGCGGGTTTGGAGCGAAGAGGGTACCATATGCTTGATTTGCTGTCGGAGGCTGCGCGTCACTATAAGCTTCCGGAAACCGAAGGGTACATCACGCTGTTGAAGACGTTGCTTTTGGACCATCAAATCGGGAAATACGAGGAAATTAACCACAACACCGAACTTGCCATACGTCTTATTTCGAAAGAAAAGAACCGATACATATACAACTTGGCCCTGATCTTCAAATTATACAGCCATCTGGTCGAACTGAAGAAGCCAGAATTTCAGACCGTATTGCGTTTGATGCCGAGTATTCCTACGAGAAGTTCTTTGAGCGCCCGAACGATGGCTTTGTTCACAACCTTTCTGTTTCTCCAAGGGGCACGAGATGCCGTCGTGTCCAACGGTGAGCGCTATATTAGGCGACGTAAGGAGGTTGGCGGTAGGGGCAGCGACATGTTTGGATGCGTGGTTCAATGTTTTGTCGCGTTCGCCAAGGGCGAAATCGATCGCATGCAAAAGTATTACGAGTTGGCCGTGAGGCAGTTAGCGGACTTGAAAGTCGAATTTCTGTTGCCGTTCGAAAGCGACTTCATGTGGTGGTTTGTCGTCACGCTGCCGTTTCTTTATTCGAACGAAAACAAAGGCAAGCTCTTATCGGCTAAAGATTTCCAAGAAATTATGCTTCGCTCTCATCGATATGGCAAAGCCAGGTTGAACAAAAAGAGACCCATGGCGCAGCTAATTCTAGCGAGATCGGAAGAAATGCTCGGCGGCAATCACATCAAGCATTATTACGATCAGGTACTTAAGAACAGCAAGTTGGTCGGACATGATCTCGTGTCTATGTTTGCGCATCTGTGGTTTGGCGATTATCTCGTCAAGTTGGGCAACGTCCGTAGGCAGGATTATCTCAAAACAGTGCAGAATACGGGCAGCAACCTCGGAATGAAATTCTTGGTGGATGTCGCGGAAAAGAAAATGGGCGAATTGAATGTGTCTTTCCAGCCCAAATTCGCACCTGTACGGGAGCTTAAGGACACTGAGATCAATCAATTCAAAATGTCGGAATTTGTGCATGATCATCTGCTACAAATTTGTGACGTCATGAACTTGGAGACGCGCGTAGACGACCATATCGACGACAGTTTTGGTTTGCTCAAACGGCACTTGCCGTATAGCAACGTCTATTGTGCGACCATTGTCGACGAAGACGAGAATATCGAGATCAAATACACCCATAGCGCTGACGACAAGAGCGAACAAGTTCTTCAGTACGTTGGTCCGTACCTCAATATCCGTTCGACTCTTTTCTTGCCGGTAAGCGACGCACCGTGGTACAGAAGACGCGAAGATGACGAGGAAATATCTGATATTATTGGAGAAAGCAACGGATTCGTCCAGACCGTGAAGCAGGAATTGGAAGGCGTCATCGATGATAGTTTGCAGGAAACGCAAAAAATTCTCGAAAACACCGGAACCATGGTCGCCGATGCTACAGAAGTCGCCGGCGATAAGTCCGGGATCGACGAGAAGAACGGGACGCAGGTTGTCGATAGGAGAATGAACGACGGTGAGCTGCAAAATTCCGCAACAACCTATATGAATGCATTGGTGCCTATAAGATTTGGCGAAAGAAACTTAGGCATCATTTTAGTGGAACGCGTTCGGGTAAGCAGTCAAAACACCATTTCATGGCGACATGATCTCGATCAGTTTGGAGCGCATTTGGCGCTTCTCATACAGAAGAAGACGGAATCGGCATTTGTGAAGAATGCATTGCCGTGCAACAACGCAAAATCTTCTAACTATGAAACTGGCGAATACGTTTTGGAACCGTGTAATTGGCTCCGATTGTGGTCGGAGGGTAAGCTGCGAAAACAGCGGGAATCCACGTGGTATGTGGGCTTGAATCTCGGCGACAATCATTACCTTCTTGCCTATCTGCGGCTTAACGGCGTTGAAGAGGTCCGCAAGCAAATTAGTACAGAAATGTGGTACCACATCCAAGCTCTCCGCTTGACCGCCATCGCATCGGGTCAGAACATGCTTTCTCTCTATGAACTAAAAGAGGAACTTTCGAGTCTCCTGAGGCAGGAAAGAAAGTTCTCGAGTATGGAACATATATCGCTTTCATTCACGATCTTTCAGCGCGATACCATGCAAACGATGAGCGGACACTATGGACCTTCTCGCCCCTTGGTGCTGTGTCGCGCCAACGAAGTAACCCCTCACAATGAGGTTGCGCTCAGTCTGTCGAGCGGGCGCTTACTCCGATTCTGGGAGGTTAAATCGAGAATGGATAAAGAGGGCATCTATTTGCTTCCGCATGATTCGAGTAAACTAGATACTATACAGCCCGAATCGCTTCTTAAGGAGAGGAGTCACTTGTCAAGCATAAATGAGAACTTGGACGAAATGTTAAACCAGGTTCTCCTGAAAGAACACGTACCCCGATACTACGTTGCGGCGGTTTACGACGACGAGGATGCACAGGAAAGGCCGATAGATCTAACGCTGAAAGCTCAATAAAAGGTTTGGTTTATCGAAAATATTTGTTTACAATACGTCATTATTTGGAGGAATTTCTCATGAGCATGCCAGGTTTGCCGGAATTGATTATTATTTTAGCTGTTGTCTTCTTGTTGTTCGGAGCGAACAAGCTTCCTAAGCTTGGTGGCGCAATTGGCGAGAGCATAAAGAACTTCAAAAAAGGCATCAAAGACAACGAAGCCGAGAATCTCGAACAGGCTAAGCAAGACTCTACAGACAACGAGAAACGCTCCTAAGGACGCGTTTCTTGGATCGTCAAAATCCCGTCGGTATTTTAACTGGTAATTACGTGGTAAAATACAACTAGGTAATTTCACAACACGCTTTCCAATTCGCATTTAATTGCATTTAAAACCAGGAGCTCTCTTTGGGATCACACGCTCTCCCAGAGTTAACACCGCTGCGAAACTGGCTACCCGTCTTTGGCGACCGAATCATCAAGATCGTCAGGGATTTTGGGGCGTTTCTCATGTACGGCAAAGAAACGTTTGTTTTGGTCTTCAAACCGCCGTTTCGCACCCGTCTTGTGCTCCATCAAATGGAGTTTATAGGGAACGAGTCTCTATTCATTATCATGATATCGGGTTTTTTCTTAGGCGCCGTGTTTAGCCTGCAAATAGGTTCGATATTTGCCATTTTTGGTGCTCAGGGGATGGTCGGAGCAGCTTCAGGTAAGGCTTTAAGCCGCGAGTTAAGTCCGCTTGTAACGGGATTTCTTCTTGCGGGAAGAGGCGGCGCAGCCATCACCGCCGAGCTTGCGACCATGAAGGTCACAGAGCAAATCGATGCGATGGAAGCCATGGCGGTTGATCCCATTCACTACTTGGTTGTGCCGCGCGTGATCGCGACAATATGCATGATGCCTCTTCTTGTTGGAGTTTTTAATTTCACGGGACAAATCGGCTCGCTCGTTGTGAGCTTTTTCATGTTCGACGTTGATCAAGGTGTTTATTTTGACAAACTTATTCGAATTGTGGAAATAGGAGACATTTGGCGCGGTATGCAAAAGGCCCTCGTGTTTGGAGCAATCATATCGTTGCTGTCATGTCGTGCGGGACTTACGGCGTCAGGCGGTGCAAAGGGCGTCGGGATGGCAACAACAAACTCGGTGGTTATGACACTGCTTGTTCTTCTGGCCGTGGACTTCATAATCACATATTTCCAGATAGTCGTATGATCGAATTTAAGGGGGTTACCAAGCGCTTTGGCAGCAAGACCGTACTTGACGGTCTCGACCTAAAGATACCGAAGGGTAAGATTACCCTTATTTTGGGAAAGTCCGGCGAAGGCAAGAGCGTCACCATTAAACATATAATGGGCCTCTTGAAACCAAACGAGGGTCGGGTCGTGGTGGAAGAGGAAGATATCACCGACTTAGGGCCAGACGAACTGCGCGAATATCGGAAAAAATTTGGGATGCTTTTCCAACACGCTGCCCTGTTTGATAGTATGACCGTTGGAGCCAACGTGATGTTTCCGCTTCGAGAGCACACAAAAATGACGGAACCGCAGATGCTAAATCGCTGCGAACAAGTGCTTGCGAGCGTGGGCCTGCCGAACTTGCAGCATAAGTACCCGGCAGAACTCTCCACAGGAGAGAAAAAACGCGTGGGATTGGCGAGAGCTCTTGTACATCAACCCAAGGTTATTTTGTACGACGAACCAACGACAGGAATGGACCCGATCGTTTCTGAGATGATTGACCAGCTCATTGTGAAAGTGAGCCGTGAAAACCCCGAGCTGACTTCGATTGTGATTTCTCACGATATGAAAGCCGCACTCGATATCGCTGACAACATTGTCATGCTCTATAAGGGTAAAGTTCAATTGGAAGGAACGAGTGAATTGTTCAGAACTACCAAAGATCCGATAATCCGGCAGTTTTTCTCAGGAAAGGTTTCCGGTCCCATGGAGTTTATATAGTCATTCAAGCTATTTACAAAGCCTAATGAGAATGGGCTTAAATTTATCTTAAGTATTTGGATGTATAGACGAAAGTAGATCCAGGAGTAAAACCGACTCATGAACAATCTTGGCGTCGAATTTAGGGTAGGCATTTTTACCATTTTGGGTATTGCCGTGACGGCATTCGCCGTTTTTGTATTGAATCCCGATCTTTTCGATACGAAGGAAAAGACTCTTTACTACACAGTACTCAATGATGCGTCCGGAATCATGCCCAAGACGCACGTAAAAACAAACGGCGTTATTATAGGTAAAGTCACCTCCGTCGAACTTCTTTTGAACTCCACCAAGATCACCATGGAAGTTGATCGCAAAGTAAAAATTCCTCAAGGCTCCACAGTGGAAATCCGCACAGTCGGCTTCTTGGGCGATAAATTCATCGAAATTCAACGTACGGACGACGACACCGCTTTCATTCAGCCAGGACAAATGATTCCCAAGGCTGAAGGGAGCATGGAACTTAATGAAGTGATTTCCGTCGTCGGCGGTATCGCCAAGGACATCAAGACGATCAGCGTTAACCTTTCCAAAACTCTTGGTGGCAATGAAGGTGAGAGAAACCTAAAAGAAATCGTGGACAACGTGAAAGAATTCACCAAACAGGCAAAAGAGATTCTTTCAGAAAACCGCAACGACGTTCGCAGCCTTGTTCTCAACCTGGAGAATTTCTCTAAGTCTGTGAACGAAGTTTTGGACAACGACAACAAGGAAAAGATCGACCGTATCTTGGCCTCATTTGACCGATCCATGGAAGAAGTCGAAGGCGCTACTAAGAACATAAAGCTAATTTCGGAAAAGGTAGAGAAGGGTGAGGGCACGTTAGGCAGGCTCATCAACGACGACAAAATGATGTCGGAACTCGAAGGCGCGATCACCGACTTGCGAGAGGTTCTGGCGCCAGTCAGCAAACTCCAAGTTAAGGTCGATTACCACGGCGAATTCCGCAGAGACGACAGCAAGCAGCATTATTTGAACATACTCTTTTATACCCGTCCGAATAATTACTACGTACTGGGTTTGACGGACCAAAAAGACGAGATTGTCACCACGAGAACAGAAGGTTTGCCGGACAACACCCAGCGCGAAACCATTCGGCGCGAAAAACCGCTCAAGTTCAACCTCCAATTCGGCAAACGTTGGTATTGGGCGGGTCTCCGGTTCGGCTTGTTTGAATCGACAGGCGGCCTCGGAAGCGACCTTTATTTCTTTAAAGATAACCTCCGCTTTACCGCGGAAGCGTTCGACTTCGCGTCCAAAGACGACCCCGTTCGCAAGGGGGCGCACCTCAAAGCCTATGCAAGCGTCCTCTTCTTTAACCACGTCTATACCATGTTCGGAGTCGACGATATAACCCGGCTCGACGTTGCCACAGGTAAGGTCAATCCTGACCCCAACTACTTCTTTGGCGCGGGGCTTTCCTTTGACGACCAAGACCTGAAGTCCATGTTCGGGGCTGCCGCCTTGGCTTCACCATAATTTGTCAAGTAATTAAAGCATCTTACAAGTTACTTCATCCGGATCTCCCGCACGTCATCCCGGATCTCCCGGACGTCGTCCCGGATCTCCCAGCCGTCATCCTGAGCCATAGGCGAAGGATCTCTTATTATGCCATTTATACTATTTCATAAAATACATTGACTTTTTATTAAAATACTGTTAAAAACCGATACTGCCTTAAAGTGTTTTTAAGGCATTCCCCTACTGAACGGTTATTTGCGGAGAGGAAGCGGTATGAGCAATCGGCAAAAAGTGAGATGGATCTTTGTTACTTTTGGCTGCCTTCTAGCCAGCGGCTTTATGACAAACGTCGCTTTGTCACAGACAGCGGCCCAGGCCATAGCGCCAGCGGCACCCACGGCGGAAAACGCTAGCGCCACCAGCGTCGAACAAAAATCAGAAATAGCAACTACGGAAGCAGCCACAGAAGAGACAACAGGAACCGTTGTCTCCGACGGATCTTTCGTCGAAATGGAAAATCTGGGCATTAAGATCGCCCCACCCAAAGGTTGGGAAGTAACTGAAAACCTTTTGGGCATGAGTCTTGTGATGCAAGAACCTTACGAAAAGGCAATCCCGGGCGGAAAGCTTAAGTTTAAGAGAAACATCACCGTAGTGGCCATGCACGAAGCGGCTCCTATCGACGAAACCGAAGCGGAAATGCTCAAGGCAAAGATTGCAAAAGAGTTTTCTACTCAGGCCGGCGTTACCGATTTCAAAGTTTTGGAACAACACAAGTTCTTTAACTACAAGAAAGAGAACGACGGACTTATTCTTTATTCTTCGTTCACAATGGGCGACATAGCTCTGAATCAGATGCACGTATTCGTGTCAGGAAACAACAACCGGTTCCTTTTAACCTATACGGATCTTGCAGAAGAATTCCAGAAGAACGAATTGGCTTATCAAAGCGCATGGCAAGCCATGTCGACCATGGAAGTTACCGGTGCTGCACCAATTCGATATGTTGATCTATTGATATACGGCTCTTTGTCTATCGCCGTTCTCCTCGGATTGAGCGTTCTTTTCTCTCTCAAACGCCGCAAGGCTCGCAATATGTGGGCTGCGGAAGATGCTTTTAGCGATTCTTCTGCTGGTGACGAAGTCACTTCTTACGACGCTTGGAACGTTGGCGAAATTGAACCACGCCAAAAGGCTCGCAAAGCTCGCCAATCTGAGCACTCGTCCATCACGACGCCTAATTCTTTCTTAGAAGTGTCGACCATTACGCGCTTCTAGGAGATCCTCGACGCCCCTCTGGGGCTGGGGATGGCGGGGTGCCCCTTTGGGCACCCTTCGTCGTTTGTGCCCTAAGCTGAGTCATGAAGCGTCGGGCATCTTATTCCTTCAAATCCAACACCAGGTCTTCTTCCAGAATATATTTCCCGTCCTCAGTCTTTATCAGGCTAGTGTTTAGATCCTTAACGAGAGGCTTGCCTTCGTCCACATAGGCGGCGACGGACCGGCAGGCAATTTTGGTCGGGTGGGGCGGTAGTACGTAGAAGGTAATGGTATCCTTTTCGCCCTTCCGGACAAACCTGCCGGGGAACGGTAGTTTTGGAAAACACTGCATGGTGGCCACCAGCTTGTTCTTTTGCTCATCGTCCCAGTGGTCAGGTAGGGTGACGGGAATGCTGAACGCGTGGAGATCGTCGGATTCCGAGGCGACAACCAGCGTTGGAGTTAGAACCACTGCCGCGGTCGCGCGCCCCGTTTTGAGTTCCTCGATCGCAAATTTTTCGTGCGTCGCAAATAGCACCCCTGGCCGCGACGAAGGCCACGATACGTCTTCGCGGACGACGAGGGCTGGGTTGACCACCTCCAAACGACAATCGTCGCCCGTAAGGTCCCTTCGACGCAGTGTGAAATGGATACGCGCTCTGGCGGCGGATTTTTTCCCGCGTATAACGTTGGGGACGCATTCCGACAACTCGTACAAATGCTCATCGGAGGGGTTGAAGCTGTCGGCAGCATCGGACGCCGTGATTTCCACGAAGATCGTGTCGTCATCCTTTGGTGTTTTAGGGCTCACGCAGCTCAGAGTGAGACTTAGGATGGGAAGAAGCGCCCGCACAACGAATCTCATATTAATTCCAAAAATCGGTTTTCAGGTATGGCATCTTAGGATACTACTACCTTATTGGCAATTTTTTGGAAACGTCTGATGAGCAAAGCACAAAAGCAAGCCAACGCCTGGTTCTGGCAGACCCTCGACGATTACCTGGCGACGAGCGGCCTGAAGCAGACCCAGCAGCGTAAATCCATCGTTAAAGTTTTTTTACTGATGGAAGGTCATATCAGCGCTGAAGACCTTCATGAAAAACTCAAAAAGTCCGGAATCAAAGCCGGCCTGGCCACGATCTATCGCACTTTGAACCTCTTACATCTCGCGGGGCTCGTCGAGCAGAAACAGTTTGTCGAAGGCAAAGCAGTTTATGAGGTCAAGCGGCCCAACTCCCACCACGACCACCTCATTTGTATTGGCTGTCGTAAGATAATCGAATTCGAAAACGACGCAATTGAGAAACTGCAGGCCGATGTCGCCCGGCACCACAAATTCACCCTCGTTTACCATTCCCTTGATCTCTTTGGTTATTGCGAAGACTGCCGCGGCTAGGCAAGATGCGTTCCAACCTATACGTAGACTTCGACCGTATGCATAGACTTAGTCGTGAATCTGAACTTCGTCCGGCCGAATAGGTTCAGGCTCACTCGTAGCCGCTCAGGGGCGTTTCTGAAATATCTTCAGCTGCTCGGTGTAGTTCCCGCCGTGTTTTTGATAGTGCGGTGCTACGACAGAATTGACGAAAACGATCGCCGCCGCCGCCAAAATAGTCACGCCAAGAAAGATAAGTATCGGGCGGACGCTCGAATAGACCTTGCGGACGTCGGGCGGCTTGATGACAGGTTTTGAGGGCGCCTGCGCGGTAGCTGGGTCGTTTACCGAGGGCGTACGGTGAAACAGCGGAATCTCCAGCTTGAACGGATCCGAGTTCGGAGGACCAACTGTGGACGCATAGTTTTGATTGTTCTGGCCGCCTCCAGGGAGCGTCGGTGCCTTCAGGGTCGTTTTAACGAGTTTTCCCAGTTGAGCGCTCAGGTACTCGAGGAGAGCGCTGCTCAAGTTGCGCCGGAGATCTTGTTCGAGGTCGACGAGTAGGGCTTCGCACCTTACCGGGAGATCAGAGATCTCATTTCCGTCTTTGGTCACCGATACGATTTTGCCAACGACTTTCCGCTGCAAGGTCCGATCGAGGAACGGCGACGATATTTGGCAGAAGCCGTAATTTCCTAGAGTCGTCGGCAATTGCAAGCTTGCGACGTTAGGATGGATCTGTGTAAGTTCCGCGTCGATGCATATTTCGGCAAACGAAAATTCATTATTGCCCGGAACGAAGTATCCGGCAAATGAGTCGTCTTTATCTCTTTTCCAAGCGTAGCTCGTAAGCAGCTTCTCAAAAATAAGCTGTGTGAGAGTCGGCCGGATTTTTGGAAGCGGCACAATTTGGCGCCCCGGAATGATACTCCGCAGCTCGTCGAGTTTTGGCGTTGCGCCTACTACGACAATGGGAACGTTGGATTCGAGATTCTTCGCCATGTGAAGAAATCTCTCGAAATTTTCCTGCACGCAGAGGCTGTCCTCAATGAACACAATATGAGGACTAAAATACTTTGGTTCCTCCACGATGCTCTTTTTATTGAGAGCGAGGCTTACGTCAAAGCGAGGTGCTGTAAGGATTTGTAAGATCTCCGATCGGAGTTCGGCGCTCTGCGCCACCACAAACACTTTGCAGGCTTCACCTGGGTCTATTTTCTTAAGATGATCGAGGAGGAGCCTCTTTTTATTGTCGTACTCATATGGAAGATCCATATGGCAAATACTGGCGTCCGAAAAGCGATATTTGAGGTCAAAGTTTTCTTGCTGTTCCACCGTCAGTGGTATCGTCTCCAGTCCGAAGTACTCCGCCAATTTTCCGCTAAGCTTGACCGAGCTGCCGACCTCGGGCTTCATTCTGGTCTCAATGCGGATGGATTCAGCCGTGAGCCAAATCACGCGCGCTGGGATGCTGACCTTCGCCGCTTCCTTCATCGACACCCGACCGACCGGCATATTGTAGGGCGCCGCCGTTCCCGCAGTGGAGAAGAGAAAGCGCCTGGTCCAGTAGGTGTCGTCCAGGTCAAGAAAAAGTATGTCTCTAAAACCGTAATGATACCCGGCTGCGACGACGCCTGCATCGAAGCGAGAAATGGAAAGTATGAGCCGTACGCCTGCGCAGTCACGCATGGTGCCGAGTTTGGCTATCGTGCTTCTTACAATTTCGGGATTGCCTTCGTCGCCGACAATAATAACGCCAACGCGATGTTCAGAGAAAGCTTTAAGCAAAGAATTGAAATCACCAAAAAACTCGACGGCAAATCCACGCTCCGACAAAACGCCGGCTTTGCTCGTATGAAGTTCGGTTACCTGGTCTGTAATCCAGAACAATCGTCGTTTTTTCATTTCAGCTCTCTGTTTTTCTTCCGATAGACCATGAGTTAATCGGAGTTTTTCTTAAAAAATTGATGGGGTGTGAGTTTTTAAGTTAAAAATAAGCCCCGGAATGGTATTTTTGCGAAAAATTACCCAATTATCACAATTATCGTGGGATAAAGTTGTTAAGGTGCTTGTCAATCATCCGCAAAAAAGTGAAAATGAGGCAGGTTTAAGGAGAAAATAATGGCTGCTAAAAAGGGTTTATTGTTCGGATTCGTGTTTGCTGCGTTCTCATTTGGGGGCAGTTCCGCTTTCGCACTCAATTGCAAGGAAGTGACAAAGCTAACGGACTTTTACCTGAAGATGCATTATTCGTTCGATGATTTTAACGATCAATTGAGCGAACGCACGATGGAAAACTTCATTAAAGCCTGGGATGGCGGCAAGCTATATTTCTACAAGTCGGACATAGAGGAATTCAGAACACAATTTGGCAAGAAATTGGACGATCTGGCGGAGCAGGAGAAATGCGACGCTATTGATTTTGTTGTGAACCGCTATTCCAAACGGTTCATGGAACGTCAACCCTATATTAAAAAGGAAATTGTGGCGCAGCACGACTTCAAGGCCGATGAGTACATGGTCATCGACAGTGAAAAATTGGACTACGCAACCTCTGTTGAAGAACTTAACGAAAGATGGCGTAAGAGAATCAAGCTCCAGCTTCTCAACCTGAAGGCCAGCCTTGAGAGCGTTAAGGAAGCGCCAGAAAAAGTAATGAAGCAAGCGCAAGAAAAGTTGACGAAGCGCTACGATCTCATGGTTAAGAGACACAACGAACTTACCAAAGATAACGTGCACGCCGGGTATCTTAACGCGTTTTCTACAGCGCTGGATCCGCATTCCAGCTATATGCCCGTCGACGAACTCGAAGATTTCCGAATTCGGACCCGTCTGTCGCTCGAAGGTATTGGAGCGAGTCTGCGTTCGGAGGACGGCTTTACCATTGTTGCTGGCCTCGTCAAAGGCGGTGCGGCGGAGAAGGGTGACGCGTTAAAAGTCGAGGACAAGATTATTTCCGTTGCACAAGGTGACGGCGAAGCTGTCGACGTTATCGACTGGGACCTCCAGGAAGTCGTCAAGAAAATCCGGGGGCCGCGCGGTACTGTTGTTAAGCTTACGATCCTGCGACAAAAGTCGGACACTACGGAAAAACTCGTGATTCCCATCATCCGAGAGAAAATCCAACTCGTCGAACAACAAGCAAGTTCCAAGGTCTATGACGTCGTCGTCGATCAGAAAACCGCAAAGGAATCTTACAAGATCGGCGTAATCACGTTGCCGTCTTTCTACATCGATTTTGAAGGTCGTCATAAGCAACTTTCCGACTACAGAAGCTCCGCCCGGGATACGGCAAAGGAAATCGAAAAGCTGAAGAATAACAAAGTAGACGCTATCATCATGGACCTTCGTAGCAACGGCGGCGGCGGTCTTGACGAGTCTGTAAACGTAGCCGGCTTGTTTTTTGACAAGGGGCCCGTGGTGCAAGCAAAGGTTCAGTCGGGCAGAGTCGAGGTTTACAACGATCGTGACGATCACACCTCCTACAACGGACCGCTTCTCGTTATGATCAACCGTCATAGCGCAAGCGCCAGTGAGATCTTTGCCGGTGCAATTCAGGATTATGAACGAGGGTTGATAATTGGCGACAGCCATACTTTCGGCAAAGGGACTGTCCAGAATCTTAACGACGTGCCTGGCAACCTGGGCGCGGTAAAGGTGACTGTAAGCAAGTTCTATCGCCCTTCCGGCGGTTCGACGCAGCTTAAAGGCGTTGAATCGGACATTGTGCTCCCCAGTATCGTGGACGAGCTCGATATCGGCGAGAAGTATTATGACTACGCTCTCAACTACGACATGATTAAGCCGGTTAAGCACGAAGCTTTTAATCTCGTGAAGCCTTATCTTCCCGCTATGAAAAAGCAAAGCGAAACCCGTCTGAGTCAAGATGAGAAGTTCAAAGAAATCTTCGCGGAGATCAAAAAATACAAGGAAAACGAGGCAGAAAGAACCCGCGTCAGTCTGCAGGAAAAGCCTGACGACAAAGATGACAAAAATAAGAAAGACAAGGACAAAAAGCTTGCCGGAAAAGACGAGAAAAAGCCCGATGACGCCGAACTCGACGAGGCCGCAACCGTGGACCTTAAGGACGATCCTTACCTCCAAGAAGGTCTGCGCATCGCCGGCGATTATATCCAGCTTTCCAAAGGCAAAAAACTAGGCAAGATCAATTTGCCGGAGCTAGTCGCGGACAAAGAACCAGCGAAGAAAGCAGCAACTACGGCCAAGCCGTAACACTCAGATGATTACAAAAGCGCTTTCGTGTTAATAACGCGAGGCGCTTTTCCTCTTTCTGGTCGTACTAACCACCGCTACAATCAAGCGTTCGAGTCTCCATGTTCAAAAGAAGCGTCATGATGAGTTGGGTTTTGCCAGGCTCCATAAGAAGCAGTTCGAGATTCGAGGAATCCGTTGCGCTAGAAGCGGACCCCCCCAATTCGATGGAATATGCTTCAACGGAAGATGGTTCGCCCTTCTTACCGCCAGAGTAGAACGTGTACCCGCTTTCTACGGCGAATTGGTATGTGTTTTCTTCGTGTTTCGTTTCCCATTTTACAGACATGATGCGCTTGTCATGATCGAGTGTAACGGCATAGTCTACAGGATCGCGTCCGTAGGGATCTTCCTCGGTAGGTTTCTGGCCGGGATCCGAACAAGTCCATTTCGCACCGCCTTTTTTCAGATCCTCCTCACCGGCTTTGGCTTCTCTTTCCAAAGAACTGCAGGAACCGTTCATCAAAATAAGCGCGCTGGCGGAAACTAGGGCGTACTTCAACATTTTACCTCCGAATATGATATTTCGCCCCCATACTAGGAAAACCTCTGTTCTGGGGCAAACGTAAAAGCAAGTGACGGCGACAATTGGTGCCATCCGGCACCAGGTTCACAAGATTCGTCGAGGCGAACCTGGCTCATCGCAACTCGGTCAGGTTTTTTTGACAATTGAGCAACGATTGCACCCACAAGGATTCTAAATTCTGCTTTCCGCCTGTCCGACAGAAAAAAGACTCGTCGGTAAAGGGTGAACGCAGAAGTTGCAATAGCCAGTTTTTACCAAAAGAGTTCACCAGAAGTTGAATCAGAGCCCATCCAAAAATATAGAAATTTTTTCGATGTCCCATAACTTCATCTAAAGTAGGAAAATTTTCATTGCGGACGGCTTCACAAAAAGGCGCGTAAAATTCCATTTCCTCCCATCCTTGTTTGCTGACGTAGACGGCCAGACCCTCGTGGATCCAACTCGGTATATCGTCCATTTTTGGACTGATTTCTTCCACTGCCATGTGGGTGAGTTCATGAATGAGAAGGCGAGAAAAGTCATCCTTAGAAAATTCGTAGCACGATTCATTGCCGAAGGCAGTTGGGGATAGTAGAACGAGGGTGTTGCGCTGTGGCTGGGCAATGCGGCTGGGGCGAGAGGGTATTTCGATATCGACGCCAAGTTCTCGGGTGACGACGTATTCATAGTCAATTCTGGTTTTGGCGATTATCACCCGAATGGGATCTAAACCTACTTGGTCGTCAAAAAAACTTATGACTTTGGTTCGCCCCGCAGAGAGCGACGTCATGATCCATTCTCTATTGGCATCTTCGTCGGCATGACACCAAAATTCGATGCCAGCACGTTGAAGCTCTTTCTGATAGCCGTGTGGTAGGTCCATAAGCCCCGAAGTCCAAAAGGCGCTTTGTACCTTAATATTGGTTATTAAGCTGTAGTGAACTTCGAAAAGAGGGCCTAAATGCAGAGAACCTAGGACCCCTACGGGGTCCTAGGCTTTATTATGTCTCATCTTCGAATCCAATCGAAGAGGCTATGGGTTAGGGTATGTAATCCGCCCACTGTGGCTCGTTGAGCGTGGTTTCCACGGTGATCTCTCGGATTCTACGTGCCGCTCGGCCAATCGCTCGGCCCGCGTCCACCGCGCTGCCCACCGATTGAACTGTTGCAACGTAGGTCATTTCAAGAACCGCCGGAATATTGCCATTGTTCTTCTGATAAGAGAAACCGATGACCCACACGTCCACTAACTTGAGATCCACAGTGATCGTTGTCAAACAGATCTTAAGATTGACTGGACGAGAACCGCCGTAGAGAAGACCGCCTTCGTTCCAATACTTGTTAAGTGCGTCGACAGTTTCAGTGCCGTGCGTGTAGCTAAACTTGCAGAGCTCTTTATAAGCGGGTTGTGCTACAACTTGAGCTTCTTCGTCCATGGCTTGGAACTCAAAGCGCTCGTATTTCCCGTTGCCGCTTGCACGAAGCTCCCGCGCATCAGAGGAGAATTCGATAGCGTTGTACGAAGCGAATCCTGATTGATCCTTATACTTCGGCCCGTTGATGAAGCTTTTGCAGTACGCATGTCTCGAAGTGTCTGGGTTGTCGACCGCAACGATGCGACCAGGGTTGAAAAGGTTAACGCCGCAGTTTTGGCTTGGCGGTGTCGCCTCGTCGTCCATAATCTCATAGCGAGTGATCTTGCCGTGAGAGAAAGCGCCTTCGTCGTTCGCATATGTAAGAAGGTACATGCTGTCTGGAATAAGGACTCGGAAAGCCCTGCTCATGGACAACCAACCTGTGGCGTCTTCGTAAAGAGCAACGACTTCACAAGCGCCGCCGCACAATTCGACGTCTTCTGTCCACACCACTTTACCGCCCAAATCAAGCGCACTCACGGTGAGAACCTTTGACCTAAGGAAAGCGTCGTCGAGATCGAATTGAATTGCGTCTCTGCCGCAAGTAACTTCTTGGAGGTTACATCTGATGTCAAGACCGTTTGGATTGTCTAGTTCCAAAGCAAACGGACCGGAGGACACCCCTCTCAGATCGTCGCGGTTCTTAAAGCCGATTCTAGCTTCAGACCCGGGGCAGAGGAACGTTGTTGTAGCGCTGGTGATTTCAACACCAGTTGTGCGGTTCACCGCTACAACTTTTACATAATACAATTTGCCTGGGAGAAGATCTCTCACTTCGTGAGAGTCAGCGGCGCTGCAAGGTCTCGCCTGACCACCTGCGATATCTTCTGATACTGCGCAGTAAAGGTCGAAGTCTGATGCCGTTGCGCCGGCGATGTCAAACTTAACGATCAAGACGCCGTCTTTTATTTGAGTTGCCAGGCCGTCTTTGTCGCGGATGGAAATTCTAACCGCGTCGTTGTTTTTGTTGTCGTCGACGTTGTCGTCGACTTTTTTGGGATCAGCGGGGATCGTTTTTACGATTCGCTTTTCCTTGGTACAGCTGACAGTACCGACGCCCATTGCGAAGGCTGCTGCCAAAATGATTGAGGTGATGCCATTGCCTTTCATAAAAGACTCCTTTGGATTCTTGAAAAATTAAGACATTTAAAAAGGAACATGCGGATATTATAATTTTCATTAAAAGATGTCAATAGTATTTTATGAAAATATTATAATATTAAAAAAGATGAGTGGTTTGTATGGGTTAGTAATGGGAAAATATGGGGTTTTATGGGGGCAAGGATTTTAGGTCCCTCGGCGGGCCTGCGTAGGGAATGAGAGATCCTTCGCTTTGCTCAGGATGACGGCCTTTTGCTCAGGATGACGGCCTTTTGCTCAGGATGACGGCCTTTTGCTCAGGATGACGCCTTTATAAAGGCTCAAGTAGCTAGAGCGTTATACAGATTGAAATAGGCCCGCTTGCGGTCCAGGAGTTCGTCGTGGGAGCCGTGTTCGGAAACTGTGCCCTTATCTATTAGTATGATCTCATCGCAGTGCTTGATGGTGGAAAGGCGGTGGGCAATGACGATCACAGTGAAAGACTTCAAGAGGGTTAAGGTGGCCTTTTGAATGGCCTGTTCGGATACGGGGTCGATAGCCGACGTGGCTTCGTCGAGGATGACAAGAACGGGTCTTTTGAGGAGAGCCCGGGCAAAGGCGATAAGTTGTCTCTGTCCCTGGGAGAGGTTATGGCCGCCCTCGCGGATCGAGGTCTGATAACCTTGAGGAAGGGCAGAGATAAAGTCGTGGGCACCGACCAGTCGGCAGGCTTGCTCGATTTCTTGGTCGGAATATTTGGCCTCTCCTAAGGATACGTTAAAGGCAATGGTACCCTCGAATAGGGCGACGTCTTGGGGAACAATAGCGATGTTTTGGCGTAAGTAGTGCGGGTCGATGGCCGCGATATCGGTGCCGTCGATGGTTATGCGGCCTTCGTAGCCTTCATACATCTTAGATAGAAGCTTGATAATGGTCGTCTTGCCGGAGCCTGTCTTGCCGACAATCGCAAGGGAGCCTTTGTCTTTAACCTCAAAGTTTATACCGTTAAGCTGCTTCTTTGCGTTGTCCTTGCCTTGGTAACTAAAAGAGACGTTGTCGAACTTAATATGCCCGGATCGGAGGGGCGAGGTGTCAGTCCCTTGTATGAAGTCGGTTCGCTCCAGGAGGGAGAATATCCGATCGAGCGAGGTGAATACGCCCTGCATCATCGCGATCTTGTTGCCCAGCTGCTTGAGCGGTTCGAAGATATTCTGAATATAGGAGACGAATGCCACCATGACGCCGAGACTCACGGCGTTGTCCTGCTGTCCGGGGATCTGTGAAATGGCGAACCAGAGCACGACCCCAAGAGTAATGGCGGAAATGCCGTCGAGAACGGAAAACATGAAGGCGTCGAGCACGACGCTTCGCATTTGCGCGTCGCGATAATCGATCGCCATATCCAGGAACTTTCGAGAAACATACTTTTGCGCGTTGAGGAGCTTAATCGTAACAGAGCCCATGAGGCATTCTTGGGTATAGGCGTTAAGGGCCGCGATCTTGACCCGAGCCGCTAGCATAGCTTTTTTCATCGCTTTGGAGAATGTCACCACGATAATCGAAACGAGAGGCAAAATCACGAGGACGGACAAGGCGAGCTTCGCGTCGAGAACGAACAAGCCGACCACAGCCCCTGTGAGCACCACAACGTCGACGATAGCGGTAAGCACGCCCTGGTTGAGTGATTCGCTAAGGTTGTCAAAATCGCTTGTAGCCCTAGTGACCAACGCGCCGCTCAAGTTCTGATCGTGAAATTTTGGGGCCAGCGTGAGGACATGGCGGACGAGATGCATCCGCATATTCCGAACCATCCGATGAACCGATCTTGCTGTAAGAAGGGTCTGCGCAGCCCGCACCAGGTATTCGGAAACGACCAAAACGAAGTATACTGTTGCTCCATAGGTCACATACTTATAATCGCCCTTGAGCACCCCTTCGTCGATTGTGTGTTTGGTAACGAGGGGCAGCGCCATAGCAAGCAACGAGACGACGGGAATGAGCAACATCGTAACGATGACAAAGCGACGTTCTTCCTTTAGGAACGGCCAGACCTTGGCAAGCAGACGAAAATCGGCGGCAAATTTCGCAGGAGCATCAGCTTTGTGCAATGGCCACCTCTTCAAGCTCCGCATAGATTTTTCGCACCTCATCAGGCTTACCATAACCAGTTTGTTTGCCGTTTTCGAGCACGAGAATCTTGTCGCAAAGCGTAAGCACCGACATGCGGTGGGACGCGATGATGGTCGTGCGTTTTTTTGTCAGTAAAACATCCGCGAGTTTCCGCTCCGTTTGGTGGTCCACCGCGGCCATAACGTCGTCGAAGAGCCATAGATTATATTCCCGCATCAGGAGACGGGCCAACGCGAGCCTTTGCTTTTGACCGCCTGAGAGGCGAATCCCGCGTTCGCCGATCTGCGTTTCCCACTTGTGTTCGAAAGATTCTATCTCGCTTGATACCTGCGCTAGCTTGGAGGATCGTTCTAGGTCATCGAACTGAAAGCTGTCGAGTCCAAGCCTCAGATTCTCCGCAATCGACGTGGAGAACAGCTGCGGTTGTTGAAGCACAAGACCGATTTTTTCCCTTAGTTCAGCCGGCGTATACGAAAGTATGTCTCGTCCGAGGAAAAATATTGTGTTGGCGGGGGGATCATAAATGCGGGTCAGCAACATGAAGAGAGTCGATTTTCCGCTGCCGACGCGACCAAAGACTCCGAGAACCTCACGCTCCATGAGAGAAAAGGAAACATTTTCGAGGACCGCAGGACGTTCGTCGCCATAACTAAAAGACAAATTATCTACGACCAATACCGGCTGGTTTACACTGACTGGAGCGGCATGCGCGCTTGGAAGCGCATGCTCCTCCTCTCCCTCTTCAATGACGGAAAGCCGTTCGAGGGCGGTTTTTGCACGCTTCTGAATGGACAAGATGATGCCTAGAGACATTAAAGGGAACGCCAAGTTTGTGAGGTAAAGGTTGAAAGCGAGAATATCACCGACCGACAATGCGTTGCGGATGATCAAATAGCCGCCCATATAAAGCACTATGAGTTGAGATATATTGGACAGGCTCGACAAAAGAGGGAAAAAGAGTGTCCGGGTTAATATGACCTTCATATTGGTGTCATAAACGGTGTCATTCTCTTGGCTAATTCGTTTGACGAAGCTTTCCTGCGCGGCGCTTTGTTGAATCACGTGCACGTTCACAAAGGATTCCGTCACATGATTGGTCATGCGCCCCACGGCATCAAGATTCTGACGGCTGAATTCGTGCAATCTGGGCAGTATGACGCGCGTTACGGCCAGCATGAGTATGATGGGGAGTAGGGCCATAGCCGTGAGTTTCGCATTAACGAGCGCCATTTTAGTGATTGTAAATACGAGCAAGAATCCGAGGTTGAAAATCTGCAGCACTGCAAAAGCGTAAAAGACCCGCAAATGTTGCATATCGTTCGAAAGTCTGGAAATAAGGTCGCCCATGCCGAACTTGTCGAAAAACGTTTGCGGGAGGTTAATGACCTTCGAAAAGAAGTAGGCTTTGGAACTCACCTCAAGTTGTCGTCCAGGCCAGAAAATAAATATTCGTGACAGCCCTCTCGCAATGAGTTGTGTAAAACCCAACCCGATGATCACAAGAGTGAGATTGCGAAGATTATCAGCCGGGGTTTCCTTTCCCAGTTCATTGACGACCTTCTTCGCGAGTTGGGGGATTTCAAGTGTGATAAGGTTAGTGCCGGCCAGGAAAATCAGGCCGATAACGTACCATCGCCACTGGGATAAAACGAATTTCTTCGTAAAAGTCTTAAACGTCAGCATGCGTTTCCAAGAAGAACTCCTCTTCCAAGCGTCGTTCTTTGGCGAGGTAGTCCAAATTGTTCCAAGAGTGAATTGTGCTCATCTTCCCACGTTTAAGAAAGTACGCATTATCGCAGAGTTTGGCAACGAAAGGTAAGATGTGCGTAGAAATAATCGTTGTCATGCCGTTTTGCTGGCGTTCTTTAAGAAGATTCTCCAGCGCGCGAATGTGAATGATATCGAGGCCGGAAAACGGTTCGTCAAGGACGAGAAAGGACGGCTTATGCATGCTCGCGAGGGCCAAGCCTACCCGTTTCTTCATGCCGTGAGAGAGCGTTCCTAAGGCTAAATCGTTAAAATCAGTGCAGTCCCAAAACTGCAGAGCGTGAGCCACTTGTTCGTCGGCCATTTCCAAGTCGTGAAGGCGAGCACTGTAGCTCAACATCTCTGTTGCCGTCACCCAATTGGGGAAGCCGAGCTTCTGAGGCAAGTAACCCAGTTTGCGCTTTAGATCGAAACGTTCGGGCACGAGTTTTTGATTCTCGAAAAAAATCTCTCCTGACGTTGCGTCGAGATTGCCGGTAACGAGTCCGAAGAACGTAGACTTGCCAGCACCGTTCTTTCCCAAAATAGCAATGGTAGCTCCGGGGCCGACTTCAAGGCTTACGGGTCCGAGGCAAAATCCATCATCGGAAAATTGCTTCGTGACGTTTCTAACTTGTACGGGTGACTTCATTTAAGCTCTATAGTACAGATCGCGTTCGTAATAAGCCGTATAATATCCAACGATCGGCACAAGGACTACACTTAAAAAGTGTGCGAGGATCGCCGTGGCGACGAACAACCCGACGAGAAACAGCACCGAAACTTGAATAAAGGGGCGTCGGGCGTCTATTTGAAATAGTAGGCCAGGAGCTAGAAGAACAGGGGTTACTTGGGCAGCCACTACCTTGCCCAACTCGATTCGATCGCTGGGGCCTATGACGAGAAAAGGCGTCGCAATAAGCACAAAACCTGCCGTAAAAATAAGAGCGAGTAAGTAATAGCATCGTAGGTAGTCCGCGTGCGAAACTCCCATGAGCTTTTCGGCCCAGCCCCCGCTCAGGTCCTCTTTAAGCTGCAAAAACAATTGGCTGGCAGCGACAAGCCCACTTAGAAACGCAAGCAAGAAGACGAGAATAAAGGCGGTTCCGCGAGCAAGAAAGAGCCAGGCCGCCAAAGCCAGCAACGCTGCAAACAAGAGGTTGAATCGCGTTACAGGATTCCTCATCGCCATTTGGACCGACCGCCATTTCACCATCGTCCAGATCCTGTGGTTCGTCCATAGGTAAAGAGAACGGCGGCGCTGAGGTGCAGCCCGAACTGATATAAGCGAAAAAAGCGCGCCGAGAAGGATTTGCGAAAGGATGAGACCCGATACTTGGCTGATTGTGAGACCCTCAAGCCACTCTTTGCAGACTACAATATATACCGTCACGAGCGTCGCCAACGTGACGGCGTTATGCCAGAGGCGCGCCCGCGACAGATTCTTGGGGTTCTCTCCCAACACGAGCAACTGACTTCCAAATTGCTTAAAAGCATCGCTCTTGACCGAACCGACGACGATCTTGGTGACAAGAGAAGCAAAGACAATCATGGCAAGAAAAACAAAATTTGCGTGCGTTTGAGCAGGTATCTCAACAGCCTTTGCCGTAAGGAAGTCAAAGAAAACATACCCGAACAAAGCCAAAAGAACGATACAGCTGAGGAGTACTGTTATTTCTCTATAAAAATCGACTGCTACGCGCCTTATGAGACTTTTTAGATACCACACATAGATTAAAAAGGACTGCATTTATAGCCGCTTATAGAGTTATCTCTTTCGCATTGTAGGGCTTAGCCTGAGTTCCTACAAGTGCAAAGAAACTCTACGGTTTTTATTTGGTGGTTGTAAGGTTCAAAAAACTGGGAATAATAGGCGCATTAAGCTTTGCAGCTCGGTTTCGCCCCAGGAGGTCAAGTGGTACGCAAGCGTAAAACGGTTTCTCTCGAGATGGTAAAAAATGAAATTCGCCGCGGTAATGCAGGCGGCGTTGAAAACTATTGTGGCTGGTGTGTTTTTGTAGACGCTTCAGGCCACCACAGCTACGTTGTCGACGAAAATAACGATCCTGTATCGTATAGCCGCGTGAGCATCCTCAAGACTATATCCAAGCAAGTTATAAAAGTATCTGAAACAACTCTTTAGATCGTTATCCTGATTAGATCGTCATCCTGAGCGAAGCGAAGGATCTCAAGACAAAAAAAACGGGTCAATTCAATGACCCGTTTAAAATTTTTAGCTAAAAACTTTGCTACAAATTAGCGCTTCTTCTTAGAAGACTTTTTCTTAGTCGCTTTTTTCTTTGTAGCTTTTTTAGTAGCTTTTTTCTTGGTGGCCTTTTTCTTTGTAGCTTTTTTAGTAGCTTTTTTCTTGGTGGCCTTTTTCTTTGCAGCTTTTTTAGTAGCTTTTTTCTTGGTGGCCTTTTTAGCGGCTTTTTTCTTAGTCGCTTTTTTTCTTGTGGCCTTCTTCGCTGTTCCGCCTGCTGCAGATTCATTGTCTACAGCTGTGATGTCGATACTTTCCAAGGGGTACCTCCTAAATGTGTTAAAAGTTACGACAATAAAATTACTTTCTACTAATAGTGTTACCTAAAACTAAATCAGATTTCAATATTTTGATGAATAAACTTTGCATTTTTTTTTGAGTTAATAGTTTTATGGAATCCTGAACCAGGATTTTTTTGAGTCGAAAATGGTCGTGTAGGCAGTCGTGGAAATTGCTTAGAAAGCTTGCTGTATCTATTTCTCAACGCATCCGGCTTCGACGAAAACTTGCTCGAGGTCGATCGTTTTCTTTCGACAAATCAGTCCGTAGCGAAATTGGTTGGTTTTCCCAAAGTCGGGTCGTCCCCAAGAAACTTCGAGTTCGATGACGCTTGTTGGAGTTTGCAATTCGACAATCATCCCTTCAGACAAATTCGCCGTCGTCAGAATACCGACGCCTTGGGCTGATACATCAACGGGACGGCACGCTATGAACTGTGTGGTTCCCTGAATGCAAAGTTTGCCCGGTAGAAGACCTGTAAGTTTTTTGCGCTTCTCACGTCGTCGCTCTGAAAACTGCGGCATGCTCATATGGAGCCCCTTTCAACAAATACAAACGTCATTGCAGACTCGTTAAAGTAGTTTGTCGGCATTTTTGCCGAATGTTTGAGTCATCTTATAAAGTCCTTTCATATTAGTGTGTTGCTGGTGTTTTTGCGAGGTTAGCCCCGGTGCCGTTGATGACCTTTTCTAGAAAAAATGGAGTACAATAGAAATGAAACCAAAGCATAGGCTCAGTTATGTTAGCTATTTTTCCCAAGGTAGCGGAATGCGCCTTAGACCAAGACGTCGAAAAACTTGCGTGTATGGTGAGGCATTATTTCGGTGCCGACAAAGGTTATCGTCCCCAGATCTCTGTTCTTGAGATATGTGAAAGCATCTCGTTGCCGGTTTACAAGTACGATTTGAATTATGCGGGAGCTCTGGTTTGTAAGGACCAAGCTGGTGCTTTCGAGGCGTGTCTTTTCCTCAATGGGAATTTCGCGACCGAATTCGAGCGGGAGTTTACCACGGCGCATATGCTCGGCCATTTCCTATTACATATCCAGCCTAGCATCATTCGCGGCGAGCTTAAGAGTAGGGGCTTTAAGGAAGCCGTATCGGTACACGAAAGGTATGCGAAGGGAGTTTATGACGGCACCCGGGAAGCAGCTTTAGAAAAGCAGGCCGACGATTTTGCGGCCTCGTTATTTATGCCCTACGGAATGCTAAACAGGGCTCGCCTCAGAATTGGCGACAATAACAAGTTGGCCGATTTCTTCGGAGTACCCCCCGGCGTTCTCGCTCGTCGAATACAGACGATTAGTCAAGCCGAGTTGACGCCTGAACCGGGACTCGTTCACAAGAATGCCGACGTCGAACATGTTCCCTCTCCGAATTTCCTTCAGCTCTATCAAACTATGGACAAAGCCAAAGCGGAACCGCCCCGTGCGGAAGCGCCTAAGTCCGGAAAAGGCATGGACCGAATCCGCGAAATAGCTCGCAAACTCGACGCAGGCGTCAAATAGAGATCCGCTTGAGATCGCCCGTTCATAGTGGCATAAATAACGACAATGGAGTGTCGCTATGAGTGCTGTTTGGTCGCCCGGTGCGGAAGTAACTAACACGGAGATTTTTCGATTTAAGCGATTCGTTGAAGATCGACTCAGCGTTTCGTTCCCTGACTATTGGAGTCTGCATAAGTGGTCCATAAACGATTTCCAAATGTTTTGGCGCCTGGCGGAAGAGTACCTCGGCGTTGTGTGGGACGACCCGTACAGCGGCGTATACAGGCAAGTAGATGGCCTCAAGGGCAAGTGGTTTGAGGGCGGAAAACTAAATTTTGCCCGCAACATGTTACTGGAACGTTCCGCCCGACCCGCGCTCCTCTCATTTTCAGAAGACCAATCCAACCCGGCAGTCCTCACGCATAATCAACTCTACCAATCTGTTGCAGCCCTTGCGAAGAAGTTGCTCGAGCATGGAGTTAAACCGGCAGATCGCGTTGCGGGGGTCGTCAGCAACGGTTCGGAAGCGATTATTGCCATGCTCGCGGCAGCTGCTTGCGGCGCCACGTGGGCGTCTTGTTCCCCAGACTTTGGCGTCCAGGGCGTTATCGATCGGCTTGGACAAATCGAACCTAAGGTCGTTTTTTTCACGATGTCATATAGTTATCATGGCAAGCGTTATGACCTACGGAATAACATACAGGAAATTCTGGCAAAGCTTCCGTCGGTCACCCTTCCCGTGGGAATCGAAAAAGAGGGGGAGTTGCTGCCCGCCGGCTTAAGCAGCTGGAGTGATATGCTTAAGGGCGGTGACAGCGAAGTTCCGTTTGTGTCCGTTCCCTTCGACCATCCGTTATTTATCATGTTTTCGTCGGGCACAACGGGGATACCTAAGTGTATCGTTCACGGCGTCGGCGGTACGCTTCTACAGCATAAGAAGGAACTCGCTTTTCATGTGGATCTCAAAAAAGGGCAATCCTTGTTCTTCTACACCACATGCGGCTGGATGATGTGGAACTGGATGGCTTCAGCCCTAAGTTTGGGCGTTCAGCTCGTTCTCTATGACGGATCTCCGGGGTACCCCGAACTCGATCGACTCTGGCGCATTGTTCAAGAATACAAGGTGGACGTTTTTGGAACCAGCCCGAAGTTTCTCTCGGCTTGCATCAAGCGGTCGGCCGTTCCTCCGGGACACTCCGGCGCAACCAGAATGCACACTATCCTTTCAACGGGGTCTCCTTTGCTGCCGGAACATTACGATTGGGTCTATAAACATTTCCCCAAGGTTAAGCTTCAGTCCATTAGCGGCGGTACGGATATTATCTCCTGCTTCATGCTTGGCAACCCAATGCTGCCCATCCACCGAGGCGAGATCCAATCGCCCGGACTTGGAATGGCCGTCGAGGCGTGGAGTGAAGAAGGCGAAAAGGTGGCCGAGGGTAAGGGCGAACTTGTTTGCACGCGTCCCTTTGTTTCCATGCCCACCGGTTTTTGGGGCGATAAAAAGGATCAAAAGTATAACGATGCTTATTTCAATTACTATGAAAACAAGACGGTATGGCGTCACGGTGACTTCATAGAGTTTAGCAAGAACGGCGGCATTATCGTCCACGGTCGATCCGACGCGACCTTAAACCCGTCCGGCGTTAGAATCGGGACTGCCGAGATATATCGCGTGGTGGAACAAATTCCAGATATCGAAGATAGCCTAGCCGTGGGCAAAGAAAAGGCTGGCGATGTCGAAATCTGGCTCTTTGTGAAGATGCGCGACAATGTCGATTTGACTTCCGAACTGGAGAAGAAAATACGCAGCTCTATTCGAAGCCAATTTACCGCAAGGCACGTTCCGGCCAAAATCCTCAAAATCTCAGAAATCCCTTATACGAAGAGTGGTAAGAAGGTGGAACTTGCGGTTGCCAACGTACTGCATCGGCGGCCGGTAAAGAACGTCACAGCTTTGGCCAATCCCGACTGTTTAGCGGAATATGCCAGAATAGGAGAGGCGAGTGAAAGATCGAACTGAATTAGAAACAGATCCGTCCCGAATCCCTGCCAAAGAGATCGCCCGGCAAAAACGGGCCCGCGACTACAAGAAGTTCAAAGAACATCAGAAGCAAGCCCGAGACGAAGCTAAGGCGGAAAAGGAGCAACAAAGGGCGGAAGCCAAAGAGGCCAGGCTTGCCGAACTTCGAAAGCTGATTCGCAAGGGGTCGGCGTGTTGAGTGGGGTGGGCATCTGAAGAGAGATCCTTCGCTGCGCTCAGGATGACGGGATGTCGCTCGGGATGACGGGATGTCCTCGGGATGACGCGATGCCGCTCAGGATGACAGGATGTCGCTCAGGATAACGGGAAGGGGCTACGAAGCCTCGGAGTCCGAACCTAGAAGCATCTTCTCCAGGCGGGATTTTGCCTTGTCAAAACCGGGATTATAGGTCAGACAGCTCTTGTAATAGAACTTCGCCCGTTCTAAATCGCCCAAGCGTTCAAAGGCGTAACCCAGGTTGAAAAGTATGCGAAAGTCAGAAGGGGAGATCTCCAAGGCACTCCGATATTTATCCACGGCTTCATTGATGAGTCCGAGGCGGACGTAGGCCAAACCCAACGAATTAAGAAGGCTGGCGTCGCCTTTTTCTAAGTCCAGGGCCTTATGAAAGTTTTTCATGGCTTCCGCATATTCCTCGCGAATCATATTGAGCATTCCCAGGCCCTTATAGGCCTGCGCTAACTTTGGCGAGAGCCGGATGGACTTTTTGAAATACTTTTCGGCTTCCTCTCCCTCGTTGTTTTCGAGATGGGCGTTAGCAAGGATAATGGTGTACTTGGGGTTGTTTGGGCTCAGTGAATTTAGTTTCTTGGCCACCTCAACAAGTTCGGGGGCCTTCTTTGTCTTCATGTAAACTGACGCAAGCTCTTGGTAGCTCGGAATGAATTCCGGATTGTAGCGAATAGCCTTCGTTAAATACTCCTCTGCCTCGCCCAATTCGCCATTCTTTAGACAAATTTGAGCAAGAAGGTTGTAGGCGCGCGCCGATTTGGGTTTTGAATCTATGATCTTTTTGAGGGTCGCGCTGGCCTCTGCGTCCTGGCCTTGTTTAAGCAGCAATTCGGCGGCGGTGAGCATTTCGTTGAGTTTAGAAGGTGCCGTTTTGGCCCTGATGATGTTGTCAACGGAGTCGGCGAAGTCGTCAAAAGTGAATGGCTTAAGCAGGTATCCATCGATCCCGCCCTCGCTCGCTAGAACGACGTCGTCTCGAAGGTTCTCGGCCGTGATGAGCATAAAACTAATGTCTTTGGTGCTTTTAGTAGCTTTGAGTTCCCGGCAAAACGTGATGCCATTTGTTTCTCCGATATTCCATTCCGATACGATAAAGGCAACGGAAAGCGTAAGCAGTTCGCGCCTTGCCTCCTCGACGGTATTGACCAGTTTGACGTTCTTGAAACCCAGGTTTGCGAGAAAACTCTTTAGGGTCACGCGATAATTCGCATGTGGCTCAACGACAAGGATCCACTTGTTTGCGTTGAACGTGTTGGTGTGTTTTTTGCGACTCTTCATCTGTTTTCTTGCTCTGAGAATACTGCAATTCTCGTATCGGCAAGATCTGTGCTGTCTTTAGGGTAAGAAAAAACTGAAAAAAAAGGGTTTTTTTGTAACTGATGCTTGATTTTTTACTAATGTATAGCATAATTGAGTGAATATCATTTCACATTTTGCTGGTTGAGGAGGTTTTAACTTATGGCCGCAAAGAAGAAAAACAAGGCTACTGGAAAAAGTACCACAAAGAAGAGCACACCAAAAACAACAGCTGCCCCTAAGAAGGCAAAAGCTGGCTTTGACTCAGTTAAGAAAGCGCGAACAAAAAGCCAAATTCTCGCTGCTCTAGCTGACAACACTGGCATCACCAAAAAAGAAGTCGATACGATTTTTGCAGTTCTCGGCGACCTGATCGCAAACGATCTTGCAAAAGGCCCAGGCATGTTTACCGTACCAGGCCTTATGAAAGTTGTTGTGATTAAGAAGCCTGCGACTAAAGCTCGTAAAGGCACAAACCCTTTTACTGGCGAAGAGATGATGTTCAAAGCCAAGCCGGCTCGCAACGTTGTTAAAGTTAGACCTCTTAAAGGTCTGAAAGATATGGTCTAAGACCGTATCCTTTTAAGGTTCTAAAGCGGGATCCCATGAACTGGAAGATCCCGCGTTTTTTTTGGCTGTTGCTCAAAAAGATCGCGAATTGTGCGCCCCTCCTTTGTCATAGGCCAATCCCCCGCAATATCGCAACATGGCACGATCACGAAACTCCGCTCGGCAGCGCGAGGGTGGGGCAATTCAACAATATCGCTGTGCAGCTCGATGCTCTCGTTGTTGGGGTTTTTCCAAAGAATGATGTCGAGATCTATCGTCCGATCACCCCATCTGACGTCTCGGGTGCGCCCCAGAATTTGTTCGATAACGAGAAGGTTCTCCATCATTTGGGCAGGCGAAAGTGTGGTTTCGCAGATGAGCGCGCCGTTGAGAAATGGCTCCTTGGCGTTGCCGATAGGGGCAGTCTCATAGATCTTTGATAGTGCGATCACATGCCCGCAATCTTGCTTAATAAGATCTATTGCGTCGCGGATCGTGTTTAGGCGATTTCCTAAATTTGAGCCAAAAGCAATCAGCGCTTTAGCTGTTTGTGCTTTTTGGGGGGGAGTCGACATCGGCACCTTTGCTCATGATATAATAAAGCCTAGACTATTGGGAATCTGTCTTGCGAGAGGAGAGTAGCGTGAAACCACTTTTTTGTCATGCTCTGCTATCCGTTTTTGTGGTTGGCGGCTGTTCCGATGTAAAGTTCTCCGGAGGGGGAAGATCTCAGGACGCTTTACCTGCGGCTCCGGTAAACAAATTTATCAATTGTGAAAGCAACGAAAATAGCACGGAAAGTTCTTTCGAAGTAAGTGTCGGAGCCGGAGAGACACCTGTTACCATCGCGGGGCAACTCTGTTTAGGCAACGAGGCTAATCTTCAGTCCTATCACGTTGCTTTGGCCATCGATAATTCAGCATCCATGAGTCGGATCGATCCCGAAACGGACGGAAGTTGTAAGCGACACAGAGCTGCTCAAGTTCTCTTCAAAAAGCTAAAAGATGTTTTCGGCGAGAATTTCGACAAAAACCTCGAGCTGTCCCTTTGGCTGTTTTCTGATAATGCGACGCCGGTCGTCACCCCACATCGTTATTTAACTCCGACGGAATTTGAAGCGCAATATCTTAGCGCTGAAGTCTTTTGTAAGGTCGACGGCGGCCAGACCAATTATGAAGACATCTTCACCGTGGTCAAAGATGATTTGAAGGAAAACACCAAGCAAAAGCAACTCTTTGTCTTGACGGACGGTTTTCCTACCTCCACCAACGATCCTAATAATTTTTGTAGTTCGACTATCTTCGATCGAAATTCGGTATGTGCGGAAAAAGGAGCCAAAGCGGCCCAGTCCTTTTTGGGACTATCGGGTTCGGCCATCAAAATATTGTTCCTCGAAGAGACGACGGCTTCACGACAGCCTGATCTCGAGGACTATCTCAAGAAGGACGTCACACGAAATGAGGGTAACGTCAAATTTGCCAGTAAAACGGAAGAGGTGGAAGCTTCGCTGAATGAACTTTCTCCCTCAGTAACAGGGACGGTCGGCAAGGCATTCATGGACGCAACGTCCACAGGAGTTCAAGTCAACCTGATCCGGTTTGATAGGCTTGACGACACTACCTGGGAATACGACCTTCAAACCCTGGTCAGCGAGCCGAACGAAACCTACAATATCGATCTCGTTCTTAAGGACGAAGCAACTGGCGATCCCGTGGGGGTTGACGTTAAAATTGCTATTAAGACGGTACCCTAACATTAACTTGAGTTTTGGCGGCCCTCTTTATATACCCTAGGAGACGGGGGATATATGGAGCTAAGCAAAAACGCGCCGCGATTGTTCATAACTTTAGGCGATCCTTTTAGCGTTAACGTCGAGTTGTTAGCAAAGGCCTTATCGGACTCTTCCGAGGTGGCCACTATTCTTATAGGCTCTCGCTGGCATTGGGATAGTCAGTGGGAAAAAATCTCACCTAGATCCCTGTCGATTTCGGCGATCCAAGATTTCAATGCCATTCAAACCCCGGGCTACTACTTTTACGACGTTGGGTGCCGTGAAGAGACATCGGCATGCGACCTCTCGACCGAAGAAAGAGGACGGATTGCCGTCGCATCTTTGGGAGTCCTAAAATCTGTAACGTGGTCCGAAAATGCCGCGGTAATAACCTGTCCCATAGACAAGAGCGCTGCAGCGGCCGCGGGATTTAAGCATGCGGGCCAGACGGAGTACTTCGAAGCCCTTTGGGCCAGACCGACGATAATGGTCCTGGCTGGCTCAAAACTTAAGGTTGGTCTTGCGACAAACCACATACCGCTAAAACTGGTATCCGATCATCTGACAATAAAATCGGTTGCTCAGAAGGTCGAATTGCTGTCCCTCACCGTGCAGCAGGTCTTTGGTATTTCCCGGCCCAAAATCGCTGTTTGCGGTTTAAATCCCCATTGTGGAGAGAACGGGATGTGGGGACATGAGGACAGTGATATCATTGCCCCGGCCGTTTCCGTGACGAAGGCTAACGGTTTTGACGTTACCGGCCCCGTTCCTGCGGACACAGCCTTTTATTATGCCTTTGAAGGGAAATACGATGCCGTGCTGGCAATGTACCACGATCAAGGACTAGGGCCTCTCAAGCTCGTCCACTTCGATACAGCCATAAACGTTACGGGGGGTACGCCCTGGATGCGGGTGTCTCCTGATCACGGCCCGGCCCGAGACAAGTATCTCAAAAATAGTGCCAGCGCAGGCAGCATGCAAATGTGTTTCGAGTTTGCCCTAAAGTATCTTAAGAGAAGTTTTGTTTGATGCTCAATCAAAAGCAAATAGAAGTTCGCGGTGCGCGAGAAAACAACCTGAAGAACGTTTCGGTTAAGATACCGAGAAATCAGATCTCCATCGTAACGGGCGTCAGTGGTTCCGGGAAGAGTTCGCTGGCCTTCGACACGATTTTGAAGGAGGCTCAGAGACGTTTTTTTTACACACTCTCGCATTATTCCAGGCAGTTTCTTGACATCGGTACCAAGCCCGAGGTCATCGCGATTTCGGGGTTGTCTCCGGCTATTGGACTTACGCAAAACGAAACCCAACCAAGTCCGCTGGCGTCCGTCGCCACTATTACGGACCTCGGTGAGCTGTTAGCGGTATTGTTTGCAAAATACGGAGAGCGATATTGTCCCAAACACATGGAAGCGACGGGGCAATTCGATCTGAAGAAGCTCGTCCAAAATATCGCCGCAGCCGCCACCGACAAAACCGTCGCCATCTGCGCGCCCCTCGTGGAGCAGAAAAAAGGTCATTACGCAGAAGAACTTACCCGATACGCCGAGCGCGGATTTCTTAGAGCCATTATCGACGGCCAAATGGTGTCGCTTAATCCTACCCCTTCACTGGATAAGAACCAGAAACACTCGATATCGATTGTCATAGACTCGGTGAAGGTAAAGGAAGGCGCGGCGGAACGAATGGAACGCTCCATCACAACCGCTCTCGAGGAGGGCAAGGGGTTTGGCGAGTATTATGTCGTAAGCAGCGTGAAGACAGGCTATGGCGTCGAACAGTTGGGGAGATTTTCTGACAAGCAGGGTTGTCCTGTCTGCGGCTTTAGTTGGCCAAACATGGATAGTAGGCATTTTTCGAAGAACTCTTTGGGAAAGTGTTCGACTTGCAAAGGAGTTGGGTTTCTAAAGCCTGACTCGGAAGATGATGAGGATATTCTCTTCTTTGAAACCTGCGGGACGTGCGAAGGAACTGGCCTGAGCCCGCAGCTCCGAAGCATCAAGTTCTTCGACCGGTCTCTTCTTGATTTCTACAACATGCCTCTTGTGGAAATACAGAGTTTCTTAGGCAACCTGCCAAACTCGCAAAACGCGGGACAAACGGTGGTGGTGTCTGAGCTAAGACATGAGATAGAGCAAATTGTGAGAGTACGACTGGGCTACATAAGCCCTTTGCGGGCCATTTCGACGCTTTCTCGGGGAGAGCATCAGCGACTCCGACTCTCCGGCTTGCTCAACAAGGCATTGCGAGGAATTCTCTATGTGATGGACGAGCCTTCTCAGGGACTCCATCCTCAAGAAGTCGAACAGCTTTGGGAAGCACTGGAGAACCTGAAGGGCCTTGGGAATACCGTCATTCTTGTCGACCACGATGAGCATCTCATCCGAAAAGCAGATAACATCATTGATATGGGACCGGGAGGAGGCCGTCAGGGTGGGACGATAACTGCCTGTTTCAAGCCGGCGCAGGCGCATACCTTCAAGACGTTGTCGGAGACCGCCCGGCATCTCGCCGCGGAACCGATTAGTATCGAAAGGGGGAAAGAGAAACCTTCCGGCAAGGTCCTTACGATTAAGAGCGCTCACATCCACAACCTCCGCATCCCTAAGGCAGAGTTTTGTTTGGGCGCTATAAACGTCGTATCGGGCGTTTCTGGGGCTGGCAAAACCAATCTGGTTATCCGCACCCTTTATCGAAGCCTGATGGCTAGGAAGGCAGCGACGCGCACGAAGAAAGTATACGGCTGCGGCGGGCTAGAGGGTGCCGATCAAATCGAGAATTGTTACCTCGTCGACAGGCGCCATATTGCGAAGAGCTCGGTCAGCATGCCGGCCACTTATCTCGATGTCTTTACCGAAATCCGCAATCTATTCGCACAACTTCCCGAAGCGCAGGTGGCGGGAATTGACGCGAAAGACTTTTCACTCTGGGGCGGTAACGGAAGGTGTGAGGAGTGCAACGGCAAGGGAGAGATTCAAGTCAACATGAGGTTCTTGGCGGAAGCCAAGGTGCATTGCTCCGTATGCCAAGGGAAGCGCTACAAACCCCATATCTTAAGTATTAAATATAACGGTTACTCAATAGGTGACGTTCTCGGCTTGACCTTGAGCGAGGTCGCCGATCTGTTTCGCAATTTTTCAAAGATCGCAAAACGGCTCAATCCGGCGCTGGAGATCGGGCTCGATTATTTACGGCTCGGTCAATCGACGAAGAGTCTCTCCGGGGGCGAGGCCCAAAGACTGAAGCTGGCGTCGTTCTTTTTCAAAAGACTGGGAGTGGGCGATATTCTTTTTCTGGACGAGCCGACCTCAGGGCTGCACTTCAACGACGTCAAGAAGTTGATTGCTATTCTGAAAAGGCTTTCGGCGGAGGGCGCCACCATCGTGGTCATCGAACACAATGTTGACATCATCAAGAATTGCGACTGGTTGCTCGAAATCGGCCCGGGATCCGCGGCCGAAGGCGGCAGATTGATCTTTCAGGGTCTGCCCGCAGATATCCTCAAACAGGCAGACAGTCCGAGCGCCGCGTTTCTGCGGTAAGATTTCTAGACAATGATCGTGGGCGCTACAAGAATGGGTATTCCGAGTTGCGTGATGCTGTAGAAAGGCAGTTTGCCAATGCTCAGCGGTTTTTTGTGGAGCAACTCATGACGCCCGAAGACAAGCATGTCTGGTCGTGTTTCCTCTGTATAGTTTTTAAGGTTCTCCGCCACATTGCCAAAGAGCACTTCTGGCAGGTACCTACCGCCGTTTTCTTCAATAACCAGCCGGGCGTCGCCGATTCTAGACTCGAGCTTCTGCCTTATCTTTGTTTTGGTCTCAGTAAAGAACCGTTCAGCGCTAAATTCCTTGTCAAGCGGAATGCGCCCCAAGTCCATAAGTTCGAGGATATGACGAGCCGTTTTTTTGACTCTGTCCTGAGATTCTTTATGAACATGCAAATGAAAGACATTGGCGTTTTTCAAAGCTGCGGCGAGTTCAACCGCGGTTGTAATAGCTGCAAAGCTGTGTTCATGAAGGTCGTCGCAGACGACGAGATTGATGCTGTTGCTTTCTCTCACGGAAGTCACATTATGGGGGACGGCAATGACAGGTAAGTGTGACGATGACATCAGGGAAAGTGCGGTGGACAGACCCTTCGGAATGTAACGGTAGCTTCTTTCGGCAAGGCCCACGAGAATAACCGATGAGTGAGAGGTCCTGGCGTCAGCATCAAGGGTGTCGGCGATGAGTCCGGTGAGGCAACTTGTCTCGACTTCGTACCGGGGCGGATAGTTACGACGGGCAATGTCCCCAAGCTGCTTTTCGGCATCCGCCTTGGCCTCTTGTTCGAGGGCCTTGAGCAACGCCGGGTCATAGTAGCCGCTGGGATAAACCTGCCCCCAAGCGTGGGAAAGAACGACATCGTTAACGTGCGTAAGCCTGACCTTGGCTTCCAGGAGATCGCTAAAATTTTTCGCGTACTCGTGCAAGTGCGATCCCGTATCTTCAAAGGACGTTCCTACAAGGATCTTAGCATTTGGCTTTTTGAACCTCTCATACATGACGTTCCCCCTTTTCTAAGTTTTCTTTCCGCTCTTTTCGATAAGCTGACGCAGCTCTTGGAGCAACTCGACTATGTCCGCCGGAAGATGAACCCCCGACGATCCTGAATAGCCGATGATATATTGTTGTTCTAGCATATTGTAGGCCCTCACCGCAGATGCGGTTTGTGGCGCGAGTCGTATTGCCGATTCAAGAAAGTAATCCATTTCGGAAACCCAGAAAGAATCGGAGATGAAATATTCGGATTTGCCCAGGAGGTAATAGGCTTCGCTCAACTCTTCGGGCGAATGTTTGTCGTCCGCGACGTATTTGTTTAGAATCGACGAGGCGCACACAAAATACATGAGCCCTCGGGGATCGGCAGGGTACTGTTGGCTGTTCTGCGCAAGCGTCATCAACTCTTTGGCAGTCTTAAGATCGGAACGGTCGAGCATCTTTTTAGCAATAACGTTGTCAAGGGAGGTGAGCCAAGTCGCCGTTAGATCCTTTTGGCTTTGAATTTGTATGCTCGGCAGTATCTTTTCGAGTGTTTTCTTAGCCCTGAGCGGATTCTGATTTACTCTAAGAACGATCTTGCTGTAATCGGCAAAAATCCGCGGGGGCATGTAATTGGTGTCGCCGTTTGTCAGCTCGCGCTCATAAACGTCCAGGGCTTTGTCAAACTTGCGCGCCATCACGTAATAATGCGCAACTTCCAGACTATCGAGTCCCGATTCGTTAATTTTAGCAAAAAACGCGGGAATGTTGAAGTTTGTGCTGCTGTTTTCGAGCTTGGTATGACAGGAGACACAATTCTCAGTGATGTGATGCAGAGTAAAGCGCGCATCGTTATATTGATAGCTTTGGTACAGCCGATACGCTTCAAAAGAGTCACGGCGAAGGGAAGAAGCGAGGTAATTGTAACTTGAACGGCCCGTCGCTCTAAAATGATCGACGAGAAAATTACTGCTCTTAGAAAGCTGCTCCAAATCCCGAAGAATCCTTTGACGATTTTTTTCTGAAGAAAATTCCTTACCGTTGAGGCTCAAAGGCAAGAGTTCACTAATGGCAACGTACAGGGAGCGCATTGTGGTTTTTGTTGTGGCGTCCGTTGTCGTTGTTTTTTGTTCGGAGAAGCCGGGCGTTGACGCCATCGAAAGAGCTAAGATACAAAGAGCATGCCTCACTTTTTCCATTCAGGCCCTCCTTTCCTCGTTGATTGCAGCAAGATTAAGTGAGCAAGTTTAGTGCCACCACGCTCCGCCTGTGTCAAAACGTTTGACAGGTGCCTCGGATCTGTTACGGCTGATCAGCAATTCTCGTAATAATAACAAGGGTCTAATAATGGTTTGTCGCTTGCAGAGCACGCTGCGGGGATATTCCCGTTCTTGTTGTTTCCGTTGTCGTGGTTGTGGAGTTGATTGGTATGTGGAAATTGTGGTGTGAGAAGTGGCTTGCTTCGGTTTTAACTCTTCTATGCGCTCTAACGGCGGTCGTCGCCCTACTCGTGGCGAAAAAGTCTCTTTCAGAGGAAGATAGATTCATCGACGGACTCTCCCGTGTGGAAGTTGTTCCGCCTGATACCCGGCCGGCGATGTCTCAGGATAGCATCAATTTAGCCCTCGTTATGTTCAATATTGAGGTCCCGGAGAACGCGCGGCATCCGATTCTCGATCCGTTCCTTGTTGATCGAGGACGTACGACCTTATACGGCTATAGCGAAAAACTCGAAGTCGCCGTCGGACCAAATGCGTTCACTTCGTGGTCGATCCTGGGCGCTACTCTCGCGCACGAATTAGAAGTACATTGCCACCAAAGTTTCGCCCTGATCCGCCTTCTGGACAGTGCTGGATTGTTGGGAACCGAAAACGCGGAGCGCGAAGCGTATTTGCATGAGCTTTCTGGTAGTCGAAGGTTTCATTTGACGGCGCAAGAGCAAGAAAACATTTCTCAGACTTTAGACTATTTTTACCCGACGCAAACAAAGAATACCCTATCGGCAGCGTTTGTTAAGCCGGTAGATTCTTGGCTTACATTTGGGGCAAACTAAGACCCGAGATAAGATCCACGCTCGTGATGGAGTGGGACGAATGGGTTCGGCTGAGCGCATGGGCCGAGTGATTGAGGAACAGTTGACCTTTTAATGCCGCCGTTGGCGCATCCTCCCCCAATGCGCCAAACGCAGCAATAATTCCAGCCAGGACATCTCCCGATCCAGCTTTTGCTAACGAGTTGGTGCCGCCTTCGGCTACCGCTGCATAGCGATTCCATAGCGGACTCAGGACGAACGGAGTTGCCGTCTTGTATATGAGGCTTACTCCCCACTTCTTCAAAAGTGGGATCGTTTTTTTTAAGTCGTTCAGATGTAAAAGAGGTTCAAGATCTTCCGACAGCTTTTGCCATTCCCCTGGATGGGGCGTTATAATGGCTTTGTTCGGATCAAATGGGACCTTCTTTAAAAGTGGTGCGAGGCCATGGATTGCGGCTGCGTCGACGACAAGAAATAAGCCGGCATGATTGAGGTCCGCGATAACTTCGATATTCGTTTCATTTATTGGATTTTTCATCGCTCCGGAGCCAATAACCATGGCCTTGACCTGTCGCCTTTTGACAAAGTCCGTTAGGAGCTTTGTGTTGAGGACGCCTTTCGCGAAGAAATCCTCCGAAGTAAGTTCCAAGGGTAGAGTGTTTGGGACTGCTTCGCTTGCCGCAACCGTCGCCCAGCCCGCTCCCGCGCGGAGGCTAGCTTGAGCGGCCAGGATAGGGGCGCCGGTTTTCCCTTCGCTCCCGCCAAGCACAAGCACGTGCCCGCGAGAAAATTTGTGAACGTCGGCCCCAAGGCGGTCTCGCGGATCGCTTCCTCTTAAGAACCTTCGTCCCACCTGCCACAGCGCAACTTCACTTTTATGAAACTCGCTCTCTTCGACGTCGGCGACGAATCCGATTTTTTTGACCACGGTTTGGCCGCAAAGGGCTCTTGACGAACTCATCACATGCGCTGGTTTTGCGGCGCCGAAAGTCACGGATATATCCGCTTTGACGACGTCTTCGCCTTGAACAAAGGCATCGGCAACCATGCCCGTCGGCATATCGACGGCGACAAGAGCGCGCTTCGGCATCGCGTTCACTTCCTCGATGCAACCCTTTAGAACTTTATCTTCGACTTTACCGGAAAACCCGAGGCCGAAAATAGCGTCAACTATGATGGGTGGTTCGGTAGACTTGATCTTCGCTAAAGCGCCTGTCTTGTATTGTTCGCAATCGATTTTCTGATTTTGTAGGAGAGTCAATTGCTCTTGAAAGTCTTTACTGCAAACTTTGTCCGAAGCAAAAACAAGACGCACTGATACTCGGTAGCCTGCCGTCGAAAGGTGTCTTGCAACGACGAGGCCGTCGCCTCCGTTGTTGCCTGGACCCGCGAGAACTAAAACGGGATACGTCGAAAAATATTCTTCCTTTATGACGTCGGCAATCGCCTTTCCTGCAGCCTCCATGAGAGAAGAGGACTTTACGCCTGCTTCGATCGAAAGGCGATCGACGGCCTTTGCACAATTCGTCGACCAGATCGGAGTTGCGTCCTCGCCGGGCTTCATTTTGAGATCAACAGTGTTATCGCGTCGAGTTGCCATTGGACTTTATCGCTTTGACGAGAATCGTAAGAATATTCTTGATCAAGAGTTCGTTGCTGATTAAGGTTTTGTTGTCTTGCATCCAATAAATGCCGCCAAAAGGATCGACTTTCGCGACGACGGAAAAGAGATTTTGTTCTCGTCGCTCAAATCCGTTGACTGACACCAGGCGGCAGTAAAGTTCCTGACCTGTTTGCGCAACCTGCAGCTGATGCCGTTCTCCCAAAAGAGCGAAGCCGTTGAGCTGCAGTTTTCCCTTCGAATTGAGCGGCAAAATGTTAAGTTGGGTGGTTTTCGAGTAGAGATTATAAGTCTCGATAGCTTGTTTGAAATCGCTAAAAAGTATAGGGACTAACTCGATAAGTTGGCTGGCAGCCGCTTGTTTTGCCGCCTCGGAATCGGGCAGCTTCCAAGATTTGCCCGTAAAGGTGGATTCCGCGAGGTTTTTAAGCCATTGTCGATCCATGGTCGCCTAAAAGAATAAATTTACGTGGCCCGATAGGTAGACTTCCGAAATAAAATTATAATGTAAATCGTGTAATTCATCTACACTGGTCTCGTCGCCTGGTTCAATATTCTTGAAGGTGTGGCGTTCGCGCAGGGTTCCTACCTTAAGCGACAGAAATTCCCACGGATTGGCGCTTAGGAACGCTTCGCCGCCCGCAATGGTTTTATCGAACACGTACACATTTTCGTTCTCTCCGTTGTACAGCGTCTCCCCCTTGTTCGCACCGTAGTATCCGAGTACTGCCATCTCGAAGTTCAGCGGAAATCTCGTCTTGGCTCCCCCCGTAAGCCGGATGCTGGACTCCGGTCCGTTCAGGTTTTCCTGCTGATAAGTATATCTCGAAATGAGGAGGTTTCCGGTCAGTTCAAAGTCGGCGGGAAGGCTTAACGCATATTGAAAATCCTGGCGGGTCTGTATAAAGAGAGACCGTTTTTCGGAATCGCGGGTATCGATGATATGCGAATAGAAACTAAGGCGATGAATGTCGGAGCGAAAAATTCCCGCGCCGTACAAATCACGGTTCTCAAGCTGGTTCTTGGTGTTGAGATCGGGAAACAGTGAGCCCAGGGAGGCCCCGACGCCAAACGTCAGGGTTTCCGATGTCGGGAGATACGCGTTTAAAGCTAGTTTCAAAAAACCGTTATTCTCGCTGCCCTCGTCGTCTCGTTGTATTAAATATCGGAGGTTTTCGTCAGGGGAAGGATTCGTTTCGACTTGGCGGCCGCGAAAATTAGCGTCTTCGACCCAAGAGTTAACTTGGAGGACCAAATACGGAGAATGTAACGCCGGCTCCGAAGGGATAACGAACCCGTTGTTAAATGAAAAGTAGCTGATGTGAGTGCGCGCATCTTCGGTTCGCTTGCCGTTATAATTCAGTTTTTGATTCCGATTTAAAAAGCCGAGTAAGGCCGATTTTTCGGGTTTTTCTTGCCACAAGTCGTCCTGTTCGGGCGGAGGTGAAGCCTCAGTTTTGGGAGCGGTATTGGTTTGCGGACCTTGCGTTACCGAGCGGGAGGGTTCCGGCTTTTTGGATGGAGTCTTTTTACGCGCAGGCGCGATGAGCTTGCGCTCTTTATTCAGAAGCGCATTGGCGATATGTTTTTTATAAAGATTCCGACTTCTCATTAAGCGATCGGGGAGAACAACAGCATTGTCTATCAGGGTCTCCGCCTCCTCGTATTTTTGACTCTTAATGGCTGAAATTGCTCCGTAGTACCCGGCCAGATCGAAAAGGTGGTGCTTCTGTGTGATTTTCTTAAAGTGTTCCAGCGCTTCAGGGTATTTTTGAAGTGCAAATAGAACTTGGCCGAACTCGTAATGGGCGTCTTCGTCGAAGGCGCTACTGGGGGTTCCGTTGAAAAAAACGTTGGCTGAACTTGTGTCGCCGAGACGATAATAGGTCTTCGCCAGCATGAGCTTAACCGCCGGTTGGTCGGGATTTTCCGCTAAGATCTTCTGATATTTTTCTTTGGCGATGTCAAACTTGCCCTGCTGGTAGTAGCCGTCAGCTTCTTTTAGAGCATTGGCACTGGAAGGACTTTTTTTTTAGAAGTAGAAGGCGCGTTCTCCCGAGATGCGGGCGTCTGTGCCCAAGCGTCGGGAGATGAATTGAGGGACAACGTCGACAACAATGCCGAAAAGCAGACCCCGATGTAATTACACCTATTCACAGAGAGCAATCCTATTTGCAATAAGCGGCCAATTTTCCTTAAAAATAATACAGCTGTGGCCAATTATGTCAACGTCAAGTTCCGAACCGAGAGGTAGTTCGCGTTGTGCGTCGTTCCAAACTCTGTCCCACGCCAAGGCAATGGGCAAAAACAAATTTTCGTTTCGCAACGTTTCTGACGAAATCGATGAACGATATCCGTCCAGACTGTACTCCAGCCATTTTGTAGCGAGAAAATATTTCCACTCTCCCCGAGTCTTTGTCTGTTTAGCTAAGGACTCCGCAGCTTTTGAGATAACGTCGTTGATGCCGTACGCAATAATGGCTCCCATGTCATGATTCGTCATTCTGAAGGGTCCCAGGTCTTCCGTGTAGTGCCGGTAGTTCGTTTCGTCGAGAACCTTTTCAACATCGGAATCTCCGAGCCGGAGCGTAGGCAGGACAGGGTTCCGACTCTCTAGTCCAAACACCGCATTAACGGAAGATTCGTTCTCGTCGATGAGCAAGAAGCCCATGATATCGGCAAAAGATTCCGAAACCGCCGTGAGCACATCAGCCGTGGAAACGGTACCCGTAAACGTCGATGCTAATCCGTCAGCCAGAACGTAAACGTGGCTTTGAGGTTCCCACGTGAGAGCGCCGGACACCGGTCCGCCCGTTTTTTCTAGAATTGTTTGTTCAATGTGATGACCTACCTCATGCGCGATAGGAAAATCGGATTCCCAAAGATGTCCATACTCGTTGAAAAATTCTTGCCCGTTCGCGCTTTCCGGAAAAACAGCGATTTTCTTGAGATCAGGAAAATATGCCAGGTTATGCGTGATATAGCCGTTCTTCCAAATTTTAGCACCATGCTCGTCCTTCCTCAGAAACGACGAGATATAGTGGGGTATGATCTCTAACTTGAGAGAAGGCGGTGCGGTTCCGGAAAGGCGTTCCGCGTTAGCGAGTACCTTCGAAAGGTTAAACAGAGAAGATGCTCCGACGGATTCATAACTGTCGCGTTCTAATGAGATCGGTTCCTCACAAAGAAAGAGATTTCTTGGTGGCTCGGTCATCTTCCAAGCTGGTACCCCTGACTTGGTTTGGCAATTAGGTGTGGGAGAGGTGCATTGCCGTTTGAAAACGCCGCCCACAGTAACCCTGCTCACGAGCTGGGACCGCAGCGGGTTGCCCTGCCAGAGGTCGGTTTCCGGGAGCGTAGGGACGGTCTCGGCGAGCTGAAACCCTCCGGCGGTGCGCTGAATTTGGTGGATCTGCACGCGGTCTATAGTTTCAAGGGCGTCCGGTAGGCCACAACCGGGGTTTATGGAGGAGTAGTGCGTCCAAGGCGGATCGTCGGTAAATTGTGGAAAGGTAACCCTTTTTTCGTTTCCTTCCTTGGGTCCGCAGCCGGCAATAACGTAACTCGCCAATATGGCGTAATAAAGAGGCGATCGTCGCAAAAATTGGCCCTTCCGGGAATCTTGTAAAGTTATTAATACTTATTGACTACACACGTTTTGTTGTTTAGAAAAGTGTTATTTTTGTTAGTGTTAACAATATTTTCGTCGACGAGTTACACTCCAAACAATTCATCTAGATTCATAATTAGAGGAGAAGAGAATGGCCCGAGTATCCATTGAGGACTGCCTTCAATTTATCGAGAACAGATTTGCTCTGGTCTCCATTGCATCCCATAGGACACGGCAGCTGATGACCGGCAAGACACCTTTGGTGAAAACAAAGAATAAGGAAGCCGTAACAGCGCTCAGAGAAATCGCTGAGGGGCTTATCGTTGGCAACAAAGAAATCGATTACACCGCCGTAGAAGAGGATCTTCCTCCAAGCGCTAGAAAACCGCTTTCAACATCGGATCTTACTGATTAGCGACAGGCGTTTCGCCTAGAATATAGTACGAAATGCATTCTTCAATGATGTCTTCTGGGGTGAACCATTGCTTGTCAAACCAGGGCATCGCTTGAATCTCATCCCAAATAAGTTGCCCATAAACTTTCGTGATGGCCTCCTTGAGGTCGTCACGAAAATCGTGGTAATCCCAGGCCGTCTCGTTCTCCAAGGCGCGCTGAGCTAAGTATTGGCTGTTAACTAAAGTGAAGCTGCTCTTGAAGTTTCGTTGGACGAAGTTTTGAATAAACTGCCTCAGCAAAGCTTCATTTTGAGCAATGAAGCTCTTCTTTCTCTTGATGCGATATTTTTTAAAATCAACAATTTTACTCATACCAGAGACCTAATCTCATTCCAATGAAACCCCTTGGCTACTATAGATTCATCGGCTTCTCTGTTCATTTCTAAAGGAAAATAAGCTGGTTATCAAGCGCGGCAGGAACTGCCTAATTGACCTAGGAAAAATGTAGTTATTCCGAGTGGTTGTTGGGGGCATGTAAAGTTGATAGGCTGGAGCTAAGGCAAGGAGAGGCCCAAAAATGGCGACAATTTCTGCTGGCGATATCGTATTTGGACCCGACGGAAGGCCCGGCGTGGTGGTCGGTCGGAAGCCGGAAACCAACGAATTGTTGGTCGAGAAAGGCGGACCCGAATACGAGAAAGCTCGACGCCGGGGTTTCATCAACGGGGTGCCCCAGAACCACAGGCCGAAGTTCAATGAAATTGTCGACCAGGTTCTAGAGCTGAAGACCCCGCGAGAAAAGATCCAAATGCTCACGGATCGGATTGGTGAGCTTAAGCAGGATCCCAGGAATCACTTGCTGACAAAGTATCTTGAGGGCGAACTTTCTCACGTCATGAACGCTGCAGGCGAATCGATGCAAACGTATGCTGTCGAAGAGTCTGAGGTTAAATAAGCATAGGAGTATGATATGGCAAACATCGGCGATTTGGTCCCAAAAGCGGGCATCTACACCAACCCTGGCGTAGTCGTGGAAAAGAAGGAAGATGGAACGGTCGTCGTTGATACCGAGCCAATGGTCATCAACAAGTACCACCGTTACGCAAACACGACCGGCTTAAGCGAGCCAGAAAAGATGAAGTTCAACCAGATCCTTGACGAAATCTATGTCAAGGAAAACGACGTTGAAAAAATCGAGGACATTCAGGTTCACATCGACAAGCTGAGTGTAGATCCCATGAACTCAAACATCGTGCAGTATCTTCGAAACCAGCAGGCGCATCTTATCCGCCAAGCCAAAAACTTACCCAGGAACTACACTTGGGAAGAGGGTAGGATTCGAATCTAACGCAGGCTATGCCGCGCCAAGGGATTTCTTGGCGTGGATCGACGCAACGAGGCTCGCAGCCTTTTTGTAGTTGGGTTCTTTGATCAGTGCGATCTTCAGAAATTCGAGAGCCATTTTTGGTTTGTTCCATTTGTGGTAACAAAGCCCTATGTTGTAGAACAACATGGGGCCTTTGCTTTGTTGGGGCAAAACGAACTGAGCCTTTGAGTAATGGATAAGGGCTTCTTTAAAACTCCCGGCTTTGACGAGATCGATTCCGATTTTGTTGAGGTACTGCGCGGTCTTGTAGGCGATGGTAGATCTCGCTAGCAACGCTCGGGCTTCTTCAAGGTTTTCCTGCCTAAATCGTATTTCCGCCAGGCCGTTCAGGGCCGTGCTGCAATACTTGTCCTTCTGCAATGCCAATTGAAAATAGTGCTCGGCCTTGTCGTCTTGGCTGGCCATGGCGTGGATTTGTCCGATCTGGACCGACCTCGACACCGAATTCTTATTGAGCGATTGCATCTTTTTTATGAGATCGAGTGCCATTTGGTATTGATTGGTGCGCTGGAAGTGCTCAATCAGATTGTTATAGGTTCTGTAATAGTTGGGGTTTGAATCTATCGCCTTTTGCCACAGGCCTACAGCTTGTTCGTTTTCGTCTTTAAGGCTATGGATCTGTGCCATGGCGTCGAAATAGACGGCGCTTTCCTTCTGCTGAGATCGAGCGTGTATGGCCTCGATCGACTTGCGCAGCTTATCGAGCTGGCCCGGCGGCGTCTTGGGGGAGCAATGCGCCAACATACGCAACGTTCGGTGCCAATCGCGATCCCATTTCGTTTGCCGCGCATTACCTTTAACCATGTTCTGCAGGTCGCCGCCCGCTTCCTTAATTTTCTTAGCGCTAAACTGCGGCCTTATGACTTGTTTCACGGACAGTTCGCTGAAGTACACGACATCTTCATGCCGCGGATTTGTCGTTACTACTATGACCTTGGACGCCATGTCGAAAAGCGGATCGACTTCGAGGATTTCTTCGAGGATAGCACCGCTCGATCTCTCTGAGTTTTCCCAGTAGATGACAATGAGGGGCGCATCTTTGAACCGATTCCAGCTCTTCCTAATGATGACGGAAGAAGACAGTCGCACGTGGGAAATCTTTAATAAGGAAAGGTTCCTGGTAATGAAATTCCAAATCCAGGTCTGATCGTCACAAATACATATTACTTCGTTAAACGAGGTCATGAGCTACCTGTTTCTACAACATGGTTGATGGTCATGTTATCGACGAAACCAGTTCAATCTTTAGGAAGAATTTATTTAGTTACAAGAAATGATTTGCAAAAAAGCCGATTGTTATGGGAAGCGAAACTTTGCCCTGCGAATCTTTTGGTCGATCAGTGTAATCCCGGCTTCCGTTGTAAAGCTTTTTGCGCTTTCCAGGTGACGAACCGCCAGATCAACCTCGCCGCTTTGAGTGAATCTTTCGGCAACAAATTGGTGCCATTCCGCCAAGAGTTCATTGGGGGCACCTTTGGGATAGGGCTTCTGCGCAAGAATTTTGAGTTGGTCCAAAGAGAGATTGGAGCGATTTCGGACAACAAGATAGGCCTGGATCCAAGATAGTCGCGAAAGATCGGGTGTGGGAGGCAAAGGCGCCCATCCTGCAAGAAAGTTCCTCCACGAAGCGGGGTCTGCGGTTGTGACCTCGACTTCGAGCCGGCTCGCCAACATGCGAATGAGGTAACTTGGATAACCATAGTCTGAGCTCTGAGCGAGAACGACCCTAAGCAGATCGATGCTGTTCTCGACATGTCCTAGACCGCGAAGAAGGTCGCTTGCCAACACATAACCCTCGGCGTCTTCGATGCTTTGGGGCGGCCAGTTCACGAATTCCATGATTTCTACTAACACGGCGTTGCGTTGCTGGGGATCGTTGCTTATTTCCGCCTTCTGCCTCAAGTACCCAAGCTTTGCCTCTCTATCGTTCACATCAAGGGCTATCCGCCATGGCCAATAGTCCTCCTTGGGAATCCAGCCGTCGGGTTGTCGAAGCCTGTCCCACACGTTCGACGATAGACGTGCGAGAACTGCTTTAGTATGGAAACACTTTTCATGGAAAATTCCGGAGTCGCGGAAGAGATATTCACCTTCCAGTTTGAGATTTTTATCGGATTGCTTGAGAACATAGTCTCGCCATTCCTCAGTAACTTGTTGCTGGCCCTTGCCTAGGATGGCTTCTAAGCCTTCGCCACCATAGAGTCTCTTGACGGTGTCGAAGCCATACTTTTCCAAGAGGAAAGCTACGAGCGATCCGGCAACAGTGTAAGCTTGCGAAGCAGACTGCTTCCAAAACATAGGCGAAAGGAACGGCTCGATCGATGGCACTTTGCCGCTCTCGAGAAGAAAAGCTGCTTTAGCGTGAATAGAAAAACGGGAAGGCTCCGGCGCCAAGGCTACCGCAATTCCTTCTGTTAATGCCAGATTCGGATGAAATCCCAAACCATGATATCCGTGTTCGCTCATGAGAGCGTGAACCAGCTCGTGGCGTAAGGTTGAATGGAAGCCTTTCTCTTGAGAGATATGGACGGAGGGCGTTACCACGTCGGCAACGTCGGTCTCTCCAGCGCCGAACCAAATCTTTTTAACGTTCTCATTGGGGTAAAGAAAGACGTGAACAGGTCTTTCCGCGTGTCCAATGGTCGCTTCAAGCTCTTCCATGTGAAATTGGACATCGCGGTGAAATTGCTGGATGTTTGGCACCGCTTCTTGCGTGTAGTGGATGATGTATCTCGGGCCCAGTATTTGATTAGGAAAGTTGGATATGAGCTTGTCCAGGCTTTGCGATGACTCGGGATAACCCGAGGCTTTATACAGGGCCGTTAGAGACGCCAAAGCGAGGACGTACGCAAAGATCCTCCTCTTAGGGAACGCGCACCAGGACATCAGTGAAAGGCCCGCAAGGGCGTGTCCGCAGCGCCCCAGAACAAGGCCGGTCGTGACAGGGATCCAGTGGTCGTAGAGAGGACCGTGCAGAAAGCCAAGAAGGACGCTCACAATTCTCTTTTGAGGAGAAAGCCAGAGGCTGCTCAGAACGAAGATAAGACTTCCGCCAAGGGCAGCGAGTATCAATTTGCGAACCAGGGGACGGCTAGCCCCGCGTAGTATTGCTAGAGTGCCTGCGAACCCAATGCCATAGCCGATCAATAGGGACGGATACCACTGGATAAGTTCCCAAGTGAGATACTCGCGATAGCTGCAAGGACAAGCGTGGGATAGAAATGCGCCGAACCCCAAGCTGAGAACGACGGCAGGGATTGCAATAACAACGAGGGCAAAATGAATCGGAGTTGGTTTTAACAGCATTCCCAGGAAGGGCGCGCATACAACCGTGATGATAGACTGGATTAAGGCGTATTCGTATTCGAGACTTTGGCCTGCGGGCAGGAGTAAAGCGACGAAGGCTATTGCAAAATGAAAAGCAAGATGGAAAATTGGCTTTCGAGCGTCCAGCATTCAAGTTTTAGATTGAGCTGAAGAACGACCACTGCCTCGAGCCGTGGCGGCAAAGTGACAGGATTTGTCGGCGATGCTTATGCACTTCGTTGGCAAAGGACTTATTGTTAAGAGATTTTTTAGATTGCTCAGGAGCGGCATAGCGTTCGAGATGTTCGGCCAAAGAGTTAACGAGACTCGTTACGCGGCCCGAGAAAATGCACTCCCCTGGCACGGCCTTGATATTGCCGTTAGAAACGGTTGCATCGTAATCATGGAAGGGCTCGATAAGAAAATCGTTGTCGATCAGGGAAACGATAAGTCGCAGGTTGGAAATTCGGTCTTTGATCGCTTGGGCCGTTTCAGCCTTGTAGACACTGGCTCGGTAGTAGTTGAGCTGGTGTATTATGTCCGCCATGACTTCTCTGGAAAGCTCTATGAGTTCGACGAGAATGTCTACTTGACTGGTACGAGACATGGCTGACTCCGCGCAAAAATTTTAAATTTTTCTCTATAACTTTATTGTAACAGTACTGCCTCCGGTTCTGTCAATTACTTGGCTGTCGCGGTTTTTGCGGATTTTTTGAAGGGCCCGAGAAAACCTCAAGCCTTTCCTGTCTTTATTTCTTGTAGGGGAAATTTTGACGGTGCGGGTTTGGTATCTTCATAAATTGAAAGATATTTTGGCGTTGGAATTGCTGAAAATCAGCTTGGTTTGCGATTTGTTAACTAGCCGGTCGGAAGTGGCCGGTGCGTCCTCAAATATGAGAAGGTACTCCTGGGACCAGGGGGAAATGCTCTTGAAGAACGGGGTCCATCGCTCTTTTGGGGTAAGACGCCGGACGATGGTCGGTTTATAGGTTTGATCTCCCGTGATGAGCTGAATGTTCCACAGGGTTGTGTTGGAAAGGTCGTTCGCCACTTTAGAATTGGCGTAAACAGAAACAAAGAAACCGCTCTTTGTAGAAGCCTCTTCGAGGATGGGCTGCTCCTCATTAAAGAGGCGTTTATGCCGCTTTGCGAATGCGTTCCGAAATTCCTGTGTAACGGCCGTAATCGTTATAATGTTTCGGACTTCGAAGTTGTCGATAATCTCGTTGGTTTGCGTGTGCTTCTTGTAGATGTCGTCGTATTCGTTGTCTTCGTCGATCGATGGATTAAGGTCTACTTCGTCCTCGACGGAAGTGATGCAACCTTGCGCGAGCAAGAAAATGAAGGCGAGCCTAGCAATCCCTCTTCCCATGTGTGGGTCTCCTAAATGGTGACTTTGTTTCGGCCGGTCTGTTTGGATTTGTAGAGCTTTTTATCGGCATCGTCGAGGAATTCTTTCGGTGCCGTCATGTCTTTGTTGAGCTGCGAAACGCCCAGAGAAAGCGTCTGCTTGATCTTAACGTTATCAAACGCAAAAGCATGTTTTTCGACCGTCTTTCGAATTCTTTCCGCGAGTTCGTAAGCAACTTTGGCGTTGGTGTTGGGCAACAACACCACGAATTCTTCGCCGCCGAATCGGCAAAAGATATCGTCCTTGCGAACGGCCTTTTTCACGAGAGAGGACGTTTCCTTCAGAATAAAATCCCCTGCGTTGTGGCCGTAAGTATCGTTAACTTTCTTAAAAAAATCTAAATCGAAATAAATTAGAGAAAGTTCGCGATCAAAGCTCTTGCTGAACTTGAATTCTGACTCAAGCGATTCGAGGAAGTATTTCTTGTTAAATGTCTGCGTCCCCGCGTCAATGGTCGCCATCCGGTAGATCTTGTCGTGAAACACGTTTTCAATGTTGTTATGGGCGAAATATTTGAACAGGATTGTACCTAACCGGATGATATCTCCGTCGCGCAGGATCTGCTTGTTCGCGATTTTCTTGTCGTTGATGTGCGTGCCGTTCGAGCTGCCGAGATCTTCAATTTCAATATCGTCTCCCGCACGCGAGCATTTTGCATGTTGCCTTGAGACACTTTGTTCGTTGATAAAAATAGATGCGTTCGGAGCGCGCCCGATAACCATATCCGAGGTGTCAAGAAAATAACGTTTCCCCAAATTTGTACCGTTGTACTGGACGAGGCACGCCCGCAAGCGTTTGGGAGGATTGAACACCGTCATCCCAGCTGGATCAGCAATAATGGTCTTATCGTCAGCCATAAGAGTTGTACCTTGTGAGTTTTAGAACTATGCCGGATAACTGTCTGAAAGCATAACATTTTATTGTCAATTAGGCAATTACATGAAACCGAATCCGGATACCGCGATTTCATGGGGAATGCAGTTGTTTCGGAAGGGCAATCATATTATAAAGCGCGATATATATAGTTTAGTCGAAAGTCATGGGGGAATCGATGGGCAAATTTGGCAAGGGGACTGTAAAAGGTCGTTCTCACGTGCGCGCATTCACGCTGGTGGCGGTAATAACGGCCGCTTTAGCTCCCGCGTTGATGTGGCTTCAGAAGAATAAGACAGAACACGCTTCGACAGGGTTTGGTTACACGGCAGAATTTGCCTACCCATACGAAAATAAGGCCGGCGGCCTTACAAATTTTGATTTGGAGAATCAGGTCGCCGTTGTCGGCGTCGCGAATTCTTCATGTGGTGCGGAATGCAGACAGGATCTCCTCGAAGCGATGAAGGGCGTCCAGGGGTGGAGCGAAGAGCACCTGGCAGGTAGGAATGAAACCTACGTTCTGCCCGTCAAGTATTACTTCATGGCCGAAGAGCTGCCTAAAATACCGGCAGAGTGGGGCGGCTTCGTCCTCTCGGAAAAAGTCGCGGCGCTTCTTCCGGAACGCAATGAAGAATTAACGTCGCATCCGGCTCTCATCGCCGTTATCGACAACACCGGTCTCTACCGCAACATCGTTTCTCCTCAAGACCAACAAGGCTTAGAAACGATCAAGCGCGAACTTTCCAAGATCATTTCGCACAGCTCACTTATTAACTACGTGGCGGAACAAACGCTCATGTGGGAAAAGGCCCGCGGCCGCGCGAAGTGACGGCGGCCGCACGGCCGCTCAATTTGCCTTTTGTCTCCCAGGCGTTCCTGTTGTACAGTAGTCCCAAAATGTCCCAAAAGACACAAAGGACCAAATGGCTGACAGGTTTAATGTTGTTGTTATTGGAGCCGGTGCGGCAGGACTTGTCAGCGCGTACATATCGGCGGCCGTAAAGGCGAAAGTCGCTCTTGTCGAAAAAGGCAAGATGGGCGGGGATTGCCTTAACTATGGCTGTGTTCCTTCCAAGACGCTCATCAAATCAGCGAAGTTTATCGAAGACATGAGACGCCATAAAGACTTCGGGGTCCAAAAGGTCGATTTCGTTTTCGATTTCAAAGACGTTATGCGCCGTCTGCACGAGAAAATCCAACGAATCGAGCCGCACGATAGCGCGGAACGTTACAGGAGCTTGGGCGTCGAGTGTTTTCAAGGCGAAGCGGAAATTATCGACGCACATTCGGTGCGTGTCGGCGACAAAGTGCTTCGAACTCAAAATATTGTGTTGGCGATGGGGGCATCGCCGGCGATTCCTTCTCTTGCCGGCCTTGATAAAGTTGACTTTCTCACTTCGGAAAATCTCTGGGATTTGAAGGAGCTTCCGAAGAAACTGGTTGTGCTGGGAGGCGGCCCGGTCGGGTGCGAAATGGCGCAATGCTTCGCGCGTCTCGGATCGAAGGTGGTTCAAATCGAAGCCGGCAATAGGATCCTGAGCCGGGAAGACGAGGATGTTGCAAGAGTTGTCATCGATCAATTCGCTCATGAGGGTATCGATATCAGGACGAATTGCAAGGGCAAGGCCGTGGTGATTCGAAACGGGCAAAACTTTTTGCAATGCGAAACGCCCGGAGGTTCTCAAGAAGTGGAGTTTGATCGCATCCTGATTGCCGTCGGTCGGGCACCGAATACCCGGGGCGTTGACTGGCAAAAACTGGGCATTACGCTTAACGAGAACAAAACGGTAAAAGTCGACAAATACATGCGGGCAAACGGCAAGAACATTTATGCCTGCGGCGACGTCGCGGGGCCGTACCAGTTTACTCACGTGGCGTCACATCAGGCCTGGTACTGTGCGGTGAATGCGCTGTTTTCGCCGTTCAAGAAGTTCAAGGTCGATTACTCGGTCATCCCTTGGTGCACCTTCACTGACCCCGAAGTGGCGCAAGTAGGGCATAATGAATTGTCGGCGCGACGCGCCAAACTCGAATTCGAGGTTACGAAGTATGACGTCGGGGACCTCGACCGAGCTATTACCGAATCTGAAGACCGCGGCTTCGTCAAAGTCCTAACGGTGAAGGGAACCGACAAAATCATTGGAGCAACAATTGTCTCCCACTTAGCCGGGGAGCTTATTGGGGAATTTGTCAGCGCCATGAAACACGGTTACGGGTTAAATAAAATTTTGGGAACCATTCACGCCTACCCGACATACATCGAAGCCAATAAGGCGGCTGCGGGCGTATGGAAAAAGGCGCATGCGCCCGCTTGGGCATTGAATGTACTTTCCCATTTTCACAGATTGAGAAGGTAAGTCCATGACTGGAGTGAGTTGGTTGTTGGGAACGCTGTCGTTGCTTTTGGTTGCGAGTGTAGCGGGCGTTGCGATTGTTTTAAGAAAATGGATTGGCGCTCGAGAGGATGCGCGCGTGCTCGCCGAACGGTTGCGCAATGTTGAGAGCGACCACAACCAGGTCGAGATTCGTTGTAAGGAACTTGAGGGTAACCTCAAGCACGCCGAGCAGTTGATTGCGAGTCTCAATACGCAGATCGCTCTCCAAGGAGCTGAGGCGACAAACCAGGAGAATCTGCTTAAGGAGAAAGCGGAATATTTGCAAAACATGCAGGTTCAGTTCGCCGACACGTTCAAGGCGCTCTCCTCCGAGGCTCTCGCGGGCAGCAACCAAGCCTTCCTGCAACTGGCAAAAGCAACGCTCGACAAGTACCAAGCGGGCGCCAAGACCGACCTTGAAGAGAAAAAGAATGCGATCGAACACATTCTAGTTCCCATCAAAGAGTCTCTAGCTAAAGTGGACGAAAAGATCGGCGAAATGGAAAAACAACGAGTCGGAGCATACCGAGGACTCGAAGAACACTTGAAAGGTCTTCGCGAAGCTCAAACGGAACTGCGCAGCGAAACGGCGAGTCTCGCCTTTGCTCTTAAGTCGCCCATCAGTCGCGGACGTTGGGGCGAGATCCAGTTGCGACGTGTAGTGGAAATGGCGGGAATGTTGAAGCACTGCGATTTTCACGAACAAAAGGGCTGGGAAGACGACAGCGGCAAAAAGCTGCGGCCCGATATGGTCGTCAATCTGCCCGACAACAGATTTATTGTGGTCGACGCCAAAGCTCCTCTCAACCGCTATATGGAGGCCCTTCAATGCGTTGACGAGAAGAAGCGATTCGAACTTATGGAAGGACATGCCGCCCAGGTCAAGAAGCATATCCAACTTCTGAGTCAAAAAACGTACTGGGATCAGTTCGAAGGTTCGCCCGAGTTCGTCGTATTGTTTCTTCCGGGTGAAAATTTCTTTAGTGCCGCGCTCGAACACGACTCGGGTTTAATCGAAGTCGGTGCCGATCATAAAGTCCTTTTAGCGACGCCGATCACCCTGTTAAGTATATTAAGATCAGCGGCTTACGGCTGGCGGCAACAGGCCCTCACCGAAAACGCCGCGCAAATCTGCAAAGTGGGCAAAGAGCTCTATGGCCGCATCGCCGACTTTTCCGGTCACATGTCCGACCTCGGTAAATCATTGTCACACACACTCGGTGCTTACAACAAAGCCGTTGGCACCATGCAATCGCGTCTCATCGTCAGCGCCCGACGCCTGGAAGAACTGAAAGCCGAAGACGTCAAGAAGCCGCTACGCGAAGCCACCGAAATCGACACCCCCGTCCGCCCCATGTTGGAGATCGAAGGCGCATTGGATTAATTCCTTTTGATGAGAGAATATGCGAAGAAATCTCGAATACCCGAATACTCTTTCCTTTCCGAATCACTTTCTTCGCAACTTTGCCGAATCACTTAAGCCGTATAGTCTCGCCTTTTTTGAAGGCGAAATCTTGTGCGATCCCTCGGAGGGTTGGGAAAACGTTTTCTTTCATTGCCTTTCAGAAGCGGTGACGGTCAAAGTCCTATGTGACGAAATTTCCGATCTCGATACGTCGTCCATGATTCTTGCGGCGTTCCTTCATGACGCTTTCAAACGACGAGAGGTAGAGGCGGTCGATAGATCGCAAATCAATAAGCCGCAGGCCTTTCTCGAGTCCGAAGCTGCAGGAAAGACGTGGTTGCGATCCCTAGGCTACGACGATGCTGTTGTCCACTTACAGACAGCCTTCGGCGATACAGCCGCACGAAAGATTTTCCTGGGCGAGATTGACGATTTTGAGAGGCGGCTGCTTCACTATGTCGACGACATAACCCACGGCGATCAAATCGTGCCGGTCGACCAGCGCATGACTACACTTGAAAACAATCCCCGCTACGCGGAACAAAACGAATGGCACCGCCAGTTTTTCGGCGGACTCTCGCTGTATCAAGCCAAGCGACAGATTCATACGCGAACGGAGCAAGAGGTTGCTACAAAAGTCGGAATCCAGGATCCAGGTGCGCTGCTCGCTTGGATCAAGGAACGGCGTGCAGAATTATTTGCAAATTCCCCCGAGAGCTAGCGTCTTTTGTGGTTGTCTACCTCGCTCGGAAGATCAAAGGTCCCATCTTCATTAGGAGGAAATGAAATAGTTCTTAAAACCGCATCGACGTTAAGCGGCCCGTATATATGGGGATATAACTGACCTTCATTCCATAGATCTTCATATTTTACTTCAGGGCGCAATTTGGCCTCTTCAATTTCGAGGAGAACCAATCCCGCGTCTCCCTTAAAGTTATAGTTGGCGACAGCTGGAATTTGTTCCGGCAAAGAACAATGAATAAAGCCGGCCTTTTGAAGCGAGGGCGCCGTATAGAAGCCGGCATTTAAAGCCGCAGTCCAATCACTCTCAGAGGTAATATGAAAAATTTTTCCCATAGTGTTTCTCCTATTGGCCTGTTCAAGAAGCATACTCAATGTAAAAGCTTTCTCGCCACCTGTCTATAGTGGTTAAACTTGGCGAATTGTCAAAACATGCGCCGCGCGGCGCATAGTTTGTCAAGTATCGCGCGCGCTCATAACATACGAAAACTCCATGTTAGGAGCGCCCCAATCCCCAACATTTCCGTGTTCCCCTAAGGCTACGCGGAAGCGCGGAATAGTGGAAACGCAGAAGGTATGAAACGGCCAGGAGGCCGTTTTTTGTTACGTCTGTTCGTATTTGTGGTGGAGTTCGTCGATGGAGCCCTTGACTTGGTCGAGGCGGGCCTTCATCTTGTGGATGAGTTCGTAGCCGGTTTCGACTTTTTTTACCATGTCGTCGAGGTCCATGTCGGATGCGGAAAGTTCCTCCACGATGGATTCGACGTCCTGTAGCATTTTTTGATAGGATTGGCTCTCACTCATGATTTAAACCTCCATTGGTTTTTTCGAGTTTTTTTATTTCCATATTGATTTTGCCGTCGCGCGTCGTTGCTTTGACGAGATCGCCCACAACGAGTTCGTCTACGGAAAAGACGACCTTTCCTTCTTTTAGCAAGCGGGTCCATCCCTTACTTAGCCACGGTTGCGGGTCCAGTCCCGTCATTTTTCGATGGATAAGCTCGAGCTGGCTTTGCGTCCTTACAAGCGACATTTTATAGGCCTGAGAGAACCGCATGGTCGCATTTGACAGCGACATTTGTCGACGTGTCGTCAGCGTACTCGATGCCGTTTTCAGGCCCTGGGCAAGGCGCGCCACCCTTTGCTGGTTGTGATGAAAGGTCTTTTGCAGACAATTGTTGAGAAAGGCTCGGCGGCGTAGAAGCCTTTCCATCAAAGCATATATCTTGCTCAACGCGCTGGACTGAACTTTGGCGTTAAGAGCTGCAAGAGCGCTCGTCTTTTGTCCGAGTTTGTCCGTAACTATTTTTCTTTGTTGATTGGCTAATCGGGTAATTCTCTCCCTAGTCTGCTGAATTTTGTTCAGGACAAAATCCGCGGCGGCCGTCGGCGTCTTCTCGTGGGTATGGGCAACAATCTCCGTGACGCAGACGTCATCATGGTGACCGATCGCCGCGACGACGGGCACCGGCGAACATGCGACCTTAAGGGCCAACTCACGCTGGTCGAACCAACGAAGATCCGAAGCACTGCCGCCGCCCCTCGTGATGACGATGAGGTCCAGCGATTTTTGGCTCAAGGCGTCCAGCGCTTGGACGACGTCGCGCACAAGCTCTTCGCCCTGCATCCTTGCAGAGAAAAACACAACCTCTCCCGGGTAACCATATTTGAGAAGTTGGTTGAGAAAGTCACCCTTTGCTCTTGAGTTGTCGGCCGTGACAAGACCTATGCGCAGCGGAAACGGCGGTATCGCGAGCTGCTTGTTTTGTCTGTCGAGACCCTTGCTGCGAAGCTCCTTGAGGAGGTTTTCCTTGGCGAGGGCCAACATGCCTTTGGTAAAATTTGGGTCGATATCTTGAATCGTAAGGGAGAGCTGGCCTCTGTCCTTGTACAAAGCCAGTTGGCATTTAACTCGAACGCGCAAGCCGTCTTTCAGGAGGTCGGCTAAAACTCCTGGGCCGTGCCGTTCAGCGAGTGACGCGGCCGCCGAATTCCAGAGCGTGCAATTTATCGTAACAGATGATCCGTCATTGGATTCTTCTTTCGGCTCTGCCAATTGAAAGAAAACGCCGTTGGCTCGAATGTTGAGATTTTGTATTTCTCCCAAAATCCACATATTGGTCGAAAAGCTTGATCTGATCGTATGATTGACGCGATCCATGAGCTGCCGAATAGTAAGGTCGGACGCATCGACAACCGGCGCAACAATGGGAGCCGCGACCATGAGCGCATCGTGGTTGAGCTTCGTGCGCTCTCCGCCTCCTATTGTTTTGCAAAGAGTATCGAGTGCGACCTTATTGGGGTCGGTGTTGGGAACATGCCAGACCTTGGCGTCCGAGCTAAACGTTCCGCCCAACGATTTAATAAAATCTTTATGCTGAAACGTCTTGCCGCTGATGACAAGAAAATGAGCGTCTCTCGTGTGGTAGTACAGGGTCAATGTGTTTTGCCAATGAAGATTTCGCCGTTGAGCGAAATCCGCGGGAAATTAGGAAATTCACGCAGCGCAAACCGCTCGCCAATTAGTTTTTAATATGGCATCTTATTATAATATTTCAAGTGAAGAATCTATGAATTCTTGGGGGTTAGATAAATGGAATCCAGCGAATTGAAGCAGCTTCTGATTGAAATACTTGACGAATATGTGGGCGTTGACGCGGAAGTGGCGCCCAAGTGGAAAGATGCCGTACTCATACTCCAGCCACAAGAAGGTGAACGCAAGGAAGTTCCGCTCGAAGTCTTTTTTCGCAAAATAACGAGCGTCCGCGACAATTTGAGGGTTCTCGAGCAAAAAATCAACTCTCATGCGCAGTTGTCATCGGAAGACAAAGCGACTTTTCAGGGATACATCACCAAGTCGTACGGGAGCCTAACAACGTTCAACATCTTGTTCAAAGCCGATAAAGACAAATTTAAGGGCGTATCGACAAAATCAGAGAATGAGAATGCCGGTATGAGTGTTACGGATGCAAAAAGAAGGCTTGGTCTTAACGAATACTAAGAAGCGGACGGTATATGGACGTCTTTAGCAAAAATGATCTCGAAGAGAAAAGCGGCGCGTTGGAGTCCATGCGAACGGAGTTGATTCGCATCGTCGAAAACGAATTGACCCCCGTTTCAGCAAAGTATCGCTACTCTGAAGAACCCCTTGATCAACAAATCCGGTGGAAGCCCATCGTTTTGCTTCTGGGGAATTATTCGTCGGGAAAATCGACGTTCGTTAACGAGCTTCTCGGCCAGGACGTTCAAAATATCGGCCAGGCCCCAACCGACGACAGTTTCACAGTTCTTACGTACAGCGATAACGTTAGCGAACCGGAATTGAAGGATGGGAGCGTCCTTCTCGGTGATCCCCAATTCCCGTTTTCCGCGCTCAAAAGGCATGGCAACCGCTTCGCGGCGCACTTTCGACTCAAGTACGTCAAATCGGATTTTCTAAAAAACCTGGCAATTATTGATACGCCCGGAATGCTCGACAGCGTATCGGAAAAGGACCGCGGCTACAACTATCAGCAGGTTGTTGGCGAGCTTGCTCAGATTGCGGATATGGTCCTCGTATTGTTCGATCCGCACAAAGCCGGAACGATCCGCGAAACCTATGAAAGCTTGCGATCGACGCTGCCTGCCGCAACTTATGAAGACCGCGTATTGTTCATTCTCAATCGGGTGGACGAGTGTTCCAACATTGAAGATCTATTGCGGGTGTACGGAACATTATGCTGGAATCTTTCTCAGATGACCGGCCGAAAAGACATTCCGCCAATCTATTTGACTTACTCGGAACGGTTTAGGCAAAACAACCCGGATTTTCTCAACCTCCTTAAGAACCAACGAGCGGAGATTAAGAATTTGATCCTCTCGGCGCCAAAATACCGGCTGGACCATCTTGTTACCTATATTGAAGAACATTCTAAGAACCTCAGTCATTTCTTGGAAGCGGTGTTGAGCTATAGTCGGCGCATACGAAAGGTGCGTGCAAAGCTTTGGTCGGTCGGCGTTACGGCTAGCACCGTCCTCGGACTCATTTTTTATGGTGTTTTTGCAAATACCGACGCGGGTTCCTTTTTGCCGGAGGATATGCTGCCCGGAATCAGCGTTATCGTGGGACTGTTGGCTATGGGTGCCTGGGGGTTTCTCGTCAAGGCCATGGTTGGGCACGCGCATCGCAGGCAGCATTCGCGTTTGGACGAACTGACGACGTTGGATTGGCAAAGCAGGAAGGATTCTTGGACAAAGGTTCGGCCGCTTGTCGAAAAGTTTCTGACGACGACCAATGGGGATTTCTCCAAGCATCAAATCAAAACGGATAAGCGCCGGATGGACTGGGTGCTGAAAAAATCGTCAAAAGATATGCGGGCTTCGTTGTCCCGACATGGTTTGTAGTAGCCTTCAAACCGGAAATGGCTCCTAAACGTAAACTTCGTGATGAATGTTATCGTCGGGAACATTGCCGCTTCCCAGAATATCCCTGACTCTGTCAATCAACGGCAGGGGGCCGCAGACATAGTAATCCGCTTTCTTCGATATGAAGTCTAATGCTTGGGTGATAACGCCCCGACCAAACGGCGGCGCGCTGCTGTCTTCGGCAGTAAGACGGACTTCGGAGATTTTACCCTTGTGTTTTAGGTCCAGTAGCTCGACGGCGTAAGGAAAGCTTTCCTTGTGGCGACAACCGAAGAGCAAATGAATTTTGGCGGATGTTCGTTGAACGAGAGCTTCTTTCAATAACGATCGAATGGGTGCGATCCCTGAACCGCCGGCTATGAACACGAGGTCGGGAAAAGAAGTCCTTTTGTAGAGAAAATGACCTTGTCCGTTTGACAGGAAAATATAGGCCCCAGGCTTAAAGGCGTCCTCTTGCGGAGAAATTCCGGTGTTGATGACGCAGAATTCCAGGTGTTCCTCGTCCGGATGGGACGCAAAAGAAAAGACGAGCTCCGGATCCTGCTGCGCGGAAAACTTCACCAGGGTGTGTTGACCGGCAATATAAAAATACTGAGTCGGCTTCGCGACACGGATGATGCGATAATAGGTTCCGACAGGAATAACGGCGGAAATTTGGGCTTTAAACCATTTAATGTCTTGCACAAGAAGCTTTCGACGTTTTGAACCTTTTATATAACATATTCAAAAACAGCTTCAAATTCAGGTTTGCGGAACTCCGAAACTTGCACTGGTTTCGTGGTGTTGTGAAGAAAATTCAGCCATACCCTTTGCACTACGAATCGAAACCGGGGCGTGAATATCGAGGCCATGCCGAGCAAGCCTTGCACGACCGTGGACTGCCCTCTGAGGGTGGTTTTACCTTCTTCTTCGGTCACCCGGTCGACTTGCCAAAACGTATATCCAAGGGCCGAGCCGGCGAAAAAGTCGAGGGTTCGGACCGGACTTGCGTGAAGCCGAAATTCCGCCTGCGGGCCGACTTGCCTCATGAAGCCGTCGCCGTCTAAGTACCTGCCTTTATAGAAAAATTTAGGCACCACGCTCACATAATCGTTGAGAGCGTAATCGAGCCCCGTCGTTAAGCCGAGGCCATTTTGATTCATGACAATTCCAATTTTGAAGCCGTGAAGGGCCGGCGAACCAAATGTGGAAGAAGGAGGCGTATCGAGAGAATAGTCACCGTAGACATAAGGGTCTGCCGATTGCGGGTTGAGCTCGTCGGGTTGCGGCTTTTGCTTCGGATCTTGGACTTCTATGGGCGTCTCAACTTCAACAGCGGGCGGCGAAACAGGCGAGCGCAGGTCCTGCTCGTCAAAAGCGTACGCGTTTGTGAACCCTAAAAGGGCGACAATCCAGAGACTTTGTTTCATAAAATTCCTCGCTTATAGGATTCATTCTAGCGTGTTTCGCGGGTGTTGTCATAAAAAACAGCTGGGCTTTGGCGAGGCGCACGGAGGCGCTAGATTTTTTCTCGCACGTACAGTATAAGGGCTGGGAATTGTTTTGTTAAAATAGGGAGCAGTATGACACGCATTGCGATCAACGGTTTTGGACGAATTGGAAGAGCTGTACTCAGAGCGGCACAAAAGAACCCAAACCTGGAAGTTGTGCATATTAACGATCTTACAGATTCTGGTACGTTGGCTCATCTTCTTAAGTACGACTCAGTCCACGATCGATTTGACGGAGAAGTTATTGGCGAGTCAGATGCCATCATCGTTAATGGCAAGAAAGTGACTGTCTCCGGAATTAGTGATCCTCGTGAGCTTCCCTGGGCGAGCAAAAAGATTGACGTTGTTTTTGAATGTACGGGCCGCTTCACCAGTCGACAAGACAATGAACAGCATCTCAAAGCGGGTGCAGCGCGCGTTCTTATCTCTGCTCCGGCAAAGGGCGAAGACCGAACCGTTGTTTATGGCGTCAACCACACCTCATTGCAAAAGAAAGACGTCATCGTGTCCAACGGCAGCTGCACGACAAACTGCCTTGCCCCTATCGCAAAAATTCTTAACGAAAATTTTGGAATACTCAATGGCCACATGACCACTGTGCATTCTTACACTAACGATCAAAGAATCTTAGATCTTCCGCATAAAGACCTCCGCAGAGCGAGAGCAGCGGCATTGAACATGATCCCAACATCTACGGGCGCAGCGAAGGCTATTGGCCTCGTACTACCGGAACTTAACGGGCTCATCAGCGGTATATCCGTTCGCGTGCCGACACCTAACGTTTCTCTTGTGGACCTTGTTGTGACGACCAAAAAGGCGACAACTGCAAAAGAAGTTAACCAAGTGTTGCAGCAAGCTGCAAACGGCCCCCTTAAAGGCATTCTCGCTTATACAGAGGAGTTGCTTGTTTCATCCGATTTCAACGGCAGCACAGCATCAAGCACTGTGGACGCCGATAGCACCATGGTGTCAGGCAGCAACTTGGTTAAAGTCCTATCTTGGTATGACAACGAGGTCGGGTTTAGCAACCGTATGCTGGACATCGCCAATTACTGGGTAAACCAAGCCAAATAATGCGAAAAGGTTCCGAGGCGCCTTTGGCCCATAAGGGCGGTGCTAAGTCTCCTTGACAAAGGACTGACGTCTCATAGTAGAATAGCGAAAATTTATCACTGAAAAATTGGGAGCGAGATTGAGTAAATCAGGAGATCATGTAGTTACCCTTACCCGTAAGGAAATTCTTGAAATGCTTGCTGAGGGTAAATCAATCGCTGGATGCGACGCCCGAAAGGCAAATCTTGTAAAAATCGACTTCTCAGGTTGCGATCTTCGGGAAAGCAACTTCTCTTATGCCAACCTAAAAGAAGCCATATTTCGTAAAGCCGACCTTAGAGGGGCCTCGCTTTGGAACGCCAACCTAGAAGGCGCGGATTTTTCCGAAGCCAATTTAGAAGATTCAGATCTCGATTACGCCAAACTTCGGGGAGCTAATCTGTTCAAGGCAAATTTACGGCGAGCTACTCTGCCAACCGAACTGATCCCAAGAGAAGAAATCATGGAATCTGTGAAGTCAGGCACCAAAATTGGAGTTCGGCGTTTTACTTAGTTTATTGTTTTCCGTTGAAAAAGTTCCGTAGCCGTTCAGCGTCCGTCTCACCTTCTTGCGAGGCGATGGCTTCTTGAATGGCTTCCAGTTTTTCACGAGCCACTTCCGACCCGCCGGATCCACCGCCTGCGGCAAGCGCTTCCGACGCGGAGATTAGGTCCTCAAGAATCAATACGGCTGTATCTTCATTGAGGTCGAGTAGTTCGACCGGAGAAAGCTGGCCGTCGCCGTCTGTATCCAATGTCTTAGTTCGAAGAGCAAGGATCGCGGTGTTGAGAAGCGACAGGAGAAAGACGTCTGCTTCTCGAAGTTCCTCAGAAGGAATGAGACCGAGTGTTTCGATGGCCTCTTTGATTCCGTCGATATTTTCGTCCGACGGTACCGGCAACACGGGAAACAATTTAGTAACGTCGCTTGAGCTTGAATCCCCGTCTTCTTCTTCTTCTTCTTGCACGATCGCCTGGTCATCGGACGCGCCTTCTTCCTCTTCATCTGATTCGCCCATCTTAAGAGCGATCTGAATGACGCTTACACCATATTTTTGAGCCATCGCGGCGGCGAGTAGCGCGTAGTAACGGTAGTTTTCAGGTTCGTCTTCGATAGCTTTTTCTAGGATAGAAATAGCTTTTTGGGGATTGCCGTTCTCCATGGCAACAGTTGCATCTTCGCCTGGATCCGATTTATCGACGGATTTAAAGATGTTCGAACCGCAAGCGGCTAGTAAGATCGAAAAGATAAGACTTTTAATCACAAAGCCTCCCAATCTAAAATCCGGCGAACAATTTGAAGTAGTATCTCTTGTCCGGTCTCGCACCCGCTCTCGAACCAACTTCCTCAGAATAAGCGCCAACGTCGAAACGCAAGAAATACAAATTCACATATAGACCCATGGTCGGGTAACCCTGATTGAGACCCCCGGAAAGGCCCAAGAAACGACCAACCACGATCTCCGAACCCACATGAATCCGCTTGTACAGCGTGGTTTCTTCTTCATTCGTGATATCCCTGTAATCGAGGAGGAGTCGGAACTTGCTGTATTTTGTTCCAGGTTCGAGCGCAATGCCGGCATGAATCATTTGCGGCAAACTGTCGTCGCCGCTTCCCTCTTCAGCGGCCGTCAGTTTAGTGGTCCCGACGTTTTCAACGTGTACCCCGAGACTAAACGGAGCGCGTGTACCAACTCTGTAAATAAGGCCAAGGTCCGCGCCCGAACCCTGCGTTTGAGTCATGTTATTTTCGTCTTCAAGTTGGTCGGACATATTGGACGATTCGGCGAGGCTCATGCTGAGTTCCGCGGATTGACGTCGAAGATATTTGAACGTTCCCCCCACCATCAAGCTGCTGGAGAAGAAACTTTCTGCAATGGAAAACGCCGCGCCTTGATTCCCGTAAGCATTGGCTTCAACCATGTTTAGTCCAGCCTCGTCGGGATCCTTACGCACGAGTATGTTTGTTTGGTTACCGACAAAAGCACCGACAGCCGCTCGACGAAGAACAATTCCCAAGAAGTCGTAAAGCCCAATATGCTGATTCTTGCCTTCGTGACTAAGGAGCGTTTCGGGATCGCTGTTGCCTTCGACGCTGATTTGGCGAATGAGGTCTTTTGTATCAGAGGAAACTTCAATCAAGGGGCTCAGCAGAACGGTTTCTTTGTAAATGCCTGTGCCTTGCGCTAGACCAGCAGGATTGTAAAAGATCGCATCGTGATCGTCCGCAATGGCAATCCCCGTATCACCCCGCCCTAGAAAATGCGCGCTTTTATACAGACGGTATTTATCCGAGCCACTGGCGAGACTAGGAACAAGGATACAGAGTAAGGCCGTAAAGTAGCGAAAAGACATCAACCATTCCCCCTCTATTTCTCATCGGGGGCTGGTTGAGGAACTTGAAATAAAATATTAAAAACACAATAAAAACGCCTAAATATATAGGCGCGAGGATGCGGTTTTTAGGGGTTATTTTATGTCCAGTGGATAATTTTATCTCCCTCTTACAGAGGGGGTCAGGTGTTCGACTCGGAATGCAGTTTGATATCTAGTCGAAAATCGACCTTAGTCTCAAGCTGCTTGATAGATCTCACATTCTTTACGGTCCCATGTTCCAGCTCAATAATGAGCTCACAGTCTTCGACAGTGGTCAGGCGGTGTGCAATGATCATCAGCGTCCGATCTCGGAAATGTTCCTTGATGATCCGCTGAATCTTGCGGTCCGTCACAAAGTCGACGCTGGCTGTTGCTTCGTCAAGAACGACGAGAGGGGCAGCGCTGAGCAAGGCGCGCGCTAAACACAGTAACTGCCGTTGTCCGAGGCTTAGGTTATTGCCGTTCTCAACAAGTTGGTGATCAAGACCGGCCAATTTGAAATGAGCGGCAAGCCCGACCAACTCGAGAACGGACCATATTTTCATATCCGAATGTTCGCGATATCTGTCCAAATTGCTGCGCAAGGTCCCCTGAAACAGAATCGGTTCCTGCGGAATGATGGCTATGTGACGGCGTAGCGCTTCGAGGGGCAATTGGGCAATGTCGACGCCCCCCAACGTGATCGTCCCTTTGGAATGCCTGATGATTTGAAACAGCGTCTGGAAAACCGTTGATTTTCCGGAGCCGGTTCGACCAACGAGGCCCACTTTGGTGGCGTGGGGAATCTCGAAGGAGACGTCGCGCAAAGTCCAGGGAAGATCGTTGGCATATTGTACCCAGACGTTTTTGAAGGAGACGGCCCCGTTTTGGATTGTGGGCTCACTATGGCGCTGAAGCGAGCATTCCACCTCCAGGTTGGAATAGGTGTTCACTCTTTCCAAAGAAGTCATTCGAGCTTCTAGATCCGCGAAGACGCGAACAGCCCAGTTCAACGTTCCCCAAAAGCTTATGCAAGTGGTCATGACCAGCGCCGCTAGGCCCGCTGAGGTCGCGCCGTTGGAGACGGCTAGGGCGAGTGCGGCGCCTGTGCAAACCGTGATCATGCCGCCGACTAGAGGGATTCTTGTCGAAAACCAGCGGTTGATCATATAGTGCCCGAAGAACATTCTTTGACTGTGTTCAACGCGTCGAACAAACTCTCGATAGAACGCTCCTTCGCGAGCATAGGCGCGTATTGAGGTCAGTCCAGCAAGAGTCTCCTTGAGATGCGCGTACACAGGCGATCGTGCGACGGAATCCAGTCGCTTTGCTTCTCGGGCAACCGATCGATAGCGTCGCTGTAAAATATAGTAGTACCATCCGATAGGACCCATCGCGACAAGCAGCCAAGGCAAGCTGATAACGATCACAGCTAACGAAACTATTATGTTCGCGCCAATCTTCACTGTGTTCTCAAATGTCCATTGGATCTGCATGTCGATCGCTTCGGTGTCGCGAGAGAAACGCTGTAAAATACGACCAACAGGGTTGGTGTCAAAAAATCGCATCTTTGTGTTCAAGATGGAACGCAACATGTTCTCATGAAATCGCTTGCCTGCTTTGAGACCGCGGTTCAGCCAAAAGAGATCGCTAATAACGAGGGAAAAGACGCTGGCCAGAGAAATCATACCAAAGAGATAGATTAGGTCCTTCGCGGATCCGAAAGCATCAAGGTCGGTAAACACGAGCTTCTGGACGACGGAAAAAAGAGGATAAGTGATCGCCGTTAATGCTAGAACGAGGTAGTTGAACGGTTTCGACGTCGCTAGTTCTCGGAGGTAAATCCAATAAAGCTTGGGCGAAACGGCACCGCGTTCCCTATCTTCAATGGCGGAAAATGTTTCACTGCTTGAATCCGCAGGCGTAGTCTTCGTTGTTCGATCCGAATCAACGTCCGTCAAAGACTGGGCATTGGAGTCGACGAGTCCGTTTTCCACAAACTGCCGAAAGTCTGCGCTAGTATCCATTAACGAACCGAATGAGCCCTGGGCGAGAATCTTACCTTGAACAAGGAAGATCACCCTATCAAATCTTTCCAAACCTTCGAGCCGATGGGTTGCCATGATCCGCGTCTTGTCTTGTAAAGAACCAAAGACCAGGTCGTCTATGAGCGCCTCGGCTGTAGGGTGATCGACCGCCGATAGGGGATCGTCAAATAGAATGACGTCGGTTTTAGCAAAAGCAGCTCTGGCAAGGCTAATTCGTTGTTTTTGTCCCCCCGACAAATTAATCCCTTTCTCGCCAATCTCCGAACTGAAGCCGTGTCGCCACGCGGACAGATCCGCCGCGAGTTGTGCGCTTCGCACGGCATCTTGAAGGGCGCTCTCCCCACTATGGGTCGGCTCAGAGGACCAATCCGAACCGAAGGAGATGTTGCGAGCCAGTGAGGTGTTGAGAACAAAGGACTCCTGCGGAACGTAAGCAATTTTCAAACCCGATTTATGGCGCACGTGTCCTTCTTGGGGTATGGCTTCGCCAAGGACCAGTTCCAAAAGAGTTGACTTCCCGGCCCCGACGGGTCCTACAATGGCAACGCTTTCCCCCTCGGTTACCTGGAGGTTGATTCGGTCCAGGGCTTTGACGTCAGGGTAGACGACGGAAGCGTCTTGAATAACAAGAGCGGGCTTCATTTCGCTGCCTTTAAACCGCGGTTCGGATTTCAAATTCAAAAACTCTCGTATTCGGGCGGCGCCGACGCGCGCGTTGGCAAATGACGCCAAGTGCCGTCCCACAGAGCCAAACGGCTCCTCAAGTATTTGCAGTAAACTAAACGTTGAAAAGACTACCGGTAGAGTCAGGGGATTGCCGAGGCGTTCATGTAACAGCAAAATGAAAAACAAAGAAACCGCCGACACCGAGGCAAAGGCGACCGTGCAGATCATTTCTGCCTTGGCCATGGCCCACCGGTCTCGAAGTTCTGCAGCGCGTTTGGTTTCTATTTCCTTCTGCAGGTCGGCCTCCCAGCGAAGATACTTCACGATGCGAATACCGTTCAGAATCTGACCCATTAGAGTGACGCGTTCGTCGCGCCGCTTCATCATTTTATTGTCATACTTGACGATGATTTTTGCTGCAGCGCGTGTGGGCGCCACCATGACCAGTATTATAAAGAGGAGAGGCAAAGCCGACCAGCCCAGCATATAGGTGAGAACCCCCGCAACCCCCAGCACTTGGAGGACGCTGACGGTAACGTTGATGAGAACCGTAGGCAGGTTGCTCAACGAATCCGTGTCGGAGCCCATGCGATTGACAATTTCTCCGATAGTCATCGCGTCTCTATCCTTCGCCGAGATCCTCATACTTTGTTTGAAGATCAAAGTATTGAGTCGATTGGAAATAACCTGAAATGCCCACAAGATTCTCAAAAAGTGATGTTGTGCAAATACTCCGGCTAGTATCCCAGTCAACCCAATGGAAACGCCTAACCCAATCAACTGAGCAAGACTGAGTTCGATCTCCCCTGTCAATGCGCGGATGAACTGGTACACGAGAAGCGGAGAAACCAGAGTCAGCGCCGCAGACAAGGCACAAAATACGAATCCCCACTTCCAAGTCGAAAGGCTGCCTTGTAACAAGCCTCTGACAAATACCCAGTCCGACTTGAGATCCTCGCCCCACGGCAAATTTTCAATAGCCGATTCCGTCAGAAATTCGGGCAAACTGGGCATATCAGCCTCGGTCAACGCGATTCTTTCGCCTCTCTTGACCAGCGGCGTTACGCCAGTGAAGAAGAGGTCATCCAATATTTTTTTCATTCTCGACATGCGAGACAGGTCCTTTCTTCGGATTTCCGAATCGTAAGGAAAAGCTTCATCAATGTATAGGTATTCTTTAGAGGATAGGGCGTCTCGCGGAATTAAACGTAGATCGCGAAGAGAAAACCCGTTCCTGCCATTTTTTCAGTGTTCATGGCTTTCTCCTTTCTTGAAAGACTTGGTGAAAAAGACGGTACAAGTCAATGCTGGCATATTTTTCTCGCAAATAGCAACTAGATTTTGTGCCGAAGTGATTTTTCTTGTCATCGCCGCGCTTTGTTGCGAGAATTGATAATCAATCAAAAAACTTGGGAGTGCATATGAAACTAAAAGGTGTATTGGTGTCTCTAGGCCTTATTGGGATAGTAACTTTCATCGCGTGCAAATCTAGACAAAGCAATGTGGCAAACGCCCGCCCTAGCGACGGCGCTTACTACCAAGAGCTGGAAAAATGCGGCCAAGACGGCCTTTGCCGAGACCGCGTGCTCCTAGACGCCATATTGGGTAATAAGATTGGCGGCGGCGCGGGAGGCGGTAACTCGTCGAACGGCGGCGGCGACGGCAATGGCGGCGGCGGAGAGCCTGTCGAATTTGTAGAAGTTACGTACTTTGGCTTAGCGAACTGCTTAGGCGATAGGATTAATGGCACGTTTGGAACAAATAAAGATGACGTTGACGAGTTTTGTGCAAAGCTCGGTAAGAAGTATCCTCGGAAGGATAAGCAAGTCGGTTCAATCCAAATTGGCGGACAGTGCCAAAACCTTTCCATGCAAACGTTTTCCAAGGCATGTGAAGAACATGCGATGACTGAGAAATAACAGATCGGGATTTTTAAAGAGTACGACGCCCCGGATATCCGGGGCGTTCTCATTCGAGATCCTTCGCTTCGCTCAGTACGACGGGGCGGCACAAGCGTCACGGATGTCAGACCACATTACGAAATATCCACATGTGAGCACAGCGAAACATCCCATGCCCATGTGAGCGCAGCGAAACATCTTAAATCAATCACCTCTACCTTCTCATGCTATCGTCTCATGCTTTTTTCGCGCAGAAAGTAGCATGGGAAAATAGAGGATTTTCCGCGCGCGAAAAATAGGGGAGCTATGCTCCCCCTCGCTCCATCCACCTGAAGTGAAATGATACATGTAGAAAATTTTTTGGATAAGACTGTACTTGCAGAAAAACAAACTAAAACGGGAAAGGACTAAAAAACTTTGCAGCGGATGAGCTTATCTTTAGCTGTTAAGCTATTGACTATTTTAAAGAAATTGTCAGTTTCTATCAGGTCCCGAAAAATTCCGGAGAATTCTCCAGATAGATACACCCCCCCGTGTCCTTTGTCAAGGCTGCCGGAAGAAAAAACGCATTCAATCTTGTAAACATCCAAAATCGTTATAGAGTTTAGGCTCGATTTTCGAGCCCAAGCGGCTCACGAAGAAAAATATCGAGGAGCGCGCGGGCGGATTGAGATAGTGCTCCCAGATCCAGCTGGCTCATTGACTGGAGATAGGTTGCCGTACGGTAGAGCAGTTGGATGAGATCGCCTTCGGCAAAGGTTCGGCCCACAGTGCGCGATTTCATCGACTGCCAATCGGCGCCTCGCGCCCATTCGCTGACGACATAACCCGCTACGGGGTTAAATTCCCTTAGCACCGGATAATGCCGCGATCCGTACGGCGGATCGTATAGGTTTGGGAACAGGTCAATAGGATAAGTCATCTCTGCCCGCTTTTCGATGGAGTCGATGTCGGCGGGGAATACGTAGTGTCTTCCTTCCTTTGGAGATTTATGTCGGGCAAGGGTAAACATCGAGACAATTTGCATGCTCTCCAGAAGATTTTCAGCGGTAATCACACCTTTGACTATCCAATCGGCCACCAAAAGGCCTCCGGCTTGAGGAAAGTAACGCGCTACCTTGCCTAGCTCCGTGAGTTTTTCTTGCGAGTCGAGACAGTCGATTCTGTGCAAGTGGTGATAAAGCGTGTTAAGGGGGTTGTCAAACGGCTGTCCGGATTTCCCCTTTCTCTCAACTATTTTAAAGTAATCCTGCTTCTTGTTTTGAAAGGCCATGAGGCTCTTGTTGTAGAAGGTTTCACAACCTCTAATGCTGTACCCTCGTCCGATAAGGTTCAAGAGCGTGGTTGGTTCGATTTTCAAGTTGGAGCCGCACACGGGGCGTTTGGCGTTGCTGAACTTGTAGTATGATTCAGCGGACGGCCAAAGAGTAAAGCCAAAATGGTCGCTGCCGCGTCGTCCAGCGCGACCGGTCATTTGCAAAATTTCTTCGTCGGCGTATCGAGTCGGACCGCCGTCGGACGGGCGCGTTGAATCGGCGATCAATGCGGATCGCACGGAAAAGTTGACGCCCAGGCTTAAGCCCATAGTCGAAACACAATATTTCAGAAGACCCTTCTTAAGAAGAATTTCGATCGTCAGTCTATGCGCGGGCGTAAGACCCGAATGGTGGAAAGCCGCTCCGAACCGAATAATGGACGTAAGCTGCTTTTTGTTTATGAAGCGAAAGGACTTGTAGATTTCATCGAGGTTTTTGAGTTCAGCCTCGAGTTTCTTTTGTTGGTCTTCGGGGAGAGGGGGACAATGGCGTGGCAGTTCATCCGCTAAGATTTCGCATGAGCTACGATTGCCAAAATACACAATAAGAGGAGTTAGCCCAATTTCGTCCGCATGCACGGCCATTCTCGCGATCTTCGGAATCGGAATGGCGTCTCTTCGTCCGCCGCCGCCTTTTTTAATTGGTCTTGGCGGTTTGCTCACTTCGTCCGAGATCCAGTGGTCTTGAAAATAAACGAGGTTCTTCAGTGGCACCGGTCGCACAATAGTCTGAACGATAAAAGTTCTTTTGTGTCCCAAAGATTCAATCCAATGTCCGAAGTCATTGGGGTTTGCGACGGTCGCGGACAGGAGGAGCAGTTGGCAGGTTTTCGGCGAAAGGATGAGCGCTTCTTCCCAAGCGCTGCCGCGGCTCGAGTCTTGGACGTAATGATATTCGTCAAAAATAACGATGGAGCGACCCAGGTCAGGTTCCACGCCGAGCAACGAATTGCGATAGCATTCTAGAGTACACACAACGATGGGCGCGTTTAGGTTTTCCTTGGTGTCGCCAGTGGCGATGCCAACGTTCTCCTTGCCAAACGTATGGATGAACTCTCTGTACTTATCGTTGGATAAGCTTTTGACGGGAGTCGTGTAAGCTGCCCGGAAGCTCGGATTCTTCAAGTTATGGCGGAAAAAAAATTCAACTACGCGGGTTTTTCCAGCAGTAGTTGGAGCGTCCACGATGACGTTGTGGCCACGGTTGAGGTGGTCTACAGCCTCTTGCTGCCAGTCGTCGAGAAAATCCTTTTGTAAGTTCTTATTGGGGGGCGGCAGATTGAGAAAGTCTTCGAGGTAGTTAAGAGTTCGTTCTCGAAGCTTACCGGGCGAACCCGGTGAGTGAAATTTCTTTGGTCGTCCGCTTTTCTGCCTGTTTTTGAATCGTTTTGATCTTTTGTTGTACAACGTTACCTTGTGCTTGATTTTGGGAACTTTAATAATTCCCGGGGAATTTATCAAGCCGAAGTTTGATGGCGTGCTCAAGGTCGGGCTGAGGAATGTCCGTATCGACGAGAACATCCGCCTTCAGTCTTTTTTCTTCAAGAGAAATGGACTGACTTTCCACCATTTTTTTCGCGAGGTCGCAATCAATGTTATCTCGGGCAATAAGCCGCATGATTTGGGTTTCCGCTGAGCAGTGGGTAAGCCATATTTGCCGGAAACGATTATACTGTCCTGTTTCAAAGAGGAGGCTGGCTTCGTAAAACCACAACTTGGGCTGAGCCAAAAGTCCGTACTGCCCAAGTTCATTGAGGAGTAAGTCTCTAATAATAGGATGGGTGATGCGCTCAAGCTCGACCTTCGCGGTGGGATCCGAAAAGATTTTCTGTCGCATCGCGGGTCGGTCGAGATCGCCATTCTCATTGAGAGCGCTGGCGCCGAAATGCCCCACGATTTGTTTTAACCCGTCAGAGCCGGAAGCGACGGCCTTACGGCTGAGCTGGTCAGCGTCGACAACAAGATACCCATATTTTTTAACGATGTCGCAAACCGTGCTCTTGCCGGTTCCCGCACCCCCAGTTATCCCAATGCCGTATTGCTTTTGAAGTGTCTTAAGGTCGCCCATTACCGTTTCAGAATGACAAATTAAGAGACAAAGCTAACCCTGGATTACTACTGCTATCTACAAAGGGTGTCAAAACAAAGTTGTCTTCTGGGACCTTCTCCACGTCGACGTAACGGTGATCAAGAACTTCTCCCGGGGAAAGATCCAAAGTATCCGCGCTCTTGTTGGCTGCCGGAGAAGTCATGGTGAGATAAGCCTCCAGGCTACCAATACCCCATAGACCCAAAAGAGACGCTATGGCAATTTGGTTGTTGGTTTGCTGCGTTTTGATAAAGGCCTGTGTATCCTCGCGGAATGCGGCCTTCTGCTCATCAGTAACATTGTCCCGCTTGCTGAATTCAGCTTCGTTAGCTTTGGCCTCTTCCGCGACCTGAATGCTTGTCATATAAAAGTAAATTGATGCGAGGCTGCCTCCGGTGAAGAACGCCCCCAACAGAATATCTCCGTTATAGTATTGGCCCGCTCCAAACGGTAAAAACGCCATAAGAATATTCTTGTCCGATTCTTCCTTTTTCGGACGCGGTTTGGGCGTGTCGAAGTAATCAGGCGGCGGCGGTACAGGCGTCGCATAAGGATTTTGATCCACTGCAGGAGAATCCGTCACACTGGGAGGTTGGTCGGCGACAAGTGTTGGCGGCGGCGAGTCTGGAGCTTTCGCTCCAGCAATTGCGTTGGTTTCGGCACCTTGCGGTCCCGGATTTCGTATTTCCGGCTCTGCCGCGAATAAGTCATCCGGTTGGTGCCCTAGTTCCTTTTTGGTGCGTGCGGCGACAGCTGGGTTCGGAGCAGCACGTTGAAGGTTCAACGTAAAATTATTATCCCTTTGCTTCTCAATGAGAATCCGAGTGGACCGTGGTTTGAAGTTCGGCGCTCTTACGGTCAGAACTGCCGGACCTGGTCGAGTCCTTATCTTCTCGCCGACCGACGCGACGCGTCTGTTACCGAGGAATACCGACCCGTTTCTTGCGTTGGACACCACTTTGAGCGTGGTTGCGCGAGCCGGTGCAGGCGCTTTCTTTGCCGCGTGACGGCGTTGTTCCTTAAAGAACGGAAGAATAGATTCGTCGAGGACTTCGGCAGTTGAGATCGAGATATTGGGGTTGATGGAAATCGCTGACCTAAAGCTCTGCGCAGCACCGCCTTTGTTCCCCTGCATGTATTGGACGATACCAAGAAGCTTAAAAATCTTGGACCGTTCCGCAGGGCGCGATTCCCTTTGGGATGCCGCTGCAAGAGCCGACTCCGCGCCTTCAAAGTTGCCCTTGAGGTAAAGCGCCATCCCGTCATTGAGGGACTGGGCGAACGCGGGCACCTGTGCAGCCATAAGGCAGCAGAGAAGTGCTAAGATGTTAAAAATGCGTCTAATCATTTTTAAATTCCGCGTTAAACACCATCTTTTTTGACGGTTTTTCCAAACTTATATTTCTAACAAACGACTGACCGTCAAAATCAACTTTGACGCGATATGTGCCTTCTTCAAGACTCAGTACCGTGCTTCTTGAAGTCAAAAATAACCGTTTGGTCTTTCCCGATCCGGACAAAGGAGTAACATAGGCTTTCGCCGGAGTTTGGTTTGTTACGATTTCTAGATCGATGATTGGTGCCGATTCGTTGAGATTTGCTTTGATGCGTTTCGTTTCTCCTGAGGCTATGTCGATCTTAGCAGAATACGTTTCGTATCCGCGTCGTTTGAGCTCCAATGAGAAGGATCCCGGCTTCAGCTCGATGCCTTCACGAATGACCTTCGAATCGTTACTGACGCCTCTGGGCTTTCCGTTTATATGGATTTCGGCCGCTGGACTCGCGGAAATGAATAAGCGGGCAACGCTTGGCACTGAAGGCGACACCTTTTCAGGAGGTGGAAATTGGGGGGCCGGCGTCCTCTGCGCTACTTCGACTTTTGGAGTCTTTTCTGATTTTTCGATCTTCTTCTCTACTTTTTCAGGCCTTTGAGCGCTCTCTTGTTTTTCGACAGACGGCTTCGGCTTTTGAGCCTTTTGCAAAAAGTCGGGTAGCGACGGAATCAAAGGTTTCTTTGGTTCGGGAAGTTTTACAACTCGCGGCTGCTCGACTCTCCTCGTCTCCTTGACAACCGGGGGTGGTGGCAAAACTTTAGGCGCTGATTGCTTCGGCGCTTCCCGTGCCGGGGTGAACTCGGGTATTGGTGGGGCATCCGAACGACGTACTTGCTTCGCCTGTTCGTCACGTTTTGTTTCGGGAGGAGGTGTTTCCACTGTTGTCGTACGGTAAATAAATTGAACCGACGCCCAGAGAGCACCGATTGCCATCGCGGCTGTCACCAGGATTCCAAAGATCAGCTTTGTCTTGTAAAGCGGTTGTTGCCTTAAATGCGTCATGCGAAGTTGGTCGAGAACGGCTGGCTTTCGCTTGGTATTTCTTGTCCCAATTCGCGTTTGTTGCGGGCGACTGTATCCGGTCGGATACGACGTTTTGGGAGCGCCGTAGTGCTGCGACGGAGGTGCGATGGGGTTTTGATGCACGAGCATTGTTGGGTCGCCGGCAACACCCTTTGCCATGGTCGGCACACTTGGTTTGGCTTGACCAGAGTCCTCGCGACTCTTTGCATTGAACGCCCGCAAACGTTCGTCGAAGGCATAACGATTTTTGAAATAACGCTCGAGTTCGATGTGACTTTCGACAAAACCGTTCGAGCTAAGGAAATAGTTGAGGCCCTCAATGAGTTGGCCGACTTTTTTGTGCCGTTTTGTCACTTCCTTTTGCATTCCTTTGACGATCAGATCGTTAAGGGCTTTGGGCACATTGGGAGATACTTTTTTTGGCGGCGCAAACTCGCCGATGGCGATCTTGTTGATTACGTCAGGCGTGCTTGCGCCCACGAACGGCAGAGTTCCGGTTAGAATTTCGTAGAAGAGCACGCAAAGGCTGTAAATGTCGCTTCGGTAATCAGTATCGATTCCTTTGATTTGCTCAGGCGACATATAGCTTGGCGATCCCATGAATGTGCCGGTTACGGTCAAATTGCTGTGACGCGTGTCCTTGGCGATGCCGAAATCCATTAGTTTGACTCTTCCGCCGTCAAGGACCATGATGTTTTCCGGCTTGACGTCACGATGAACGATGCCTTTGCGATGTGCGGCATCAAGTGCCTTACATATTTCCAGAACGACAATGGTTGCCAAGACAGGATGAAGCTGCTGTCCGCTAAACTCCTTGAGGAAGTCGGCGAGCGTTTCTCCTCGAAGTATTTCGGTGACGATCCACAGGTCAGACGAGTTCGTGCCGGAGAAGTCAAAAATTTTAGTGATATTCGGATGATCTAGACCGGAAAGAGATTTTGCTTCGAGATAAAATCGTTTTCGGATCTCGGAGTTTTGTGCGAGGTGGGGGTGCAGGATTTTGACCGCAACACGACGATCGAGCGTGAGGTCTGTCGCATCGTAGACAGACGCCATCCCTCCTTCGCCAATGACGGATTCAATGCGGTAGCGTTCGCCGATTACCTTTTTAGGCACCGAAAAATCCTTTTCCCAAAATTTCTCGCAACTTCTGCTATCCCGCTATCGGCGCTAGAGAAATTATCTTAAAGGCAGATTGTGGGGGCAAAGTCGTGCGGATTGGTAAAAAACGAAATTGGAACAAGGATGTCTTTAGTTTTAGAGGTCGTGGGGCATGAGATCATGAGGAGATGTATATTTTTTGAACGGGCTATAGAATCCAAGATTAGATACCCGTGCGGTGTATAGACATGCGTACTCTTCGACTTGTTTGGCAAAACGGCTTTTTTCCAACCCGACGTGCATAAGTTCCCCCCAGATTGGGTGAATGACTTTTTCCTTCGTTTTGAGGGAGTCTTTTAGCACGCGTTCGATTTCTCGAATTTGGCTCTCTTCATATTCGAGTTTTTTAGCAAGAGAATCCAAATTTCTCTGAATGGACTTAACGCGTTTTTTGTCGTTCTGGCTCTCTCCGATTTTTAATAAATTGCGGTTCGAAGCGATTCGGGACCGGATTCGTTGCGCATTTTCATCGTAAATCTCTTTTGACGAAAGGAGGTCTTGGATCTTTTTGATTTCGGGTTGGATTTTCTCGAGCTTTGGCAATTCGGAGTCAAGTTCCTCAACAACCAGGAGCGTTCTCCAGTTGAAAAGGCCCTTAGACCTGATGATATCCGTGTATATATGGTCACCCATATAAAGAATTTCGTCGCCCTTTTGTCCCGTTAATTCTTGGAAGAGGGTTGCGTTCCCGCCATGGTACGGTGTGTGTCGGCTCAGTACTCCTGAGTGGGGTTTGAGAAGGCCCGTATCAGGTTGAACCTCATAGAAGGGATGCGCCCCCGTGAAAAAGTTGGGTTTACCCGTTCCCACGAAAATATATTCGAAATAGTCTCTCCAGCTAGCATAGGCGTCGAGGGTGTCGTTATAGAGATACGACATGATGAAGTTCGTATATTCCCAGTGGGAGTTCGTTAACAGGAAGAGGTTCTTTCCGCCTTCGAGCAATCGAACAAGAGTTTGTACGCGGTATTTGTCTTTGTTTATGAAGGAACCTGGGTCCTTCATAACCTGGTTCTTGATGGAGCCGTCAGCATGGCTGAGGTCAATGTACTTGCGAAGGTCGGCATAAACCTCGTGGAAGGACTTTTTGATTTTTCCGGGATTCAAGCGCATGTAATCGACAATTTCGGTGAAAAGCTGGACTTCGCTCAAAGCAAAAAAGGTGTCAATGGAGAGAAACGTATCCGCTTTGAAGCTCTCGGAATTATAAAGTTCATGACGCATTTCCTTTGAAAGAGATTCGCGTCCGTGAAAAGCTATCTTCACGTATTTGTGAGCGTCAACCTTCAAGAGGTTTCCGCGTTTAATGTCTACTAAAAGTCCGCGTATCACAAAATTGGGGTCGAATTGGAGCTTGCTTAACTCCTCGGGGTACCCGTTATGAATAAATTTCTTCAACGTTTCGCTGAACGCCAGAGCTTCAAAGCTAGCTCTGTTGTAGGGCGCTAGCGTGTGGTCCATGTCGAATCCGATGGACTTAATGGACGCCATGTTTAAGGAGCGATTAACAAAAATGCGTTGCCATTTTTTCAGTTTAAGAGAACTCATAAGTTACTCACCGACAAACTTGATGCCAACCTGGGCGAAGAGCTTTTGCACGTTGCTGTAGAAGAGCCGTCTATAGACAACTTTCCCGGACACCGTGCGGACTGCTTTACCGCCTTTGACAACGGTCATTTTGCTGATTTGGAGCCCAGGTTCGAACAGTTTTGAATTTTGCGGTACCCGCATGGATAAACCAGTCGAGGACATGTCTAGAATACTTTTTGAAAGCTTCGTCGTCTTGTCTGCAGGATTGACAAACTCTACCACAGCGGTTTCTTCCTTGAAGATCTCGCGGATTTCCTTCCTTGACTCTTGGATCGGTTGCAAACTCGTCCATGGGAATATGACGTGAACCCCGTCTGTACTTATTTTGCTGGAACTGAACCGCGTCATTTCAAGTTGAAGGAAGAATTGTCCTGAATTGACGACTTGGGTAATGTGCTCCGGACTTATCGTATTCGCGAGGACAATGGAGGAAGCGTCCGCCCAAACAATCTTGGTTTGGAACAGTATGGGCACTTTGTCTGTCGAGAAGAATACAGGCTTTTTCTCGGCAATAAAATGCTGTACTTCTTCTATGCTCACCGATTGGTTGGCCATCTATCTTACCGAGTAAAACTTGGTATCACCCCAAGACTGTTTATGGACCAGGTTAGAATCTGCCTGCGGGAACGAAAATGTAAACATAAGTCCCAACGTGAAATCCGTGCGGTCAAAGACTTGAAGCTCTGGGTTTTTTACCTCAACGTAACTAATAAATCCCTCTATCCTTTTTGTTGGGGTATATGTCCAAGCAAGATTGAGTTTATATACGAGTCCCGCGTCGTTTCTCGCACATTGGTGGATGTCGCCGGCCTGGGTCGTTGACGCGGTGACAACTCCAGAACACGATTTCGATCGAAGATACTTTGCGTCGTAGACGTCTTGAAATGTTCCTACCATGCCTATGGCTGTTACCTCGGATATGACTTCGTGTTCTACAGTGAGAAGAAAGCCGGTCCGCTGGTAGTCCAGCCAGTAGTCGTTGTACGTATAATCGTAACGAAAAAACTCCGCCTCTATTCCGGTGTCGAATTGCGGGAGATCCATTCTGTGCTTTACGCCAAGACTGAACGATTTATCTATCGACGATTGGTTGAAGTTGTATGTCTTGTTCGAAAACTCAGGCAATTCACTGTCAATTTCCTTTTCGAAATACATGTACAACATTGACCGGTTATTACTATTGTATTCCAATCCGACCCAGGGAACCACTAGGCTGGTTCTTGAAACGTTTAGTGTTTGTTTGAGAGCCTTGTTTTCGTCCGGAACGGGAAAAAACGTCGACCCCGATCGAGCAAATTCGTACGCTGCAAACAATCCGAAATAAAAGTATTTATTTGTTTTCTTTTTGAAGTCCGCCAAGAGACGGTGTCTCCTAGTGAGAAGATCGCTGCGGTAGGGAAAGTAGGCAAAATCGAGTGGGTCATCAAAATAGGTTTTAATCCTGTCTTCGTCTGATACCCAGTTTTGGGTGTAATGATAGCCGACAAAAGTTTGCGAATTTCCCTCCACAAATGGCCCAACTCCAATGCCCGCTTCAAAGTCGAGCTCGTTTGTACTTTTCTCTTCTTTTTCAAGGCCTTTTTGCGGGTGCGGGTTGTTTTGCGTACCAAACGTATTAAGAAATCCAATTCCCGAAAACCAATAATGAGGGTAGTTAAAAAGTGAGTACTTACTGTACTTAAAAAGAGCCTTGTTGTTATCTGGAGACGGCAGGTCCTGTTCTATTTTATAGTCAAATTTATTTACCGCCAGGCTCTGCTTTAGTTCGGAGATGATGGCGATATGCTCGCCATCCGGGAATCTAGCGACGTACTGGTCAATCCAGTAGCTCGCAAGCTTCTTATTCTGATCTTTATATTCCGTGGCGATGAGCTGAAAAATGGCCGCTTTCGCGTAGGCGTCATTATAAATGGAAGCCTTTGTAAAGGCTCGCTTGGAACGCAAACGCTTGTTGAGTGCCCTATAGCACATGCCTTGGTAGTAAAAATTGGTCGGAAGCAGACCAAGCTTTTTTTCGGTCCTCTTTAGGACGGACAAAGCCTTTTTAAATTGCCCGGTTTCGTAATAAGTTGCACCTAAGAGAGTCCAAGCGTTATAGTCCTCAGGGTTGTCCCTCAAATGGGTGCGATACAGTCTTGTCGCGGAATCAAATTGACCCTTTGCAAACGCATCATTAGCCTCATTAAGGGTTTGGGCGTTCAGTCGGGGAAGCCAGATAAGGGCCGCCAAGGAAAGGAAAAGCGCAAGAAATCCTTTGGGGACACAATACAAAACTTACCCTTTTTGCCAAATATTATGTACAATTATATACGAACCTAACATGTTTTAGGATGATAAAAAAGTAAAGTATGTTTGCAGGTCTTCATATTTCAGGTCCTAACGCGTTCAAGACGAGTTTTGTTGCCGTTTCAGGGAAGCAAAACGAACCACTTCAAATTGAATGCGTTTATGAACGCATTGGATCAACGGCGCGCCGTCTTTCCGACGAACGTCTTGTAGAAATAATTCTTCTGGAAGGTCCGTTCAAAAAAATCAGCGTCGATTGTCCACTCTCGGAACCTCCGTGCGTGCGATGCATTCGACCCATCTGCCCAGGCACAATGGCTTGCGACGACGTGAGCGTCGCGTACCTCTTGGCTTTGTCGCAAAAAAGAAAAAGTGCTAAAAAGTTTTTCAATCCGCAAACCAATAGGCTTTGGGATATTGTGTCCGCCGTTGCGGGCGACGGCACGAGATTAGAACCGACCTACAGCCCCAATATGGCTCCGATTGCCACTCGAGCCAAGACGTTACAAAAGCGCTTGAACTCTCTGGGATTGAATATCGAACTGGCAGAAACGTCGGTCCCATACTCCCTTGTGGAGTTTGCCAAAAAGCTGAAAATGTCAGAAGACATTCCCGCACATTACCGCAATTTTGAACACGGCAATAAAACGCGGCGCGAAATTTTTGAAAAAATGCAAGAAACCGGCCTGCTCAGCACCGCTGTGGATCTTTCGACAAAGCAAAAAATCGTCAAGACGGTCGAGAACTTTCAGGCATTTGTTACCGCAGTGGTGAGTGCCTATATTTTTTACGGCAAGTTCCATCCCAAGCCCAATATTCTTCCCCGAGAGGACGGTTGGGTCTACGTTCCTATCATCGAGTAACCATTCATAATTTTGTAAAGTCCGCTGAAGAAACTCCGATAGGCTGATGGAGAGATCCTTCGCTTCGCTCAGGATGACGAAGTCGCTCAGGATGACGAAGTCGCTCAGGATGACGAAGTCGCTCAGGATGACGAACTCACACCGTCATCGCGAGCCACACCGTCATCCTGAGCGAAGCGAAGGATCTCAAGAAAAAGCGATAGGAAAAAACATTGATCGTTAAGATGTTCGCAAAAACAGATGTTGGACGTGTTCGCAAAAAGAACCAAGATTCTTTTTTAGCGAATGCGCAGATCGGCCTGGCTATCGTCGCTGACGGAATCGGCGGACGGAAGGGCGGAGAGGTTGCTTCAAAACTTGCCGTAGACGGTATCAAGAACCATTTCTTGGATGTGAATGCATTGCGTCCCGATGAAATAGCACCTTTTCTTGCGTCGAGCGTTGACAAAGTAAACCAAGAGATTTTCACTCGCGGTCAATCAGGAGATACGGCGGGAATGGGCACGACGTTGAATTGTCTGTTGTTTGCTGGCGATACTTTACATGTCGCCCACATTGGAGACAGCCGCACTTATCTTTATTATAAAGGGAACCTTTGGCAACTCACGCTCGATCACAACATGAAAGTGTACGGCGAGCGGGGTTGGATTCCAAAAGAGATCGTCGAAACGAGCTCCAAGTCCGGTGCTTTGGTGCGTGCGTTAGGGCTCTCGCCCCAGTGCGAAGTCGATATTTACGAAAAGCAAATAAGACCGGGAGAAATCTTTTTGACTTGCTCCGACGGACTTACCGGGATGGTTTCAGATCAAAAAATAACGGCGATTATCAGAGAAAACGAAAACGTGCTGGAACGCGTTCCGACGCTTCTCGTCCAAGAAGCGAATAGAAATGGGGGTAAAGACAACATAACGGTTGTCCTGTCTCAGGTCGCGGAGGGCGCATGAGTCAGAAGCTCTACCTTGTCAGGATAAATCTCGAGAAATTCGTCGGTCCAATGACGGCAAACGAATTGAAGACATCTTATCGAAAGATGATTTTCGGTCTTCAAGACGAAGTAGCGTCGAGCAATAGAACGTGGGTCGCGTTTGATGACCTTGGTAAGTTAAGACGATGGTATCCCGAGCTTCTCGATCTTGTTCAAAAGGATATGCTTGCAGGTTGGGCGAGCGCTGATACAAAACTCAACGTTTCTCGTTCCAAACCTGCCCGTAAAACATCCATGATGGCAAAACTAGCGGTCATTGCACTGAGTGCTCTCGTTGCCGCGTCTGGAATATATCTTGCTCGAGCTAACAACCTGGCAAGCAAACTACTGGCCTTCAAAGACTCCAACCTGGCGAGAGCAAACGACTACGTCAAGGATCGAAATTGGGATCGACTGGAGGCTTTGGTCAACAAGAACCGGGGCGAGATTGTGAAAGCAATTTCCGACGGCAGAGACCTGAGGGAATGGCAGCCGGCTCTTCGGGCGCTAGCGTTTGCGAATGAGGGTGAAGTTAACGGATTTCCCGCACGCATGTTGATGGAAACCGACTCGACAACCGCGCCTAAAGATTGTTCTGTCAAGGCTTGGAAAGAAACCTGGATCGCAAGCCAGAGGGGTTGGAAGGACTTCGTCACCGGAAGAAACATACCAAACACCGATTGGGCGCGGATTCTGCTTTGGGACCCGGATTGGGTGAAAGCAAGACGTATCGCGGGATGGCAGGATCCAAGGAACTACTATGAGGCCTGCATACTCATGGCCCTCAAGGCGCTCAAACAGGTTGTGATTCGCGGTAATCCCCAGTCAGGACTGAAAAACGTGCTCATGGCGCGCCTTGACTGGCAAAAGAGCATCATTTTGGACCTGGAAGGCAGCGAAGAGTATAGCATGTCGGGAAGTCTTTGGACGCTCAGTTGCGTGGAGAGCGTGACCGATCGTGATTACAAGAACTGCAGCTCGAACGTATCTATGGCGGGGGATTGGGATCGTCTCATAAAGAACCGTATATTTTTGGGCAGACTGAAATCATACGTTAAGAAAACGGCGTCACAGGATGACCTACAGGCCATGAAAGGTCTCATGGATTTGTGGAAGCCTCTTGAGGTATCTTCAGGACTTCAATTCGACGAAGAAGGGCTATTCTTCCAAACTTATGTCTCCGAGCAAGGCAATTTGGGCGCGACGCGGGACGCTCTACGATCAAGGCTTTCTCATATCGACCTGAGATCATTCCCATAAATCGACTTCAAGACTAGACTTGCGCTGCCTGTCCGCCTGGGCTAAGTACGTCGCTGCGGTAAGTTTCGATTTCCGCAGCGACGTGTTCGCTAGAGAAAGCTAGTGCAAGAACAGAGAAAATCGGAATCTGAAATCAACAAGTCGTCGACAACAACGTTTTTGGCGTCAGCGTCCGTTATCTATAGTGTTATGGCCGTTACAGGCGCTTTAATCTCCATATATGTCCACGGCAGCTTCGCGGAGGTTACCCGTGTCTCGCGTGACCTTCTTTTAGAGTCTGCGGTTCTGGGCGGTCTGGGTGCAGGCGTGCTCCTTATTTTAAATTATTTGCTGGCAGATTTTTTTCCCGCCTACCAAGAATTCAAGAGAATGTTGGTTACGATTTTGGGGCCGCTTTCGTTGGTCGCGCTGGTCTTTCTAGCCTTAGTATCTTCAATTGGAGAGGAGCTTCTATTTCGCGTGGCGATACAGCCTTCATTTGGTCTGGTCGCAACCAGCATAATTTTTGGCCTGCTGCATATGGGGCCCGGCGGTGGAATTTCCATCTGGAGCCTATGGGCTTTATGTGCGGGGCTCCTTATTGGGTGGATGTTTCAGCGGACCGGGGTGATATGGGGGCCGGTGTTATGTCACTTTTTGGTAAACGCTATTTCTATGACAAGGATTCGCCTGACTTATATCAAGGAAACAGGGACTGGCGACGGCAAAATGACGGACGAAGAATGAAGAAAAATCATCCCCACATTTGTTTGTTCCAACCCGAAATACCCCAGAACGTGGGAAGTATTGCCCGACTGGCGGCCGCAACGGCTTGTCGGCTCCATCTTGTGAAGCCATTTGGTTTCTCCACGAGCGACAAGAATCTGAGGCGTCCGGGATTGGATTATTGGCCATTTCTTGACTTGGAGATTCATGATAGCATTTCGGAGTTGTTGAACTGGTTTCCCGAGAAGGTGGCCTTTTTCTCAAAACGAGGCACGCAGCATTATTCGGAAATTAGTACCGATACCGAGATGTTTATCTTTGGAAGGGAGACAACGGGATTGCCGGCTGACATTCACGAGTCCTACAAAGATAAGATGTATAAGATACCAATGTTTCATCCGGGCGTACGAAGTTTGAACCTGGCGAATTCCGTGGCTATTGTGGTGTACGACCAGCTTAGCCGCAGAGGGCTTTTCTCGTCGGAAGTTTTATCTTAGAGGGTCATGTGAAGTCGACTGATACTGAATTTAGGATAGAAAATTTTGTCGTCCCGAGTCTGCTCGAAACGAGGGGCTATCATATCGACGAAGTGGATGTTCCCGTTAAAATCGATCAAAATGAGTCGCCAGAAGACTTTCCCCAAGAAATAAAAGATGCGATCATTGAGAACCTTCGAAAAAGATCATGGAACAGGTATCCACCGCCTTTCGCCGATAGTTTATCGGAAAAACTTGGGCGAAAATTGGGCTACGACGCTTCCTACGTCCTGACGGCGCCGGGATCAAACTACCTTATCAGCATTTTACTGGATGTTTTCGCGCGGCGAAAAGTCGGCAAGAATATCATTCTTCGCCCTTCGTTTCCTCTGTTCGAATCACATTGCCGCTACTCAGGCATTCCATACGAAACCTGGGATCTGGACGATAACTTTAAGTTTGATCTCAAGAAACTCGAAAACTTGCCCAAGCATTCCCTCATCCTTTTTGCGTCCCCCAACAACCCGACCGGATCAAGTATTTCAAGCGCGGAGCTCGAGAGTATATTGCAAACCAACCCGACTTCGCTTGTTATCGCGGATGAAGCGTATTTTGAGTTTTCAAGCACTCCGTATCATCCTCTGGTCGCTCGGTATAGGAATCTTGTCATTATTCGAACGTTCTCTAAAGCTCTTGGCCTTGCGGGCGTGCGGATCGGCTATATCTTGGCGTCACCGGACATTATCACTCAGGTGCGCAAACTCCGATTGCCGTTTCTCCTCAATATGTTCACTCTGGAAGTTTTCGACGCCGCCTTGACCTCCAAAAAGATCGCGGATTTCACGGAAGCTAATATAGCGCGTCTAAGAAGTGAGCGGGAGAGATTGTATGCTGAACTTGCGCCAGTTTTTGCTCGCAAAGGACATCGTCTGTATCCCTCGGACGCGAACTTTCTGCTGGCAAAACTTAGTAGCGACGAAGCGTGTGAATCCTTCTACAAAGGTCTCATCAAGGGAGGGGTGCTCGTGCGCAATATTTCCAGGGGGTTGAGACTTCAAGGATGCTTAAGAATCTCCATAGGTACTGCCGAGGAAAACGACAAATTGCGGTCCCTTGTTTTGGCAAATCTGCAATAAGATTTTTAATAACGAGTCATGTCGGGCTGTAAGGACCGTGTTCGGCCGTCTGCTATGAATTTCCTGTCTTAAAAAAAAGGAAAATCTGCCGATGGTTGTCTAAGAGTTTCTCTACATGGGGTTGTTATGAGCAGCGAAAAAAGTCTGGCCGAAGAATTTAATATCAGCTCTCCGACGTCGCTTGGTCAGGGTGCTGGAATTATGATTGTTGAGGATCAGCAAGATATGCGGCTCATTGTCGCGCATCATCTCAATAAGATGGGCTTTAAAAAAACGTTCCAGTATGGCGACGCAATGGACGCGGTTGAGTTTCTTAAAAATAAGGAATCTCCTCCGATCGATATTCTTATTTGCTCCATGGAAATCCCAGGTGGTTTGAGCGGTATAGATTTCCTACAAGAGCTCAAGGAGAACCCCATTTTGGAAAGGGGACCATTTATCATGTCGATGGCAAACCCCAGCAAAGAAAAGATCATGCTCACAACTGAGTCCGGTGCCGACGAGATTCTCGTCAAGCCATTTAGCCTCAAAGATATTCTTCCTAAAATTAAGAACGCATTCACGATCTATCACAATCCAAAGAATCCTGAGAAGGTTTACGAGCTCGCCAAAAGACAGTTTAGAGAAGAAAAATACGACGAAGCGAAGAAGATCTATTCCCGCATCGCGCAAGCTACCGAAAAAGCCGCTCGCCCTTGCGTTGGTTTGGCGCGCGTCGAAGCAAAGTTGGGAAATGTTGACGGTGCCCTAAAACTGTTGGAAGAGGCGCAAAACCGCAATAAGCACTACGTGCATACCTACGTGGTTCGAGGAGAAATCCTCTCTGCTCAGAAGAAAATCGACGCCGCGATCGAACAATATAAGACCGCAATTGAGTTGTCGCCGTTAAACCCAATGCGCTACGAAAATGCGGCGCAACTCTTGTTTGATCAAAAGCGATACGAAGAAGCCATCCAGATCTTAGAAGTAGCGGTGAGAAACGAACTCAACTTTTCCTCGTTGCACCATTACTTGAGCCAAGGCTATTACGCCGTGAAAGACTACAAAAAGGCGATTAAGCATATACGGTCGGCTTTGGGCCTAAATCCGGAGAACGTGGTTTATCTTAATCAGCTCGGAATCTCCTATAAAGAGTCGGGTCTGATCGAGGAAGCGACGAAAACATACAACTCCATCATAAAATTAGATCCCAACAACAAGGCGGCCTTGTACAATAAGGCTATTTTGATGCATAGTACGGGCGCCGCCGATGAGGCCATCAAGATATTGTCCCGTCTGGTAGGCAAATATCCCGATTTTGAACAAGCAAAGACGAAGCTGGCCGAATATCAAAAGGGAAAAGGCGGCCAGCAAGCAAGTTAAAGAGGTTGCATGGCGCTTAAGCTTTTTCTCCTCCGCCACGGCGAGGCCGTATCGTCACATTCCAACGATATATTGCGCGAACTCACTCCTGCGGGTCGCGTAACGATCGCCGACGTTGGAGACGCGATGATCGAAAACGGGCTTACCCCCGATAAAGTGTTGGTGAGTCCGGCAAAAAGAACACAGCAAACGTTCGAAATTCTCAACCGAAAGGTACCCCTCAATGCCACTACCGTAAAAGGGCTTTACGAGTGGGATGCCCGCGGAATCATATATCACCTGTCTTCTGGCGCCGCATCAGCGCCCTCTATGATGATCGTGGGGCACAATCCCGCGTTGTCGGGCGTCGTCGAGCAATTAGCCGGTACGCCGATGCACATGACACCCGGCCAGCTTGTGGTGCTGACGAATAGCCTTTCTAAGGATTGGTATGAAATGGAAGGGGCGAGTTGGGCGATTGAGAGGACTTATTAGAATTTTGGCGCTTTTGTGCTTAAAATTTAACACTGAAACGCGGAAAAATACCTTCTCATTCAGCGCTTCATGCTTCAGCGACATAGATTTTAGCTAAAAAACGATTCCGTCAAGATATCCTTCTCCTCGACCCCATGATGCTTTAAATGCGAAATGACCGTGGTCATCAGGCCTTCCGGACCGCAGATCATAAAAGTGGTATTCGCATAACTACCGATCGCAGAGTCCAGCATCTCGGGGGTAGGCCGGCCCGAATAGAAGCTATGGCCCGAAGAGGTTTCGCGCGTCAGGGCATAGTGAATCTTTATATCTTGGTTCTTGCCTGCATCGTTGAGCTCCTGTGCGCAAATGATATCCGCCTGGGATCGGAATACCCCGAGCAGTTCCAGATTTGCCTTGTTCTTGCCCAGGCGAAGTATCTGATCCCATTCCCTTAAGATGCTGACAAACGGCGTCACGCCGCTTCCGGCCCCGATCATGAAAAGACGTTTATGGTGCTCGTTGGGGAAGTAGCAGAACTTTCCGATCGGCCCGCGCGCGCGCAAAACGTCGCCGACTTTAACGCTATCCATAAGCCAGGTGCTAATGACGCCGTCGTCGACCTTCTTAACGGTAAAGGCAACGAAACCTTTTTGACAGGGCGAACTGGACATCGTGTAGGATCTAACCAACGGCTTTTCCAATACGTTGTCGAATCGAAAGGTAAGGTACTGGCCCGGTTCGTAGTCGAAGCCAATCCCCGTTGGTTCGTCCTTGTCGATAAGAATATAGGTGAGAGTATCCGGTGCTTCTTGCCGAATTTCTTCAATGGTAAGGGGCATCCAGCCCTTTTTCCGCCGCGGTGCGGATTGTCCCGTCATGTGCTGTCCTAATTTAGGAGAAATATTGAAACATCTGTTTATAGAGTAACTTGAGGAGCCAATCAATATCTTGTGATTGCAAGCGCATCCTATTATTGACAAAGACCAAAAAAAAACCGAAACTTGCCGGATTACGTTGCCACCAAGGAGAGTGCCTCATATGAATTCACCTCGAAATCGGATCTTACTCACGCTCGCGCTGACGCTATTTGCGATCTATTCCGTGTCTCCGACGTTCTATTACTTTTCGATGCCAAAGGAAATACGTAACGATAGCGCTGAATTCCAAAAGCGTCTCCCGGATTGGCTCCCTGAAAAGCATATAAAACTGGGCCTCGATCTCCAAGGCGGTGTCCAGCTTGTTCTTGGGGTTGATACAGAAACCGCGGTCGAGAACAAAATGGGCCGTTTGGGAATTGAATTAACCCGATGGGCTAACGAAGAAAAGCCGCAGGTAAAGTCCGCGTTCGTGCCCAAGGGCGAGCCCGTCTTGCGCGTTGAACTGGAGCCTGGCGTCAATATTTCCGAATTTAAAGGCAAGGTGCAAAAAGAATATTTCGCCATTGAAGAGGCTAAGCGATCCGACAACCGGATCGATTTCCGTTATGCCGAAGACCAAGTAAAAGGCATTCGCGATGCCGCATTGCAACAAGCGGAGCGGGTAGTTCGCAATCGCGTGGACAAGTGGGGTGTTTCAGAACCGTCTATTTCGCGAAGAGCGGACGGGTCAATTCTTGTCCAGCTCCCAGGCTTTAAAGATCCTAGCAAAGCCCGCGAACTTCTCGGTCGAACGGCGCAACTTTCTTTCAAACTCATCGACGAAGAGGATAGCGCGTTCCAGGCGCTTGCTGCTAATCTCCCGCCAAATATTAAGGCCGAAAAACGCGGTAATTTTAACGCGATGTCTTTTATTTCAGAAGACAAGGATGCGATCTTAAAACTGGTTGAAGGCAAAATTCCTGAAGGTCGTGAGGTTCTTTTTGAAGAAAATCAAATCGCCGGCGGTAAGAAGGTAGAATATACGTCTCACCTTGTTGCAAGCGCCACTGAATTGAGCGGCGAAGACGTTCTCGACGCCGTTGTCAACGTCGATTCATCGTCATTTGATTCAAAACCTGTTGTATCTCTTACCTTTACCGGAACAGGAGGCAAGCGTTTCTCGGAAATCACGGGTGCAAACATCAACAAGCGCCTCGCTATCGTGCTCGACAACGCAGTTGTGTCTGATCCCGTTATCATCACCCAAATCTCAGGCGGCAAAGGCCAGATCACCATGGGTGGCAATAAGAGCTACAACGAAATTGTTGAAGAAGCCAACCAACTCGCCCTTATCCTGAAGTCAGGTGCTCTGCCAGCTCCCATCAAGGTTCTGGAAGAGCGGCAAGTCGGTGCGACACTCGGACCTGAACTGGCGAACCAAGGAATCTTGTCGGTTATTGTGGGTCTTGCGTTTGTCTTGGCGTTCATGTTGGTTTATTACAAGCGGCCCGGACTTATCGGTTGTGTTGCCCTTATTATCAACGGTATTTTTCTTCTCGCACTGATGGCGGGATTCGGTTTTGCGCTGACTTTGCCGGGATTGGCGGGTTTCATCTTGACTCTCGGTATGGCGGTCGACGCGAACGTTCTTATCAACGAACGTATCCGACAGGAGCTTTTCGAAGGCAAGGCGGTGAAACGTTCTGTTGAAGTAGGCTTCGCAAAGGTTTTCTGGACCATCATCGACTCAAACGTGACGACACTTATCGCTGCGCTGGTCCTTTTGGAGACGAACGCTAGCGGCCCGATCAAAGGGTTCGCCATTTCTCTTATCATTGGTCTTATTGTTTCTTTGTTCACCTCGCTCTATTCATCCAAAGCGATGTTTGAGTATGTCATCAGCGGAAGCAAAACCGATAAGGAACTTCGCAACTGGGTGGGCGGCACAGGTAATGCGCGCGTTTTCAATTTCAACTTCTTATCGACGGGAAAAGTAGTCTCCAAGTTGGGTATCGCCCTCGCGGTTATCGTAACAGTCGCCGGTGTATGGAAGGGCATGAACTGGTCGGTCGATTTCGCCGGCGGAACAGAAATCGAGATGATTTTCAATAAATCTGTGGAACCCGACAAGATTCGAAGTGCCATGAAAGCGGCCGGCGTTGAAGATCCCCTTCTACAAAGTATCGGCGATGGGCAAAAGCAGTACCTAATCCGTTTCGAAGGCAAATCGGACAATCCGGCAGAAGCCGAGAAGATTCGAACCACGTTGAGTACCCAGCTTGCCGATTTCGGCGGCGATATTCAGCGAGTGGACTTTGTCGGTCCGCAGGTGGGAAAAGAGCTTAGGAAGCAAGGGATCATGTCGGTGATCTGGGCGATCATCGGGGTTATGATTTATATCGGCCTTCGATTCGATATGCGTTTTGCTCCGGGTCTCGTAGCTAAGATGATTCAGGACATTTTCGTCATCATGGGGTTCTATATTTTCTTTCATAGATCCTTTGACCTGACTTCAGTAGCGGCACTCTTGACGGCGATAGGTTATTCGGTCAACGACACGATCGTTATTTACGACCGAATCAGGGAGAACTTGGTCATTAATCCAAGGCGGACGTTGTCGGATAACGTCAATATTTCTCTCAACGAAACCTTGTCGCGAAGTATCAACACGTCGATTCTGACGATGCTGTCCTTGATCGGCATTTTGGTATTCACGACGTCTCAGATTTGGGATTTTGCAGCCGCCATGGCGGTAGGTATCGTTTCAGCGACGATTTCGTCAACCTACGTGGCTTCATCGTTCCTCGTTTGGTCCGAAGACTTTAAACGTAAATTGGCGCTAAAAAAGGCCGGTCGCCGCGCGCCAGCCTAGCCCATAGAAGGGGTCATGCTGAACCATGACCTCTTTAGACTTAGAGTAATTCCATATCCGTAATGGACGATCCGTTCAGCACCTCGGAGTATTGGAAATCCTTGGTGGGTACGACATCATTCTTACGGCTGGCGGTCTTAAACGTCTCAAGATACACCGAACAGTCCATGTAGTCGAAAACCTTGGGAAAAGGAAAGTGCGGGCAATCGTTCTTTGACGCCTTTCCCTTGCTGGGTTTTTTCACGGGCTTTTTGATGGGTTGTTTTTCCGGGTCAAGAAGAACTGCGGCTTCGGCGCGCATCAGTAACCCACACATGTTCTTGAAATCAATCGTTTTTTTGTCCGCTGCGAGCTTTCCGTGCCGGACGAGATGAGGGCAACGTTTACATAACATAGGGCATCCCTTCCATGGAAAAAGTCCTCCTTGATATGACACCTTACAAGGTCTTCTATGACCAAGTATTAATGCCCGTCATGAGCATTTCTAAAAATTGTTATCCGGTGGATTTAAACTGATGTTAAGAAATTACCGTAGAGATTTCAATAAGAAAATTCATTAGATACTCATTAAAAACATTTTTATGCCCCAAAGAAATATTTTTCTTTAAATGTCAGTATAGATCCATATAATAAGGCTTCTCAAAATACGAAGGGGTATGGCTTGGCATGGTTAAATCGCGATAAGGCGCCTTTGGTCAAGGGTGAGGCCCGAAAGGACACACCGGACGGCGTCTGGGAGAAGTGCAAGCAGTGTCAGGAAGTGATCTATAGGAAAAACTTTGAGGCAAATCTCTACGTCTGCCCCAAGTGCCAACATCATTTCCCGTGTCCGCCTCTCGAAAGATTGGGGCGTTTTTGTGATCCTGGCACATTGAAAGAAGTGGACATGAACCTTAAGAGCATGGATCCACTGAACTTTGCTGATACCAAGCCTTATAAAGCGCGCCTTGCCGAAACTCAAAAGAAGCTTGGGCGACTTGACGCTTTCGTGTCCGCAGAAGGCACATTGCACGGTAGGCCCGTCCAAGTAGGCGCATTCGACTTCGCGTTTATGGGCGGCAGCATGGGGACGGTCGTCGGAGAAAAGGTTTCCCGACTGTTTCAGCGAAGCATCAAGAAGAACGAACCGGCGATCATATTTTCGTCTTCCGGCGGCGCCCGAATGCAGGAGGGTATTCTCAGCCTGATGCAAATGGCGAAGACCTGCGCGAGCTTGTCCGAATTACGGTCTGCCGGCATTCCATTTATCTCTGTTCTCTGCCATCCCACGACGGGAGGGGTTGCCGCGAGCTTCTCGATGTTGGGCGATATCAACATTGGCGAGCCGCAGGCACTCATTGGCTTTGCAGGGCCGAGGGTCATCCAGCAGACGATACGCGAGGAACTACCCGAGGGATTCCAACGTTCCGAATATCTCCTAGCGCACGGCATGTTGGATATGATTTGTGAACGGCACCAACTTCGCGGTCAGATCGCCGATGTTCTTGAAATCATCTTTCCCGGTGAGACGGACGGCAAGTCTAGATTCTGGAGAAAATAGCCATCATTGATTTTGAGGCTTTGTTTCGGAAGAAGGCGAACAAGATTCATCCCTCGCTGACCAAGATGCGAGAGGCATGGGAGGCTCTTGAGCGTCCAGGGTTTGATATTCCCACGGTTCTGGTCGGTGGAACGAACGGCAAAGGGTCCACGGTCGAATTTCTCGCAAGTCTTATCAGGTCGGACGGCTCTTACCGAGCCGGCATATTCACCTCGCCCCATGTCACGCATTTCCGCGAACGCATTCGCACGACCCACTTGAAGATCGACGATATACGCTTATCTGAAGTATGGAAGGACATCCATTCGGCGCTCGGCGAAAAACTCTATAATGAACTTTCGTTCTTTGAAGTGACGACCCTGATGGGACTTGTCTTGTTCCGCCACGCGGAGACCGACTTTAACATTCTTGAAGTAGGTTTGGGCGGCCGATGGGACGCCACCAACGTCGTCGATCCTTGTATTTCCGTTATTACAAGTATTGGTTATGATCACCAGGGATTCCTAGGTGACACGCTCTTGGAAATCGGCAGGGAAAAACTGGGTATCGCTCGCGAGGGCCGCCCCCTGTTCGTGGGCCACAGCTCTGATTTCGAACATGATCCCTGTTGGGATCAATTTGTCGAGGAAATAAGAGCGACCCGTGCACAGGCGTTTTTTTATGATTATGATTTCGACTGCGATAACGAAAGAATAGTTTTGCCGACGGAGACGACGGTACAGATTCCGGCGTTTGTCCGACGACAACCCTCGTTTTTGCAACATAACTTTGCACTGGCATGTGCGGTCTATGACGATCTTCAGCGCACAAGATTGCCCCTGCTCAAATCGCTCGACGACGTGCTTCACGACACCAAGGCACTGCAAAAGCCTCCTGGAAGATATGAGAAACTCGAAGTCGAAAACCGAAAAGTCATTTTGGACGTGTGTCACAATACCAGTGGCGCCCGCGCCCTGGTACAGGCGCTCAAGGATGAAGGTGTCGCGGGTCGCATTCCCGCTTTTGTTTGCATTCTCAAAGATAAAGACTGGCAGGAGATGTTGACGATTTTTAAGGGATTTTTTGATCCTCTTGTGCTATTTAGGGTTAAGAGTGAACGATCATGGACAGCACAAGACATGCCTCGTATTGAAGAGTGCATGGATTTTTATGATAGCTTCGAAGAAGCATGGAATGGGCTGCACAAAGGCGACGCGGAAAGACGCGAACCGTACGTCGTTTGCGGATCTATAGCAGCGATGGGCGAAGTATTTGAGTTCCTTGAGTCGAAAAGTTGTCGCGAAGGTTGGAGCAGCGCTACTTTGGATAGTCATCGTCCCAAGGGCATACAGCCAGGTCCCCTCTGAAGTCAATTTAACTCCCCAAATCGAAGGAAGAACAGCAGTCGTCGACAGAAAGAGCGACGTGTATACCTATGAGGGCGACGTCATTGCGTTAGGCCCGGGCGCTATTATAACAGCTGATAAAATAATCGGCGATTACAGACAAAAATCTATAGAGGCACAGGGCCACGTCGTGGTCCTTTCGTCGAAGACCGTTATCATTGGCGAAGCTTTCAAATTCTTTTGGGAGACAGGAGACTTTAAGGTCACAGAAGGCCTGATCGTAGCTAATGACGAGGCGCTTGTTAAGAAGTACAGCCAAGAAATTCTCGGGTTTTCACAAGAAGAAGTGCAATTTGAGGTCAACCGAGCCGACCAGCTCGCGAAAGCCAACCAGAGAAAGGAAGGAATTTACAAAAAGTATCAAAATAGCGGCAAAAACGAGGAGGAAAAGAATCGTTTAGTAGAAGAATATGCCGTTATCTTGACCGAAGAAGGCTTGATTAAGACGCAGAAGACGCCGTTGATGTCTCAAATCAGCAGAGATCGCGAAGAGCGTTTCAAGAAGCGACGATTCTATTGGGACTCTATCGTAAAAAACACCGGATTCACCGAACTCAGCCATGCTTTCTTCTTTCGCCTTTCCGGCAAGGAGATTACGCGCACTAACGGCAACGATTATGAAGCACATGACGCACTTTGGTCTCCATGTCTTTGCGCCGAAGATGAAGAGCCGGCGTGGGGTTTTAAGGCTGACGTGATTCAGGCACAGGCGGAGGGGTATGTCGACCTTTACCATCCGGTCTTGCGCATCAAGGGCGTGCCCGTTTTGTATTTGCCGTACCTCAAGCTGCCGATGAAATCGCAGAGGCAGTCCGGTTTTCTAATGCCGAGCGTAAAGGCGGGGGGGCGGACTGGCACTGTTATAACCCAGCCGCTGTTTCTGGACTTTGCAGATAATGCCGACTCGACGGTCACCACTGACTTGTTTCAGGAGCGCGGAATGCGCCTGGGCGCAGAGCTACGTTATGAGCAACGCGAATATTCCGGCTGGTCGCTCGAGGCTGAGACACTCCGGGACCGGCTATGGATCAACGAGCGAAATAAGAGACAAGATGTCATATGCCCCGAGGAGCTCGCTCCAACTGAGGGAACGGACGAGGAACGCGCAGCGCGTCATGCGGACCGGCAACAATGTTTGTTCAATACGGAAGTTCCCTCGAATACTTGGAGGGGAAAACAGGAATGGCAGGGACAGACCTTTTTGACCGATCGTACAAGTTTTGTAAGCCACGGTTCGGTGGTTTCCGATCACCGGTATTTCGACGATCTAACGGTTGGAGACGAGTTTATTCTCGGGCAAGGAGAGTCGTCTTCAAACATCTTTCAACGGGCTCGATCTCGAATCCACTATGACGGTACCAACTACTATCTTGGCTTGGATTCGCAAGTCGCCGATAATATTGCGCGCCGCGAGCGTTACAAAGGCTATCAAATTCCTGTGGGTGCTGTGGCTCAAAGCCGCTATTTTTCCTTGGCCCCGGGTTCTCGCATTCCCGTCTACGGTAGTATCAGACTACGACATCTTCCCATTAGTTATTGGGCGGAATCGGAAATTGATCCGAACGCCCAACCGGTTCCCGGTACGACACCCGTTCAAACACTTGGAGAAGGATCGTGGCAACAAGGTCTGGTGTCGTTGAGTTCGCCGCTCTTAAAAGACCAGGTTATCAGTGCCGAGGTTTTTGCAGAAGCGGAGGCACGAAATATTGAGCACAGCGGTCTCGATACTAAGAAGAGCTCCATAAGATCCTACCGCAGTGGTATCAATCTCAAACTACCGATCGACGGTCAAGCGCAGTTGCCTGATTATTGGCAGGGCGACGACTATGCGACCACCCGTTATATGCACCATATCATGGAATGGAATTTGGGGTTCAGCGTTAGGCCCTATGTTAAGCGCGAAGGTCCTTACGGCGATAGGTTGGGGCCGGCGCAACTCACCTATTTTTCGAGCGATAGGCGTGAGTGGGAGAGTGAAGACGAGAATCCTGCATCGGACATTGAAAGCTCCATGTTCGTGCATCGAAAGATCAATTTAAGCACATTACATCGATGGCTGATTTTTTCGCGCACCGTGGAGTATAAACCACCCGCTCTCGCCGGAGCGGAAACTCTGACTGTTAGGGAGAGGGCGGCAAAAGAGTTGGAAACACAGCGAGAACGTTATGAAAAGGTTGTCGCGCTTCAAATGTTCGGAGATGAGGCGGCATTAGACTCCTTTGTGGTCAAAGATTTTGCTTATACAGAACCGATCGTCTTAAAGGTGAGCGCCGCCTACGACTTTGAATTGGCAAAAAGGCGTCAACAGGAAAAACGAGACGATGAGATTCCTGTGTCGGAACCTTGGCAGGGCCCGTTCACCAACCTTACGGTCAACCTCTTCCAGCTCAAGTTGACGAGTAAAAATAATTACAATGTCTACAAACGAATGTCTGAGCAAACATCGTTTTCGCTCGGCCTTCCCGCCGTCTGGGCAACGTCGCTGTCCTTTGGGTATGAATATTCTAAAGCGACAGTAACGAATGTGGATACACAGACCCAAACAATGGAACCCAAGGCCGTGAGGAGTATGGGCGTTTCCTCAAAGATCATTCCACGCGTGGAGATCTTCGGCGCCGTGAGCAAGAAAACACAAAAAGCTGGAACAGCCGGCGACGACACGGACAAGTTTCAAACGACGGCGGGTTTCAAATATGTCGCAAGTTCCGGTTGTTGGGGCCTGAGCTTTCAAAGAATCAAGAAGTATGACGCAGATGAACGCGACGCGACATACCTGGCGCAGCTCAACGTTATCTTCTTTGGGGAACAGCGGCCTATCGATGTGAGCGCTCCGGTGAAGCGCGAGGTTTTGGATAAGGAAGGGGCTTAGTCTTCGACCCTGTCACCCTGGTGTTAAAGCATCAAAACTCTTGGGACTTTGTTTCAGCGTTTCCTTACTTCCGCGTCTCAGCGATCAAAATTTGACGCGGAAGCGCTGAATAATGGAAACGCGGATATTTAAAATGCTTTTTTCCAGAATTTCGTTACTTACGATTCAAAAAGATACTATGCGCTCTCGCTGGCCCAACGCCCACCATCGTAACGGGGATTCCGAGCAGTTGTTCCACGCGTTCTATGTACCTCTTGGCTTCGTTCGGAAGATTTTCAAACTTTGTTACGTTCTCAATATCCGCAGACCAACCGGGCATGGTTTCATAGACGGGTGTGTACGCTTGATATTGAATGTCCCACGGAAAGTGGCTCAGCGTTTCTCCGTCTTTATTGCGATATTGGGTGGCGATTTTGATTTCCTTCAAGCCTGAAAGAATATCGAGCTTGTTGAGAACGAGTTCCGTCATGCCGTTCAGCTGGCAGCTATAGCGAAGCGAAACGATGTCAATCCAGCCGCAACGTCTTTTTCGACCTGTTGTTGCCCCAAACTCGTTGCCTTTGGAGCTGAGATGGTCACCCACAGAATCTGTCAATTCTGTAGGAAAAGGACCGTGTCCCACGCGGGTCGAATAAGCTTTGGCGACGCCCATGATGCGGCCGATAGCAAAGGGACTAAATCCGATTCCGGAGATGGCGCCTCCTAGGCCGGTGTGGCTCGACGTTACGTACGGATATGTTCCGTGGTCGATGTCAAGCAGCGCCCCTTGCGCTCCCTCGAGAAGAACCTTGCGGTTTTTTGTGATGGCTTCGCGAATCTTGTGTTCCGCGTCGCAGACAAAGGGCTTCAAGTTGCGGGCGCTCGCGTGGAAAGTTTCCCACTTCTCAGGATGCGATCTCGTGAATTCGAGGAAGCGCTCGTTTTCGCGACACATGGAATCAAACCATTTTTGGCGAAGAGCATCGTCGACGTACTCTCCTAGGCGTATTCCCGAACGCAAAATCTTTTCAGAATAAGTAGGTCCAATGCCGCGCTTAGTCGTGCCGATCGGATTCGCACTCTTTGTTTCGCTCGTTTCGTCCAAGAATATGTTCCAAGGAGTAATGACGTGGCAGCGCGGCGACATCCAAAGATTCTGTGGCCCTAGCTCCGTTGCGATCTTGGCGACCTTGTTCATCTCTGTAACAAGTTCTCCGGGATTCACGACTACACCAGCGGTTAGCGCGCTTATCTTGTTATGGAATATGGCGCTTGGAATCTGGTGAAGGACGACCTTCTGTCCTTCGACGACGAGCGTATGCCCCGCGTTATTGCCGCCTTGGTATCGCGCGATGATGTCGGACTGGTCGGCGAGGATGTCGATCCACTTTCCCTTGCCTTCGTCTCCCCACTGCGCCCCGATAAGAACATTTACATTAGCTGCCATGGATATGTGCCTTTGGTTGAACGAATTTTCGCGTTACTTTCTCACAGACCGGTGGTTAAATGCAATAGGTTACTGGAACTTAGCACCTCGTCATGCTATATCACCAATATTAAAAAGAGTCGGGAATTTTTCATGTTTGACGAACTTTCTGCCATATCGCCCCTCGACGGAAGATACAGGCGCAAAATTAAGGGCTTGGCCGCTTATGTCAGCGAGGCTGGTCTGATTCGATACCGTATCAAAGTTGAGGCCAAGTGGTTGCTCCGCCTTGCGGGATTGCCGGAGATCCGAAAGAGCCTTAACATCAACATTAACCGTTACGAGAGAGTGGCTGAGTTAGCGGATCGTCCTATACCCGATGCGATGGTTGCCCGCGTCAAGGAAATTGAGAGTCGTACAAACCATGACGTCAAGGCCGTGGAATATGTTATTCGAGAACATATTACAGGAACCTCCGAGGAAGTACTTTCTCCTCTTATTCACTTTGCCTGCACGTCCGAGGATATAAATAATACCGCTTATAACTACATGATGATTGAGGCGGCGAACGACATTGTTGTTCCCGCGATGGCCAAGGTCGTTGAGGATCTTAAGAATCTCGTTCAAGAATATCAATCCGTTCCTATGCTTTCGCGAACCCACGGTCAGACGGCTTCGCCGACGACCTTGGGCAAAGAACTCGCGGTTTTTGCACACCGACTTTTGAAAGTGACACGCAAGCTGAAGGTGCACAAATTGGACGCAAAGTTTAGCGGAGCCGTGGGCAACTTTAACGCACACTTTGTTGCTTACCCGGAGATCGACTGGCCGGCGGTTTCGAAAGCGTTTATTGAGGAAGACCTCGGATTTGCCTTTAATCCGCTTACAACGCAGATCGAAAATCACGATTCGCTTGTCGAATATTTGGACTATGTCCGGAGCTTCAACGTTATCTTGCTTGGCCTGTGTCGTGATGTCTGGTCGTATATTTCTTTAGGCTACTTCAAGTTGAAGGCGAAAGAGGGCGAAGTGGGATCCTCAACGATGCCCCACAAAGTCAACCCGATTGATTTCGAAAATGCCGAGGGAAATCTCGGTCTCGCCATGGGGCTATCGCAGCATCTTGTCGAGAAATTACCGATTTCGAGATGGCAACGCGACTTGAGCGACTCAACCGTGCTGCGGTCTTTGGGAACGGTATTGGGATACTCCCTATTGAGTTATGCCTCCTTTCAACAAGGTCTTTCCAAGCTTTCCGCAGACAAGAATCGGATCGAGAGGGATCTCGGCGATAGCTGGGAAGTTCTCACCGAGGCGCTGCAGGTTGTGTTGAAGCGCTACGGCGTCAGCGACGGATACGAGAGAATCAAAAACGCAAGTCGCGGAAAAACGTTCGATAAAAAGGCGTATGCGGATATCTTGCAGGCGTGCCCGGAAATACCCCCCTCGATTCGCTCGAAGTTGGAAGCTTTGACGCCTCAGGGATACGTCGGAATAGCTGAAAGACTAGCGTCCGAATTCGTACGCGGTGAGTTCGGAGCGCGGCAATGAGGTTGGCCGATATTGCAAAATCCATCGGTGCCACGTTAAGAGTTCCATCGGAAAAGATTGCCGCAATTGATATCGTCAAGATTTCGGAGATCGATAAGGCTCGCGAAGGCGACCTAAGTTTTGTGGCGAACGAAGGTTACAAAAAATACCTTGGCATGACGAAGGCAAGCGCCGTTATCGTCAAAGACTACAATCCAGAGTTTTCTTTCGCGCAATTGGTGCACTCGAATCCCTACGCCGCATTTGCAAGAGCAAGCCAATTGCTGCAGCCCAAAAAGGCGCTGTTTTCCGGAGTTAGTGATCGCGCCTTTGTTTCCGCCTCGGCTCGATTGGGCGCGAATGTTGTTGTTTACCCCTTTGCTCATATCGGGAACAACGTTTCGCTGGGTGACAATGCAGTAATATTTCCCGGAACCTATGTTGGTGATGGAGTTACAATCGGCGCGGGTACCGTTGTGCACGCCAACTGTTCCGTCATGGACCACTGTATTATAGGCAGTCGCTGCATTATTCACGCGGGCACCGTTATAGGGGCCGACGGATTCGGTTTTGCTCCTGACGGCTCGGATATAGTGAAAGTGCCGCAGCTTGGCATTGTTCGCATTGGCGATGACGTGGAATTGGGCGCGCTTTGTTCGATAGATCGAGCGACGTTGGGCGAAACGATCATCGGAAACAAGACAAAATTTGACGATAGGGTGCACATCGCCCATAACGTCGAAGTAGGGGAGCGATGTCTTTTCGCCGCTTACGCCGGCATAGCCGGATCCACCAAAGTCGGCAATGACGTGATGATGGGCGGGCACGCGGGCGTCGCAGGTCACCTCTCTGTTTGCGACAGGGTTGTGCTAGGGGCCATGACGGGCGTCATAAAGGATATCGATGAGCCTGGCATGTACGTGGGATATCCTGCGATACCGGCCGCGCAATGGCGGAAACGTCAGGCGCTGATGAATCGTCTTGAGTCACATAACGACAAGATTAAATTATTGGAAACGAAGGTAGCTGAGCTGGAAAAGGCTTTGAGCGAAAAAAAATAATCTTCTCGCCGTTTCAAGCATCGATGCCGCAGTGGTGGGGACACTTTCTGGCATAAGCCCGTCAAAAAGACATTGAACGTTAAGAATATATTTAGTAACACATTATCTCTTAAAAACTTAGGGAGATTTTATGGCCTTTATCAAAGTTCTTTCTGTTTTATGTTTCTTTCTTGTTTCTGAGTTGGCGACAGCGCAAGGCTTAGAAGGGCAAGAGACCCTCGTGACTTCTTTATCTATGGACAAAAACGTGGATCACGGCGGGTTTGGCGCAATCGTTTCAAAGTACGCGAGAATCGGCTCCTCTGACGCAACTTTTGTGGGAGCTCGGGGCGCTTGGATTGTCAATCATGCATGGATTTTGGGCGCCAGCGGATACGGACTGACGTCTGAGTTGGGTGTTAAGAGCGGCGACGACAAGGGCAATCTTGATCTGGGATACGGCGGCTTCTTGTTCGGGTACAATTTCTTTAGCTCCGATCTCGTCCACCTCAACCTCTTGACCAATGCCGGATGGGGAGCTATGTCCATCGATTCGGACGAAGACAAAGAATTCGGCTTAAGAGATGACGTTGAAGATTACGACAAAGACGAAATCAGCGACACCTTTACCATCATTGAGCCTGAGGTTCTCGTGGAAACGAATCTGTACAAATACGTTCGCCTAGGAACTGGCGTAAGCTACAGAATCGTCAACGCCGTGGACAACAAAATTCTCCGCACTAAAGAGCTAGAAGGCTGGTCAGCAACCATCGCCGTTAACGCGGGCCTATTCTAAAAGACGGAATTGAGAATTGAGTATACATAACAAGGAGGCTAAAGATATAGCCTCCTTTTTTTGTCAACACGCCGCGCGGCGCACACGCAAATATTCCTAATGAAAGAAAATCGGGACAGGTTCATGGCTTGTGCATTGACTGGCCGGTCAATGCTTCTATTTTTTCTAAGGTTTTTATAAGGTGTCGCGTGGTCCTGGGTTTGCAGTAAGCGCTCGGGCTGCCGTAATAGAACTATTTTTCGTTCGAAACATATAAAACATACTGGGAGAAGAAAAATGAAGAACATGATTGCGATTTTAAGTTTGGGTCTTGGAGTTGTCGCTTGCGGCAGCAAAAACGAGTCTTCGAACACGAAACACGAAATCCTTTTGCAACAGAAACTCTTGTACCTTTGCAGCGAAACCAACTCTGCGAGCACAAATTATCAAGCAAGTCTCTTCATGACGAAATCCAATACTACCGGTGTAACGAACTATGACCTATCCATTCGTAACTTGGCCGGAGACCCGCTCTCCATTCCGGTGGTTCTAAGCAGCTGTGAAGTTTCCGACGTTTCCGTAGCTTGCAACAATCTTGACCAATTGCAGCCTGCTGGATTTTCGAAATCGTTCACTATCGATGCCTCCGGAAACCCTATTACAGGGGAATACGTGATTGAGAGAGACCTCAATCCAACGGAATCTCATACTTTTATTTGCCGAAAAGGTTAATTTATACAAATAGTTAAAAATGCGCGGTGGCCCCGCGCATTTTTTTAATTGATTTGTACTTAACTTTTTGGTTAATTAACCGATAGGTAAAATATGATGGATGCCCTGAGCCAAACATTTCATGCACTCGCCGACCCTACTCGTAGGGCGCTCCTCTCCCGTCTATCTCAAGGGGAAGCGAATGTTTCGGATCTTGCAAAGCCGTTTTTAAAGGAGATGAGCCTTCCGGCCGTAACAAAACATCTCAAAGTTTTGGAGAAGGCGGGACTCATCACAAAAACACGCGACGCGCAATGGCGTCCTTGTAGGTTGAACGGCGAGCGGCTTAAGGACGTTGCGGCATGGATGGAGCAATACCGGGTGTTTTGGGAAGAGAGCTTCGATCGCCTGGAAGAATATCTAAAAACTGTGACTACCAAAAGGAAAGGAAAGAAAGATGAGCCCAAAGAATAGATCCAATGAGATCAGAATTACCCGGATATACGATGCGCCGGTAAAAGTTGTTTGGGATGCATGGACGGACCCTGAGCAAGTGGCACAGTGGTGGGGGCCGCGAGGTTTCACTATCACGACGCACAGCAAAGATCTCCGATCGGGCGGAAGTTGGGCTTATACCATGCACGGTCCTGACGGCGTGGATTATCCCAACAAAACGATTTACCTCGAAGTCGATAAATACTCTCGGTTGGTCTACGATCACGGCGGCAACGACGATCGACCACCGTTGTTTCGAGTGACCGTCCTGTTTCACGATCTCAAGGGCAAGACCAAGATGGAGATGAGCATGGCGCTTCCGACTCCAGAAGCTGCCGACGAGGCCCGCAAGTTCATCAAGAAAGCAGGAGGCGACGGCACTTGGGACAGACTCGGTGAATACTTAGCCAAGACACAATCGGACAAGGAACAATTCATTATCAACCGCTCGTTTGCTGCGCCTTTACAAACCGTCTTTGACATGTGGACGAATCCGAAACATATGGAACAGTGGTTGCCGCCGACGGGATTTACGATGAAACATATCGAGGCTGCTATTAAACCGGGAAGTACTTCTTTTTACGTCATGACCGGCAGCAACGGCATGAAGATGTACGGGAAGATTCAGTACTTGGAAATAAAACCTTTTGATCACCTGGTCTACACGCAGCAGTTCTGCGACGAAAACCAGAAGCTGGCGCGGCACCCGCTTGCACCAACTTGGCCGGCGACGATGCTCACGCGTGTGACGTTCACCGAAGAAGAGCCCGACCAAACCCGCGTGACCGTAGTTTGGGAATGTCATGGTGCGACGACTCCCGAAGAAATGGACACCTTCATCAAGGGGAGAGCCGGTATGTCGGGAGGCTGGACGGGATCGTTTGACAAGCTGGAGGGGTACTTGGCTGGGAAGTAAAGAAGAATACCCTGAGGTTCGTCGCATGAGGGTTTTCATTTGAATTTTCCGAAGGAACACTTTATGGCATAGGTTGGACGATTTGCGCCATAAACGCTCACTAAAAGGAAACAAAATGCGACGACTCACTCTGTTTCTTGGATTATTCTTTTTTGCTCCTCTTAATGGTTTTGCGGAAACGGGCCCTTGTCAAAATGGCGAGGACGTGACGTTTGAATGGGAATGGTGCGGACCGAGCAAGTCGAGCGGTTCGTCAATTACCGACGTATGCTTCGGGAATCTTACATACACGGACATAGTTTATAGTGCCGTGCAACTTGAAAGCCGATCAGCGACAGGCAGCTCCTTTGAATGTCTGTACGCATCGGGAACGTGGGATGACTTCCCGATCGAAGGCTGTCCTCGGGGAATAAAGAGATTCTATGGCGCTGCTTACGGAGAATACAAGGAAACCGCGGTTTTCGAATGCCACGGCGAGAACGGAATCTTTCGCATATTTGGGAACTCACTTGACGGGCGACCTTTTGACGCAGAGAGGGGTAGCCCTCCGAGCTTCTAAGCCATGCTGACTCATTACAGCGGCATCTGCATTGTGATAAATTGCAGAGCTTATGGTTTACGCGAACAAACAGCTTTGGACTCTTAACGTGCTTTGCCTTAGAACTCGGGCTCCTCAACTTCCCCCTCCATCGGTCGTTCTGCTCGGAAGATTGGCGCGACGAGGCGTTTCTCTGGGTTGATAAAAAGAACTGTGTAGGGTGTGCCTTGGGCCTGATTGATGAGAATATTGACGCGATGTTTTTTTCCATTGCTGCTAATGACACCGTACAGGACTCCGCTGCGAGGGCCTTGTGGCGGAAGACCTAAATCGTTGCCGTTATGAATCACCTTTTGGGTCTTTATGATTTCATTGCCTGCCCAACTACCGCCGAAGATTTTAATCGGGTAGGTTGTCTTAAACTCACCCTCTGAGGTATTGACTGTGAGCCAGAATGTGGCTTCGCCGTTTTGACCTTCGTCGGCAATCTTCAGAAGATTAGGCACCAGGAGCGTCATAAACCAACTTTCGGGTACAATATTCTTCCCTGTTAGCTCTTTGATGGCGTCATATACTTTCGGGAGGTCGTTTGTGAAAAAGCCCGTCGTATTTTCTAAAATTTTTGATGAAACTAACAGACCCTGTTCATGGTCAATGTTTTGCATGAGCCGGAAGAACCGCGACAAATCGGGGTTTTCGTTCCCGCCGGATTTAGAGCTTCGAAGCATATGAGCCTTGATGTCTTCACTCATGATGGTTTGAGAAACGTGCTGAAAGCCGAAGAGGTGTCCGATCTCATGGAGAAGGGTTCCTAATAGGAAATGGTACAATTTTTCTCCATTGGGCCGTGTTACTTCCCAGAGAGGAAGCTTGAGGGTCGGATCAATGGTTGCTTGTGACGCCAGCCAAACAAGTCCGGTGCCCCAGCCTTTGGGGTCCCGAGCTCGAAGGTGAGTCAACGCTATGCTCCCGCCGAGCGTCGCGTTTGTTGCTTTGAGTTCATCCGGTATATCACCGAGGTAAAAAACCAGATCGGTCTCTTTCGTGCATTCGACCTGCAGTTGAAATTTCGTCGTCACGACGTCTTCCAGTTTTAGCGCATGCTTTTGCATGAAAGACGGGTCAAATAGGACATGTTCGGATAGATACTTCTGCCAAATGTCGGTTGCCCGAGAAATTTGTTCCAAGGCGACGTCGCGCGGCACTCCAAAATTTTGGTTGAACTTAACACAGTAGTTTACCGCTGGCCTTGTGCCGTTAAACCAAATGGCTTGAGTCTGGCCGCCATTGGGAAGCTCGTTGCCGGCGAAGGTCGAAGTGCTAAATGACACGCATGCTAAGACAAAAATGAATATATGGCGTTTCATGGTGTTTGCAAAACTCCATTATATTTCACTAGGTCGGAAACGCGAAATATCTCTGTCAATTTTTCCGTTTCACCGTCGGGAACCACTATGCGGAGAGGAAACTGGTTTGAGACATTGATCTCAAGGTTTGCCTCTATCGTTCGAGAAGGCGTTGGCTGGGGTGATAGGGATCCATATCGAATTCCGTCGGCCGCGAGGTTTTGCACCCAAAAGAAATCGGATCTGTTGAAAGCTTGTTGAATATACTCTCCGTCAAAATACCAAACGGCGGACATCGCGTTTTGGATGACGCCGCTGTCTTTAAAGTAGAGATCATACGAAATCTTCGCGGTGCCTTTTTCATCCGTCAGTGTGATAAAATCGTCATACAACGATTCAGGGGGCACTTTTTCGCCGAAGAGGTATTTTTTTAGATTGCTTAACACCACATAATCCTTCAAGAACTCTCTTCCTTTGGTGGGATCATGGAGAAAGCTGGAGCGAATTGTCCCTTGAGGTTGGCGTCCCACCAGAGCTGAGAACAATCGACGAAGTTCCGGTGTTTGGTTGAGTGGCTCGGATTGCAAAGTCATTTTCGTTTGCCCAAAGAAAATCAATCTTGAATGTTCTATCTGGTCCCATCTGGATTGATTTTTTTCGTTGAGAAGGAATGCATAGATCTCGGACATCATGATAGTCCCGTCCAAATGCGGAACGCCGTAAACATGGCCCATTTCGTGAATGAGCATGCCGATTAGTCTTTTTGGCTGGTTAGTCCAATATTTGGGATCAGGCATTTCCGAGGATGGGGCAAGCCAGACAAAACCGTTTCCCCATCCTGCTTTCACGTTCTCCCGGAAATCTTCGTCGGTGCGCTCGGCAAAGGAGATGGGCTCAAAAAAGTTGCCCTTTGCGGTTTGAATTTCCGGCTTGTCATTGACCCCGATAAAAAAGCGGAGATCACTCTTTTCACAAGAGTCTTGGTAGGCGTACTTCAACGCGAGAGAGTTACGTCCGCGATAAAGATCTGGGCGGAAGGCATCATCCTGGTCGTATATCGTATGGATAGCTCTACTTTTGATAAAGGAAGTCCATGTGTTGATGGCTTGATCCACACTTTGCAATATTGTTGTTCGATCTATCCCAAAATCCGGGCTGGTCTCCACGCAATATTGCACCGTACGGCTTCTGTCGACAAACCAGGCCAACATGGGTCGACCAGTTCCGTTGCCATATTCACCGCCTGCCGACGACGGTTTTGACTTGCCGGCCACGGTTTTGCAACCGGCGAGGATAAACAAAATGGTGATATACGGAAAAATACGCAAAAGAGAATCCCTCCACTTTCTATCATAACGTAGAACCCACGAGGGGGAGGGGGTCAGGAAAACGTTGCCTGGTCGATTTTTGCCCGTTGCAGTTTTTGCCTCCGCAACTGGGTTAGAATGTAAGGTGGCTAGCACGGCATCACTATGTACAATATCGACCTCAAAGATTTTTATTTCTCGCCGCCTGACGAGTGGCTGAGCGCTGAATTTTACGCGCGGAAGGCCAAGAATCCCCATTACTCCCTTCGAGGCTATGCTAAGAATCTTGGGTTGTCGCCCGGCAAACTCTCCGAGTACTTGGGAAAAAAGAGGGTGTTAACAGTAGCGATCGGAGAAAAAGTCGCACTAAAGATGGGTTTTCCGCCGGATGCGCGAGATATTTTTCTCAACCTTATTCGACGAGAGCGAAACGAAACCCTCGAGCTTACGGAAACCCCGTGGGATGTGGCGCATATCGATCCCGACATGTTTGAACTCATTTCGAATTGGCATCATTACGCCATCCTGAGTCTCACGGAGACCGAAGATTTTACAAATCAATTGGCTTGGATCGGTGACCGCCTCGGAATTACAACCGAGGAGGCGGAACAAGCCGTCGCGCGATTGCGCCGACTTGGGCTCGTGCAAGACGACCCAGCTAAGGGTATTAAGGCGACGCATAAGAACGTTACCACAACTCACGACGTGATTTCGTACGCCTTGCGCAAGGCGCATAAGCAATACCTCGACAAGGGCATTGAAGCGCTCGATGAAATTCCGGTTGCCGAACGCGACATCACAGGCATGGTCATGGCCATCGACAGAGAAAGACTCTCCGAAGCAAAAGCGCTGATAAAGAATTTTCGCAGACAGCTTTCCGAACTGCTGGAGACAGGCAATCGGAACGAAGTTTATAGCCTCACCGTTCAACTCATTCCCGTTACTCGCAAGCTAGAAAAGTAACCAGTGGATTAAGGGGGGACAGTCGTTTTTTGCAAAGCAAAAAACCCTCAATCAACTCATATATGGTCCAGCCGCACCGTCAAGGGGTTCCTTTACAATTGATTCGATAGAATAAGATGCGTTCATATATCCGGCGTCTTTTCTAGGGATCACTCCCTGCGCCTTATTGGGATCTGC